>CAZFIB010000065.1:0-23597 GCA_964518865.1 uncultured Thermodesulfobacteriota bacterium
AACAGCACTGCCGCTGGTGAAAAGGTGCGTTTAAAAATTAGGCGGTGGATTTTGGGAATCCATAAGACTTGACATAGATATACTCATCACCTAGACTGAAAAATTTAATCAATAGCTCTCTGCGTATGGTTTCAGATATCATGAATACCACGAAGCACAGTCCCATCGGCATATTCGATTCAGGCATAGGCGGACTAACCGTGCTGAAGCAGCTGAAAAAGCGCATGCCTCATGAAAAGATCATTTATCTCGGAGATACCGCACGTGTTCCCTACGGTATCAAATCAGAATCGACAATATTGAAATATTCAATTGCAAACGCAGAATTTCTCATGCGTCATAATGTTAAAATGATTATTATTGCATGCAATACGTCATCGGCGGTCGCAACGCAGCACCTTAACCGTATGTTCGATGTGCCGGTTGTAGATGTCATCCGGCCCGGATCTGAAAAAGCTGTACAGGTTACCCATAATAAAAGAGTCGGTATTATCGGAACCGTCAGCACCATCGGGAGCTGTGCGTATCAGAATGAAATAAAAAAACTGGTGAACGATATCGAGCTTTTCGTCAAAGCCTGTCCTCTGTTTGTACAACTTGCTGAAGAGGGCTGGTGCGACAGAGACGATGACGTAGTACTGGGTGTTGCCGCGCGATACCTCAGCGATATGAAAAAAAACGATATCGACACTATGGTGCTCGGGTGTACGCATTATCCGCTGCTTCGTGACGCTCTGCAGTTTTATATGGGGAACCGGATTACGCTTATCGATTCGGCGGACGAAACCGCCCGTATCGTACAAAAACTACTTGATGAAGGCGGTGCTGCATCGGATAATGGTACGGAAGCTTATACACAGTACTATTTAACGGATGTATCGCAGCGCTTTCAGGAAATAGGAAAGAGATTTCTCGGAGAAACCCTTTCGGACGTACACCTTGTCGATATATAGGGGTACGCTTTCATATGGAAAACTGGTAAAGAGAATCATCTTACGCACTAATTGTATATCGGTAGATACATATGGCTGTCAAGCGGTCGGGGAAAAAGCGTAAGAGCACGAAAAAAACCAAATCCCGCGGCAATACGAATATCACTTTACGATTGCTGCTTGTTGCAGTGTGCGCAGTGGTTGTTTATTTTGTTGTGAAGGATACGGCTGTAATACGGGATGTGAAGAAGACCATCGCTGAATTGACTTCAGGTATACTGCAGAAGGAAAAAGTGAAACACGGTGTTGCGTGGGAAGCATCACTTTTCTTCAGTGACAGTGAATCGGATATGCTTATCGCAGAATACAGAACCATACAATCTTTTGACGATCCGGTCACAAAGGCTGAGGCTGTTCTCAATGCCCTTATTGACGGACCCGAGTCACAGGGCATACGTACCATACCTGAGCGGACCGAGGTTCTCGAGGTCAGTATAGATAAAAACGGTACGGTATCGGCGGATTTCAGCAAACCTCTGATAGACGACCATCCTGGCGGAACGTCGTCAGAACTGCTTACCGTGTATTCGATCGTCAATACCGTTGTCGCCAATATCGAATCGGCTGCTGCAGTTCAGATTCTGGTCGACGGACTGCCGATAAAAACACTGACCGGACATCTTGACTGCCGTAAAGCGTTTTCAATGAAAAAAGATATCATTAAATAACGACACACGTGCCATGGCATCAAGCATCAACCTTAATAAAGTACGCAATATCGGCATTATGGCGCATATCGATGCCGGCAAAACAACTGCCACCGAACGTATTCTGTACTACTCGGGAAAATCACATAAGATTGGTGAAGTTCACAACGGCCAGGCCGTCATGGACTGGATGCTTCAGGAGCAGGAACGCGGCATAACAATTACCTCCGCGGTTACTGACTTCATATGGAAAAGCTTCAATATTCATGTAATCGACACGCCGGGACATGTGGATTTCACTATCGAGGTAGAGCGGTCTCTTCGCGTTCTGGACGGCTGTATAGCTCTTTTCTGTGCCGTTGGCGGTGTCGAGCCGCAGTCTGAAACCGTCTGGCATCAGGCGGATAAATATCACGTTCCGCGCATTGCTTTTATCAACAAGATGGACAGAATCGGCGCCGACTTTTTCGGCACGGTCGACATGTTGAAAGAAAAGCTCGGAGCCGTTCCGGTGGTGCTGCAGATTCCCATTGGAGCTGAAGACAGCTTTCAGGGTGTTATCGACCTTCTTGAGATGAAAACAGTTACCTGGGATGATACATCGCTTGGTACGGATATGACAATCGATGACATACCGGAAGAGTTAATGGAGAAATCGGAGCAGGCGAGAGACCGCATCGTTGAATTCGCCGCAGAGTATGACGATGTCATAATGGAGAAATATCTTTCGGGTGCAGAGCCGGATGTCAGGGAGATAAAAGCGGCCCTGCGAAAAGCGGTCATCGGCGAAGCAGCGGTGCCGGTGCTGTGCGGAAGCGCTTTGAAGAACAAGGGCATACAGCTTCTGCTTGATGCTGTCATCGACTATTTTCCGTCTCCACTGGAGGTTCCCCCGGTTAAGGGAAGATCTCTCACGGGTGACGAGGTTATCGAGCGATCAAGCAGCAAGGATGAACCGTTTTCAGCTTTGGCATTCAAGGTTTTCATGGATGAAAGCGGGCGCAAACTGACATATTTACGGCTGTATTCCGGTATCCTTTCTGTCGGCAATGAAGTCTATAATCCGATCAAGGATGTTAATGAAAAGATAGCGCGGATTTTCAGGATGCATGCCAACAAGAAAGAACGCATCGAATCCGTGCAGGCCGGAGAAATCGTGGCTGTCATGGGGTTGAAGAAAACGACAACCGGCGATACGCTGTGCAGCCGTAAGGACCCGATTATTTTGGAGTCGATCGATTTTTACAAACCCGTTATATCGGTTGCCGTCGAGCCGAGAACGATCGGTGAGCAGGAAAAGCTGGTTGCAGCACTTAAAAAGATTTCCGAAGAAGACCCGACCTTTCACTATGTATTTGATGACGACTCAGGGCAAACGGTCATATCCGGCATGGGCGAACTCCATCTGGATATTATTGCTGATAAAATTATGCGGCAGTACAACGTGCCCATACGAACCGGCAAGCCGCAGGTTGTCTGCCGTGAGACTATCACAAAACAGTGTGAGTGCTCTTCGGTATTCGATAAGGTCATAAATGATGAGAAGCACTACGGTTCCGTGACAATAATCATGACACCCGGGAAGCGCGGCAGCGGCAATGTGTTTTCAAGTGAAATACCGCCTGATGATTCGCTGCAGGACATTATTCCTACGATTGAAAAATCATTTCACGATGCACTGCTGACCGGTATACTCTCCGGATATCCGGTTGTCGATATCGAGGGCCGTCTTACGGCATTTGACAAACGGGATGGCGGCTGCACGGAACTGGGATGCATTATGGCAACCTCTGCAGCTGTCAAAAGTGGACTGGAAAAGGGCGAGTCCGTACTGCTCGAGCCTGTTATGGAAGTGGAGATTGTAACCCCGAATGATTTTATGGGTGACATCATAGCCGACATCAATACAAGACGGGGAAAGATCGAGCACATCGAGGACAAGGGTCTGATCCGCATGCTGACCGCACATGTGGCATTGAAAGACATGTTCGGCTATTCAACGGCGCTGCGCTCTGCGAGCCAGGGCAGGGCATCGTTTACAATGAAGTTTTTGAAATATGAGTCTCAATAACGAGTCACATATAACCCGTAAACCCAAGGAGTACTACGCATGAAAGAAAAAGTAGAAGCAGTGCTTGATACGATTCGTCCGGATCTGCAGTCGCACGGAGGCGATATCGAGCTCATTGACGTCACGGACGGCATAGTGAAAGTCAGGTTGCAGGGTGCATGCCAGGGATGTATGGGTGCTCAGATGACATTGAAAATGGGTGTCGAACGAGTTCTGCGTGAAGCACTTCCTGAAATCAAATCGGTCGAGGCGGTGTAGTGCTGCTCGACGCCGGTACACTGTAGTTCGCAATGGATTTGGACTATTTTCTCAGCGTAATCGGTCTTGTTATGATTATCGAGGGAATTCCGTATTTTGCATTTCCCGATAAAATGAAATCGTTTCTGAAGCGGCTGCCGCTGTTACCAGACAAAACGCTTAGGATGTTCGGGACGTTCATGGTTGCCGGCGGACTTGTATTGATATATATCGCCCGTCGCATGATTGGATGACGTGCGGCGCTTATGGATCAACGCTTCTGCGGTGGTGACCGTGCCCTGGTTTTTTCTCGTTGTACGCATTTCCGGAATTGCCGCGAATAAACCGCAAATTCGTATTACCGTGTGGGAATCCTCCGCAGCAGGGTGCGCCGGGCGCGCTGACTGTATACTGGTATGACTTCAGGCCGACTACTTTTGAGACAATCCGTAGCGGATGCATTTTTTACGAAACCCCTCGCGGCTGATACCGAGCCGACGGGCAGCCTCTGATTTGTTTCCGCCGGTTTCTTCAAGCACCTCCTTGATGATCTGTATCTCATGACTGCGCAGATCACCGGCTGACGGCACTGATGTGCCTGCATGCGGGCCGGCGGATAAGCTGATATCGTCGGAGAAGTCGACAAGTGCAATACTGTCGCCGGAAGAAAGTGCGACCGCGCGTTCGATTTCATTTTCAAGCTCGCGTACATTTCCCGGCCAGCCGTACCGCGTAAGATGCTCAAGTGTTTTTTTGTCGATGCGCATGGGAAAGCGCCCCTGGCTCTTGCTGCACGAATCGAGAAATGATCGTGCCAGCAGGGGAATATCATCTTTTCGTTCACGCAGCGGAGGGATATTGATCGATACGGCACGGATACGGTAATAAAGATCCTCGCGGAATGATTTATCGGCTACAGCTGATTTAAGATCACGGTTTGTCGCCGATACGACGCGTATGTCCACGGGAATCGTTTTGCGGCCGCCGATTCGCTCAAGCTCATGTTCCTGCAGGACGCGTAGCAGTTTGGACTGCGACTGAAGCGGCATGTCGCCGACTTCATCGAGAAAAATCGTTCCGCCGGAAGCCTGCTCCAGTTTGCCGATTCGCTTCTCAACGCCGGTTGCAACGCCTTTTTCTATGCCGAAAAGCTCACTTTCAATGAGCTCGTCGGGAATAGCAGAGCAGTTGATTGCTACAAAAGGTCCGAAGCATCGGTTGCTGTGGTAGTGAATGGCTTTGGCAAAAAGCTCTTTTCCGGTACCGGTTTCACCGTTCAGAAGAATGTTGATGGATGAATCGGCAAGACGCTCGATCATGGAAAGGATTTCCCTGATCTGCTTGTTCTGGCCGATAATGCGTTTAGAAAATTTTTTATCGAGAATATTCTGCCTGAGACTGGTGTTCTCTCGCGCAAGTCTGTTGCGGGCTGCTGTAAGCTCGGTGTTTGCAGAACGAAGCTTGTCGATCGTCTGCTGAAGCTGATATTCGCGGGCTTCGACTTTAACGATCATCATGCCGAACGATTCGGCGAGTTCCGTGATATCGGAAGGATAGTCACCGGTTTTTGTCAGCTCGAACAGATCATCCGGGTTGCCGAAGCGTCCGCGGGAAATTTCCCGGGAAAGATGTATGAGGTGCTGAAGCAGTGTTTTTCGATTTCTTTTATCGGTCATACTCAGTACGCCTTTACCTTTGTGATCACTACTTTCCGATAAGTGTGGCTGGTTGTCAATACCTATAAACGCTTTCTTGATTCCTCTTTTGCCGCCTGAAGATGATCATGTGTGAAGCCGTCCCAAGTGCAGGGAAGAAGGGTATTGTTGTGAAAGAGCGGCTCATCTGCGAGAGGATATCGGGAGCTTGCAACCGCATGATCCCACAGGGCTGTGCCGGGAATAGGCGAATATTCAGCAACATGCGGACGCAGACCGCTCTCCTGAACAAAACGGACCGTCTCACGTACTGAATTATATGTCTGGTTCGGCAGACCGGCAAGCACATAGGCGCCTGCTTCACCGGAGGTGAAACCGGCCTTCAGAAGAGCACGTGCAGCACGCATATATTCATTCCTGCTTACCTTGTCGCCGGTTGTGTTCTGGAGCTGTGCGTCGGATGTTTCAAAACCTATTCGCACGGTTGCAAAGCCGCTGTGCATCATGCAGTCAGCAATATCAGGTGTAATATACCGGGCATGCAGCCCGTTCGGTGTATGAAAGCGAACATGGAGGTTGTTCGAAATAATACCTTTCACGAGCGGCATGAAATGTCGATCAGCGTTTACAAGAAGCGCATCATCGAAAAAAGTAAAATTACTGGTTCCATTTTCACGGGCATACTGCAGAATCAGTTCAAGTATTTTCTCGTATTCGTACTGAATAAAATCATCGAAAATAAGTTTTGAGGCGCAGTAGGTACAGCGGAAGGGACATCCGCGGGAAGTGATAAGCGGGAGCGATACGAATGATCGTAATAAACCATACTCGGGCTGTAAATAATCAGCGTCTCTTTTATTAAAAAGATTTTTGCCGGTAACGCGTTCAAGAAGTTTTGCAAGATCAGGGCGTACCGATCCGCAATAGACATAATCGGCACCGGAACTGGTATGTGCATGCTCCGGGCACAGCGTTGCGTATATACCGCCGAGAATGACGGGAACATCCGGGAATGAATCTTTGATCAGACGGATAACTTCCTGAACGCCCGGATACCAGTAGGTCATGATTGATGAAACAAGCACTGCATCAGGCTTTGCTATGGTGCTGATATATTCAATAAACTGTTCCGCAGGCACACCATAACGGCTGTAAGTGCGGGGAATGTTTTTCAGAGCAAGCGGCTTCTCAACCGGTGTTTTATGAAAATGACCACGGCCTGATTCTCTTCGGCGTGAATGCGCTCTGCTTGATGAAGATGTTGTGATATCGTCAAGACAATCGAAGAAATCGATTTTACAGCCGCAGGATTTAAGGAATGCGGCAACGCACAGAAGACCGACCGGCTTGACCCACATATCATATGCAGCGAAATCATAAATCCATGGATTGACAAGCAGCAGTCGAACAGGTGACGATTTCATACAATAAAATTCTTCTGGTGTTTCATACAGGATACTTTATAATTTATTAGTAAATTTAATATATTATACCAAAAACCTCATGGAAAAACACAACAGATGAGATTTACGGTTCTTGGTGCCGGTGCAATCGGCTCGGTATTCGGCGGTTTGCTGTTCAAAGACGGACACGATGTTGTGCTTGTCGGCCGCAGCGATCACATGCAGGCGATTCGTGAGGGCGGACTCACTATCGACGGCATATGGGGTCGGCACACAATTCGGGGCATTACGTGCTGTGAGGATATCGATCAGTTGGCGGAACCGTTCAGGACTGAAACCGATGCAGCCCTGCTGTGCGTCAAATCATATGATACGCCGGAAATAATGCATTCCATACATGATGTTTTCCATTCAGTACCGCCGGTCGTATCGCTGCAGAACGGGCTCGGCAATGTCGAAAAAATCAGTGAAACCGTCGGAGAAGAAAGAACAATCGGGGGCCGGGTGATCTTCGGTGTTATTTATAACAATCCGGGCTCGGTAACAGTGACCGTATCAGCCGACAATACAAAGATCGGATACTGCGGTAAAAGGAAGTTCGACCGTAACATATCGAACATTGCAGGAGCCTGCACCGGGGCGGGGATAGCAACAGATGGTGTCGACGATATAGAACGCTGGATTTTCGAAAAAACATTATACAATTGCGCTCTGAACGGTCTTGCAACTCTGCTGAATGTACATTACGGAGCACTGCTCGACAGCGATGAGTGTAAACGTATCATGCAAAGTGTTATTGCGGAGATGTTTGCAATCGCCCGCAGTGACGGCATCGAGCTATCCTGGGAAGACCCGAACGACTACGCGGGACACCTGTTCGAGCATCTGATACCGGTTACATTCGACCACCACCCGTCGATGCTGCAGGATATATCACGCGGGAAGCGAACTGAAATAGATGCACTGAACGGTGCGGTTGCCGTGCGCGGCAAACAGTACGGCATCGATACACCGGCAAATGATATGATTACCGGTCTAATAAAAGCACGGGAAACGATCTGCAGATAAAAGCGGTGTCAGCATGACGGATAATGATAAAAACGCTCAGCTCCTCGATCAGTTCTACACCTACATGGTCACTGAAAAGCGTTTTTCGGAAAACACCGTAGAAGCATATGCACGGGACCTGTCTTCGTTTGCTTGTTTTTTAGAAAAATCAGCAAAAAAGAACATCAAAGACTGTGGCAGGCTGGAAGTGCTGTTGTTCATGGCCGAGCAGAACAAGAACGGCATTTCATCCCGTTCGCTTGCCAGGATGCTTTCAGGCCTACGTACGCTGTACGGCTATCTTGCGGATGCAGGGCACATATCTGCAAATCCGGTACAAGAGGTAGAAACGCCGGTGTCGGGTCAAAAACTGCCGGAATTTTTATCAATAGAGGAAGTGGATTCTCTGCTCGATGCTCCCGACATCACGAAACCGCTCGGAGTCCGGGACAGGGCAATGCTCGAATGCATGTACGCCAGCGGGATGCGTGTATCGGAGCTGACAGCGCTCAGAGTAGACAGTGTGAATCTTCAGGCGGGTTTTGTCATAGTAATCGGCAAGGGCTCCAGGGAGCGCATGTTACCTCTTGGCGATGCGGCACTCAAATGGGTTCGGTGCTACCTTTCGGACAGCCGGCCGGTAATTACTAAAAGCACACTGAGTGATGCCCTGTTCGTAAATACGCACGGCAGCTCGCTCAGCAGGCAGGGCTTCTGGAAGATCATACGCAAACACTGTCTTACCGCAGGTATAGCAAAACGTGTGACACCGCATATGCTTCGTCACTCATTCGCGACGCACATGCTTGAGGGCGGGGCTGATCTGCGGTCACTGCAAATGCTGCTCGGACACGCTGATATTTCAACAACGCAGATATACACGCATATAGCCCGAAAAACACTCAAGAAGCTTCACAAAACATACCATCCGCGCGGATAGCGAATACGCAACGCACAGGAACGGTACGGCAATGGATGTAATCACGACTCACATAACCGCTGACTTCGATGCACTCGCTTCCATGATTGCGGCAAAAAAACTGTATCCGGATGCCGTGCTTGCATTCCCCGGATCGCAGGAAAAGGGAATACGCGATTTCATGCTCATGTCGACGGCCTATGCCTTTGACATAGAAAAAGCCAGCAGGATCGACATAAATAAAATAACGCGTCTGATTCTTGTGGATATCAGGCAGAAAAGCAGAATAGGAAAGTTCGCCGAAGTAGTAGATTCAGCTGGTGTCGAAGTACATATTTACGATCACCACCCGACATCCCGAGACGATATCAGGGGTAGGATAGAGGTAATTCGTCCGTATGGATCGACAACGACGATTTTCTGCTCTCTGTTCAAGGAGCGCTCAATAGATATCTCACCAGATGAAGCTACCGCCATGATGCTCGGCATTTACGAGGATACGGGCAATCTGACGTTTTCATCGACCACGCTGGATGATTTTTACGCTGCAGCCTATCTTTTGTCAAAAGGGGCGAATCTGAACATCGTTTCGGATTTTGTCATCAAGGACCTCAGTGTGGAACAGGTCGGCATGCTGAACGAGCTTATTGAAAGCTCCTGCACCTACACGGCCCAGGGAGTTGATATACTGATAGCCAAAGCATCATCGGATACTTATATAGCCGATTTTGCCGTGCTCGTGCACAAGCTGAAAAACATGAGCAACGTCGACGCACTGACAGCCCTGGCCCGCATGGAAGACAGGATATACCTTATCGTTCGCAGCAGAATTCAGGAGGTCAACGCGGGAGAAATTGCCGCTGCCTTCGGCGGCGGCGGGCATGCAACAGCGGCTTCGGCTACTATTCACGATGTAACGATGATTCAGGCCGAACAGCGTCTGACGGAAGTTCTGGATACCTGCGTGCGACCGGTGAAAACTGCCGGGGATTTCATGGCGGCTCCGGTAAAGACCATCGGCACGGATAAGACCCTTGATCAGGCCAGCGAGCTGCTGACCCGATATAACATAAACGTATTACCGGTTGTTGAGAACAAAAAGCTGGCAGGTCTGATTTCACGGCAGATAATTGAAAAAGCCCGCCACCACGGTCTTGTGGGAATTCCAGTCAGAGAGTACATGAACACCGAGTATGACTGCGTGAATGAACAGGACGGCCTGATGAAAATAAAAAATATCGTCATCAACAACAATCAGCGGTTTGTTCCGGTAATGCGGGGCTCGAAGGTAACAGGGGCGATAACCCGAACTGATCTACTCAGGGTTCTGCACGCGGATATCGAACCGGAAAACCCGGTTCCTGAGCTGAATCATTCAGCTCATCAGAAAAGAATAAAAAGCTTGATACATGAGCGGCTTTCAGACGACATTATCGATCTGCTTGAACAGGCCGGTGCTGCTGCAGATGATATGGGCTGCAATGTATATGCTGTCGGAGGATTTGTTCGTGATATATTTCTGCGGCGAAGGAATCTTGATATCGACCTTGTCGTCGAGGGAGACGGCATCGCTTATGCCCGTATGTTTGCAGAAAAGTACGGCTACAGCTGTAAGATATTCAAAAAATTCGGTACAGCTGTCGTGAGCGCCGCAGAAGGTCAGAAAGTCGATATCGCCTCGGCCCGGCTCGAATACTATGAACGCCCGGCCGCGCTGCCGAAAGTAGAGTGGAGCTCGCTGAAGCTCGATCTGTACCGGCGTGATTTCACCATCAACACCCTTGCGCTTCACCTCAATAAAGCATATTTCGGTGAAATAATCGATTTTTTCGGCGCCCGAAGAGATATCAAGGAAAAAACGCTTCGCGTACTGCACAATCTGAGTTTTGTCGAGGATCCGTCAAGAATCTTCCGTGCGGTTCGTTTTGAACAGCGCTACGGACTGCATATTAGTAAGTTTACCAATAACCTGATCAACAATGCCGTGAAACACGGATTCGTACAAAGCATGAGCGGTAAAAGGATTTTTTCAGAACTTGAGCTGCTGCTGAAAGAGACGAACGCTTCGAATATAGTCAAACGCCTGCATGAACTCAAGATACTGCAGGCCGTGCATCCGGATTTGAAATATGAAGCCCGCATGAAAGCAATGCTTCGCACTACCGATACTATTCTGTCATGGTATGATCTGCTGTATCTCGATAAGGGTATTGATCGCTGGTTTGTCTACTTTCTTGTGCTGTTTGATGGTCTCGCCAATGAGCTCATCGAGGATAGTATCAAAAAATTCGATCTGAAAAAAAAACATGCAGCATCTTTCAGGATTGCGAAGAAGTCAGGCTTCAGCGTTCTGTATACATGCAACAGAAAAAAGAATCCCAGAAATTCGGAAATATATCATTTGCTGCATGACCTTCCTACCGAGGTCTGTCTGTATCTTATGGCAAAGACCGGCAGCTCTTCCACAAGAAAAATAATATCTCATTACTTTACGCACCTTGCGAACAAAAAGGTGCATGTTACCGGCAATGACCTTAAAAAAATCGGCATTCCAACCGGTAAAATCTACAGAAAAATACTTGATGCGCTGCTCGATGCCGTACTGGACAATGAAATTGAAGGACGCAGGGAAGAACTGAACTATATAAAATCAATCTATCAGAAGGAAACCGCCTGAAATGGAAATTTTACTGATGATTCCGGTCCTGCTTTTTTCGATTATTGTGCATGAAGTCGCCCATGGCTATGCGGCCTTGCTGTGCGGTGACGACACCGCACAGGCGAGCGGCAGGCTTACGCTGAATCCGCTGCCGCATATCGATATCATAGGCTCGGTACTGTTTCCGCTTATTCTGATTATCACCAAGGCACCGGTGCTGTTCGGGTGGGCCAAGCCGGTTCCGGTGAATCCATACAGAATGCGGAATCCCGACCGACATCACCTGTATGTATCGCTGGCAGGTATTTCCGCAAATCTTGCTCTGGCTGTTATCTGCACGATTCTCTGTGGATTCTATTTTCAGCTGTTCAGCGCCGGTTCGCGGGATGCACTTTCAATGATGTTTTTATACGGTATGCAGTTCAATGTTATACTGGCGGTATTCAATCTGCTGCCGATACCGCCGCTTGACGGTTCATGGGTGCTGTATCATCTGCTGCCGGAAGGGGCCGCCGAAACATACAAAAAACTGTTCCCCTACGGATTTTTCATACTGATTCTTTTATTGATGACAAATACCCTGCAGGCTGCTATCATTCCCGCTTATTCTATGATCATGAAAATACTAATGTCACTTTTACAAGCAATAGCGATATAATACGCTTTTTTATTGAGCAACAGCATGAGCTATACGGTAACACTTGAAAACTTTGAAGGACCACTGGACCTGCTTCTGTATCTTGTAAGAAAAAACGAGATCGACATACAGGAAATTCCGATTATTACAATAACCGAGCAGTATATCGATTATATCGACATGATGAAAGCAATGAACCTTGATGTTGCCGGTGAGTTTCTCGTGATGGCGGCAACCCTTATGTATCTCAAATCAAGAGCGCTGCTGCCGAAAAATGAATGCGATGATGAAACGGAGGAAGAACTGCAGACGCTTGATGATCTGAAACGTCAGCTGCTTGAATATGAGCAGTACAAGGAGGCGGCGCAGCGACTCAAAGAGCAGAATATTCTCGAGCGAAATGTGTTTGTACGTTCCCTTTTCGACGATCCGGTACCGGCCGAAGGAGAAACACTGCAGGAAGCGAGTATTTTCGACCTGATCAGCGCATTCAAGAATTTGATCGAACGTATCGATGAAAAACAGGCGCTGATGGAAGTGGATATCGAGCATATATCGGTTAAGGACAGGATCAATGATGTGATGCAAAAACTGGCCGAATGTGCTGATGCAGTATTGTTTGAAGATCTGTTCGATGATCAATTAGACAAGCTGCTTCTTATTACGACATTTCTGGCCCTGCTGGAACTGCTGAAAATGCAGGCTATAAAAATTTATCAGAACGAGAATTTCAGCAGTATTTATATATACCCGATACGCGATGATGATACTCATGAGGAGAGCGCCGGCACTGGCACAACTTCAGTAGACAGGACAGAAAACAATGACGATTGAGGAATTAAAGCCGGTTGTCGATGCGCTTATTTTTGCCTCCGACACACCGCTGAGCGTTCAGAAGATAAAACAGATTTTGGATGACGGTCGCGAAGAGGGCGTTCCCGCTCGCGACATCAAGGCTGCGATCGATGCAATAAACAGCGACAACCGTGACAGTCAGCGCGGTTTTTTTCTGCAGGAAGTTGCAGGAGGCTACCAGTACAGAACGCGTCCGAACTATGCCGGCTGGGTAAAAAAACTTAAAAAAATAAAACCGTTCAGGCTTACGCAGTCGACGCTGGAAGTTCTGGCAATTATTTCATACAAGCAGCCTCTTATCAGGGCGGAAATTGAGAAGATCAGAGGGGTCGACAGCGGAGGGGTTATAAAAAATCTGCTCGAACGAAACCTCATAAAGATAGTGGGCAGAAAAAACATTCCGGGCAGACCGTTTCTTTTCAGTACGACAAAACGTTTTCTTGAAATGTTCGGACTGGAACGCTTATCGGATCTTCCATCACTCAAAGACATCTCACAACTCGACGATTCAAAACTTCCAACCATCCTGCAGGATACGGTTGCAGACTCTGTTATTGAAATACAGGAGGAGGACCGCCAGGATCAGCAGGTGGTTACCGATGACGACCTGCAGCAGGCCGAACAGCGTGGTGCCGGTATTCCTGATGACGTCTCTGAGGACCTGAGTGAGGCTCCGGTCATCGATGATGATGAAGAGACGGCTGAAATTAAATCTGAAAATACTGACGTGAGCGAATCAGACGTTCAGCCCGAAAAGACTCATAATAAAGATCAGGAGGAGTCATAGAAGTACCTGACCATGTATGAAAGAGCGACTGCAAAAAATTATCGCACGCCACGGCATAGCATCACGCCGGAAAGCCGAAGCTCTCATCGAGAAGGGCAGGGTAACGGTAAACGGTGAGAAAATTACCTCTCTTGGATCACAGGCAGACTGCAGACGGGACAGAATAGCCGTAGACGGCATCGAACTCGAGCATCCTGAAAACAAGATATACATTTTGCTCCACAAACCACGCAATTGCGTTTCCACCATGCATGATCCCCAGGGGCGAGAAACGGTCGCAACCTTTGTAGGCAGCATCGTTGAGCGTATTTTTCCTGTCGGGCGTCTCGATTACGACACCGAGGGTCTGCTGGTTTTCACGAATGACGGTCACTTCTCACAGATACTGCAGCACCCGCGCTTCGGCATACAACGCATCTACCAGGTAAAAGTACACGGTATTCCGTCTGCAGACGATATTCGAAAACTTGAAAAAGGTATCTCTATCGACGGCAGGAAAACCGGTCCGTGCAAAATAAGGCTGCTCAAAAAAACAGACAGGAATTCCTGGTGGACGGTTACCCTGCAGGAAGGCCGCTACCATCAGCTGAAGATTATGTTTGAACGCACCGGGCATCGTGTTATGCGGATAAAGCGTACCGAGTACGGGCCGCTGAAGCTCGGCAGGATCAAACAGGGTGAATTCAGATATCTGAAAAAAAATGAAATCGACAGTATTACCGGCGGCCGGCGATAGGGCGGGTTGCATCATATCGGAGTACCCGAATCACCACCAGTACGAAAAACTACACCCGTACAATTCGAAAGGTAGTTTATATGAACACGGCCCGGCTGCAGAGTGGTTGGTAGTTATTTGTTTGTTGCTGAGATTGAGACAACATACATCTATGAAACTTTGAGCACCATTCATACGGTGACGGATGCCGAGAACAACATGACGGCCTGTGACTACTGGAATACGGCACGTCTGAAAAGCATCAAGCAGCCCGTGCTGCAGGGATGATCCGGGTGACACTGCTTGCGGGCAATAAAACTAGTCCGGTGTCACCGGATCAAGTATGGTTTACATTTTCTCCATCATACCCAGAATAACATATGTTCCTGTAAAAAAACGTCCTGACTTTTGTAACAAAATACAATGAAATTGACATGGCGCTCATCGCACCGTATTATAGAAACGATACGTATCGTTTCATATATTAAAAATTCACAACTTTTTTTAACTGCTGAAAACCAATAAAGGTGATGCGTTTATGAAGATAAATACAGGCTGGTGCTACGGAAATGCATTAGTGTTTTTGCTTGGTATCATTGTGCTTATCACAGCAGGATGCTCTGATAATGCGAAAAACGCTAAGACGCCAACTCCGCCCCTGGTTGAAATTATGGATGTTACAGCAAAGGATATAAGCTGGGAGCCTGAGTTCATAGGACAAACAGCCGGCTTTCTTGAAGTTGAAATACGGGCTCGCGTGGGAGGCATTCTTGAGAAACGTCTTTTCAGGGAAGGTCAGTTCGTCAAAGAAGGAACCCAGCTCTTCCAGATAGATCCCGTGCCCTATCGCATCGCACTTGAGCGTGCACGGGGCGTCGTGGCACAGGCCGAAGCCCAGCTTGAGCGAACCCGGCGCGAACATGTGCGTACTGCTGCGCTCTTCAAAGAAAATGCTATCAGCGAAAAAGAGCACGATGAGGCGGAAATGGCCTTTAGAGCAGCAAAAGCCGATCTGCAGGTTGCCCGGGCAAATTTACAAGATGCTCAGGTAAAGCTTGAATATACCAGGGTCGATGCGCCTATATCTGGCATTGTGCGAAAAGAGTCCTGTTCTGTCGGGACACTGGTAGACACCACAGCAGATGCAAGCCTGCTGACCCGCATGGTGCAGGTACATCCCATGTATGTAAATTTTTCCGTTCCCGGCGCCGATTTTACTCTCATGCGACAGCTGCAGCTTGACGGTATACTGACCCGGTCGAAAAATGAGCAGCAGGTAGCGGTTGTCTGCCCGGACGGACGCATTCATTCACAGCCGGGAGTTATCGTTTTTACCGACAGCATGGAAGACCCTCGGACCGCAACGGTGCGATCCAAAGTCGAGATTCCAAATCCGGATCGAACGCTCATGCCCGGTCAGTTCGTCCGGGTCCGGTACTCGGGTTTGAAGCTCTTAAACGTCATATGTATTCCACGACAGGCGATCATTAATACCCAGCAGGGTTTTTCGGTCTATGTCGTTGATAGAAACATGAAAGCCATGATGCGGAGCGTCAACGAGCGGTTCGCCATCGGCAGGCAAAGCGTTATTTCTTCGGGTCTGAACTCAGGCGAACGCATTATCACGGCCGGCATGATGAAAGTACAGCCCGGCACCACGGTGCGCCGGGCACCACGCGAAGCAATGCAGGCGACCCCCGCCGCAGCGCGATAAGGAGAGTCAGGTGATTTCTCGTTTCTTTATCGGAAGGCCTGTTTTTGCAACCGTTATTTCGATGCTCTTTGTTCTAGCAGGTTGTATTGCACTTACCAAGCTTCCGATAGCTCAGTTCCCGGATCTTGTTCCGCCCACGGTTTCGGTCAAGGCAACATATACCGGGGCCAGCGCCGAAGTAATAGCACAAACCGTCGCCGCCCCACTTGAACAGGCTATCAACGGCGTCGACGACATGATCTACATGAACTCACTTGCATCAAGTGACGGAACCCTCCAGATCATCGTAACGTTTGCGGGTGGAACGGATCCCGACCAGGCAACGATCGATGTCAACAACCGGGTTCAAACCGTACTGCCGACGCTGCCCGAAGACGTGCGGCGCTTCGGCGTAACGGTTACGGAACAATCGTTGACCATTCTTCAGGTAATTTCGCTGGTATCGCCGGGCGGTGTGTACGATACAACCTATTTGAGCAATTACGCGCTCATCCACATACTCGATGATCTGAAGCTGATTCCGGGTGTAGGCGATGCATGGCTGTGGGGCGCACGCGACTATTCCATTCGCATATGGCTTAAGCCGGACAGGATGGCGCAGCTCGGTCTCACGGCCTCGGATGTTGCCGAGGCCGTCCGCAGCCAGAACATGCAGTATGCGGCAGGTAAACTCGGACAACCCCCTGTCCGGGTGGATACCGGCCAGGCGTATTCTCTCATTGTGCAAGGCCGTCTCGACAGCCCTGAGCAGTTCGGCGATATTATTCTTCGTGCAAACCCCGACGGCAGCAGCCTGCGCCTGAAGGATGTTGCACGAGTCGAGCTGGGAGCGCTGGTCTATGAATTTACGGGAAAGCTCAACGGCGACCTGTCCGTTCCGATCATTATAAATCTTTCTGCTGGCGCAAACGCCATTGCAACCGCCGATGCAGTCCTGGCGCGCATGGAAGAGCTGAAAAAGCGATTTCCACCGGGCGTTGCCTATTCCGTTCCGTATGAAACCACTACCTTCGTTCGCATATCAATCAAGGAGGTCGTCAAAACCCTTCTGGAAGCGGTAGCGCTGGTCTTTTTGATTGTGTTTCTTTTTCTGAAAAGCCTGCGCGCGACCATCATCCCGTGCCTGGCAGTTCCGGTGTCGATAATCGGTACGTTTGCCGGCATGTATGTCTTCGGATTTTCGATCAATACACTTACCCTGTTCGGTCTGGTTCTTGCGATAGGCATTGTGGTCGATGACGCAATCGTAGTTATCGAAAACGTGGACCGCATTATGCGCTCTGAAGGGCTTGCACCGCGTGAGGCAACGATCAGGGCCATGGAGCAGGTGACCGGCCCGATCATCGCTATCGTGCTGGTACTGTGCGCCGTCTTCGTGCCGGTAGCGTTCGTCCAGGGTCTGGCCGGCACCATGTACAGGCAGTTCGCCATTACTATCAGCGTATCGGTTGTCATTTCAGGTATTGTAGCACTTACACTCACCCCTGCGCTGACCGCACTGTTTTTGAAGCCAGGTCATGGAAGCGACCGGAACCTGTTCGAACGCTTTGATGCCTGGTTTGCCCGCAACACCAACCGCTATGTACGCGGTGTCACCCGTGTCATTCGCCACGCCCCGGCGGCACTCGTTGTCTTTTTTCTGATGGCCGGCTTGACCCTGTATCTGTTTTTACGTGTGCCGGGCAGCCTCGTTCCCGATGAAGACCAGTGCCATCTTTTCGGTTTTGCGACTCTTGATGAAGGAGCTTCGCTCAAGCGGGCAGAGCGTGCAGTAGATGCATTCGAGAAAATAGCTCTTGCACATCCACTGATAGAAAGCGCTGAGACATATGCAGGAATTGATCTGATCTCCGGCGCCCTGAAAAACAATTCAGCCTCAATTTTTTTGAACCTGCTGCACTGGGACAAGCGCTCCGGAAGCGATCAGTCACCGCAGGCAGTTGCCGTTGAGCTTATGAATCAAAGCGAGCAGACAATAGCTGATGCACGTTTTATTCTTTTCAGCCCACCACCGATCGAGGGCATGAGTTTGATAGGCGGGTTTGAAGGTTTTATCCAGAATCGCGGCGAGGGTGACAGCAGTGAACTGGCGGCGGTGATATCCCGTTTCATGAAGGCTGCCATCGAGCGTCCGGAGATCGATCGTATTGACACTACCTTTCGGGTAGAAACTCCGCAGTACAGAGTGGAACCCGATCTTGATAAAGCCTATGCCCTTGGTGTTTCAAAAGATATGCTTTTCACTACCATGCAGTCGACCTTCGGTGCCTATTATATCAATGACTTCAACAAATCAGGCCGCACGTTCAAGGTCATGATGCAGTCGGAAGCAGCATTCCGAGGCATGCCGGACAACCTGCGCGAGGTTTTCGTGCGATCGTCTTCGGAGCAGATGATTCCGCTGTCGTCGCTGGTGCGGCTTGTTCCTATCGTCGGTACCGATCTGGTTGAGCGCTTTAACGTGTTTCCCGCCGGTAAAATTGTCGGTGCTCCCGCTCCCGGCTTCAGTTCGGGGCAGGCTCTGCAAGCGCTTGAAGAACTCAGTCTAAAAATACTGCCTGACGACTATACGCTGAGGTGGATCGGAACCTCCTATCAGGAAAAGCTTGCCGGCAGCAAATCGCTGCTCATTTTCGTTCTTGGTATTTTCGTGGTATTTCTCGTTCTTGCCGCGCAGTATGAACGCTGGAGCCTGCCGTTTGTTGTACTCATAAGCGTTCCTTTTGCCATGTTCGGTGCTGTTTCCTTTATCTGGATGCGGGGCCTGCCAAACGATGTTTTTTTTCAGATAGCACTTGTCACCCTCATCGGGCTTTCCGCTAAAAACGCCATACTTATTGTGGAATTTGCCCTTCATAAGCTGGAGAGCGGTATACCCCTTGCCGAGGCTGCCATAGAATCAGCCCGCCTGCGTTTCAGGCCGATCGTCATGACATCCATGGCCTTTGTGCTCGGATGCATGCCTCTCGCTCTGAGCTCAGGAGCGGGGTCTGCCAGCCGCCACTCCATCGGCACGGGTGTTGTCGGCGGTATGCTCGCATCGACTTTTATTGCAACCTTTTTCGTTCCTCTGTTTTTTGTGGGAATTATGAAATTCAGCGAAAAGCTCGCAAAAATGAAAAATGCCGCTTTTCTGCGCGTGGCGTCACTGTTATCACGCAAACAGAATGAAAATTACTGATATGCCTACATACCGAATTACTTACATACTGCTTTTATGGGTGCTTTCCGGATGCGTTGTCGGTCCTGATTATATTCGACCGCACAGCATGCTTCCCGCTGCCTCGGATAATGCTTCAGACTGCATTTCTCCTTTTACAGCATCTGACTGGTGGAAGCTTTTTGATGACCCGACGCTTAATCGGATAGAGATTGAAGCGCTTGCCTATAATCGCAACCTGCAAATCGCCATGGCACGGGTTGATGAGTCGAGGGCACTGGCACGAATTGCCTTCGCCGACCGGATACCCGCTCTCGGTATCGGCGGCGGTGCAGCGCGGGGCCGATCTGCGGCCCGGGATGCAGAACCCGACAAGAGCCGCACCCTTGATTTATTAGATGCCTTCGGGCTGGCTTCATTTGAACTTGACCTTTGGGGTAAATACCGTCGTCTGGATGAGGCTGCCAGGGCAGAGCTTGTTGCAACACAGTCCGGCCGTGATGCAGTACAGTTGTCGCTTACAGCGGATGTGGCGGCGCTCTATTTTCATTTGCGAACATTGGAAGCACAGACACGCATCGCCCGCAACCAGCTTGTAACATATGATGAAACCTGCGATGTTTACCGAAAACGCTACCATGCAGGCTATACTCAGGAGCTTGACCTGCGGAGAATTGAGGCCGACAGGCTTGCAACAGCGGCGCTTGTGCACCGCCGAGAAAACGAGCTTTCTGCGGCAGGCACAGCGCTTGCAATGCTTTTGGGACGCAGCCCCGGTGATATTGTACAGGGATTCTCCGAACAGGGAAAAAATCTTGAAGACCTTACCATGTTTCCGCGCATACCAGAAAACATCCCTTCGGATCTGCTTGCCCGTCGACCCGACATACGCCGTGAAGAAGGTATGCTCATAGCGGCTAACGCCCGCATCGGTGCTGCCCGCGCAGCACTTTTCCCGTCTATACATCTTACCGGGCAGTCCGGTTTTGTCAGTTCAGACCTTCAGAAACTTTTTACCGGCGGAGCACGGTTCTGGAATATGGCAGCTGCACTGACCCAGCCTGTTTTTGATGGCGGCAGGCTTGTAGCCGGAGAGAAAGCAGCAAAGGCCCGCCATGCGCAGATGCTTGCTCAATATGAGCAGACGGTTCAAAATGCGTTCAGAGAAGCCCGCAATGCACTTGTAAGCTGTGCAAAATCCATGCAGGCGCTCGAGGCATCACTGCAGCGGGCTCTGGCAATGCGCCGAAGCTTCGAGCTTTCCCAGATGCAGCATGCTCATGGATACATCAGTATTATCGATGTGCTTGACATACAGCGGCAGTTGCTTCAGGCCGAGCTCGATCTCTCTGCTGCGCGCCATAGCCAGCTTGACTCGGTCATCGTACTCTGCAGAACCCTTGGTGGAGGTTGGCATGAAGACACTGGTTTTCAGAAGATTCGAAATTGAACTGTTACCCCGACACGTCGGGAAAATTATCCCCGACTGCACGTCGGCTTAAGAAAAACATAACGGCACTGAAATTATCACGTGGTCTTACATAGTCGATAAACTTCAATGATTGTGCATATGCCTTTCCGAGTAATACAGTAATGAGTAATTGTCAGTATAGTGCAGGCTGAAAGGGGATAACGTGCAGAGTAGAAGTAATGGATACGCAATCAAAAAACATTCTGCGAACAAGTCAACCGGCTGCAAGCGAAACCTCACAACCAGTAAGGCAATCCTTGATGCAGCGGCCGCACTGTTGCAGGAAAAAGGTTACAAAAGTTTCAGCATCGAGGAAGTTGCCCGCCGTGCCGGCGCATCCAAAAGTACAATTTACAGGTGGTGGTCAAGCAGGATGCACCTGCTGCTTGACATATACGGAAACAATGTCGAAAAGATGATAGTGATTCCTGATTTTGGGAATGCAGAGGAAGAAATCATTTCGATTATTCGAGCTATATGGAGATTATGGCGTGAAACACCAAGCGGTCAGGCGTACAAATCAATGATAGCCGAAGCCCAGGCAGCACCATCAGCAGCCGGGCACTGGCGATCGAAATTCCTTTTTGAACGGCGCAACAAACTTCTCATTATCCTCCAGCGGGCAGCAGAACGCGGCGAATTGCGTCCGGACGTATCACTTGAGATCGTTGTCGATATGCTGTTTGGTTTTTCCTGGTATCGCCTGCTTACCGACCAGATTGATGATGACGTTGATGTTATATCCTCAATGGTGCATGAAATTCTTTTCGGCATCAACCGCAGAAAGGAGACATCTCCGAAGTAACTATTGACCGTTCGGAACGCCGTTCATTGCTGGACAGACAAAACAGCGAAGAGGCACAGGATGTCGTGGTCTGGAAACATTATCCAGAATTACAGATTATGTGCCGCTGCTTGAAAAAGGCTTTTTGATTGCATTATGTCAACGACTGAAAAACCGTGACATGTTTCTGCAGGCCCTTTCGTACGAAGTATAAAAACAATATGACACGTGCTCCATGAAAAGTTATTGATGTCTGTACTGTTTTACAGATAAAACGTAACATAATATCCATAGGGGCCGCGCTGCACCAGCATGACGATCGTTTCACGGTGGATATTGCTTACGATCTGTTTCTTGAAATCATCGAGGCTGTCTGTTGTCCCCGACTGGACCTGTACTATAATATCACCCGGCTGAAGACCTATCTGTTGTGCCTGTCCGTTTCTCCTGGTTTCCGAAATAACGATGCCGTCCGTACTGTACAGGCCGTATTTCTTTGCAAGGCCGGAACTGTTTGCGATATACCGGAATCCGAAGGAATCCCAGCAGAGAGACTCGACATAGTGTGCCGGGAATTCAGTGAGCACAACCGTTGTTTTCCGTTGCGAACCGTTTCTGTAATAGAGAATTTCAACAGAATCATCCGCGGTAAACAGGCCGAGCATTCTTTTGAACGATGCTTTTGATTTGATTTTTTTACCGTTCACGGACATAATTATATCCGATGTTTTCAGTCCGGCTTTATCAGCCGGACCGTTTGCTGTTACATCGGAAACGATTACGCCGTAATTTTCAGTGTAGCCGAGATAATCAGCGACATTCCGGGGCACTTCATCAACGCTTGTTCCGATCCAGGGAGGGCGGACCTCCCCATAGGCGACAAGATCACGTACAATGCTGAGAACGCGATTCACGGGAATTGCAAATCCGATGCCTTCGGCCTGACCGTAGATGGCGGTGTTGATACCGATCAGCTCTCCGTTTATATTGAGAAGCGGACCGCCGCTGTTTCCCGGATTGATGGATGCATCGGTTTGAATGAAATTTTCATACACCTGCTCATCGGCTTTGACAGATCTGTTGACGGCGCTGACAACCCCGGTCGTAACCGTATGGGTGAGTCCGAAGGGATTGCCGATGGCGATTACGCTTTCGCCGATTAGAAGATCATCAGAGTTTCCGGTTTTCACCGAGTCGAATACGGTATCCGATTCAATTTTAAGAACAGCGAGATCGGACCTGGGGTCAGCTCCGACGAGTGTCGCCGAATACTCATGCTCATCCGATGTTATAACCGTGATTGAAGTGGAGCGCTCGACAACGTGCCAGTTGGTGACAACGTAACCGGAAGGATCGATGATTACACCCGATCCGAGTGTCGAGCGAATGGATTTATTACCGTAGTCGCCGGAAAAGTAATCATTGAAAAACCTGTCGAAAAACGGGTCATTACCGAAACGGCTGAATGGATTGATACGCTTACGTACTTCATTGGTGCTGATATTAACGACGGAATTCTTCGTCACCTGAACAGCGCGTACAACAGGTGTAACGCGACTCTGAACTTGCGCATGGGTGACTCCGTTACAAAATACTGCCAGTAGTAAAAAAACGTTGATGGAACTTCTCAAAATAGATATTTTTTGAAACATGGATATTTTATTTAACTCGTTTATATTATATTCTTATTATAATCTAATATTTATATATAAAATAAAAAATTAATATAATGCTTCTTTTTCAGAGTGACGATATATAGTAAATATTTCAGGTTACGAAACATATGATAATGAAGAGTTATAACTGAAAGTTGTGTTTGAGAGAAAAAGCGGTGTATCCTTTCG
>CAZFIB010000066.1:0-23404 GCA_964518865.1 uncultured Thermodesulfobacteriota bacterium
AAACAGGCTGCCTGATTCCACACAGGAATCGTCCGTTTTTTGTTGAGCACATCACCGGCTATGTTAGATTCACCAAATTCAGCATCCATAACAAACGACAACTCTTTAAATTCAACATCATCAATCGTTACGCACACAATGCCATCAGTCGATATGTATGTTTTGCTCAGTGATAGTCTGTCAACTATCAACGATAACCATGATGAATTCCTGAATCCATTTTTATATATAATCTGGCTCGCATTTGTGTTGTAGGGAGGATCTATATATATCGATTTAACTTTTTCATTGAATTTTTCGTCTAAGAGCATCAGCCCATGAAAATTGTCAGAATGTATAACCAGCCCATCGGCTTTTTCCTCAAGATTGATCTTTTCTGAAAGGGCATTGAGCAGTTGCAGCTTAAATTCGGGGCTGAAATGAACGGTGTCAATCGGGAGCTTCTTCCAGGTGTGAAGATCGTGCTTCAGTTTTTGAACGTCTGGCTTGGCAGGCTTGAATGACGGGGCGTGTTTATCCCCGAAAAGGTCTTTCCATTCCGCATTCTGCTTTTCATTTTTCAGAGCTTCGATTATGAACGGTCTGGAGGCTTCTTCGCCCAGCCATTCGACAAGCCTGTCAATAGTAACGACCCACTGTGTGCTGAGCACAAATTTCTTCTTTTCCCACAGTTTCTTTTGAAACTCTTCAATCTGGGCGAGAAATTCGATAATCGTGTCGGCTATGGCCTTGAACACCTTGATGGTGCGGAAGTTGAAGCGGATACGGTCGAAATGAACGTCGGTTTCAAGCACATACAGGTCATCCACCTGCACAAGCTCGCTCTTGATGTAATAATCAAGCTCGCGCTGCAGAAAAGCTTTCAGGTTTTTGTGGATAAAAAAATCGTAGTTGTTCTTGCGGGCATACCGGTGCAGGTGCTGCAGCAGCAGGCTTTGATCATTTTCATTGCGCTGCCAGAGCCCGGCAGTTTTATAATCGGCGATAAATGTATTTTCTATTTCCTGTGCCGCTTGCTCATCCAGCTTATCCTGCTTGTTCTGCGCGCCAAGGTCTTTCTTTTCCTGCTCGGTCAGAGCACGAAACTCAAAGTAGATGTTCAGCTCATCACCGATCAGGTCCGGGGCCTGTTCGGACAGCACAAAATATCTGTTTTCATCCGCCTTGACGTTGCCCTGCCCGGTTTGGGCCTCGGTCAGCTTGAAATTGACCAACAGTGTGCCCTGCAGATGCGGCACCTTAAACGAATATTTCTGAAAATGCTCAGCTGATTTTATGTAGTACTGGTCATGGTTGGCCCAGTAAAAATGGGTTTCCTCGCCATTGTACGGCACCATGTATTTTTCATTTTTTCCGAACCGGCGCTTGCTGACAAAATCGCCTTTGTCATAGTAGCGTGAGAAGAAAAGGGCCAGGTGGTTGTAAATAATGTTTTCGGCATTGCTTTGCGCGCGGGCTTCCTGCACAATGCGCTCAACGACTTTATAGCGGCCGATATCTTTCTTGAAATCACTTTCATAAATTTCAAGCCGGGCATCGTCATTTTTGGCCTTGGCGTCAAGCCAGTTTTTAATCACATTGCCGGCAGCCAGTTCGGATAGTTCCTTTTCCGCCTCCAGCGCTTCATTCGTGCTCAGAGTCTGCAGCTGCTCCTTCACACGGTCTACAAGCAGCTCGTCAATAAAACGCTTTATCTCAGCCTTCTTGTAATGCAGTATTCGGTAAATGC
This sequence comes from uncultured Thermodesulfobacteriota bacterium, assembly GCA_964518865.1. Taxonomy (GTDB): domain Bacteria; phylum Desulfobacterota; class WTBG01; order CAIYCZ01; family CAIRTM01; genus JANQGV01. The sequence continues at coordinate 1,730 of CAZFIB010000066.1, forward strand.
CGAAATCAAGCTCCTGGCTTTCAAACTGAAACAGTTTGTTCAGAAATGCTTTAAGCTCTTCTAAGGCTTTGTTCTCCGGTGGCATAACAGTTGTGTTTTTTCTGGTTGTTGAATGTCGCAGGGATGGAGTCTGTTTCAGAATATTTTATACGCCACGTCTGTTTAAATCGCAAGCGTGGATTTCCGCGTTTTGATAATCTCTTGTATTAAAAAGATACATTGTAAAGAAAATCAAAGGAAAAATATTACATAAATAAATCTTTCCACCGAATAGTGCATTGTTTATATTGCTTGCACTCCGATTCTTTCTGTGACGTTTTTGTTTGAATACAATCGCTCCGGTCTGCAGGTTTTTTCCGGCAGGAGCAATGGCCTTCAAAGGGATGTTTTTTCAATGAATATCGGGCTTGACCAGGCAAGGTCTCCCATGTAGCCCACGACCCGCAGGAAATAGGTGTTGTCGATCGAGTCGTTGAAGAAGGGGTCGGACCAGGTGCAGGCAGCGCGAAAGCGGTCGCCGAGGTTCCAGTCCTTGAAGACGATCGAACCGTTTTTTATTATTTCGACATAGCTGATCATGGAGCTCATATCGGGCACATCGCCGATGTCGGGCGAATGTACCTCTACGGTGAACTGCGGCGGACCGTCAGCCTGAATGACGGAACCCATCTCGTTTTCCCCGACACGAAAGCTCATCTGCAGCCCGTATACCCGCGTGCCGAAAATACGGCGCTTTTTCATGGCATCCCACAGCGCGGCGCGGTCGAACAGCCGGTCCCGGTCGACAAGCACGCCGGTAAGGCCCCCCGTGTAGCAGAACATCGGAAGCCGGTGCATGGCCGTGTGAATGGAGCCGGGCCTGCCGCCGTGGGTGTCGGTGGCCGCGGTAATGCCCAGGCGCTTGCCCGCCGTAAGCGCATCAAGCACGCTGCAGCCGTCAAGGTACTGCGGAATGATATCGAAGCAGTCCTCGAACCAGACAGGCAGGAGTGAGTTTCCATGCTTTGAGTAGCCCTCGGCAAAATAGATCAACTCCGGATCGAAGTATTTCCAGTTGGTTGGCGCTAGAGACCAGGAGCAGTGATGCGGAACGGCCATGACATCCTGCAGGACCCCGTCGTGCTTGAGAAGCTTGAGCCTGTCGAACAGCATGTCCGGGCGCTCGACAAAATTTTCATTGGTGTATTCGTTGGGTCGCCATACGAAAAAATTGAACCAGGCGTACAGCAGCCCGTAGGGCGGCTCCTCTCCGTGATCTGTCAGCATGTAGATATCGTAGTTGCCGTCGACACAGTTGGTGTGCTCGTATGCCTGCAGGGTTACGAACTGCCCGGGGATATAGCGCTCCTCGGTGGCTTGGCAGTTCAGCCGCCACTCCGCGGGAGAGAGGATTTCGGCATGATCGGTCAGCACGGCAAAGTCAAGGCCGATGTTTTCTGCATAGGTGTAGTATGCCTTGGCGGAGCGCATGCCGTCGCTGTGGGCGCTGTGGCCGTGGGGGTCGCCGTAATATATAGCATAGGGGCTTTCGATCAGCCGGCGGCCGCGCAGGCGCTCCGCCGGCTCCTGCTGATACAGCGGTTCTTTGCGGGGGTTCACGATATGTTTTCGAAGAAAACGTGAACGTTTTACCCCATATGTCACCTGCCCGATAATGCGGGCATGATCCTGGGCGCTGAGGGTCTGCAGGTAGTCTCCGGGAATGCGGTCATAGAGCTGCAGCAGCAGGTCGACTGTACCGGGAGGTGAAGCCAGAGCCGGAGCAGCTGTGGTGCCCAGGCCGGCAAGCAGTGATGCGAGAAAGGAGCGTCGGTTCAGCATGGCACGGCAAAGGGTTGCTTTACGGTGTATCTGAGATATAATTAACGGAAATGATTATACCTTTTTTAAATAATACTGTAAACAGAGAGAAGCTGCCATGAACACTGCAATCAGAAAACACGCTGCTGTCGCTGCGCGCTGTATCGTTCTGCTTGCCGCACTGCCGGTTTTGGTTACGGGCACAGCGATCGCCGAAAGCTCGAACTGGAATGACCTGGGACTGTACGGCGGCCAGATCTTTTCGATAGCCGTCGATCCGGCAGACAGCTCGGTATTGTATGCGGGCAGCTATGCCGGAGACGGCCTGTTTGCTTCAACGGACGGCGGTACAACCTGGTCGACGGTTGCTGGATTCCGCAACAACAGCGTATTCGATATCGCTGTCGATCCCCAGGCTTCAAGCCGGATCTGGGTTGCCTCACGAGAGTATGTGGCGGTGAGTTCCGACGGCGGGAAAACGTGGAAAAAAAACTACTTCCCCTATTACGAGGGGTACCGGACATGCTACACGACAGCTGTTTCGCCGCACGATCCTTCCGGACAGACCGCCTATGCGGGCCTCAGCGGTACGGGCGGCGCGAGCACGTACGGCGCGGTCTATAAAACACAGGACGGCGGCACCACCTGGCGGCCCGTCAAACGCAGGGCGCAGTACAGTGTGCTTGACCTGAGGGCCAACCCCGATGCACCGGGAGAGGTGTGGGCTGTGTCAGCGCCCTGGGCCGGAGCTGCCGACAGCGGTGTTATATATGTCACAAAAAACAACGGCACTACATGGCGTCAGTGGAATTCCTATCGCGCTCAGGACGGCAGTGAATACGCTTTCGGCTACCTGGATGAGGTGCGGATCAGCCCGAGCAGTCCGCTAACGGTGTATGCCTGCGGCAATTACGGCATATTTCAAAAGGACGACGGACCCGCCCGGACGGACTGGCTGGCGGCAGGCCTTCCGGAATCATTTTTCACCGTGCGGGCGCTGGCGGTTCCGCCGGCAGGTCCCGGTACCGTGTATGCGTTCGCTTACGAGGATACGGGCATCGAGGGTGCAACAGCCGGTCTGCGGATTGTCAAAAGCAGTGACAGCGCAGGCTCGTGGGATGTGGTTGCCGAGGCCCCCGCAGAGCTGATAGTGCTCGAACCGGACCCGCTCGAATCCGGGTGCCTGTATGCCGGCAGCGTCAATCACGGCATTTTCAAGACCGAAGACGGGGCGCTGACATGGCAGACCGTCAATAACGGCATACGCGCCAATACCATCTTCGATACGGCCCTGTCCGATGCCGATCCCTACGAAGTTCTGTGCGGCACCTTTTCAGGTATTTACCTCGGCGGCGACAACGGGACCTGGCAGCATATCAACGACGATTATACGACATATACGGTCGCCTTTCACCCGGAGGACAGGGAGACCGTCTACAGCGGGCATGACTATGTGATCGGCAAGACAATAAACGGCGGCACCGACTGGGTCTATGTCCGGCCCACGGATTCCGCGGACCTGTTCCGTGTCTCTTCGATCGCGCTCTCTTCCGGGCAGCCGCACACCCTGTTTGCAGCCCTGGCGTTCGGCTCGGGCACGCAGGGCGAGATTGTTAAAATACAGGACAGCGGAGCGGATTTTTCAGCAGCATCCACTCAAACCGTTTTGACGACAGACACGCCTGCTGCTGCGCTTGCTGTGCATCCTGAGCGTGCGGAAGCGCTCTGGGCGGGAACCGGTAACTACTATGCTCCGGTCGCCCCCGGCGGTGTCCTCACGAGCCGTGACGGCGGTGTCACCTGGGAGGAAACTTCCCTGAGCGGTGTGGTCGTCAATGCCATCGCCGTTTCTCCGTCTAACCCTGATATACTCTATGCCGGGTGCGGTGCAAGCGACTCGACCTACAGCGGCCTGTACAAAAGCACGGACGGCGGTGCAACCTGGGCAAACAGAACCAGGGGCTTTCCGTACTATTTTGCGGTGACCGATGTCGCCGTGGACAGCACGAGCAGCGATATCGTGTACGCCTCCCTCACTCCGGCCTACACCGCAGACCTTGAACCGCTCAGCGGCGTCTATATCTCACTGGACGGCGGGGAGTACTGGACCCAGCTCGGCCTTTCCGATTATGTGCTGTATGCGGTCGACAGCACCGCCGGCCGGGGCGCGCCCGAAAAACGCTTGCGAATTATCGAATCGGAATCGCAGCCGGATATTCCCTTCAGCACGATGTATGCTGGCACGGCCAGCGGCCTGTACAGCTCCTCTACGGCCGGTACCGGCATAATCAGCGGATCGGTCACAAACGCCGTAACCGGAGAGCCGGTCGACGGTGCGGTTGTGACGAGCAGTGTCGGCGCAAACAGTGTAACAGCCGACGGGTATTATCTCATGATGGTTCCGGCAGGCATTCATACCCTGCAGGCAGCGCTTGCCGGATACGTGCCGCAGGCGGCACCCGCTGTTACGGTATCCGCGGGCACCGCGGTTGAGCAGAACCTGACGCTGCAGCCGGCTCCGCAGGACAATGAAACCGTCTGTCTTGCCACTTCCCTGCTCTCAGGGCCGCAGCAGGATAGCACGATGAGCCTGCTCCGTGACTGTCGCGACCGGCTGCTGCTGCAATCGCGCAGCGGCAGGGCTCTTGTCCGGCTGTACTACGCTGCGGAAAAAACGGTGCAGAGTCTTTGTTTGGAATCGCCGGCGCTCAGGTCGCTGTGCAGCACGGCGCTGACGACCGGCCTTCCCGCTCTTGAAAAGATGCTTGCGCTGCAGGACGCGGAGCGCCTGCTGAAACAGGCTCCGTTCCGTTCGCTACCACCGCCTGCACGGCCCGTGCAGCGGCAGGACTTTTAAAAGTTATTTTAAATAGCAGTCTTTGGGTAGAAGGGCTAATTAATCTGCATCGCTTCCGCTGCCTGCCGACCCCCCGGAGACAACGGCGGGCGACGCAGCGCTTCCCCGGTCCTTTCCTCCCACCAGGCTGCAGAGGTCGTCCATGAAGCGGCGCATCTGAGCTGCAAGCGAGTTCAGCTCCTGTGCTGCCGAGGACGACTGCTCGGCGCTAGCGGCATTCTGCTGGGTGACCTTGTCCATGTCGTTCACAACAATTTTGACCTGCTCAATGCCCCGGGCCTGCTCCTGCGAAGATGCGGCTATTTCCGAAACAAGAGCCGCAGCCTGCCCTGTCTTTTCAAGCACTGCGGAGAAATCACCACTTGTGTGCTGAACGATATTTGTGCCCTCGGTGATTTTGCCCACCGTGCTTTCAATGAGGGCTGCAGTGTTTTTAGCTGCCTCTGCAGAGCGGCCCGCCAGGTTGCGGACCTCTTCGGCGACTACCGCAAAACCCTTGCCCGCCTCCCCGGCACGCGCTGCTTCAACCGCGGCATTCAAGGCCAGGAGGTTCGTCTGAAACGCGATCTCGTCGATTGTAGAGATGATTTTAGATATTTCCGAGCTGGAACGCGAAATGTCATCCATCGATCCGGTCAGTTTCGACATGGAGGCATTCGCGCGCGAAATGACATCCTGGGCCTCATTCATAAGGTTGTCGGCCTGGACGGCATTATCGGCATTGAGATTTGTTTTTGAAGACATTTCAATAAGGCTGGAAGATGTCTCCTCCAGGGAGGCGGCCTGCTCGGAGGAGGCCTGGGCAAGCATCTGGCTGGATGAGGAAACCTGAGCGGCGGCATTCTCGAGCTGGGTGCCGATTTCGAGCAGTCCCGCCGACGTGCTGCGCACCGGTCCGGAAATGGAACGGGTTATCCACAAAAACAGCACGATAAGGCCTGCAGCAAGAACGACAAGTATGCCTATCGATGTGTTGCGCACGGCGCTGAGCTCAGCGTGGATATCGTCAAGATACATGCCCGAGCCCACAATCCATCCCCAGGGTTTATAGAGCTTGACAAATGATATTTTCTGTTCCGGCCGGTCTTTGCCCGGTTTCGGCCACATGTACTCGACATAGCCCTGTCCCTCGGAGGAGCACACAGCCACCATTTCGCGGAACAGATAGGTGCCCTCCGGATCCTTCACCTCACCGATCTCCTTTCCGTCAAGCTGGGGCTTGAACGGGTGCATTATCATGCGGGGCTGCATGTCGTTGATCCAGAAGTAGTCATCGTTTTTATAGCGAAGGCTTTTTATTTCTTCAATCGCACGGTTCATGGCTTCATCACGACCGAGTACACCCTGCTGCTCGAGCGTTCCGTAATGGTCGAGTATCGACCAGGCTGTTTCCACCACATGCTTGTTCGTGTTTTTACGCTCATTGAGAACACTTTTCTGCAGGTTGTATGAAAAGCCGACAACAATTATCAGGCACAAAACACCGATTCCGGTTACGGTAATTGAAATTTTTTGTGAAATGCTCATTGTGTGCATGATTTTTCATCCTCCCCGCATGACGCTGAACAGCTGCGTGCGGCTTCATCGGTATTATTTTTGTAATACACACCGTAATATCGGAAGTCATCCTTCCTGTTTATACGGTTTGCGACAAATACGACGCTTATCAAAAAACCGAAAAAAGCAAAAACAAGATCGCGCTCCACCAGATACAGCACGCCCGGTATAAGCGGCAGAAGCACCGCTTTAGCGACGGGGTATCTGCCGGCAGCTTTAACCGCGACGACATACAGCGATATGAGCATGAGACAGGCATAGGGTGAAAGGAGAAAAAGGCCCCAGCCGGTAAGCGTGGCGCCCTTGCCTCCCCGGCCCTTTAAAAAAATTGAAAAGCTTGTACCCGTGAGCGAGCATACCAGGAACAGAAGCGCACTGTAACGGCTGCCGTCGAAAAACAACTGTGCCATGCCGACCGGGACAAGCCCTTTGGATATCTCGCCGGCTACTGCAATCGTGCCGACCGCATAGCCGCCGGCCTTGAAAGCATTCGTCACCCCGATATTGCCGGTGCCTTCATGGTCAAGGTGCGTGCCTCTGAGAAGCCGGGCAGCAATGTACGCATAGGGAACCGAACCGTACAGGTAGGCGGCAAGCGCGAACACAACTGCAATCGGTATCGTTTCCATAGGCAGCACAGTGCACGCTGCGATCAGCAATCAGTCAATCGCGGCTGCGACGAGCAGCAGGTATTCAAAACGCAAGGCAGCTGATTTAGAATCATTAGAGCATTTTTCACGTTACTACGGCCATTCTGTCATTTCGAAGGAGCACAGCGACTGAGAAATCCCACGCCCCTGAAGATATTTCTCCCTTCGGTCGAAGTGACAAAAAACAGATGGCTGCAGAAAACAGAAAAGTGCCCTGCCCTGTTGACAGCGGTGATTATTATGAAATAATACGCCCTTCTGTCGTAACCATTGTGAACAAGATATATGTATAAAAACATAGTAATAATTATTAGTAATTTCAATATATTTTATGATAAATTTTTAATATGTAATAAAAATTTTTGACCGGTCAACTGTTTATGAAGACGGGCATTCTTAAAAAACTCAATCAGTGCGGGGATTCTGCGCATATCGGGGGCAAGGCCCGCAACCTTCTTTTTCTGCTCAGCAACAGGTGCAGGGTGCCCGCTACCTGGGTGCTTCCCTGGGACGTATTTGTTTCGCACAGCCGGCGATCCGACATCATGCAGCACGTGAAGGCGGAGCTGTGCCGGGTGCTGGATATGCAAAAACCATATGCCGTGCGATCGTCATCAAGCCTTGAGGACGGGCCATCATATTCTCATGCCGGTATTTTCAGCACCCTGCTTGACCGCACGGGGTGTGATTCGATTGTTGAGGCGGTCGAGGCGGTATGGGATTCCGCGAACGGCGAGCGCCTGCATGCGTATTCGGAAAAAACCCATACGGATGAAGAATCCCAGCTTATGGCGGTTATGATTCAGGAAATGGTGCAGGCCCGCTTTTCCGGTGTTCTGTTCACGTTGAACCCGGTAAACGGAAGAAAAGAAACCATTATTGAAGCGGTTTCCGGAAGCGGCGACAGCCTGGTGCAGGCCGGCGTTACTCCCTGGAGATGGGTGGTGCGGCAGCAGCGGATATGCGATGCACCGGACAATGCGCCGGTGCCGGAACGCCTGATACAGGACCTGGCTCGCCAGGGCGCCCACATTGAAAAGCTTTACGGCGCTCCAGTCGATCTGGAATGGGTTTTTGACGGGCGGCTCATCTACTGGCTGCAGCTGCGTGCGCTTACCGGTGTCAGGAGTGTCGACATATACACGAACCGGTTTTCCAGAGAATTCCTGCCGGGCAGCATTAAGCCTCTGGTATGGTCAGTAAACAGCCCGGTCGTCAACGGCGCCTGGAAAAGGATGCTTGCCGAAGCGCTGGGGCCCCTTGATCTGGACGTTGAGCGCCTCGGCAGACAGTTTTATTACCGGGCGTACTTTAATACCGGGGTGATCGGACATCTGTTCGAACAGGTCGGGCTGTCCTCGGAGACCCTTGATGTTCTTTTATACGGCAGCAGGCACGGAGAGACTATCCTCAACCTGAGGCCGAATATTTCATCCCTCAAACATCTTCCGCGCCTGCTGGTTTTTCTGGCTCAAAAGCTGTTCTGCGGTCACACAATCAGGGATTATGCCGCCCGGATGCAGCAGCGTCACGAGCAGCTCGCGGCAGAGCAGCTGGACGGGCTTGACGACCGGCAGCTCTTAATCCGGATCAGCGGTTTTATGGATACTATGGGCGAAAACGCTTACTATAATATCACCGCGCATGTCATGATGTACGCATACACCTATCTGCTGAAAAAGCAGCTGCAAAAGATCGGGTTCGAAGAGGAGGTGCTGTCCGTAGCAGGCGCCCCTGCTGAAATAAGCGACTTTCAGCCCACCGCGCACCTTGCCCGCCTGCACCGGCAGTTCGCAGAGCTCGATCCGCAAACAAAGCGCAAAGTGCGTGAAAGCAGCTATGACGACCTTTACCGCATTGCGGGTATCGATGCGTTCCGCGCCGAGACAAGCGAATTCATGAACCGGTTCGGGCATCTCAGCGACAGCGGCAACGATTTTTCCCGTGTTTCGTGGCGCGAATATCCTGATATGCTACTGGGTATGATAGCAGATTTTGCTCCGCCGCCTGAAGTCACCCCCGGCGGTTCACCGGCACCGCGGCTGAACCGGCCTGTTTTTAGATGGCTTATCAGGCGGACCCGCGATTTTATGGTACATAAAGAGGCAACCAGCTATTTGTTTACATACGGGTACGGCATACTGAGAAAGTACTGCCTGACGCTGGGATCCCGGCTTGCAGCTGCAGGGCACATTGACCGGCCGGATGATATTTTTTATCTTTACCTCGACGAGCTGCGCTCGGTTGTCTGCGGAGAGCCGGACACGGATGCCGCCGGTGTAATCGCTCAGCGAAAAGCAGAGATGCGTGACTGCGAGAACAAAGAGGTTCCGCCCGTAATTTACGGAGACGAGCTGCCGCCGATCGAAAAAAACGGAAATCGTTCGCTCACCGGCATAGCAGCCTCGGGAGGATACTACTGCGGCAGGGTTCGGGTTATCAAGGGGGTCACCGACCTGAACAGGATGAACAAGGGGGATGTTCTTGTTATTCCGTACGCCGATGTCGGCCTTGCTCCGCTTTTTGCCAAAGCAGGCGCAGTCATTTCAGAGTCCGGCGGCGTGCTTTCGCACAGCTGCATTATCGCGCGGGAGTTTCAAATCCCGGCGGTTATTTCGGTTCACGGTGCCTGCGACCTCGAGGACGATATGCTGGTAACCGTAAACGGATTTGAAGGTACGGTTGTTGTTCATGATATGCCGTGCTGAACGCATGGCCTGATGCTTCATCGAGCTGTATGTAAGGGTTTCACCTTGAGCAAAAAAGTGAGAATCATCTCCGCTTGTGCGGCAGTTTTTTTTCTAACGGTTGCCGTATCGTTGCCGGTCGTCTCTGCGGGTTTTCGGTTCAGCGATCCGCAGATTCCGGATAATGAAACAATACGCTATCTGTGCACAAGCGATAATCGCACATTCGAGATACGGGAGTCGATCACAACCGTCCGAAGAGAAAACAAACTTTTTTACAGCATCGCATCGCTTTCCCCCCCGCTTGATACCTTTATCACTATCGACAGAAGCGACATGCGCGCCATAAAGGTCCGCACGGTTCAGAAGTACGACACCGCTACCCTGGAAACGACGCTGCAGGTCATCGATGAAGTCCCCAGCACAATGGCCGATGCGGTCAATGTTCCCCATTTTGCAGCCCTGACGCATCTGTTGCGGGGGTTTTCGTTTAAACGCGGATCAAGGGTCAGAATACTGTACTACGGCGGGACCGAGAGGAAAAAATTCAACCTGCGGGTTAAATACAAAAGAAAAGAAACCCTGCGGATACAAAACCGTGATATAGCATGCTACAAGCTGGAATTCGGACTTGAGGGCCTGTGGGGGGCTTTTTTGCCCGAGCTTGAGCTGTGGTATGCGGCGGCTCCTCCGCACTACCTGGTGCGCTACAAGGGCCCCGAGGGTCCTCCCGGAACGCCTGACCGCTTTATTGAGCTTATCGAATACCGCGCACCCGAGGAGTAGGGCCGGATGCCGGCAAATTCCTGGTTGCTTTATTCATGGTTTTCCGCTATGTTTTATTGCTAACCTGTGATTAATTTCTGTTTTCAAAAAGACGGTTTAGCGCAGGAAACGACAACAGTATGAAAATTCATGAATTTCAGGCAAAAGCACTGTTTGCTTCCTGCGGCATACCCCTGCCGCAGGGAAAAACGGCAACAACGCCCGAGCGTGTACGTGAGATAGCCGGCGAGTTCGGCGGGCCGGTGGTCGTCAAGGCTCAGATACATGCCGGCGGGCGCGGTAAGGGCGGCGGTGTGAAGCTTGCCGGAACACAGGATGCGGCATATGAAGCCGGGAAAGAGATTCTCGGCATGAACCTCGTAACCCATCAGACCGGTCCCGAGGGCCAGAAAGTACGCACGGTGCTTGTCGAGCAGGGTCTGGATATAGCCCGGGAACTGTATCTCGGGATCGTTGTGGACCGGGCACAGGCCTGTCCGGTTATCATGGCATCCGCTGCCGGCGGCATGGAGATCGAGGAAATAGCGGCGACGCAGCCGGAGCGCATTATTAAAGCCGATGTCGACCCGGCAACAGGCTTTTCGTCTATTCATGCCCGCAAGCTTGCCTTCGGGCTTCAGCTCGACAAAGCGCAGCTCAAGCAGTTTTCAGCCGTGGTGGCTGCACTGTACAAAATTTTTATCGAAAAGGACTGCTCGCTTATTGAAATAAATCCGTTTGTCATCACCGGTAACGGTTCGTGTGTGGCCCTTGATGCAAAGATGACTTTCGACGACGACGCCCTGTACCGGCACCCGGACATACAGGAACTGTTCGATCCGGAAGAGCAGGATCCTCTTGAGCGCGAGGCCTCCGGGCACCGGCTGAACTACATCAAGCTCGACGGAACTGTCGGCTGTATGGTCAACGGCGCCGGGCTTGCCATGGCCACCATGGATATCATCAAGCTTGCCGGGGCCGAACCGGCCAACTTTCTTGATGTGGGCGGCGGAGCATCCGCCGAACAGGTTGAGAACGCCTTCCGGATTCTGCTGTCGGATAATAACGTCAAGGCAGTGCTCGTCAATATTTTCGGCGGTATCCTGCGCTGCGACCGGGTGGCAAACGGCATACTCGAAGCCGCTAAAAAGGTCGCCTTGGATGTTCCCATGGTGATACGGCTCGAGGGTACCAATGTGGAGGAAGGGCGCCGGATACTTGAGGAATCGAACCTCAGCTTTGATGTTGCGGGCTCGTTTGAGGAAGCGGCCCGGAAAGTCAATATGCATGCATCGGGGTGAAGTGCTGAAAGCATAGTTTAATCGTTCGTACGGCGGCGGAGAGTACCGTGAGCATTTTGATAGACAAAGGAACACGGGTGGTTGTGCAGGGCATTACGGGCAGCGAAGGAAGCTTCCACGCCCGCGCCTGCATTGAATACGGCACACAGGTCGTAGCCGGTGTAACGCCCGGCAAGGGCGGGCAGATGTTTGACGGCAGTGTGCCTGTGTTCAACCGCGTTATCGACGCCAAAGAGCAGGAAGGCGCCAACGCAGCCTGTATTTTCGTACCGGCGCCGTTTGCGGCGGATGCCGTTATCGAGGCCGCAGATGCCGATCTGGACCTGGTGGTCTGCATAACCGAGGGCGTCCCCGTGCTTGACATGGTACGGGTGAAGCGCTTCCTGAGCGGCAGGAGAACACGCCTGATCGGCCCGAACTGCCCGGGACTTATTTCACCGGGAAAGTGCAAAATCGGCATTATGCCGGGACGCATACACATGCCGGGACCGGTCGGCGTTATATCGCGCAGCGGAACCCTGACCTATGAAGCGGTTCACCAGCTCACGCAGCTCGGTGTCGGGCAGAGCACCTGTGTCGGTATCGGCGGCGATCAGATTGTGGGCACGTCTTTTGTGGACCTGCTTGCACTTTTCAACGACGATCCGGATACTGAAGCGGTCGTTATTATCGGAGAGATCGGCGGAACGGCAGAGGAAGAGGCTGCTGCGTTTGTCCGTACTGAAATGAAAAAACCGGTTGCCGGTTTTATAGCCGGACAGACAGCCCCTCCCGGCAGGCGCATGGGACACGCCGGTGCCATCATCGCCGGCGGGAAGGGCACGGCACAGGAAAAGATCGATGCCTGGAACCAGGCCGGCATCGTCGTTCAGAGCAACCCCGCACACATCGGCGATACTGTTGCCGGTCTGCTCGCCGGGTAATTCCGTGCATTGCAAGCCGCCCGGCGCTGCATAAGATTTTTACTTTCCCTACTCGCCCGGAGGATATTCGACGTGCTGTCGAAAAAAACAAAAGTAAAATATACAGAGAAGAAGAAAAAACGCAAGCAGCCGACGGTTTCATTCCAGGTTTTCGATAAGTGGTGCAAGCGCTGCGGCATATGTATCGAGCTGTGCATTCATAATGTTTTCATGGTCGACGAGGACGGCTATCCCCGGCCGGTCAAGCCTGTCGAGTGTAATCTGTGCGGATTCTGCATTACACGGTGCCCTGATTTTGCTTTGCGGATTCAGGAGGGGCGCAGTAACGACAAGGCCGGCTGATGCTTCGCTGGCTGCTTCTGCTGCCGGTCTCCGCAGTGTCCTGCACCGGTCCCGGGGCGCTGTGAAGCCCTGAAAAGAGTGATTTTGCCAAACTGGAACTGATACGAACAAACAAAGATTTCCGGTGAGTACTTCATGGAAGCCAAACTACTGATGGGAAATGAAGCCTGCTGCGAAGGAGCGCTTGCGGCCGGTGTGAATTTTTTCGGCGGGTATCCGATTACTCCGTCCAATGAAATCGGAGAGATTATGTCACGGCGGCTGCCGGGCGCTGGAGGAAAGTTTATTCAGATGGAGGACGAAATCGGCAGCATGGCCTGCATAATCGGCGCCTCCATAGGCGGCTGCAAGACCATGACGGCAACCAGCGGCCCCGGCTTTTCGCTGATGCAGGAGAATCTGGGGTTTGCAGCGATGACCGAGGTTCCCTGCGTTATCATCGACGTCATGCGTGGCGGGCCCAGCACGGGGCTTCCCACGCTGCCGTCCCAGGGCGATGTGCAGCAGGCGCGCTGGGGAACCCACGGCGACCATCCGATAATCGTGCTGACGCCATCCTCGGTGCGGGAGGTCTTTGACCTTACCGTGGCATGTGTCAATTTTGCCGAGAAGTACCGAACGCCGGTGGTACTGCTCATGGATGAGGTTATCGGCCATTTGCGTGAAAAAGTAGTGCTGCCGCAGCCTGAAAGCGTTGAAATCGTCGAGCGCGCCAAGCCGACCTGCCCGCCCGAGTGGTATCGTCCGTTTGAGGATAACAAATCGGGAGTGCCGCTCATGGCGCCGTTCGGCGACGGGTACCGCTATCATATTACCGGACTCACCCATGATGAAATGGGCTTTCCCACCACGAAGAAGGAGGAGGTCGAGGCGCTCAACAAACGGCTTCACCGGAAGATCAGGCAGGGCTTCGAAGACATCATGCTGTTTGAGACCTTCCTGGTTGAAGATGCCACAGCCGTGATCGTGGCCTACGGCTGCGTTACCCGCTCGGCGATGACGGCGGTGCTGGAAATGCGTCAGCAGGGCTACAAGGTCGGCCTTGTCAAGCTTATAACCCTGTGGCCGTTTCCGCGCATAGCTCTTGAGAGTCTGCCGGACTGCGTTGAAAGTGTGTTCGTTGCAGAGATGAACATGGGGCAGATATATCGCGAGGTTCTGAGAGTGAATCAGGGACGGCGCCGCATCAGAAAGATAACCAAGGTGGATGGGGAGATGACGTCACCGGATGATATCATTCGAGCTGTAAAGCGCGAGGGAGGTAGCGGTGCAAAAAAATATTGATGTATACGGCTATCTGCGTCACGAAAAAAAGTTTCCCTTAATCTGGTGCGCAGGCTGCGGAAACGGTATCATTCTCGGCTCGATCATCCGGTCTGTTGACACCCTGGGGCTCGACAAGAATCAGGTGGCGATGGTTTCCGGTATCGGATGCTCGGGAAGAACCTCGACCTATGTCGATTTCAACACCCTGCACACAACGCACGGCAGGGCCCTGGCCTTTGCCACCGGGCTCAAGTTTTCCCGGCCCGAGCTCACAACACTGGTGGTGATGGGCGACGGTGACGGACTTTCAATCGGCGGCAATCATTTTATTCATGCCGCGCGCAGAAACATCGATCTTACGGCGTTTATCTACAATAACAGTATTTACGGCATGACCGGCGGCCAGGTATCGCCTACGACTCCGGAAGGCATGATCGCATCGACCGCGACCTTCGGCAACCGCGAGCCGAATTTCGACGCCTGCACGCTTGCTGCGGCCGCCGGCGCGACGTTTGTCGCCCGCGGCACCACCTATGATGCCGACACGCTGGATGAGATTATAATGCTGGGGCTGCAGAACACGGGGTTTTCTCTGATAGAGGTTTTGACCCCGTGCCCGACCATTTTCGGAAGATACAACCGGCTCGGTAATGCGGTGTCCATGCTCAAAGCGCAGCTTGAAAACACAATGCCGATAGAAGAGGCCAAAAACGCACAGCCGGAAGAAGTCGAGGGTAAAATCCTGACGGGCGTTTTTGTCGATAAGCGCCGGCCCGAGTTTTGTGCCGAGTATGAGCGGCTGATGGAAAATGTGCAGAAAAAATAATATCAACGATTAATCGCATACCGGGAGTTGCCCATGTCACAGCAGCGCGAATTGCGGCTGGCCGGACTCGGAGGACAGGGAATCATTCTTGCCGGCATTATAATGGCGGAAGCTGCCGGCATTTACGATGGAAAATTCGTCGCCCAGACCCAGGCCTACGGTGCAGCGGCGCGGGGCGGATTCAGCCGTTCGGATGTCATTGTCAGCGACGAGGAGATTCACTATCCCAAGGCCCGCGAGCTGGACTTCCTGCTTGCCATGAGCCAGGATGCCTATGAAGAGAACCTGACGATGCTCAGGCCCGAGGGCATCCTGGTTGTGGACTCGACCTATGTTTCGGATATCGCCGATGCGCATGTGTACGGCATACCGTTTACCCGCATGGCGCGCGAGCAGTTCGGACGCGAGAATGTGGCCAACATCATTTCCCTTGGTGCCACAACCCAGATTTCGCCGTATGTTTCCGAGGATGCACTGCGTCAGGCGGTCGAAAAACGCGTACCGGCCCGCTTTCTGGAGCTCAACAAAAAGGCATTCGAAGCAGGCAAGAATGCAGCCAGGGAAGCGGTCCATAAAGCGGCCCGCCAGGAGGACATGGAGGAAGAGGTCTAGAAGCAGGCTGTTGAAAAATACCCATATGCTGCGTTGCGCTCATTCCCGCTAAAGCGGGATCACTGCGAGGTACAAACAAGTACGCCTCTCGCAGATCCCGACCAAGTGTTTCGGAAATTCCTCATGATTTCGCGCGCCGTGCCTCTAGGCATTTTTGAACAGCCTGAAAAAACGACTTTTTCAATAACCTGCCGGCGTCGGCTGCTTCAGGAAATGTTCTTAAAACCGTAATTACGTTTTTTCCGTTCCAGCTGCAATGATTTCCACCGCATCGGCGATTCGGCGACTGACCTGCGCCAGATCGGCCCGGAACAGCAGTCCGCGCACGATTTCAGCAGGGTTGCGCATCAGGTATTTCAAGAGGCTGATGCCGCCTCTGTTTTTGTGCTGAAACAGCCTTTCCGCATCAACAGCATCCCGGCGGGCCGTATCGGAAACGATTCTTACATTGCAGAAAGAACAGCCGTATTCCGAAAGCACACGCGCGGCGGCGGCGCTTTCCATCTCGATGACGGCAGCTGCATGCTTTCTGAAAAGCGCTGTTTTTTCCTGCGCAAGATGGATGAACGTCTTCAGCGTCAGGCAGGTCCCGCGCGACACCGGGGCACCGCAGCGCTGCAGCAACGAAAAAACACGCTCGCACAGTGCGCTGTCGCAGATATACTCCTCACCGATGACGTTTATGATGCGCCCGGCAACAACAACATCGCCGATACTCAGGGCGGGATCAATGCCGCCTGCAGCACCGATAAGCAGCACGGTGTCGGGCCGGTAGCGCTCGACTGCTGTGCGCGCCGCTGCCGCCGCCCGCTTTATGCCGATTCCTGTTCTGACAAGAACGATTCTTTTTTGTCCGACAGTTCCTTCAAACATGGCGGCACTGCCGGCAGTATCCCCGCTTTCAATCGTCATCCTTTTTTTCAGGTCGCTCAGTTCGGTGTCCGAAGCGATAAGAACGGCAAGCATGAACCGGTGGTCCTCCGTGTGTTGTTGTCGCAGCGCACTAACCTGACCTGCCCGCCCTGCCAGATGCCGGTAGTGATACAGCGGCAGCCGGCCCCGGTCTGTCTGCGGCGGTGCGCAACCGGCAAATACTTTACCCCAGCGCTGACCGGGAGTAAAACTTTTTTCTTTATTTGCTGAAAAATGTCTGGTATTTATTATTAGTTACAGCATTTTCCACAAAAAGGACCTGATGCCATGCAAAGAATACCCGTGAGCAAAGCCAGGGAGGGTATGGTGCTTGCAAAGCCTGTTGCCCGCGATAACGGTGTCGTGCTTATGGGCGAGGGAACGGAGCTGGACGAGCGCCTGATTGAAAAGCTTGTTGATCTGGACATACAGAAAATCGCCGTCAAGGGAAAACCGCTCGGCACCCTGGGTGACGACAAACCACTTGAGCAGCTCCTCAGTGAACTTGACGAGCGCTTCAGTACCAATGCCGACGACAGGATGTGCATGCAGATAAAAGATTGTATTAAACAGGACTGTATCCGCCGCAAGGAGGATGAGGAACAGTAAGGGCTGCAGCTATGGATATGGAAAAAGAAAAAATCCGCCGCAAGGTCAAATCGATCAAAAGCCTGCCCACGCTGCCGGCGGTTGCTCAAAAGGTAAGCAAAATGGCGGAGAGCGACAACACCTCCGCCACACAGCTCGGCAAGATTATCGGCACGGACCAGGCGCTTTCAGGAAGAGTGCTGCGCCTGGTGAACTCTTCTTTTTACGGATTTCCGGGCCGTATTTCATCGATCTCAAGCGCCATAGTGCTGCTTGGATTCGATGTGGTTAAAAGCCTGATCATCAGCGTATCGGTGTTCGAAATGATGGAAAAGGGGATTATCGGACTCTGGGATCACTCTCTGGGGTGCGCTGTTGCCTCGCGCCTGATTGCAAAGCGTATCGAGGACTGTGACGCTGAGGAGATTTCGACCGCCGGCCTGCTGCACGACATCGGCAAGGTCGTGGTGAGCATGCAGCTTTCCGATAACTATGAAGACATCAGGTCTCTGATTGATGAAAAGAAAATTATTTTCAGCCAGGCCGAGAAAGAAGTGCTGGGCTTTACTCATGAGGATATCGGCTGGTGGCTGACCGAATCATGGAATCTGCCGGTCAGTCTTCAGGAGCCTATTGCGTTTCATCACCACCCCATGCGTGCCCACAAGGCAAAGGTCGCCACATGTGTTGTGCACCTCGCCAACTTTCTTGTCCGCGGTGTCGGGTTCGGGTCCGGAGGCGATCCCTGGACGCCGCCGCTCGACCACAAGGCGCTTGACCGCCTCGGGCTCAACATCAGAGACATCGAAGAAATCATCGCCGAGCTGGGTGACGAGCTCGAATCGCTCGAATCCGAATCGCTTATGGACGGGCAGTGATGCAGAGCGCTCCCCGGGAAATCTTTCTTATCTCCCAGGACGAGTCTCTCAACTGGAAAATAACCCGTCAGCTTGTAGAAAACGACTATACCATCACGACCAGCCACACCCTTTCGGAAGGTCTCGGCAAAGTTTACGAAACGCCTCCCGCTCTCATCATTCTGCATGAAAGCACGCTCAGGGGAAAGGCCCTGCGGCTTCTCAAGAACTTCAAAAAAGACAACCTTTTTTCTCACCTTCCGGTTGTTCTGCTGGTGAATCCCGAGTGGGAGAAGCAGGTCGTCAACTGGGACAGCTATCCGGTAGAGGACTATATTACCACCGCCTTCAGGGGTGAGGAGCTTACCAACCGGATTGCCCTGTGCGTGAGCAGGTTCAACCGCGCCCTTGACCCCAACCCCCTTACAAGGCTTCCCGGCAACACATCAATCCTGCGCGAAATCCAGCAGTCTCTCGATCTCGGTCGCGATGTGGCAATTTGCTATCTTGACATCGACAACTTCAAGGCTTTCAACGACAAGTACGGCTTCGCCCGCGGCGACGAAGCCCTGCGCATGACCGCCAGAATACTTTCAAACAGCATCAAGGACTACAAAAGCGAAGATATCTTTGTCGGTCATGTGGGCGGGGACGATTTTGTTTTTTACGTGCCCTGCGCAACGGTCGACGATGCCTGCAGAAAAATAATCTCAAGTTTTGACGTCATAATTCCGAGCCTGTACGATGATGATGACCGCCGCAAGGGCTGCATTCTTTCAAAGGACCGGGAAGGAAAAAAACAGACGTTTCCGCTGATGAGCATCTCTATTGCCGTGGTAAGGCTGGACAATAAGACAATGAAGCACTACGGGGAGATCAGTCACAGTGCATCACAGATAAAAAAGAAGGTGAAAAAGCTAGCGGGAAGCAACTACATGATCGAGCGGCGCAATAAATAATAACTTGCTTCAGGAGGGCATCATGCTGCCCCGGGTTGTAAGCAGCTTTGATTCGGGGTGCTGGCTGATAAGCACCGACCGTTATGACATGTCCTGAAATTCGGCGGGTACGCTTTTCACTTCACGCTTCAGCTTTCTGATTTCCTGCTTCAGCCTGAAGCGCTGAACAACATCCAGCAGATTGCCGACGATAACGCCGATACAAAACGGTATCAGAATGATACCCCATACCTGAAATGAATCGGCAAAGGTGTAATAGCTTATTCTGACCGAATGCGTATTTTCCATTGCAAAGGTCAACAGCACGGCCAGTATCAGGATGATACCGATTGTGTTTACAAATGTTCTCATAAGCGCAAGCAGCTGTTTTTCCGTTCGTTATAACCGGTGGCTATCAGCTTGAGTGAGCAGTATCGCAGGTCTATTCGCCGACGTCAAGCATCTGTTTTGAAATAATCTCAAGTATTTTGTCTTTTCTGAATCTCCACGAATTGCCGACGCGAAAACCGGGCAGCTGCCCCTTTTTAACAAGCTTGTAAATGGTGATCTTGGAAAGTTTCAAGAAGTCTGCGACCTCTTCAACGGTCATTATCTGCGCGCTTTCTTTAGGCTGTTTCATCTCTTTTCGATCCTTCTACGGGTTTTTATTATGTTACATGGAAAGCCAATAAGAATAACTAATTATAAGTTTCTTTCGACATTTATTTTTATTGCTCAAGTAATTTATTTATTTAAGTAACTGTTTTTTATTTAACACAAAGAAAAATAATTTCAATTAAAAATTAATTAAAAGTAATTAGTAAAAGAAACATTATTAATAAATTTAGTTAAATTAACCATTTATAAAGCATTCTTCATACTGTCTCGACCTTGTTTTTGATAGACAGGATTTTATTTATTTGATAAATTTTTCTTAATTGTTTAAATACGACAAATTTTTATACACAGGAATATAGAAATGTTTGAAATATCGATTCAAACGTCATTTGCGGCAGCTCACCGGCTGCTGCATTACCGGGGAAAGTGCGAAGAACTGCATGGTCATAACTGGAAAGTCGAGGTTACGGTTCAAACCGAAGGTCTCAACGATATCGGCATCGGTATTGACTTTCAGAATTTGAAGCAGGCCGCAAATGACATAATCGCCCGGCTCGACCATACCTGCCTCAACGATGTGCCGCCGTTTAATGAAATGAATCCATCATCCGAAAACATTGCCAGGTATCTGTACGGGGAATTATCCGAAAGATTCAGCGACCGGGATGTCGACGTTGTAAAGGTGTCTGTCTGGGAATCGGACAAGGCATGGGCAGCCTACTACGAGTAGCCCTGTTTTCAAGAACTGTTGGCAGCAGGAATACTGCACATCAGCAACACGCATCAATGCAGCTCAAAGACATACAAAATCAGCGTGATCACCGGCGGCTCGAGATACAGCGGGTCGGCGTCAAGGGAATTCGCTATCCCATCGTCGTGCTCGACCGGATCAACGGCGAGCAGCATACCGTTGCCACTATCAATATGTACGTCAGCCTTCCGCATCATTTTAAAGGCACTCACATGAGCCGATTTATTGAAGTGCTCAACCGGTATCGGCACGGCATCAGCACAAAGAACGTGTCGGAGATCCTCGAGCAGATGAAAAACTCGCTGCGCTCCGAAGCGGCTCATATAGAAATAGAATTTCCGTATTTCATAGAGAAGGAAGCGCCTGTCAGCGGTGCAAAAAGCCTCATGGAATACCGCTGCCATATTTTGGGCAGCCACGAGAAAGCATCGGACCTGATCGTGGGTGTCGAGGTTCCGGTTACCTCGCTGTGTCCGTGCTCGCGTGAAATCAGCAATTACGGCGCTCACAACCAGCGAAGCACGATTACGGTTCGCGTCAGGTTCAGACGCTTTTTCTGGATCGAGGATCTTATTCGGCTTGTCGAGCAGAGCGCATCAAGCGAAATATTTCCACTTCTCAAACGCCCTGACGAAAAGCTGGTTACCGAGAAGGCATATGACAATCCGATGTTTGTCGAAGATATGGTTCGCGACATAGCTGAAAAAATCGAGCGGGACGACAATATAACCTGGTACAGCATCGAGTCGGAAAACCAGGAAAGCATCCACAATCACAGTGCATACGCGTTTATCGAAAAATCGTCGTGAGGGGAGACGAATGAAAAAGAAAGAGCTGCAGAATAAAAAGCGCAACGAGCTGCTTGCTCTGGCCGGAAGCTTTGCTGTTCGCGGCCGGCACAAAATGAAAAAAGCAGAGCTGATCGACGCCCTGGCAGCGGCAGGCCGCAAAAAGCCCCGTAACGCAAAGGTGCAGGAGAGCGTCGTGCACACTGAGCCGGACAGACAGACAAAACCGTCACATGCTCAGCCGCGGTCTGCAAAAAAAGCCGGGAAAGTCCGTCCCCCGGCCGGTCGCGCATCCTTCGGGGCATCGTCCGTTCAGACGACGATCAAGCTTATAGCACGTGACCCGTTTACCATCTACTGTTACTGGACGGTTTCACCGGAAAGTTCGGCATTGCGTTCGGGCAGCAGTACCGTTCTGCGCGTTCACGATATTACCGGCATTCAATTTTTCGGCACCAATTCGAACCACTCCTTTGATCTGGCCCTTGCAGACCGGCAGGGAAACCGCTATATCAGGGTTCCGTACCCCGACCGGACATACTGTGTGGAGCTGGGTGTCATGACAGATGCGGGGTATCGCTGCGGAGCTATTGTCAAATGTTGTGTTTAGGAGCTTAGGCGGCGATCCTTTCAACTC
>CAZFIB010000067.1:0-23238 GCA_964518865.1 uncultured Thermodesulfobacteriota bacterium
CCTGTTTTCAGGAACCAACGAGTTTTTCTTTTTTTTAGGTGGTGAATCGGGGGCTACTGCCTGTTCATCAGCATGGGCATGCTTCTGCCCTGCATATCGCCGGCGTTTATTTTGAAAATTCCCAGTGCTTTTTCGGGGTTTTCAAGAGCGGATTTGTAATACTCCATTCGCTTTGCAATGTGCGGTTCGGGGTCCATGCCCATCTTGTGCATGTTGGCGCGAACGACCGATTCGATAACACCGAGATCGCGCACCTGCTCCAGTTCGCCCTCGACAACTACGGAGTACCACTCGGTATGGTCGTCGTTCCAGCAGAACACGTTGAAGCAGACCTGCGGGCTGCACTGCAGGCACGCCCACTTGCGTCCGCGCGGAAACATCGAAAGGTACACGATACCGTCGATTGTGACGAACCCGAACGGAATACAGTAGGGCTTCCCCTTATCGACAACCGCCAGAACACCGTCCATGACGGCAGCCAGTATGTCATCCATTTCCTGCTTGCTCAGGTGCTTCATGAAATCCTCCCCTTATGTGAATGTCACAACGGTTACTCCGTCACCGCCTTTTTCAGGATCGCCGGCTGCGACCCGCTTGACATAACGGTTGTCCTGCAGGTGGTCACGGATCGCCAGCTTGAGCCTGCCGGTTCCGCGGCCGTGAATGATTTCCAGTGTTTCCGTTCCCTGCAGAAGGGCCGTGTCGATTTCCTTGTCGACGGTCCGCAGGGCCTCATCAACGCGCATGCCGATTACCGTAAGCTGCTTTTCTCTCAGCGTGACGGTTTTTCTGTCGTTATCCAGGGTGAGACTGGCAGGCGTTTCCCCTTTTTGAGCCGGTGGTGCCGACGCTTCCAGCTCATCGAATCCGGCCTTGACCCTCATGCTGCCGACCTCTATCTCAGCCCGCCGGGAACGGTTGTCGGCGGAAACAACGGTGCCGCTTTTCTGGAGGTTGAATACCGTTACGGTTTGTCCTGCTTTCAGATCCTTAACAGGACGGGGATTCCGCGCCGGGGGTGCGAAACGCTCACCGAGTCTTGTTTTGATTTGCTCAAAGGATTCGCGGGCCGTGTCGTCCTCCGGGAGATCAGCGGGCCTTACAAGGTGCCGCCGCTTCTGCTCCTTTATCAGTTTTTTCAACTGAGATTCCGATTCCTGCAGCAGTCTCCGCGCGTCGGTCTCGAATTTTTTCAGAAACGACTCTTTGCGGGCTTTGATTTTTTCAAGCATGCGCGCGGCTGTTTCCTCGTGGCGGCGGGCGCTGTCGAGCAGCCTGTCGAATGTTTTTTTCCGATCCCTGAGTTTCTGATTCGTTTTTTCCAGCTCCCTGATAAGCTCCCCGACCTGGCGTTCCGAGCCGTCGATTTGACGGGAAGCATTTTCAAGTATCGAATCCGGAATGCCGATCGATCCGGCGATTGCAAGGGCGTTGCTGATACCGGGTACGCCGTAGGAGAGTCTGTATGTCGGACGGTGCGTTACCGGGTCAAAGGCAACCGATACGTTGCTGATCTCAGCGTGAGCGTATGCATAGGTTTTGAGGATATTGAGGTGCGTCGTGATCACCATGCGGCATTTTATTGAGCGCAGGTGATCGAGAACCGCAACGGCAAGCGCCCCGCCCTCGGAGGGGTCCGTGCCGGAACCCAGCTCGTCGAGAAGCACGAGCGAACCGGGGGCCGCGCTTCTGACAATAGTGTTTATCCGGGACATGTGGGCGGAAAACGTGCTCAGGCTCGTCTCGATGCTTTGCTCGTCGCCGATGTCGGCAAAAACGGCGGTGAAAAGAGATACGCGGCTGCCTTCCTGTGCCGGAAGGTGAAGGCCGGCCTGGGCCATAAGAACAAACAGGCCCAGGGTTTTCATCGCAACGGTTTTACCTCCCGCATTCGCACCGGTTATCACCAGCCCGGCGGTTTCAGGGTCGATATGCAGATCTATCGGCACGACACCCGCGCGCTTGAACTCCCAGTGTCCGGGAGGCTCCTGCGGCGTTTCCGGTTCGGGCTGTGGGGCGGCTTCCGGGTCGGCAACATATTCGGCCAGCAGAATCGGATGTCTGCATGCCGTCAGCGAGACAACGCCGTCTTCGGAAACAACCGGCGGGGCGGCGCTGAGCGCGCGGCTGAAAAGCGCCCGGGCGTGGATGCAGTCCAGGCGCTCCATAACCGAGAGATTTGCGGTTATGGTTTCCCCATGAGCGTCAACAAGCTGCGTGAGCTTTGTGAGAATGCGAATCTCTTCGTAATATTCCTCTTTCTGCAGGATCTGCAGCTCGTTGTTGAGTGTTACGACTTCCATCGGCTCGACAAAAAAGGTTGCCTTGCTCTGCGACTGGTCGTGTACCACCCCCGGCACGGCACTTTTGCTGTCGCTGCGAACCGGTATGACGAACCGATTGTTTCGCAGCGTAATGAAATCGTCCTGGATGGCATAATCGATATCAGTGTTCTGAAGATGCTGCTCCAGTGATGCAAGAATGCTGCGCCGGATTTTTTTCAGCCTGCTGCGGATGTCGGAGAGCTCAGGGCTGGCACTGTCGAGAATCTCGCCCTGGGATGAGATGCTTCGTCGTATCTCTTCGGTTACCTGCGGCAGATGGATGATGCCTGCGGTGAGATTGTGCAGTCGGGGGCATGACTCTTCGCGGCCCTGAAGGTATTTATACAGCATTTCTGCTGTTTCGAGCGTTTCACGAATTTTATTGAAACGTTCCTGCTCGAGATATGCGTTCCGCACACGCGCCCGTTTGATTTCCGGGCGGATATCATGGATGCCGCTCAGGGGCAGCGGGCCGTGTTCCTCTATTTCACAGCGCATTTCCGTTGTTTCACTGAGCAGCTCGTGCACAGTGCCGGGGTCGGCGGCAGGCGAGAGCGAGACGCACAGGCGTCGGCCGCCGTCGGATCCGGCAAAGCCGGCAAGGAATCGGCATATTTTGTCAAACTCGAGAACCTGCAGGGAATGTGCGTCCATAGGTGCGTGAACGGTGCCCGGAAGACGGTATTATGGGCATTGCAGCATGTTTTTTAATGCGGCGAGTGCGCGTCGGTCACTCGCAAAGGCTATGTTGTCGGGAAGATCATCAAGATCGAACCATCGCAGCTCCGCTACGTCGTCCTGCGGCCGCAGGTCGCCTGACAGCAGCTCGACCGTAAAATATGTATTGAGAAGCGCCTGGCCGTCAGGGCCGTAAGTGTCTGCGGTCATGGTTATATAGTCCTTGATGATGCAGTCAACGCCGGTCTCTTCGATCACTTCCCGCCGAAGCCCGTCCATGGGTTCCTCGCCGTAGCCGAGGAATCCGCCTATTGTGTTCCAGTCGCCCCGGAGCGGTTCTATCCCGCGCCTGCCGAGAAGAATTGCACCCTGCGTGTCGACCGGCACAGCTCCCATGCAGGGACTTGAGCAGTGATACAGAATGAAGCCGCAGTCAGGGCATGCCTGTCGGTGCGGAACGTTTTGCGGCAGAGCGGCCGAGCACCAGGGGCACTGCGGAAACGGCGGCCTGTTCGACCATTTTATTTTCATAATGCTTCCTCTCAATGCATGAACAATTAAAAACTATATGGGAAAGCCGGGAGGCTGTCAAAGCAAAACAGGAAAATATCATACCGATAAAATGTTGATTCTTAAACCGGACCTGATTATTATTACTGAACCATGAAAAACATGCAAACAGCTTCATCGATCGTCAAAGAGCATAGAGATCCGCTTAAGATACCGCCCGAGCACCATACAAACATCGTTCTTACCCGGTTTTTGAATGTGGACTATGCCCACCTGAAAACAGGCAACGGCGGCGATCTGTATGTCACCCGTCACGGCATGCCGTTTATCAGTCAGCTGCAGCCCGAGAACTGGTATGACCGGCGGTGGTTCAAGTCGCGGCGCGAAAAGCTGGAGGGTACGAGCACGATCTACAAAGTCCCGACAAAAACCGTCAGTGGCCGTACCCTCGATCTGGTTGTCAAGTGGTGCCGCGTGGGGCAGGACGTTCCCCTTGAGACTAAAATCATCGAGGATGTGCTGCAGGCCGAGTTCAACAGCCCCTTTGAGGAATTTTCGCTCGTCGAGGAGCTTCGCGCGAACAGCTTCGACCCTGAGAACGTTAAAATCATGCTTCAGAAACCTCTCGCAATTTATGTTCCGCCGGAGCGGCTGCAGCTCTGGCAGACGGGCCGGTCGAAACGGAAAATAATGAGCAAAATCGAAAAGCATCCCGGAGTGGAGCTTGATATCCTGCGCCAGTATATTCTGATCTACAAATGGGTGCGCGGGCTGAATGCCGTCGAGGCTTTTGAGCAGGCCGGGCTTTCAGAGCAGCACCTCAGGGAGTTTACCCTGCGGGTAATCGACGAAATGCGCCAGAAGGGTTTCAGGGTGCTCGACCAGAAACCGGCCCATTTTATCGTACGCATGCGCGGCAACAACTCAATCCTGACCGATAGAAAATCGGGCCTGCCGTATGCGCTTGTCGACTTTGAGCTGCTCGAACGAACGCCGGAGCACGAAGGCAATGTAAAAGCGGTCCGACGCGACCGGTATCTGAAAAAGCAGCGTGACCGGTTTAAAAACGATGAAAACAAAGTGTGGCCGCAGCACCTGAAGCCGATGACCATTATGGGCGTCGATTACGTGTGGGGCCCCTGCGAAAGCACAAACGGCATGCTGTGGGTCGTCGGCAACGATCCCGATCTGTTTGATTATTTTCAGCCGGAGCGCTGGCGAAAAACACAGCGCACCAAGCTTTCAGTTACCGACGATATTTACTATACCAGAACCAAGGACAATATCCACATCGTATGGAAAGTGTCCAAAGTCGGCGAGCATCCAAACGTCGAGGAGGGCGGGCCGGGCCTTCGACTGATGCACAAGGGCTACAACAGCCCGTTTGAAGAATTCGCCCGTGCATTTACACTGTCGCGCCGGGGGGTGGCCACGGTCTATCCGCGTGCCGTGTACATGACCGGCAGCACCGCCGATGAGGCCGAAATCGTGGATATGAGCAGGTATGAATCACACCGCCACCTGCAGACACCCGACGCACGGCCGGTTTTGAGCATGGAGCACAATTACATAACCCTGTGGGGATTCTGGAACGGCCTGGATGAGTTTCTGGCCGAGCGGGACGGAGAGTTCTGCACCGGCATTAATGCGCTGAACGCCTGCAGGCGCGGCCTCATCGACGAGCGGGAGTACTGCGAGCTTATCGGAGCGGTCAGACAGCGGCTTGCCGTCCGCGATATGGAGGATCTGGCGCTCAAGGGGAAACATATTCTGCTGACACTCAACCCGAAAGGCGAGCTGATGCGCACTGACGACGGCCGGCTTGAAATCCGGTTCTGTAACTTCGAGGCAATGCTCGATATGCAGGCGGGCTATTGACACAATCCTTTTTTTATATATAGTCTAAATTTTTATAAATAAGATTTATTTGCATAATTTTTATAGTATTCATCAGGAGGAATTATGAAAGTACTGAAAATTGATCACATCGGTATCGCAGTCAACAGCATGGATGAGGGTAAAAAGTTCTGGTCCGACGTTATGGGAATGGACTGTGTGGAGACGGAAACGGTTGAAGAGCAGAAAGTCACAACGGGTTTTTTTCCGGTCGGTGACAGCGAGGTCGAGCTGCTGGAATCCACATCGCCCGACGGGCCGGTCGCCAGGTTTATTGAAAAAAAAGGCACCGGATTTCAGCACATAGCATTTGTCGTCGACGATATCGAGGCCGCCCTCGGCGAGCTTAAGGCAAAAGACATAAAGCTCATCGATGAAACGCCGCGCAGAGGCGCCGGCGGGAAGAAAATCGCCTTTCTGCACCCCAAAGCAACCGGCGGCGTACTGGTTGAGCTGTGTCAGGAATGCTCATAACCGGTCGCAAACAGCACCTGAAAGACAGACAACGGCAGGGAGTGTGCCATGGCGGAACATCCAGACCGTAGCGACCAAGGATCCGGCCGACAGGTGCAAGCACGCACCGGTGCCGGACACGCGCAGTCTGTCCGGCGGGTACGCTTCAGCAGAAGGTTCCTGTCCGGCTTTTCAACACCTTCATTTATGGGTAACTGTACTAAAGAGAAGACTACTACAAGGAGTGTGCTATGGCAGAACATCCTGATAAGCAGAAATGGGAGGCGCTTGCAGAAAAAGAACTTCGCGGCAAGCCGCTTGAATCTCTTACCAGAACAACGCCGGAAGGAATTCAGATAAAGCCGCTGTATACTGCAGAAGATCTCGAGGGTCTGGAGTTCGTCAATACCCTTCCGGGGATGTTCCCGTTTGTGCGCGGTGTCCGCGGAACGATGTATACGGGACGCCCCTGGACCATCCGCCAGTATGCCGGGTTTTCGACAGCCCGGGAGTCGAATGCCTTCTACCGCCGCAACCTTGCCGCCGGACAGAAGGGCCTGTCCATCGCTTTCGACCTGGCCACGCACCGCGGTTATGATTCCGACCACCCCAGGGTTTCGGGTGACGTCGGCAAGGCCGGTGTCGCGGTCGACTCGATAGAGGACATGAAAATTCTGTTCGACGGCATCCCGCTCGATCAGATGTCGGTCTCGATGACCATGAACGGGGCGGTGCTGCCTGTTCTCGCCAGCTATATCGTAGCGGCGGAAGAGCAGAACGTTTCCTACGACGCACTTGCCGGAACGATTCAGAACGACATCCTGAAGGAGTACCTGACGCGCAATACCTATATTTATCCTCCGGAACCGTCCATGCGTATCGTGTCCGATATCATTTCGTTCTGCTCGAAAAACATGCCCAAGTACAATACGGTCAGCATCAGTGGCTACCACATGATGGAGGCCGGTGCCAACTCGGTGCTGCAGACAGCGTTTACGCTTGCCGACGGCCTGGAATACGTCCGTGCAGCGCTCGATGCCGGGCTTGACATCGACAAGTTCGCCGGCCGTCTTTCGTTCTTTTTCGGCATCGGCATGAACTTCTTTATGGATATCGCCATGCTCCGGGCCGCCAGATTCATGTGGGCCGATATCGTCAAGCAGTTCAACCCGCAGCGACCGCAGTCGATGATGCTTCGCACCCACTGCCAGACATCCGGCTGGAGCCTTACCCAGCAGGATCCCTACAACAATATTATTCGCACGACCCTGGAAGCGCTTTCAGCTGTGCTGGGCGGCACCCAGTCGCTGCACACCAACTCGTTTGATGAAGCAATCGGGCTGCCGACCGATTTTTCCGCGCGCATAGCCCGCAACACGCAGATTATCCTTCAGCAGGAAACCCAGATCTGTAATGTGGTCGACCCGCTCGGCGGCTCGTACTACATAGAATCGCTGACCAACTCCATTATCCGGGAAGCGCGCACGGTTATGCAGGAGGTGGAGGAGCTGGGCGGCATGGCGAAAGCGATCGAGGCCGGCATGCCGAAAATGAGAATAGAAGAGGCGGCGGCCCGGCGCCAGGCGCGCATCGACCAGGGCAAAGACGTCATCGTCGGGGTGAACAAATACCAGATAGAAGAGGACACCGAGATCGATGTTCTGGAGGTCTCAAGTGATGTCAGGGAAGAGCAGGTCGCCCGCCTGAAGGAAATACGCACCAGGCGGGACGAAGCCGAAGTGCAGCGCTGTCTCGAAGCGATCAGCAATTGTGCCTCGCAGGGCGGCAACCTGCTTGAGGCCTGCCTGCCGGCCGTACGCGCCCGGGCGACCGTCGGCGAGATATCCTTTGCCATCGAAAAGGTGTTTAACAGGTTTGTAGCTACAACACAGTGCATATCAGGCGCGTATGCCGCCGAGTGCGGCGACAGCGAGACCCTTGCATCCCTGCGCAAGCGCACCGACGAATTCGAGCAGCGCGAAGGCCGCCGCCCGAGGATTTTCATTACCAAGATGGGACAGGACGGTCACGACCGCGGCTTCAAGGTGATAGCAACCGCGTACGCTGATTTCGGATTTGACGTTGATATCAGCCCCATGTTCCAGACTCCGGAAGAGGCGGCGCGCATGGCGGTGGAAAACGATGTGCATGTCGTCGGTGTGTCGAGCCTTGCGGCGGGGCACAAGGACCTCGTGCCGGCCCTTGTCCGGGAGCTCGGCAAACAGGGGGCCGCTGATGTCAAAGTGGTCGTGGGCGGAATCGTTCCGCTGAAAGATTATGATTTTCTCTATGAATCCGGCGCCAATGCCATTTTCGGCCCCGGCACCCCGGTTACCGCTTCCGCCGATCAGGTGCTCAATCTGCTGGGACAGAGCACCTGATGCGGCTGAATCCTGATGCGCTTGTGGCGGGTGTGCGCGCCCGCGACAGGCGATCCCTCGCAAAAGTAATCACACTTGTCGAGAGCTCGCTGCCGGCCCACAAGGAGCCGGCGCGGGCTATTCTCGAGCAGCTGCTGCCCGACACCGGAAAGTCCGTGCGTCTCGGCATTACGGGCGTTCCGGGTGCGGGCAAAAGCACGTTCATAGAAAGTCTCGGACTTCATATCACCTCTAACGGACTCAACGTTGCGGTGCTGGCCGTCGATCCCAGCAGCACCCGCAGCCGCGGCAGTGTCATGGCGGACAAGACACGCATGGAGCGGCTGTCTGCCGAGCCGGGCGCGTTCATACGCCCGTCGCCTTCCGGCGGAACACTCGGAGGCGTCGCCCGCAAAACACGCGAGACAATGCTGGTGTGTGAGGCTGCGGGCTTCGATGTGATTATCATCGAAACCGTCGGTGTGGGACAGTCGGAGACGACGGTTGCCTCAATGGTCGACTTTTTTCTGGTCCTGATGCTGGCCGGCGCCGGAGATGAAATTCAGGGAATCAAAAAGGGCATTCTCGAACTGGCCGATGCAATCGCCATCAACAAGGCCGACGGTGACAACATTCAGAAAGCCGAACGTGCCCGGCAGGACTACGCAACAGCACTTCACTATCTGCGCCCGTCAACTCCGACCTGGACGGTCCCGGTACTGACCTGCAGTGCGGCAGAGATGACAAACATCGACCGTGTGTGGCAGACGGTTCTCGATCATCGTGAGCGCCTCACCAAAACCGGCGAGCTTGAGGAAAAGCGGCAGCAGCATGCACTCGAGTGGATGTGGTCGCTGGTGGAAGAGGGGCTCAGACACCGGTTCCGGTCCAGTGCATCGGTCAAGGGCATGCTGCCTGCGGTAACACGCGCCGTTGCCGGGGGCCTGTCCTCACCTGCCGCCGCAGCCGAGCGGCTGCTGGCCTGTCTTGACGAACCGCACGAGTAAAGAGACGCAGTTCGCCCGTTTCGCTTCCATTCGGTTTCTCGCAATACATTTGCTTACTACATGCCGGCATACGTACGGTGATGCATATTAAAAATGCAGTCCGGACAGGCGTCCCGCGCACGCGGAATATGTACGGCGTTTTTTTTATAAAAAAACAAGTGCCGGACACGCGCAGTTTATCCCGAAGGCATCGTCGGGACTGTGTTCAGCCTGCGATCTGTCATTTCGAAGAGGCGAAGCGACTGAGAAATCTTCTGTTCCGTTGAGGCACCTGCTTCACCTGCAAAACGAGATTTCTCCCTGCAGTCGAAATGACGGACCTTTTGACCTCTTTGCCGTTTAACCACGTTACCTGCACCGGGAGATCGCCGTGTCGTTGCGCTCCTTGTAAGGGGCGGAAAATCAACCGCATAGTAGCATGACGGACTGTTACATACTCAACAGGTATGCATTCA
Source organism: uncultured Thermodesulfobacteriota bacterium (assembly GCA_964518865.1). GTDB lineage: Bacteria > Desulfobacterota > WTBG01 > CAIYCZ01 > CAIRTM01 > JANQGV01. The sequence goes on from CAZFIB010000067.1 coordinate 9,684, forward strand.
CTATTTTTTAATAAGCAGGCGTATAATATGTATGCTAATAACATAAAATTTAATAAAACTTGACAAAATGAAATTCTTCGATAGAGTTCAACTAAAATCGCATTAATTAACATTTTTTAACCGGTAATAATTCACTGATTAACGTACGGTATTTTTACAAGGGGGATGTTTCATGGACATGATAGGCACGAAAACAGTACGAGATGTTATCGAGCTCAAGGCCGGCCAGTTTTCTGACAAAGAATGCATCGTTTTCGAGGACCGGGACGGCAACGTCATACGCTACACCTATGCCCAGCTGAATGAAAATGTCGATAAGTATGCTGCGATTTTTCTTTCAAAGGGCATACAAAAGGGAGACAAAGTCACCGTTCATCTGCTTAACGCTCCCGAATATCTTTTTTCATGGTTTGCGCTGGCAAAAATCGGCGCGGTCATGATACCGACCAATGTTCTGGCGGGAGCATTTGAGCTTGAATACTATCTTGAGTTTTCAGAGTCGGTAGCGCTCGTTACCGAGCCGGCCTTCATGCCCATGTTCAGGGAGCTTGTGAAGAAGTGCACCAAGGTTAAAAACATTTTTCTCACGCGCACCTCACCGCGCTACCCCAATGCCGAGCTTTATCCCGATGCAACCGTCATCCCTGATCTGCTCAAGGACACGGAAGCCGCTGTGCCGCCGCTTGACATCAGCAATGAGGAGGACCTGATGTGGCTGTTTACGTCCGGTACCACATCACGTCCCAAAGCGGTTCAGCTCACCCACGCCAATGCGGTTTTTACGGGCATGTTCGGTGCCCAGTGGTGGAAGGTCACGCCGGAGGACCGCCACTTTATCGTGCTGCCGCTGTTTCACGTCAACGGGCAGTTTATTTCCGTCATGCCCACCCTGACTGCCGGTGCGACGCTTATTATGGCCGAGCAGTTCAGCGCTTCAAAGTACATGGATCAGGTGCGGCGTCACTGCGCGACAACCACCAGCCTCGTGGCCGCAACATTAAAGATGATTCTCAATCAGCCGCCGCACGAGCTTGACCCGCAGAACGGGCTGCGCATTGTCATGTACGCCATTGCGATTCCGGATGAAAAATGGGTCGAGTTTGAAACACGGTTCGATACCAAACTGTGCGATCTCTGGGGAATGACGGAAACGCTCGGCGCAACCACCATTAATCCGGTCGACGGTGTTCTGAAGCGCAACTGCATCGGCATGCCGCGTATGGAAAATGCGATCAAAATCGTTGGAGACGACGGCGTCAGCGAGATGCCCACCGGAGAGGTGGGCGAGATTGTCGTCAAGGGCGTTCCCGGCAGGACGCTGATGAAGGCCTATTACAACAACCCGGAGGCAACAGCCGAGACCATTCGGGACGGGTGGCTGCACACCGGTGACAACGGTCATATGGACGAGGACGGCTATGTGCATTTTGTGGACCGCAAAAAAGACATGATAAAGCGCTCGGGCGAAAATGTCGCAGCCAGCGAGGTCGAATATGTCATCAGCCTGCACCCGAAAGTGAAGGAAGTAGCGGTGATCGGCGTTCCCGACCCGATACGCGACGAAGCCGTAATGGCGCTCGTCATACTGCAGCCGGGAGAGGAATGCCGCGAGCAGGACATCATAGACTGGTGCGCCGAAAAGCTTGCCAAGTTCAAAGTGCCGGGATTTGTAAAATTCATGGACGACTTTCCGCGCACATCCATAGGCAAGGTGCAGAAAAATATATTGAAAAAGAATGAGGTTGAAGCACTGTCTCAGCAGTGAGGCGTTTGCGGGTGTCTCGGAAAAGACAAACCTTATAAAAAAAAGGAGGTGTGCTATGCCGGTGTATATAACACTCTGGCGCTATACCCGGGAAGGACTGATCGATATCAAAAATACGGAGTCGCGCTTTGAAGCAGTTAAAAGAATCATAGAATCAAACGGGGGCAAGCTGCTGGAAATTTACGGGCTTGTGGGAGAGTACGATGTGCTGACGATCGTGCAGATGCCCAATAAAAGCGCCATGGCCTCAACGATTCTGAAAATCTGCGCCTCAGGCAGAATTACGGCACAGACAATGTCGGCGCTTCCGATCGAGGAGTTTTTGAAGATTACAAAGGAAGCGTAGTATTACTGCTTGAGACACACCGCCCGCATGGCTCTTTTCACAGAGAGCACGAATGAAACGCTCTTCCCGGTACCTCTCTGTGACGTGATCCATTAAGAATCCTGTGCGTGTCCGTTGAGCCCGGTACCCGTCGGAATTCCTTAAACCTCGCTGCCTGCGGCAGTGAGGTTTGTTTTTTCTTGCTATTTTCAGCCGGGTATACTATAGATTTCAAAAATAAACTTTCAGACGTCCGGCAGGTGACAGTCCCCGCGCACAGCCCCGGCCTGCGTATTCGGTCCGGCAGATTCGGGGTATCGGGCTGTCTGGACATGATCAGGATAACCAAGGCACAGCATGAGGAGGGAGGGACGCAGAATGCGCAACAAAGTATCTGTAATCGGCGCCGGCAACGTCGGAGCGACCTGTGCGTTCCGCATAGCCGAGCGCGGCATCGCTGATGTCGTCATGCTCGATATTGTCGAGGGCATGCCTCAGGGAAAAGCACTCGACATGCTTCAGTCGACCCCGATTATTGCATCCAGCTGCTCGATAACCGGCACGAATGCCTATGAAGATACCGCCGGTTCAGATGTCGTTATCATTACTTCGGGAGTTCCCCGCAAGCCGGGCATGAGCCGCGACGATCTTGTGCAGACCAATGCCGGTATCGTCAGGGAGGTCACCGAGCAGGTGGTGCAGCACTCTCCTGATTGTATTCTGATACTGGTCTCAAACCCCCTTGATGCGATGGTTCACATGGCACTGCATGTCAGCGGGCTGCCGCGTAACCGCGTGTTCGGCCAGTCGGGCGTGCTCGACAGCGCCAGGTTCCGCACGTTTGTCGCCATGGAGCTGGACATATCGGTAGAGGATATTCATGCCTGCGTGCTCGGCGGCCACGGCGACACCATGGTGCCGATCCCGCGCCTCAGCACGGCGGGCGGTGTGCCGATCACCGAAATGATTCCGCCGGAGCGCATAGACGCTATTGTCGAGCGCACGGTCAAGGGCGGCGCTGAAATCGTCGGCCTGCTGAAAACCGGCAGCGCCTACTATGCTCCCGGTACGGCATCGGCCCAGATGGCCGAGGCGATCCTGCGGGACAGCAAAAAAATACTGCCTGCCGCCGCACTTCTTGATGGCGAATACGGTATCAGCGGAACGGTAGTCGGCGTTCCCGTAAAGCTCGGCAGATCGGGCATAGAGCAGGTACTGGAAATACGGCTGACCTCGGATGAGGCCGCAGCCCTTAAAAAGTCGGCTGCAGCGGTCGATGCCCTCAAAAGCGTCATGGGCATGTGAACCGGACTCACTTCGGAAGATCATATGAATATCATACAGGCCGAAACGATCACCGAAACAGTAGCGCGTTTGTGTCAGGATGCGTGTCTGTACCTGGGGGATGACGTTATCGCCGCCATAAAAAAGGCGCGCGAAAATGAGGCGTCCGACGCGGGCAGAAACATTCTGGACCAGATTCTCGAAAATGCCGATATCGCCGCCCGGGAGCACATACCGCTGTGTCAGGACTGCGGCGCCACGGTCGTTTTCATGGAACTCGGGCAGGATGTCAATATCCAGGGCGGCTACCTCTACGACGCGGTCGCTCAAGGGGTGCGCGAGGGGTATGACAAGGGCTTTTTGAGAAAGTCCATGGTGAGATATCCCTTCTCAAAACGCGTTAATACCGGAGACAATACCCCGCCGGTTATTCATACCGACATCGTTCCCGGTGATCGTCTGAAGCTGACAGTAGCCCCCAAAGGCGGCGGCAGTGAAAACATGAGTGCATTCACCGTACTGAAGCCGGCTCAGGGCAGGAAGGGAATAGTCGATTTTGTTGTCAGTGCGGTTGAATCTGCAGGCGGCAATCCCTGTCCGCCGGTTATCGCAGGCGTCGGAATCGGCGGCACAGCCGAGCGGGCCATGCAGATTGCAAAGCGCTCGCTTCTGCGGAGCGTCGGTGAACCGCATGCCGATTCCGAGATCGCCGGTCTCGAGGATGAGCTGCTTCGCTCGATCAACGACCTGGGGATCGGCCCGCAGGGGTTCGGCGGTTCCACAACAGCCCTTGCCGTCCACGTCGAGACCTTTCCCTGTCATATCGCCAGCCTGCCCGTCGCGGTCAACCTGCAGTGTCACAGCGCCCGCCACAAGGAGGCGGTGCTGTAGGCGCGATTTCCGGCTCATGAAATATATTCTTTATAATTTCTTGCAAAATAAAACCATTGTTGTAAAATTCAATTAATTTATTCTTGCGCATAGTGATTTGCTTTAAATCATAATCGGAGGGGTTCTGCGATGTTCGTCTGGGTTTTTCACCGCATCAGCGGTCTTATTCTCATTCTTGGAATGGGCTTCAAAATATACAGCGGCTTCGGTGTGGCCGGATCATTCGGTGAAGACGTCGTACCCTACTGGACAGCCCTGCACAGTAATCTTGTCGTCGACCTTGTCGTTATATTTCTCTTTATTTATCACAGCCTGTACGGTCTCAGGACCTGTCTGGTGGACCTCGGGGTCAAGAAGGAGAAAGAGCTTTTCTGGGTTCTTTCAGCGCTTGGCCTGATGATCTATGCGTTTGTCTGTTTTCAGTGGCTGTTTGACTGAAAGCACATTTGTCATCCGGTGCGCTTACAGAGACGGAATTTATCATGATTATGCATGATGTCATCATTATCGGTGCCGGACTTGCCGGCCTTCGGGCTGCGGTGGGCACCTCTGCAGGCTATGACACCGCTGTCATCAGCAAGGTTCATCCGGTGCGATCGCATTCGATTGCGGCGCAGGGCGGTATGAACGCCGCCCTTGCAAATGTCGAGGGCTCAAAAGACGACACCCCGGAGAAGCACACCTTCGATACCGTCAAGGGCAGCGATTATCTTGCTGACCAGCCGGCGGCCCGCGTCATGTGCGAACAGGCTCCGCTGCTTGTCTATGAACTGGAGCACATGGGCTGTCCGTGGAGCAGGCTCGACAACGGAAAAATAGCTCAGCGCCCGTTCGGCGGCGCAGGGTATCCCCGGTGCTGCTATGCCGCAGACCGCAGCGGCCACATGGTCCTGCATACGCTGTATGAAAAAAGCATGGAGCTCGGCGTAAAGGTGTATGAGGAATGGCTTGCTCTGGCGCTTGCCGTAGACGCGGAGCGGGTACACGGGGTCGTGGCAATGGAGCTTGCAAGCGGGCGCCTGGAGGTGCTCGGCGCCCGTGCCGTGGTCATTGCTACCGGGGGGTACGGCCGGATATTTTCCCGCAGCAGCAACGCGTTGATCAATACCGGATCAGGAATCGCGCTCGCGTATGAGGCCGGTGTGCCGGTCGAGGACATGGAATTCGTACAGTTTCACCCGACAACCCTGTACGGCACCAATATTCTCATGAGCGAGGGCGCCCGCGGCGAGGGGGGGTATCTTGTCAACAACCGCGGCGAGCGCTTTATGGAAAAGTATGCGCCCACGGCCATGGAGCTCGCCCCAAGGGACATCGTTGCCAGAAGCATACAGACAGAGGTCAATGAAGGTCGCGGTTTTGAAGATGAGTATGTGCATCTTGATCTGCGCCATCTCGGCAGAGACAAAATTATCGAGCGCCTGCCGGGCATCCGTGAAATCGCCATCGACTTTGCCGGTATCGATCCGATCAACGAGCCCGTGCCGGTACAGCCCGGCCAGCATTATTCAATGGGCGGCATCGCGACCGACGTCAGCGGTGCAACACAGCTGAAGGGCCTGTATGCCGCCGGAGAGTGCGCCTGTGTCTCAGTGCACGGTGCCAACCGCCTGGGCGGCAACTCCCTGCTCGACACAACGGTGTTCGGCAAGCTCGTCGGCCAGGCCATACCGCAGTTTCTCGAATCGGGCGTCGATGAGCCAAGTGCTGCGGTTCTTGCGGGGGAGCTGAAACGGCAGGAGGAGCTTATACGGGGCATTATCACACGCGAAAACTCCGGCGAAACGGTTGCAGGCATTCTTACGGAAATGCGCGGGGTTATGTTTGAAAAATGCGGCGTTTTCCGAGAGCGAGGCGCGCTTGAAGAAGCCCTTTCCAGGATAAAAGAGCTTCAGGATCGATACAGCCGCGTTACGATCCAGAACACCTCCTCGATGCGCTACAACCCCGGTCTTATGAACGTGCTGGAGCTTCGGGGTATGCTCGACATGGCCGAGCTGATAGTGGCCGGCGCGCTGCCGCGGGAAGAGTGCAGGGGATCGCACTGGCGCACCGATTTTCCGGGCAGGGATGACAAAAACTGGCTGAAGCACACTATTGCGGTTATAACTCCTGAGGGACCCGCATTCAGTTATACTGATGTGGAGATAACGGATTATGAGCCCAAAGAACGGAAATACTGATACGGTCTACATATTCAAAATATTCAGGTTCGATCCCGGCATCGACGAGTCACCGCGCTACGATACCTTTCAAAAATGTTTTCCGCGCGGCACTACCGTGCTGGAGGCTCTGCTGAATATTCAGGAAACAGAAGACGACGGTATAGCGTTCCGGTTTTCCTGCCGCAGCGCCGTGTGCGGCTCGTGCGGGATGCTGGTCAACGGAGCGCCGGTGCTTGCCTGCCGCACGCAGCTGGCATCACTTATCGGGGATCAGGTGCTGGTCGAGCCGCTGCCCAATATGGATGTTATCAAGGATTTAGTGGTCGACCTGAAGCCGTTCTGGGAAGCCTATCGCCGTATTGAGCCCTGGCTGCATACCGACGGCGGGGCCGAGCCGGAAACAGAGCGGCTGCAGTCGCCCGAGCAGGTCAAAAAACTCGATCCCTACATCAACTGTATACTGTGTGCCTGCTGTTACGGATCGTGTCCGGTGCTGGGCATGGAAGACAACTATCTCGGCCCGGCCGCAATTGCCAAGCTGTTCCGGTTCATGCAGGATTCACGCGATCAGCGGGGGCTCGGGTTTCTCGAACGGGTGAACAACCAGCAGGGTCTCTGGGCGTGTCATACGATATTCAGGTGCATCGATGCCTGCCCGAAGGATATCCGGCCCACGGATACCATCGAAGCCCTGCGACGAAAGCTTGTCGTGTACAGGTTCAAAAAGCTTTTCGGGCTTTTGCACTAATTCAGGGGAGGATTCATGAGGCTTGCTGAGTCACTGCTTTCGAGGCGTGGTTTTTTTTCCGGATTGATCGGCGGAGCGCTGGCTTCGGTTGGTGCGTTTATAGCATACCCGTTCACGCGTTTTCTTTTTCATAAAAAATCAGAACCGCTTCCATCGGCCGTGACAGTCGCGCTTGCAGACATTGAGAAGATGCCTCCGAATACCGCGGCATATTTTACCTACGGCAGCCTGCCGGGCGTAGTGTTGAAAACTGCGGAGGGTGAGCTGCGGGCTTTTTCAGCCAGATGCACACACCTCGACTGTACGGTGCAGTACCGGCCCGAAGAACGGAAGTTTTTCTGCGCATGCCATGACGGCTATTTTGACGACAAGGGGGTCAATATCGCCGGGCCGCCTCCCCGGCCGCTGCCGACGTTCAGCATGCAGACCGAAGGGCGCTCACTGGTCCTGCGGTATGAAGAGGACGAAAAAAAGAAACACGGCATTTCATAAAAAAACAGTCACATCTCTTTCGGGCGGGATGCATAAAAACACTATGCACGACAGTAAACGGGTTCTTTTCAACAACCTGCCGGAGAAACAAAGCGTATGATGGATGTCACAAAACAGCTCAGCGAACGGACGGCCCTGGGCGCTTTTATTTCGCTTGCCCGGAAAAAGCTGGTACCCATGCACCGTCATTCAATGTGGTATTATATGGGCGGTCTCTTGCTGTTTCTGTTTCTCGTGCAGCTTATCACCGGCCCGCTGCTGCTTTTTTATTACAAGCCGTCGGCTGAAACCGCCTATGCCAGCATTCAGCATATAATGGTTGCGGTGCCGTACGGCTGGCTCGTCCGCTCGGTTCACCACTGGGCAAGCAACCTCATGATCGTCATTACGTTCGTACATTTTTTTTCCACCTTTCTCATGAAGGCCTATCGACGTCCCCGCGAGCTGACCTGGCTGACCGGTATGGCGATGTTCGGAATCGTTCTCTTTTTGGGGTACAGCGGCTATACGCTGCCCTTTGACGAGCGCGCCTGGTTTGCGCTTAATGTCGGAACTGAAATACCCGGCGCCATCCCGGTGGTCGGTCACTATATTATGGAGTTTCTGCGCGGCGGTGCCTCCGTAGGTGAGCAGACGCTCAACCGTTTTTTTGCCATGCACGTCGGTCTTCTGCCTCTTTGCCTTATGGCTGTTCTCGTTGTGCATATCATTTTAGTTCAGATTCACGGTATGAGTATCCCGCCTTCGGTTGAAGAGGAAGCCGAGCGCAATGCGTGCAGGATTCCCGCAAAGCCGATGTTTCCGCACCTGGTGTGGCACGATCTTATAAACTGCCTGGTACTGCTGGGTGTGCTGGTTACGCTTGCGGTTCTGATACCCTCGGCTCTTGAGCCCGAGATCGATTATCTTAAACCGGCACCGGAAGGGGTCAAGCCCGACTGGTTTTTTCTCTGGGTGTATCAGATTCTCAAATGGATTCCGACATACGTATTGGGTATCGAGGGCGAGGTCGCCGGCATCGTCGGTCTTTCCGTTGCAGCGCTGTTTATTGTACTTGCTCCGCTGTTCGATGTCCGCTCACAGCACAACCGCCGCAGCCCGCTTTTTACCGCGATCGGTATAGTCAGCCTTATCGTGTTTCTGGTTTTTACGGCATTCGGTTTTTTGTTTTAGTATAAGGAGACAAACATGCGGCTTATTATACAATCGGTTTTCCTGCTGACGGTTTTTGCCGCTGTCTGTAACGGAGGGTTTTCCGCGGACTGCACGGCGCAGGAAGAAGCACCACTGTATCTTGAATCTGCGCCGGTAGACGACGAGGCGGCAGAAACCACGGTCATAACCTCCGAAGATGTCGAGGCCGCCCGCTCCATTACTCCTGAAAGAATTTACGGCCTTGTCGGATTCTGGGTACTCATCGGTATAGCGATTGTGATTCTGGTCATGCAGTCGCGTGATGATGAGCGCCTCTACCGCCAAGGATACTATACCAACGAACTGAAGTAGTTTCATTGTCCTTACGGAGGCGTCGCGCTCATGGTCAGAAGTGTCGCATCGCCGTTTTCACAAGAGAGCATCCGTGAGCTTCATGCCGGGGACCAGGTGCTTATCACCGGCACCCTGTATGTTGCGCGCGATGCAGCCCATCGCAGGATGGTCGAAGCGCTCGACAGGGGCAATGATCTGCCGTTCGACCCTACGGGCCAGACTGTTTACTACATGGGTCCGTCACCGGCAAAGCCCGGCCAGGTGATCGGATCGGCCGGTCCGACGACCAGCGGCCGCATGGATGCATACGCGCCGCGACTCATGGAGGCCGGGATGAAGGCCATGATCGGCAAAGGCGCCCGCAGCCAGGCAGTCAGGCAGGCGATACGGCAGCACGGTGCCGTATATCTTGCAGCGCTCGGCGGGGCGGGAGCCCTGCTTTCCAAGTGTATTGTGCGTGCCGATATTGTTGCCTATGAAGACCTCGGTGCCGAGGCACTGCGTTGCATCGCGGTCGAGCGGTTTCCCGCTACGGTGGTAAACGACATGTACGGCCTGGACCTGTATGAAGAAGGCAAAACACGCTACCGAGCCGCACGGTAGCGGGATGTGTCCAGTGTGTGCTTGTCTCACACGGATAGAAGAGCCCTCGCATGCAGACAGGGACTTCAGTGTGCATGAGCAATGCCGATTTTCCGCAGCAAGAGGGCCCGCGCAAGAATGATTGCGCTGTTTTTTCTTTTGTCCCGCTTCAGCGGGATACGGATTCTCTGTCCCGACATTACGGGGTAAAAACTCAATCCCGTACTGAAGCGTATACGCCATGCGGCAGGTTTCGGAGGTAGCGGCATTGTCCCGCGACACGTCTTCTATTAAAAATACTGATGATACTTCCGCCCATAACAAAAGCAGAGCCGATACCGAACCGGAACCGTTTCTTGAAAACAGTGACCTGCATGAAGAATACAGAAAGGCTCAGGCGTGTGAAGATTCAAAACGGGCAAGCAAGATTCAATGGCAGATAGCCATTGCGAATCAGCGCCTTATCTGGTGGTTTGCCCGAAGACTGTGGCACAAGTGGACGCCCTCCTGCCTGAGTATTCAGGACCTCGCCCATTACGGCATGTTCGGCGTGTTGCGGGCGGTCGAAAAGTTCAAACCGGAATTTGAAACAAAGCTGTCTTCGTATGCAGGCTGGTGGATCAAGCGCTACATTGAATCAGCCATTTTTGAAAACGGCCCGACGATACGCATACCCGAATATCGGATCAACCAGAAAGCACAGATAGACAGCGCTGTGCTTGAGCTGCTTGAAAACGGCAGAGAGCCGACCCTTCAGAATGTCGCCGATGAACTGAACAAAAAAGAAGAGCTTCGATCCCGGGACAACCCCGATCGGAAGCGGGTTTTCTGGACGCCGGATGATGTCGATGTCGTCAACCGCACAACGGTTCAGATAATAAGCAGCATCGACAAGCCCGTGTATGAGGACGGCGTGGAAAATCTTCACAGCTTTATTCCCGATTCGGAAGGTATGTACTCCCCCGAAGGCGCCTCAGCCTCACCGTTTCTCAAAAAAGGATTCAGAAAAATACTTGAATCTTCAGGGCTGTCGGGCCGCAACCGGCTGATGCTCGAGCTTTTCTTTTACGGGGAGTCGAGAAACAAAGCCGAGATTGCACGACTTTTCACCGTTTCGAAAAGCCTCGTCACTGATGTGATCGAGAGATTTGAAGAACACTGTACGGATGTCTTCAAGCTCGCCAACGCTTCATCGCAGGACCTGATGAGCATTTTGAAGTTCTGTCACGCGGCTGAAAAACTGCTCAAAGGTATCGCACTGCCCCGGATCGAATCCGCAAGCGGTACCGAGGTTTCGGATGAGGCAGCTTGCTGCAGTATTCCCGATGTGGTAATCGATGCCGTCCGTGATAAGCTCAGCATAAAATTCCCGGATATCGCTGCAATCGCTGCAGACCGGCCCGATCTGATACGACAGATTATCATCGTTGCCGGAATGCCGAAGGATCACAGAGCAATGCTCGGTGTTTATTTCTGCGGGGATGACCTGACAAAGCAGGATGTGGGTGTGCTGTGCGGTGTGAGCCGGGAACGCGTCAGGCAGATCGTTGAGAATTTCACCGATACGTTCAGAGGGCCGCTCAGCAGGCTGTTTCTGCGCGAGTTCATAAGCCCGCGCGAAACATGCGAGCAGTACATTGCCCGCAAGTATGAACGCTATGCACATGACATCGAAGAATTTTTTATCGAGAATGATCTGGAAAAATTTTCACCCATATTGAAACTTCTTTTTCTCAAGCGGCTGCCGCACAAGGAGATCGCCAGCCGCTTGGGAGGCATGCCGCCGGGAACCATTTCAAACCGGCTGAAACGCGCGGCGCTGAACATGCAGAACATCCCGCATCACATAGCACCGTTTTTCTGCGGCGGTAATACCTGCCTTACGCCGAAAGAGATTTTTGCGCGACAGATATGGGATTTTCTTGAAATCCGCAGACTGGAATTTTTCGATTCTCTTGCTGAAGATGAAAAAGAGATTTTATTGTCCCGCCTCATGCTGAAAGGCACCTACCCGAAGCTGAAAAAACTGGCGAGTCTCCTGGGCCGCAAGAACGCCGGTGAGGTAAGCGTGTGCCTTGAAAACATCATTCAGAATCTGATCGAATATGCCGGTGAGCAGTTTACCGTTGAAGACAGCCGTCGGGGCTGATCATTGTCTGCTGCAGGAAGCGCCGACCGGGATGAGCCGTTACGGCCTGCAGGACCGCATGACGGTTCCCGGTTTTGTTGTCGCCGGGGCGCTTTGCTGCTGCCTGCTGACGGCTCATGCGGCGGCTGCAGATACGATTCATTTTAAAAACGGTACCAGACTCGATGTGCCCTCTGCCTGGGAGGAAAACGGAGAGGTGCGCTGCGAGCTGTACGGCCGGGTCGTGGGATACCCGCTGGCTGACGTGCTGCGTGTCGACCGTCAGCAGAATATCGGGAAGGATCAGTCTGATCAGACAGGCATCGGCTTAACAAAAGTTGAAACGCTGCACCGGAAGGCGCGTGATTTTGCCGACCGCGGCAGGTGGGCGGATGCGGTTGCAACGGAAAAGAAAGCCCTGACGCTGGATCCGGGAAATGAGATTGTCAAAAAAAGTCTTGCCGGCTTTTACTATCGTCAGGCGCTGGATCTCAGGCAGCGGGGGATGCTGCAGCAGGCGCTCGCTCACCTGTACGATGCACTCGAGCACGATCCGCACCGGCAGCAGATACAGAGCGGCATAGCTTCGATCTATTGTATTCAGGCCCGGTCAGCCTGTGACACCAGTGATTTTCGCACGTGCCGCAGGCTTGCGCAGCGGGCAGCGGAATTCGATAAAGAAAACCCTGACGTGTATGTGCTGCTGGGCGATATCGCCTATGCATCGGACAAGAATGATAAAGCGCACAGCCTGTGGACGAAGGCGCTTGCAATAAACGGGCGTCTGCCTGGCGTGCGTCAGAAACTGCACAAGCTCGAGCAGGAGCGTGCGGTTGAGAGCGGCTTCGATTTAAGGGAAACGGGCAATTTTAAAGTGAAATTCGAAGCCGGTGATGATCATGAAGCGGCGGGGCAGGTGCTCGCGATCCTCGAGAATGCATACCGGGACATATGCCGCGCTTTCGACATTTTTCCCGACGATGCAATAACCGTCATTCTGTACCCGCAGTCGAATCTTTCCGAACTCACCTACTATCCCGACTGGGCCGCCGGTCTGTATGACGGCAAGATCAGAATCGGCACGGATCTGCTGAATGACGATCTTCACACAAAAGCCGTTCTGTATCACGAATTTACCCACGCAGTCGTTTTCAGGATCGCTGGCCCGAGAGTACCCCTGTGGCTCAATGAAGGCCTTGCCGAACATGAGGCCTCACGGTTCATGAAACCCGCTTGGCGTCGCTACCGCAGCCGGCTGCTGAAAAAAGCCCTGCGGCAGAAAAAACTCATCCCTTTTTCGCACATAGCCCTCATGAATACCTTCGGCCTGTCGGGGTTGCCCCCCGTTATGATTGATCTGGTGTACGCTCAGTCGGAATCATTCGTAACCTTCATCATCGAAAACAACTCGATGTACGACATCCGAAGCATTCTTGCAGACATTGCAAAGGGTACTGGTTTTAATACTGCCTTTGAAAACAATCTCGGCTACCCCCTCCCGGCGCTTGAAAAAACATGGAAAGAGCAGCTTTTAAAGCAGTAAAAAAATTATTTTTTTCTTGACTCGCCCTTATTGTTTCGATATTATACGAAAACAATTTATTGTTTTATCAAGAAGTAATAGATTTTATTTAATTAGTGTCTGAACGAAAACTTATATTGAGTAGATTTGACAGCGTGAAAACGC
>CAZFIB010000068.1:0-22090 GCA_964518865.1 uncultured Thermodesulfobacteriota bacterium
TAAAGATTTTTTAATGTTTTTGAAGCCCCGCCTTGTAGGCGGGGTAATTCACTCTCATATCTTTCCAATGCAACGGGGCTACTGATCGTATCATGAATACTGCTATCAATTAATTGATTGTCATACTCATAGAGAGTATACGAACGCTGCCGGGGAATATCGGCCTGATTATCCGTGAAATGCCAGGTACTGCTGTTGTCCTGCCAGACAATTATTTCGCACCAGCTAAATGAGAGTGATGCTAAGTTGTATACTACTATAAATAGTATAATATTATGTATCATTTTATTTATTGTGATTTTTTCAGGATAAAGATATTTTACTGTAACGGCGGGAAATACATTACGCAGTTGAACTTTTCACTGTTTTTAATTGATTTCTGCAAAAATCATTCTTCCGGTTGTTGTCTGCAAAACGCTTGTAACGATTACATTAACTGTTCTGCCGATATGTTTTTTTCCGTTGTCTACTATGACCATCGTGCCGTCGTCAAGATTCGCAACACCCTGACCCGGCTCTTTACCATCTTTTATTATTTGTACGCTCAGTGTTTCGCCCGGTAAAACAATAGGCTTCACAGCTGCTGCAAGCTGATTTATGCTCATAACCGGTATACCCTGAATGTCTGCTATTTGATACAGGTTGTAATCATTGGTAATTATTTTAGCTCCGGTGCTTTTCGCCAGCGCTATAAGCTTGTCGTCGACATCCTTGATTTTAATAAAATCCTGATCGGTTATCGATACTACATTTTCCCCCTGCTTTTGCAGCCTGCTTATGATGTCGAGGCCTCGCTTTCCACGCGCACGTTTCTGCTGGTCCGATGAGTCGGCAATGGTTACGAGTTCGCGCAGAACAAACTGCGGCAGTATCAGCGCCCCTTCAATGAAACCGGTTTCGAGAAGATCTGCTATTCTGCCGTCGATGATAACGCTGGTATCAAGAATTTTTCGAATGCCTTCTGAACTTTTTTTATCCCCGAACGGCCATTTATCCGTTTCTATCTCCTCACCTTTTTTTCCACCGATAGCGAGGCCGACATACCCGAAAAATCCGTTTATGGCAAGATACAATAAAAAATTAGGGTAGCTTTTATCAAGCTGATATGAAAGAAATGAGTATGCAAATAAATTTGCTATAACAAGTCCGATAATGGTTCCCACTGCACCGCATATAATGACTTTCAGGGGCAGCTTTCTAATGCGCATATCAAGAAAAATTGCCACCAGCGAATACAGGAGTCCGAAAGCAGCCCCGATAACCGCCGCCTGAATGCTTTTAAAGCCCTTCAGGGCTATGAACCCGCCGCAGTAGCAGCAAAATACAATCAGCAAAAATCTGGTGACGCTGAGGCTCATATACTATCCGTTACATTCTTTTTATCTTGTTACTGATTTGTCCCTTTTTCATTTTCATGATGCTTTTCAAATCTTTTTCAGTCGATCCCCGGAATGTCAACGCACCGTTTTTTTTAGCCTCCCAGACAGAAACAACCTGGTTGCTGACTCCTGCCAGCCTGGCAAGCTGTGATTGGGACAACCCCTGCTGTTCTCTGAAATTCTTTATCATGGTACCCGTTATATCCGACGACCCTGATTTCTTTTTTGAAGCCTTCCTGTTCTTTTTTACCTGCTGTTTCCCAAGCTGCGCACTGATATCAGCTTTTTTTGCCTGTTTAAGTGAAGCAAGGCCGTCTCGTACATTACTGCTTCTGATAACGACCCTGCCCTTTTTGTTTTCCCATACTGAGACGGTCTGCAGACTTGCTCCCACAAGCCTGGCAAGTTCAGCCTGTGAAATGCCGAGCCTTTTGCGCATGCTTTTGATCGAGGCTGAACTGAAACGCGCTTCAGTTTTTTTATCAACCCCGGTTGTTTTCGCACCACTGTCGACCGGCGCGCCAAACGTTGTGTTCTGAATTGTTTTCCTTAATGTATCCACACGTGCCTGAAGCTGACGAATCTCTTGAGTGCTCTGTTTAAGCTGTTTCTTCAATTCTGCTGTCTGGGTGTTTATTTGTTTTTTTGTTACTGCCTCTATTTCGTTTTTTAATGCTTTTGTTAGTGCCGACATAGACATTCTCCATTAGATTTTATTGAAATTGCATTTCGAATACAGCATCTAATTCATTACATTCAGCGGTATAAAAGAACTGGCACTGTTGACTGTCGGATGATATATGCCGTGGTCCCGCCGAGTATCAATTCATGTATTCTGCTGTGGCTGAAGGCACCCATAACGATCAAATCGAAGCCGCCTTCGTTGCAGTATGACATGATAGCTTGTGCCGGCTGTCCGCTGAGGATATCCGATGAGTATGTAATATTATAGGGATCGAGAAATTCCTTAACTTCAGATGCAAGCTCATCAGCTGCATCAGCGGTATCGGTAACAAACACGATACTGAACACTGCACCAAACGACGAAAAAATATCGCAAGCGGTTTTCAGTGCCTTGTTGGATTCCATGCCACCGTCATATGCGATAAGAATCTTTTGAATCATGCTGAATGAGTTAGGTGTGACAAGCACGGGCCGGGGAGCTTTTCTGATAACTGATTCGGTTGTAGACCCCAGCAGGCCTGTCGACCAGCGCTCGTGCTCGCCGCGCTGCGCAATTATTATCAAGTCGACCTTTTTCGCCTCCTCTGCAATGACGCCGGGAACGATGCCGGTCATCCGTTTTGTTTTTGGTTCGATACCCTTTTTCAGGCAGTGGCTTCTGAATTGGTCAAGAACGACATCGCCCCGATTTTCAAGGATTTCCTGAAATTTAGGAAGATAGTTCTGAAACGGGCTGAATCCAAGCGAACCTGAAATGTCACTCAGGAACGGGCCTTCCAGAGCTCGAACATCTATAACATTGAGTCCGGTCAATTCCGCATCGAACGTATTTGCAAGGTAGAGGGCGTAGTCTGTCGCAATGCCGCTGTTATCGGAACCGTCTATTGGAACTAAAATGCTCTTTATCATCACGTTATCCCGGGTGCAGTGGTTTTAATTGAAATCTTACAGATATATTTTGATTTGTAAACTTTAAAATGGTAGTTTGATGCAAGAATTCAGTTTTTATTCACTCAGGGATACATTCCGTGAAGCTTGATTATAGTGCGGAAAACACGTGCAACAAAAAAATGGAATTGCTTCGTCGCTGGGCCTCGCAATGAAAGACGAGCATTTCATCGCGAGGCCCGGGGCTGTGGCGATCTCTATAGATATTCCGTTGCTTGCGTGACGGTTCATTGCCTATAAATATTCCACGAGCGTCATATGATTTCGCTGAACGAATTTTTGTCATATGAAAATATTTTTTTTGATTTTCAAGCTGAATCTAAAATGGATTTTTTTGCACGAGCCGCACATTCACTGGCATCACGATATTCTGTATTTGACAAGAGCACTACCCTTTCCCTGTTGCTTCGTCGTGAGGAAACACTGAGTACCGGTATCGGCCATAGGGTCGCAATACCACATATTACCTGTGATTTACTGGAGGATCTCTACCTTTTTTTATTTCGTTTAAAGCATCCCATTGATTTCGACTCACTCGACAACCAGCCGGTAGAACTGGTTTTCATGGTTACCGCGCCACGTTCACTCTATCCGACACGACACATACAGCTGCTTGCCAAACTCGGACTCTTCATTAAAAAATCCGACGTGGTAACAGACTTGCTGCAGTCTTCCAGCAGCCGGGAACTTTACACCAGATTAATCGACCATGACAAACGCTAAACTTTTTGTTTGCATAATATCCCATGAGCAGCGTATTGATGATGTACTCGAAGCGCTGCTGGAATCAGGCATTACACGTGCTTCAATAATTGATGTGCGCGGAATGCTGGAATTTCTGGCCGATGAAATCCCGCTTTTCGCCGGATTCAGAACACTGATCGAAGGTGACGGCAAATCAAATAAAATGATTATCTCGGTTGTTGAAAATGATGATAAAGTGAATGAGGCGTTTGATATTATAGAAGATATTTACGGTTGTTTTGAGGATAAAAACACCGGTATCATGTTCTCTATCGATATATCCTCTGTTCGCGGCATGAAGGTTTAATTCTTCATAAACGGCATCCCCGGGTTCCAACATCATTCTTGTTCACTATCATGTCTCCCAATATTATTTTTATTATTTTACTTGTTCTGTCGTATGTCGGCGTCGTATTTGTCTATAAGCGAAAAAAAAACAGCCTGCTCGGCGGCATGGAATTTCTTTTGATCGGGTATGGATTCTCATCTGTTTCATACGATGATTCCATGCTCAAACCGCTTCTTTATGCATTTCTCGGATGGATCGGTCTTCTTGCGGGCCTGCAGATCAAAATCCAGTATTTCAGCCAAATAAGCATTTCTTTCTACCGCGCCGTTCTTTCTTACTGCACATGCGTTTACGTATTCACTATGAGTATTGTTCTTATATTCTATGATTTTTACGATGCTGCAATTTTTTCGGTATGCTTGCTCCCGGTTTCCTATCTTATTGCCGCCCGCAGCAGTCGTGGCAACAGATATCTTCTGTTTTTTGTCAGCATAGTTCCCATTATAAGCATTGCACTTTATTTCGTTATAACGCTTTTTTTCTCATATCGTTCACATACGCTTTTGCTGCTGCTTTGCATTCCGGTTTTTTCGATTATTGTGCGATTCATACTGTCCCTTCTAGAAGACCACCGGTCTCTGCCGTTTATGCTGACCGGTCTTATCATTTTCATTTCCCTCTGCTGTGCCGCACTTGAGCTTTCTCCGATGATTGTCTGTTTTTTCACCGGAATGTATATAGCCAATTTCAGCAGCCTTGATGTTGCGGTTTTCAAGGTACTGTATAATGATGAAAAGCCTCTCTACTGTTTGTTTTTGATGCTTGTCGGTATGCTTGGCGGTTTTCTTCCCAAACCTGTTCTGCTGCTGAACGGATGTATTATTATATCTTTCAGCTGCGCATTGAAATTCATCCTTGCAAGAATACCGTTTTTAAATCTTGAGCCTGACAGCTGGCGCGCTATGATCGCTCCCGGCAGTATCGGAATCGCTATCGGTACGGATGTCTGGCTTTTGCAGGGCGGAATGATTGCAACGGAATGGTTTACGCTTCTTCTTGTTGTCGTCATACTACTTCAATTTATATCTATTGTGCTTTCAGGGCGATATGAAAAAAAAGCTACTTCGTAATGTCTGCTCCGTTGCCGTAATAACAGCCTTGTATTGGATCATAGAGAAATACTGTATCGTTTCGCCGTCAGCCTCCTCTATCAGTCCGTATCTCTCTCTTGGTTTTCTCATGACGGCTGCATATATATTCGGCATGAGCGTACGCCATGTTTTACTGCCTTCGATCACCGGCTATCTTGTAGCCGGAATACTGTTCGGTCCGCCGCTGATAAATATTATACCCTCCGCCGATCTTCAGGCACTCGAGCTTATCAATGCTCTGGCCCTCAGCTTTATCGCAATAACCGCCGGCGGTGAACTGAGATTCAGCGACCTTGCCCGCAACAGTAAAACGCTCATCTCGCTTTCCCTGGCGCATGTTTTCATCATAGTACCGTTTATGGCGATTGTATGTATGGCGTATTTTTATTTTGCCGGATTTCCGAACGACATGCAGACAATGGTGTACTACTCTCTTATGGCCGGCATTCTTGCGCTGGCAAACTCACCGGCTTCGACAATTGCAGTCATACAGGAGTACGGGGCTCGGGGCCGGTGTGCCAATACGGTTTTAAGCGTCACCCTTGTCAAGGATGTTCTGGTCATACTCTTGTTTTCAATACTCGTGTCCTACGCCGGAACATCGGTATCATCCGATGAATCGGTTCTCATGATTATTTCTGAAAGTCTGGCCCATATAGCACTTTCGTGCTTTGTCGGAATTTGTATGGGCATCGGCATGATTGTTTATTTCAAGTTTGTAGGAAGGGATATAAGTATATTTATACTCGTGGCCTCATATCTCGTATACGAGTTTTCCGATTTTGCAGGGCTCGAACAATTGTTTATGGGCCTTTCGGCGGGTTGTATTGTACAAAACTGTTCCCGGCAGGGAACACGCATGATAGAAGCCATTGAGAAGAGTCACCTTCCCGTGTATGTTGTTTTTTTCGCTATTTCCGGCGCAGGACTATCGCTTTCCAATATTTCAAGTAACATAGTCTTTATCAGCATCTTTGTTGTTGCCAGAATAGCTGTAGTGTATATTTCCACAAAAGCCGGATGTGCTGTCGCACGTGCGCCGGCTCCAACTTCGCAGTATGCCTGGACCGGTTTTATCGCCAATGCCGGCCTTGCAATAAGTATGCTTATCGTTATCGATGAGATGTTTCCGTCATGGGGAAATTTATTCAAAACAATTTTTCTTGCAATAATCGCGGTTAATCAAATCGTGGGGCCGGTTGTTTTTACCTACGGATTACATAAAAGCGGCGAGGCTCGGCAAGCGTAACGACTTCATGTACCATCCTTCTCCTGATGCGGTGAGATACTTTCGTGTAACTGAAGCTGAGCACTGTAGTCGTAGTCCTCGAGGATCGGAAAGCTGAATAGTTTTTCCGTAAAGGCGGCCTGCAGGAATGAATCCACCCACCAGAAAATATTCTGTTTTTTGATGGACTGACGAAGCTTCTTCATACGCTGTTTTCTTTCATCCGGCTGCATCGTATAGGCGCGGTAGAGGGCATCTGCAACACTGTCCGTATCATACGGATTTACCATAACAGCGCCTTTGTGCATTTGATCCGATGCACCGGCAAATTCGCTGAGAATAACTACACCGTTTTCCTCCAGGCTGCAGGCACAGTATTCCTTGGCAACGAGATTCATGCCGTCCTTCAGCGGTGTAACCAGCGCTGTCTCGGCCGTCCTGTAGTATCCCAGCAGCTCATACTGATCGAGGCTTCTGTAAATATAATGAATTGGTACCCAGCCGTATTTCGTATAGCGGCCGTTTATATTCGCGACAAGCTGCTCGATCATGACCCGCAGCTGCTGGTATTCCGGTATGTTCGTGCGGCTTGGTACGACAATTTGTATGTAGGATACTTTCGATTTCAGCTGGGGGTATCGCTCCAAAGCCTTTTCGAATGCTTTCAAGCGCTCGAGAATTCCCTTTGTATAATCAAGCCGGTCGACACCGAGTATGATGTGCTGTTCGCTGAGGTTTTCATGAATATACCAGGCGCTGTCCGATACTTCTTTTGTTGCTGCTTGTCTGGCAAAATAATCGTAATCTATGCTTATTGGGAAATTGCCGACCTTTATTTTTTTTTCAGGTGTCTTGAGCGTAACTATCTGGCCCTTGCCTATCGTTCTGACGTTTTTCATGAAGGTTCTGACACACTGAATGAAATTGCGCTTGTCACGATGTGTCTGAAATCCTATCAGATCGAAATCCATGAGGGCCTGGATGATTTCGTAACGCCAGGGGAGCTTGACGAAAATATCAGGAGGCGGAAACGGGATATGGAGAAAAAAACCGATCTTAGTGTCAGGATTCAACGCATGCAGTTCCCGACCTACGAGCATAAGATGATAATCATGAACCCATATATAATCGTCACCTTTTGTGTGCTCGTGAATGGCAGTTGAAAATTTTTTATTAACCTCGATATATTTTGACCAGTAGTCGGAATCGAAATTACATCTCGATTGAAGATCGTGAAAAAGGGGCCAGAGAATTTCATTTGAAAGCCCCTGGTAATATTTCTCAACTTCTTCCTGTGTCAGCTCGACAGGCATGAGTCCGTAGCCTATTTCCATCGAAGCTCTGCGGAGCGGCTCATCTATGTTGTCGCTGAATGCCGATCCAGTCCAGCCTATCCATAACCCTCCTCTGTTTTTGAGAACAGGAGCGAGAGCGGTAACAAGACCTCCGGAACCCTGCCGGATATTCCATTCATCATTCTGTTTTTCGATAATAATCGGCAACCTGTTTGAAACAATCACAAGCCGCCGTTCGGGAGTCTGCATGCCTGTAGTTCCTTATTATTATGCGCACTGTTGTTCACGGCATTCTGCCAGCACGTAGTTGGTAAGGCCCCGCTCAAGACTGATCATCAGCGTCAGATATTCTCGCAAATGGCGTGTCAGAAGAAAGTTGTCACGAACGAATTTTTTACCTGTTTGACCCATTTCATACAGAGCATCAGGATCTTTCAGCATCTCCCGCATGCGAAGTGCCGCACCCTCAGGTGTATTGACGAGAAATCCCGTAAAATAATTATGCACCTGAAGACGTATTCCTCCGACATTACCGCCGATAACCGGCTTTTCCTTCCAGAGGGCTTCGGTAACCGTGAGGCCGAATCCTTCCTGGATGGATTTTTGCAGAATGATGGTCGATCCGCGCTGTAGTGCATTGATAACCCTGTGAGCATCACTCGGCAGAAGCAGAACATGAATATGGGTGTTATCACGGGCGGCATCGCGCACTTCCTCAAGAACCATTTGTCCCTCCGGATCGTCGGTAGCACCGCCTCCGGCAAGTATCAGCTCGGCCGGTATCATTTCGGTCAGTGTTTTAAAAGCATCGATCACGCCGAGCGGGTCCTTGAACCTGTCGAACCTCGATACCTGTGTCAGAACAGGCACTTCATCCGGTATACCGTATTTGGCCATCGTTGCGCTGACCTCAGAATCAGGAATTTCGCAATTTTTCGGACTGAGTGGATCTATGCTGGGCGCGATCAAAAACTGGGGATGCGGCAGATACTGTGCAAAATCCTTCATCGAAAAAATACTGGCATCATAACCGTCCACCTTATCCCTGAGGTATTTCCATACTTTCCTGACCGGTTTGCTGGAATCTATGTGACATCTCCATACCCATTTTCCCTTTCTGTTCGGACAGAGATCAAGAAGAGCTGCCGGCTGCGGGTCGTGTATAAAAACAAAATCAGCCTCTTCCAGCACCGAACGCAGACGCTCGGCATTGTCTTCATTTGTTTTTTCATAGACGTCGATCATGGACTGTGTCAATACCGACGGATTCCCCTGCATTGCATTGTGAAATGTTTTGGTCACTTCAAAAAATTTATCATACCCCTCGATGACCTCCCAGCGTGCTTCCAGACCGAGCTCCTGCATAAGCGGCAGCATCCAGTCTAGAATTTCCGCAACCCCGCCGCCGACTTTTGTTGAATTTACATGAACGATTCGTGCCCCTTTGAGGCAATCAGCGAGCTGACGCAACTGAGAAATTGCAATTTCACCTGCCACGGCTTCATATGCTTTAAGATTCCTCTCCATTATGACGATCCCTCTAATGTCTCTATCAATGCGTTTTTAAGTTCATCAAGGTTTAAAAAATAAAAGTCTACATGCGCGAGAGCCGAAATAATCTCGACCGGTTTCTCAACGAGAAACTGCATCCAGAAGGTAAAATCATCAACGCGGTCCGGTGTGCGCCTGCGTGCTTCGAGAAAATGATAGTAGATACTGCTGTTGCTCATTTCCGGCAGACGCCCCAGCAAATCCTCAGGACTCTGCAATACGATACCGGTGTCGAAAACAACGGTTGCAGCCTGCATGAACATAAACTCCTGTCCTCTGTTGACCGATGGGAAGAAAGACATTTCGCTCAAACGCTCATCTATTATCTCGACAATGCGCTCACGAAGATGCTCAAAATCATCGTATGCATACGGATTCAGAATGCCCAACCGTTCTGCAAGTATGTGGTCACGCAGCATGTAGGCTGCCCATTGCGCGAAATCATTTCTGAACTCCGGATCGTCAAACGTCGGAGTAATGAGTGTTTCGCAGAAATGATAGTACAGACACTCGACAGGACAGGTGCGCAAACGCTCCTGCAGTTCGCGCAAATTCATTGCCGAATACACACCTCCCATTCTGCGGATTATCGTGCAGTCCTTGACGCGAAAAGATTGTTGGTTTTTTTCCTGAGAAGCTGGCTCCATAGTATGTCCTTTTTGCTTTTTTTATTTAAAACTGATCATGCAGTATATAGTATAATGGACTGCCAAGCAGCAATCTTCGTGGTATCGGTAGAGATCACCACGGGCTCCGGCCTCGCAATGACATCCCCGTCAGTCATTGCGAGCACGTGACCCCGAAGGGTGCCGGGGTTATTCATGCAATGAACATATGTGTACAAGAGATCAGCAAACCCGTCATTGCGCGTCACGTCCTGGCGTGATGATGCCCCGTCCTCCGCAGCCGCTTTGCTACGGAGGACGGAGGCAATCTCATATTTTTCGATACACATATAGTCTCGCCATCGAAGCACCCTTCGGGGAATGTATTTACAGGATATTCAACGTGCTTCTCGTGATACATATAACATTTTCTGATACTATACTAATAGCTTTACTGGACGACCACTGTATACTTTATCGACGAGCATAGACTAAATATTATTTTTTTTCAAAAAAATATATCATATATTCCATGGTTACTTGAAACTACGATGGCAGGATATTCCTATGGATGTATTTTTTTATGAAATCTTTGAGGAAGAACTGCAGGCGGTGCGTTCCCGCATGCCTGACAATCTTACAGCATCATTTACCGCAGCCACAATTCAGGAAAGCACACATACAAAACCTCCGAGCAGCATTATCAGCATACGGACACAGTCACGTATACCCGAAACATGGCTGCCGCACCTGTCCGCTGTTATCAGCCGCAGCACAGGATATGATCACCTTTCGGAATATCGTAATTCAGTTGCCTGCGGCTATCTTCCACATTACTGCAGCAGATCTGTTGCCGAGCATGCCATGCTCTTGTGGAGCGCTCTTTTACGAAAACTTCCCCGACAGATACTGCAGTTTTCAACCTTTAACCGTGACGGTCTGACCGGTCGTGAAACGCTTTGCAGGAATCTCCTCGTCGTGGGGGTCGGTTCAATCGGCAGTGAAATCGCCGGCATCGGCAAAGCCCTGAATATGAATGTCATGGGGGTAGATATCGTCCGGCGCTTTGAAGAAATACACTATGTGGATTTTGATCATGGCTGCCGACAGGCCGATGTTATCGTGTGCTCCATGAACCTTACATCACATAATCGCGCCTACTTTTCATACGAACGATTGAAAAACGTTCGCCCCGGCTGTGTATTTATAAATATCGCGCGCGGGGAACTCTCTCCAGCCGCCGACCTCCTGCAATTGCTTGAACAGGGCCTGCTCGGTGGCGTCGGACTTGACGTATTCGACGATGAATGCAGTCTTGCCGGTTTCATGAGAACGGAGACCGGCACGGCACCGGCTCACCTTGCAACAGTCATGAAACTGTACGAGCGCAGCGATGTCATTTTAACACCACATAATGCCTTCAATACGCATGAATCCGTCGACCAAAAAGCCGCCCAAACAGTCGAGCAGATCTGCTCATTTCTGGAAACATCTTCGTTCAGATGGCCGGTTCCCATCGCCTGATACATTTCCGGTACTTATTGTTTATCATAGTACATCACCGTGCATGTATACAGCGTATTCAGCATAGCATTATTAACAAAGAAAGACGCTGATCTTCCATGCATCGACAAAAAAATGTTGATTTGTCGAATAAATATGCTTAACTACTATTGATAGTATAACGTAATTAATCATTAACAATATATTGTGCCAAAAGTCTTTTTTTTCTTTACTTGCCCTTTACTATCTGGTAGTATGAGCCAAAATCCGATCATTTCATTATATTTATTAATTAATAAAGTAAGTTCATGTAGTTATATACTATTTCACAATACATTACCTGAGGTGATGGCATGCAGGTAAAATCACTTGAGCTTTCAGGATTCAAATCATTTGTCGACAAAACGAAACTTATGTTTCAACCCGGGATAACCGCTCTTGTCGGTCCTAACGGTTGCGGGAAAAGTAATGTTGTGGATGCCATGCGCTGGATTATGGGCGAACACAATGCCCGGCACCTACGCGGATCCAAAATGGAAGATCTGATTTTCAGCGGAAGCGATACCCGCAGAGCAACCGGTATGGCCGAAGTATCAATGATTATGAACACAAACGGCAGCTCAAACGGTAACGGTAACGGCTCAACTGCGTCACATGAGATAATGGTAACACGACGCCTGTATCGTTCCGGCGAAAGTGAATTCTTCATCAACAAAATTCCCTGCAGGATGAAAGACATTATCGAACTTTTTCTGGACTCAGGAGTAGGCTCAAAGTCCTACTCTATTATGGAGCAGGGAAAGGTTGATTTTATTCTCAGCCTCAAGCCCGATGAACGACGTATTCTTATAGAGGAAGCTGCCGGCATCTCGAAATATCGGTCCCGCAAAAAAGAAGCGCTTTCAAAAATTCAATCGACCAGATCAAATCTCAACAGGCTGCAGGATGTACTTAATGAAATTCATATTCAAATGCGGGGCCTCGATCTCCAGGTAAAACGCCTGAAGCGATATAAAAACATTAAAAATGAAATACGCGATATCGATCTTCTGCTGGCTGCTCACCGCAATCAGGATTTCAACACTCAGAAAGAAAATATAGGGCGGTCGCTGGAGGGATTTAAAGATGATGGTATGCGCATAGCTTCTGAAATAAACCGCTGCGAAGCCGACATCGAGCGCACCAAACTCAAGCTGGTCGAAACCAGGCGTGAGGTAGCTCAATATCAGCAGAATACGTTTTCTTTAAAAAACAGCATTCAGCAAACAGAAAGCGGCATACAGCTTAACGAGTCATCGATGCAAAACACACGGGATTTCATCACCAAATGCGATAAGGATATCAGTGATCTTTCCCGGCTTCTGGTCAACACGAATCAGAATATCGAATCACTTATGCATGAAAAGTCACATCTGGAAAGCGAAATTCAAAGGCTCGAAAACGATTTCAGCAAATCGCACGATTCCCTGAATGTTTCCCGTGAAAATCTTGTACAGCTTCAGAATACTATTGCCGCTGAAAACACAGCCCTGCTCAATACCGTCTACGGAAAAACAGAAGTGAAAAATGCTGTTTCGCTCAACGAGCGGCTTTGTGAAGAGATTACAGCCAAACAGTCCAAAACCGAGGAGCACATACGGGTTGCGTCGCAAAAGCTTACCGAACTGCAGGTTTCGTTTGCTTCCATCGAAGAACAGCAACGCCGTATAGCCGATAAACTGCGTGACACCGACCATGAGATCGCGAATCTCTCGGAATCCCGCAACGAGCTGTCCGCTGCACTCGTTGAAAAAAATGACACTATCCAGTCGGTCCGCGATGCACTGAGCGATTTCAATGCCCGCCTCAGTACGCTACGCGAGCTGAAAAGCTCCTTCGAGGGATTCGGTGAAGGTGTGAAATCTGTTATGAATGCGGATATCGACGGTATTATCTGTCTTCTGACCGATAGTATTTCGACGTCCCCTGAATATGAAACCGCAGTTGAGGCTGCTCTTGACCGTCTGGTACAGTCTGTTATAGCACAGGATATCGATCACTGTGTCAAGGCGGTTGAACTTCTCAGACACTCAGGCAGTGGTCGGATTTCATGTATTCCTGCTTCCATGCCTTTGTCCGACTGCGAAATCCGGTCCATACCGCATTCCACACCTCTGCGCGATGTCATTTCGGTACAGCCTGGATATATAAATATCTGCAGCACTCTTTTTAACAATATGTATCTCATAGAATCACTGCAGCAGGCACTGAAACTTCGTCATAGCGGTTTTACGTCGGCCACCTTCATTACACCTGAAGGCGATGTCGTGACACCGTCGGGTATTGTTACCGGCGGAAGCACCGCTACTGCAGGAAGCGGCATTTTAAAACGCAACAGGGAAATCCGCGAGTACACGGAAAAACTCGAGACGCTCCAGTCAGAAATGGCTGAGCATCTTGACCAGAAACAGCGTCTTGAAAATCAGCTCGAGGAAATTCAGCACCGCTTGCATACCAGTGAGCAGCACAGAAAAGACCTTGATCTTGAGCGTGTTCAGGTACAGTCACGTCGTGACCAAACCGAGCGATCAATTTTACAGGAGCAGGAATGCAAAACCGTGCTTGAGAATGAATGTCAGGAACTCGCAGGCACGATTGAACAACAGCGTCTCGAGCATGAAACACTTGAGCAAAAACTATCCGAGCTTTCCGCTGAAGAACATCGTCTGAAAAGCCGCGTCGAAGAATTACAATCGAAAGAGGCGTCATTAAAAGCCTCACTCGAACAGTCCGAAGAGTCGCATACGGATTTACGCGTTACGCTTGCATCATTCAAGCAGAAGCATGAATCAACAACAGTGAGTCTTGAAAAGCAGCTTGATGAAAAAAACGCTGCACAGAATAAAATTGCCGAAATGCGGCAAGAACAGGAAAACCTTCATGAAAAAATCGACCGGCTTTCACGCGATATAAGTTCTGCAAGGGAAAAGCTGAAAAAGCATATCGAGGATTGCGGTTCATCTGAAAAACTGCTCGAAACGTCGGAAAATGAAGCCCGTAACCTTGAAGAGATAATAGAAACCCGTGAGTCAAGCCTCAGGGATCTGAGACACAGTCAGGATGAGCTGGAGCCCAGACTTCATGAATCACAAATGCTGCTTTCAAATCTTGCAGTCCGCACCGAGCACCTTGAGAAGGAACTCATAGAAAAATATTCACTGTGCATGGCAGATTTACCGGAGCCACCCGAACCTGCTTCGTTTGATGTCGATGAAATGGAGATTCGGCTGGAAAAACTCAAAAAAAGGCTCGAAAACATCGGTGAAGTCAATCTCGGAGCTGCCCGAGAGCATGAGGAGCTTGAAAAGCGCCTTGAATACCTCAGGGCCCAGGAAACAGACCTCGAGTCTTCGATCGAATCGCTGCAGAAAGTTATCGCAAAAATCAATCGAATTACAAAACAGAAGTTTCTTGAAACCTATACATCGATCAATAATCATTTCAAGGAACTGTTTCCGCTTCTTTTCAACGGCGGCAAGGCCTACATGATGCTTACCGACGAGCATGACCTGCTCGAAACCGGTATTGAAATTTATTCACAGCCTCCCGGCAAAAAACTTCAGAACCTTGATCTACTTTCGGGCGGCGAGAGGGCGCTCACGGTAATCGCACTGATGTTTTCTATTTTTCTGACAAAGCCGAGCCCCTTCTGTCTTATGGATGAAATTGACGCACCTCTTGATGACAGCAATATCAGCCGCTTTGTCGATCACCTCAAAAAAATGGCTGAACGTTCCCAGTTCATCATGGTTACGCATAATAAACTGTCCATGCAGGCTGCCAACTCCCTTTACGGTATTACCATGGAGGAAAAGGGAGTTTCGAAAATTGTATCCGTCTCCCTTAATTAATCATTCGATACCACGCTATGACTGATAATGAAACCAAGCGCGGCTTTTTCAGCCGTCTCAAAAAAGGCCTGGCAAGAACTCAGCTGGCTGTTACTCGGCGTATTGACGAACTTACACTCGGCAAGCGTGAAATCGATGCTGAAATGCTCGATAAGCTTGAAGAACTTCTCATCACCTCGGATCTTGGTGTCATGACGGTTCAGCGGCTTATGGACACCATCCGCTTCAAGGTGAAGAGAAACGAGCTCAGCGATCCTGACAAGCTTCATCTATCCCTGAAAAATGAAATTCAAAAAATCCTTTGTGCGCGTGAGAAGCATCTTTCATTTGTTTCAGATAAAAAACCATTTGTTGTTCTTACCGTGGGTGTCAACGGTACCGGAAAGACAACGACAATTGGTAAAATTGCACGTATCGTGCAGGCTAAAAACAAATCAGTCATGCTTGCAGCAGCCGATACGTTTCGAGCAGCGGCGATTGACCAGCTCGAGATATGGGGTGAACGTGTCGGTTGCCGTGTCGTCAAGCATAAGCACGGTGCTGATCCGTCGGCAGTTGCGTTCGATGCACTGCAATCGGCACTGTCACACGGAACGGATGTTCTGATTATCGACACTGCCGGCAGACTTCACACAAAAGCTCCCCTTATGGATGAATTAAAAAAAATCAGGCGAACTATTTCCAAAAAGCTGCCTGATGCCCCGCATGAAACGCTCCTGGTGCTCGATGCAACAACCGGACAGAACGCCATTAATCAGGCGAAAATGTTCAGTGAGGCACTTACCATTACGGGTATCGTCCTTACAAAGCTGGACGGAACCGCCAAAGGTGGTGTTATTGTCGGAATTGCAGAAAAAATGAACATACCGGTACGTTATATCGGAGTCGGTGAAAAAACCGATGACCTGCGTCCGTTTATTGCAAACGACTTTGTGGATGCGCTTTTCGATCAATAGGGAAAACCCGTTACATACCGAGAGCCTGTCTTCTTAAGCGTATTACAGCGAGAACTTTTTCCTTTACATACTGCATATAAAATGTAAATGATAATTAATACGTATTTAGAAAAAGAATACAGTTTTGCATCATATTAGCCGTCAGCCAAACAATGATCGAGAGTATATACGTATCCTGATACCGCATGCAGACTGAATTTTTTTATCAAAAATCAGATAATAAAAGAATTCTATTATTTCTGCTTTTTATTTGTTATCTGATACCCGCTCGGCAGTGTGATGCTGTAATATCCGATATCGCCGTAGCCGATACCGGCGGTATAGCACGATCCGCATTTGCAACCGGTGATGAGGTGCTCTACCGCATAACATATGACATCACCTCTCCTGCACTGGTCGCCCTGAATGTTACTGTTCTATTTCAGGGGGCTCTCAACCAAAGCTTCAAGCCCCGCATTTCCGTGCTCAATGACGACACAACGTTCTGTCTCTCGGGGAACATACCCGACAGCGCAACGGGGGAAGCAGTTGTGCTGGTATCATCGCTGTCGATTCCAGGAAAAGTCGAAATTCGTAGAGAATGTTTCACTGTTTTTTCAGATCAGGATGCTGTCAGGGATAATCCTTTTTACATATGCAGTGCCTGTCATAATGAAACATTTCAGGGGTGGCTCACATCTGAACACTCTCCGCGTGTCAGCTGTACATACTGTCACGGGCTCCCGGAACGACATATACACGATCCCGGAGCCGATACCATAGAACGCCCCGACAGTGATATTTGCCACAGGTGTCACAGTCAAAACAACGGTGCACGTATTGCGGCCGAAAACGGGTTCATCGCACCGCGACAGCAGTACGATGAACTCGAAAACTCACCACATGCCGAAACCGCCGACTGTCTTACCTGTCACAATCCTCATTTCAGTCCTTTTTTCGATAAAAAAAGCGCTATACATACCGCGTGTTCCGCCTGCCACCCGCAGAAAAAAGTGTATCTTACTATGCAGGATCTTGCATGTGAAGCCTGCCATATGGCGCCTGCGGTTGCGCATGCCACTGATACACGGGATGGTAACGACCTGTATCGCAGCGGTTACGCCGCGTCACATATAATCCGTATCAAAACAGATGCCGTACCGTCGGAGATGTTTTCGCCGGATGGCACGGCAGTGCGTCTGGACGGCAGCGGTGCCTATCTGACCCTTGACAGATCGTGTATGTATTGTCATAACGGCGCTGACGCATCACGAAAAACATTTATGTATATGCAGCAATCATCAACACTTGTTCACTGATGAAACTCTTTACAACAGGACGCTTCAAAGGTATCTTGGCTGTTTCAGCAGCTGCTGTATTTCTCTGCTGCTGCGCTCCCCGCCCGGTAGTGCTTACTCCTGATAATGATGCCCCCATACATGACGAAATGGTACTGATCCCCGGAGGTTTTTTTGACATGGGGTCCTCCGCTGGCGATCCCGATGAACAACCTGTTCACCGTGTCAGCATATCATCGTTTTACCTTGATGCTCACGAAGTGACGATAGAAGATTTTAAAATATTTATGCATGAAACCGGTCACCCCGCTCCCCTTTTCTGGCAGCCTGAATATGATAATCCCGATGATCCTGTCGTTGGCGTCGACTGGTACGACGCCGTGGCATATGCCCGGTGGGCAGGCAAACGTCTGCCCACCGAGGCAGAATGGGAATATGCCTCACGCGGCGGCAATCTTTACTTTACCTATCCCTGGGGTGACACACCTGATACAGCCAGGGCCAACTTCTCTTCATTCGGCATTGTGCCCGTGAAAAGTTTTCCGCCAAACGAATTCGGACTGTATGATATGACCGGAAATGTCTGGGAGTGGTGCTCGGACTGGTACGACGCGCAGTATTATGCAGCATCCGACAGCAGCGATCCTGAAGGCCCTGCGACCGGCACCCACAAAGTATTACGCGGCGGTGCATGGTATTGCGATCCTATGCAGGTGCGCCTTACCAACAGATATTACTCGCTGCCTGATGCCGCCAGTTTTCATAACGGCTTCCGCTGCGCCCGGTCGATTAATCGTTCAAAGAGGTGATCGAACATATGGCAAACAACGTCAAACGTTCACATCATGCAGCACATCACGCACTGCTACGCATGCCGATGCTTTTTAAAATTATACTTCTGGCCGCTTCCTGCACTCTGTCGTTTTCGAATGCATATGCCGTGGATGAAGACAATTGCCTTTTCTGTCACGGGTACCGCGGCTTGAGCTATATCAACGAGCAGGGTGCTTTCAAACTTTTATATGTAACCGAAGATCTGTATGTAAACAGTCCTCACGGTTCGTTGCGCTGCACAGATTGCCACACGACTATCAATAAATATCCACACGATGATTCGGTAAAAGTAGATTGTCTCAGTGTCTGCCATATGAATGAGCCCTCCTCCGGCCTGCCGTTTTCGCATAAAAGTGTTGGCGAGGCACTGCGCAACAGCATTCACAGCAAGTACGACTCGGAAGGCCGGCTGAAAAAGCATCATGATGATTTACCTGACTGCGTCACCTGTCACATGGACCCGCTCTACCGGCCCCTGGCATTTTTGAAGCATGAAATACCGGGCATGCAGGAGAAAACCGTTCAGCGATGTTCCCGCTGTCATGAGAACCGGGAATTCATGGAAAAATTCTACAACCATTTCACATGCCGCATGCAAAAGCTCAGACCACCTATCGAAATCGTCGAGTTGTGTGCAAAATGTCACGGCGATACCGACATGATGAACCGCCATGATCTTCCCAATGTCATGAAATCATACATGGAAACATATCATGGGAAAGCGCTCTATTTCGGCGATGAACTTGCTGCCGATTGCAATGACTGTCACGTTCTTCCGGGTGAATCAATACATGCGGTGAAATCCATGGACAATCCTGATTCGGCCACCTACCATGAAAACATTTACAAGACCTGCTCGGATATCGATTGCCATCCCAAGGCAAAGCTCAACCTTACCGGATATAAAGCCCATGTGGTTATTTCACCGACGAGCAATCCTGTAGAATTCTATTTTGCCTCATTCTTTGTGCTGCTCACGATCGGCAGTTTTGTACCCCTGATGCTTTTTACCGTCCTGGATATGGCACGACACGTTTTTCCTCATTTTTCATTTTCAAAGCTGATAAGGAAAAAGAAGCATGCGAAAAATTGACGTAATCGAAGAAAACGGCAGGCTGTATTTCCAGCGTTTGACGGTCAATCAGCGAATTCAGCATGTTATTCTTTTTGTTTCATTCACTCTGCTTGCCGCTACCGGCCTGCCCCTGAAATTTCACCATACCTGGTGGGGGGAAACGCTCTACGAACTGGTCGGCGGCATAACCTATGCCCCGATCATTCACCGTATCAGTGCCGTGGTCATGACGCTGCTGTTTCTCTACCACATTGTCTATGTTCTGTACTGCGCCTGGCGATATTATCTTCTGCCCCTTAAGATGCGGAACGAAATGACATTCACGAATGCCATACGAGCACTATTTGAAATGCCCATGGTCCCGAACTTCACCGACCTTCATGAGCTTAAGGAAACACTGAAATATTTTCTGTTTTTAACCGATAAACGCCCAAAGCTCGTTGCACACGGCCTGAAGGAAAAATTCGGTTATCTTGCAGTTTTCTGGGGTATTCCCGTTATCGGTCTTTCCGGCTTTTTCCTATGGGGTGAGTCGTATTTTACCCGCTATTTCAGCGGCAATGTGCTTAATTTCGCCTATATCGCTCACAGCGACGAGGCTTTCCTGGCATCGATAGTCATATTCATCTGGCATCTGTATAACGTACACGGCGCTCCGGCAGTTTTTCCGATGGGTCCGGCATGGATCAAAGGGTATGTCGGTGAGCGTGAAATGGTCGAGTACCATTACAGCGATTATGTCAGAGCAATGACCGAAGCCGGCCTCCAGGACAGAATTCGTGAGATAACAGCGTTCGACGACTCCAACAGAGGGCTTCTTTTTAAAATCCTTCAGAAAAGCATGCTTGTTGCCCTTATAGCCGCCCTCAGCCTTGCTTCAGCTGTAATTGTTAAAATTATCTATGAATCGGTTTTCGTGCTCGGCTATCAGATTGTTACAACCGAGCCCGTTATCAGGGATGAGCCAATTATCGAGCCGAAAATTTTTGAAGAAATAATTCTCGATGCCGGTGATAATAAAACGTTTTACCGCGGATACCGCTTTGTCCGCGAAAAACAGATCACCGATCATTACCACCGCATCGAGCTTGAAGTAGGACCTGAAACCGTATCTCCCTGCATTACGTGTCACGGAGATTTACCGCACGGCAGTTCAAAGCATGTGCGCGCTTTTCTGAACATGCATAATCTGTATTTTTCATGCAAAACCTGTCATGTCAGAAGCAAAAGCGGCTCTGAACTGCACTTTTACTGGTACAACCGGGAAACAGGTGACCATGTTCCTGCACCCGTTATAGAAGACCAGCCTATCGACAGTATTAACATAAAGCTCGCACCGTGCGAATCGTGCACTTCGACGGTTACAGATAACGACATACTATCCGAACGCAGAAAGTACCGTGAGTATCTCAATGCACTTCAGCGGCCTGAGACAACACCCGGGAAGAAGAAGGATATTATCAGAAAAATACACGAGCGCATATCTGAAAAACCAGTGTCATGCGCCGAGTGCCATAACAGAAAAGACACCTATCTGCCGCTTCGCGAGCTTGGATATCCTGAGTACCGCGTCAAGGCGGTTGCGACCGATCAAATTACAAAGCTTATTGAAGAATACCAGGAATTCTATACGCCGGCGTTTCTCGAACCGGTACGGTAGTTGTACGCCATGAAAACGATAGCCGTATACCGATCTTTTCTGCATTCCGCGCTGACGAGCATGATATTCATATGTTGTATCGTTTGTGCAAACGCCCAGGAAATGCCTGTTGTCACGTGCCGTCATTTGTTTGATATTCAGGCCGGCTTCACCTACCCGACTGACGTTACAGTTTCCCCCGCAGGAACCGTTCACATCGTCGACGGCGTCAATCAACGTATCGCAGTATTCGACAGTGACGGAAAGCCTCTTGATTCACACACGACCTCTCTGGCATCCGACATTGCCGAATCAGCACCTGTGGGAATCACGTCAGATGCTGACGGTCGCCTGTTCGTCGCCGACCCGCCGAACAGATGTATTAAAATATATGATAAAAACGGTTTATATATCACGTCTCTCAAAGCTCCTCAAAAGGATGCATTGAAACCGTTTGATCCGGTCGATGCTGCAGTCGATACCACTCTGAATAGATGCTATGTCGTGGACAACGACAATCACCGAATCGTTCTTTTTGATCTTGACAAACCATCTGTTATCGATATCCGCGGAAAAAACGGAGAGAAGCCGGGTGAATTCCAGTATCCGTTTTTATGCTCGATGGACACGCAGTCGACATTGTACGTTGTCGATGTCCTCAATACGCGCGTACAGGCATTCAACACTCAGGGTCGTACCATGTCGATTATCGGGAAATGGGGTGTCGACCGTGGTGAATTCTACCGGCCGAAGGGAGTTACCGTCGACAATCGTGACAGAATTTTTGTTACCGACAGCTATCTCGGCGTTGTACAGGTGTTTAAGCGGTTCCGTACGTTTATCGGCGTTCTCGCCGATCAAAAGGGGACCATGCTGCGTTTCAATACACCAGTCGGGATTCACGCAGACACCCTTAACCGACTGTTTATAGTTGAAATGAAATCCAATACCGTACGCGTGTATCAGTTAACCGAGTAGTGTTGTGCAATTTTATGAAAAACAAAACTTGAATACCCCGTTTTGTAAACGGGGATGAAAAGTT
>CAZFIB010000069.1:0-20842 GCA_964518865.1 uncultured Thermodesulfobacteriota bacterium
AATATAAGAAAACCTCCAGACTTGGTGAAGTGCTCAAAGTTAACCGAAAGAGCAGCAGGGTGGGTGAAACCCACCGTTTACGGGCATTGAAGATGCAGTTTGTTTTTGATGTCGTTGACTGTGTCAGGCATGCGACACCATGCACTGTAAAAACATACCAGCAAAACAGCAAAGGTGATTGTCAACAAAAGACCGGACGGTACATCGATATCGAACCCAATAAACAATATCAAAGTTCGTAACAGGTGGGTTCCGCTTGGCTGCACCCACCCTACAAAACAAATATTTGCGTAAAGCCGCCTTGGGCGGCTCACGGTTTTGAAATCCGCTTTGAGCGGTTCACGTTTTTCAAGCCTCCGGCTTTGCCGGA
Organism: uncultured Thermodesulfobacteriota bacterium; assembly: GCA_964518865.1. Taxonomy (GTDB): domain Bacteria; phylum Desulfobacterota; class WTBG01; order CAIYCZ01; family CAIRTM01; genus JANQGV01. Next base: position 371 of record CAZFIB010000069.1, read on the forward strand.
GGTGTCTGACTCGGACAGCTGTTTTGGCAGCAGGAATATGAGGTAGGATGATGCTGGAAGGATTTTCCGATTCCTGGCGGCACGTATTGCTTGCGGGCGCACTCATAGCGGTGACGTGCCGGCCGGTCTGCGCCGCAGAAAACTATGCCGAGGATACGCGCTCGCTTCTGCACACCGTTGTGACCGTCAAGGCATACGGCAAACGGGCGTCGGAAGCCCTAGAGGCGGCATATGCCGAGATGAAGCGGGTCAACGATCTGCTGAACAATTATGATCCGAAGAGTGAAATATCAGCCGTCAATACACATGCCGGCACAGGACGTGTCGGTATAAGCAGTGAAACGGCCGCGGCCCTGAAGTTTGCAAAGCATTACGGCACGGTTACGGGGGGGGCATTCGACGTGACCATAGGGCCACTGCTGCGGCTGTGGGGGTTTGCAGCAGAGGTTCCCGGACTGCAGGGTGCGGAGCCGGACAGCCGGGCAATAGAAGACGCCAGAGAATGTGTCGACTTTCGCGCGATAGAGATAGTGCGTACCGGTGATGCAGGCAAAACCGGCTACCGTGCCGGGCTTCCCCGAAAGGGCATGTGGATAGATGTCGGCGCGTTTTCCAAGGGATATGTCGCCGACAAGGGTATGGCGGTTTTCGAGAAGTTCGGTATACACCATGCACTGATAGCAGCGGGAGGCACCATCTGCACCATGGGTGAGAAGCAGGATACGGCATCCCCGTGGACGATCGGCATCCGTCACCCGAGAAAAGACCAGACGTTCATGACAGTGCTTGAACTGAAAAACATGTCGGTTTCAACATCCGGTGACTATGAGCGCTTTTACCGCAGCAGGGGAAAACGGCGGACCCATATCATCGATCCGCGCACAGGCAGGCCGGTCAGCCACACCCAGTCGGTTACGGTGCTTGCACCCGACGGAAGAACGAGCGATGCTCTGTCGACAGCCCTTTTTGTGCTCGGAGCGGAGAAAGGCACCGCGCTGGTAGATTCGCTTGAAGGTGTCGAGTCGCTGATTGTAACGAGCAGCGGTAAAATAGTTTTTTCGGCAGACTGGCCGCAGCGGACTGTCGTATATTAAAAAAGTACAGTCCGTGTGCGTGCCGTGTGCGGCAGCAACCGCTTCAGAGGCGTATATCGAGAATATCGATTTTCTTGATGAATTTGCGTTCGAGTTTGAAGTCACTTGATTTACCGTTTTCCTCGACAGTGCCTACAGCATATACCGAGAAATCGGCAAAGCCGGTTTTTTCCCCTTTTTTCAGCAGACGGGGAAATTTGTCCGTTGCACTGATCGTTTCCCCGTTTTTGAGCAGGACGGCTATGATTTTGCCGAAATCTGAAAGCGATATGGTAATGGAGTCGATATCCTGCAGCGGTATGCGGACAGTTCTAAAGGATACACGTCGGGGATTGTCCGGAGCGGGAACCGCTTTTTCAAGGATCAGTTCCTTTGTTTTCAGCTCGTAGGGCTTCAAAAAAGGGGTCTCTCCGCGCTCCTCCCACCAGTAAAGGAATGCAAAATTGTGTACGATACTTTCTTCATGGTACACGTTTTCTATTTTTGCCGTGATAAACGGAGGTCTTTCGCTGCTGCACCCGACAGTGAGACCGGCAAAAAGCAGCATTACCACGAAATATCGCAGGTGCTGCCGGTTGCAAATATAAGAATGCGTTCTATGCACGATTCAATAATTATGTTAGATTTTTTTTGTTTATTTATGATAGTGTTTTATACCATACCGGCTTACTGACGGTACACTAAAAAATTCATCAGATTATAGGATGTTACAAATAAAGATGCTTTACAGGCTGTTGAAAATTACCCATATGTCCCGCCAGGGCTGGATTGGGCTCAATCCCGCTAAAGCGGGATCAATGCGACGCACAAACAGGTACGCCTCTCGCGGATCCCGACCGGGCGTGTCGGGGATTTTTCATGATTTCGCGCGCTGTGCCTCCGGGCATTTTTGAACAGCCTGAAAAAACGACTTTTTCAACAACCTGTAATTGTGTTGCGCTGCTCATGGGTTCCGAATCATTACAGGAAAGAATGAAACATTTTCCGAAAGTCGATCTTCACCGGCACCTTGAGGGAAGCATTTCCCCTGAAACGTTGCTGTTTATTGCGAAGCGCTACGGCGGTGATCTGCCTTCCTATGATCTCGAAAAACTCAAGCCCCTCATCCTGGCAGCCTACGATTCACCGGGCTTTTATAATTTTCTCGATAAATTCAAAGTTTTCAGAGGATTTTATCCCAACCGCGCGGCGATCGAGCATGTGGCGGTTACCGCTGTGCGGGAGGCGGCCGAGGACGGGGTGAAATATCTGGAACTGCGCTACAGCCCGAGCCATTATGCCGGAAACGGCAAATTCGAGGAGCCTGATGTCGTGTCCTGGATTCAGTCTGCGCTGGACCGGGCTTCAAAAGAGTTCGATATCATTGTAACACCCATTCTGACAATAAGCAGGGATTACGGGCTTGAGCTTGCATCCCGGACGGTGGATATGGCGGTCGATCTGCCTGAAGGATATTTTTACGGACTCGATATCGCCGGCAATGAAATTGAGAATACCGCCCGGCCGTTTGCAGGGCTTTTTCACAAGGCCAAGGCAGCCGGCCTCGGCCTGTCGCTGCATGCCGGAGAGGCACGTGGTGCCTACACCGTCCGGGAAGCGGTCTGCGAATACGGTGCCGACCGCATCGGTCATGGAATCAGGGCTTCGGAAGACCGTTCGGTCATGGACATACTTAGGGAAAAAGACATTTTGCTGGAAATCTGCCTGACCAGCAATCTGCACACCGGCGTTGTGCCGTCACTGCAGGATCACCCGATTACCGTGCTGCGCGCGCATGGTGTGCCGGTCTGCCTGAATACGGATGATCCTGCAATTTCAGCCATCGTGCTTTCCGATGAATACGTGCTTGCAGCCGACATCCTCGGATTCAGTGAAGAGGATCTGAGACAGCTCAACCTGGCGGCACTGGATCACTCGTTTTATCCGGATCGCGGCAAACTGAAGAAGAAGATCGGCCATTACTGGAGTTCGTGAACTAACGTATACGGGAGATTGAAGACCATGAAAGTAACAGGCTATGTCGGCAGCCCGCGCACGGGCGGCAACTCGGATGTTCTGGTTGATACATTTCTCGAAGGAGCATCGTCCTCCGGAGCAGAAGTAAAAAAATATTTTCTTGCGGACTGCGAAATCAATCAGTGCCGGGGGTGTTTTCAAAACTGCATGCTGCAGCCCGGGCGTCGCTGTGCCGTGCATCGCGATGATATGGATTCCATTATTGAAGATATTGTATCCTCGGATGTCAACATCTTCGCTTCTCCCTTGTACTGTTCGGTGTACTCGGCGATTATGGCCCGGTTTTTCGAACGATGCCTTCCGTTGTGGCATGTTGAAATAGTCGGCGAGCCCGGAACAATGGATGCATTCAAATTCATAGAAAATGGTGCGCAGGGCACAAAAGCGGTAGTAGCGCTTGTGCAGGACTTCAAGGATCCGTCTATTGCCGAGCTGGCGTTTAGTGCCTATGAGCATACCGTTGCAAAAACATACGGCATGGATATTATAGAAAAGCTGCATGTTACGGATATCAGAAATGTCGGTGATATAAAAAACAAGCCGGAAGAACTTGATAAAATATTTGCAGCGGGCAAAAAGCTTGCCGGCTGATTGTTGATTATATGCATACAACCGAACATCGTATGGTACCGGCCGTGTGCCGGGCCCTGATTGCCGGGATGCTGCTGTGGTGTGCCGGAGCGTTTCAGCCGTCGACGAACTGCAGCGCCGAAACACTGGCGGTTATTTCACGGATCGGCATCGTACCCTATGATGAATTCATTCAGGGTTTTCAGCACAAGAATTCGTTGTCATCACCCCAGCAGTACACGCTGCAGATATATTATCTGAAGCCTGCCGACAACGACGCGCTTGCCTCCATCAGGGAAGATATTGCAGCGCTCCGCCCGCGGCTGATTGTCAGCGTGGGATTAGGGGCTACACAGTTTTCCGCATCACGGTTTTCAGACATACCGCTCATATATTCAATGACACTTGCCCCGGAATCGTTCAAGAGCAGGAGCAGCCGACAGATGCTCGCTGTCGGCATGGAAACCGCAATCGAACAGCGTTTGCAGATGCTCAAAAAACTGAAGCCCGATGTAAAAAAAATTGGTTTGCTGTATGATCCGCAACGGTCCGAACAACGGATTATCGAGATGCGCAGATCGATACAATCGCTCGGCATGGAACTGACGGCGGTACCGGTTGATTCACCCCGGGCGGCATTTAATGCAGTTCCCGGCATTATGCGCGATTGTGATGCCTTTTATCTCATGTTCGACAGAACCGTTCTCAACGACAAGGTCATCGAACATATCTTCACATCGTCGTTTCGGCGTAAAGTTCCGGTTGTCGGACTTTCTGAAAAATATGTGCGTCTCGGAGCCCTTTTTTCACTGGATGTCGACAGCTACAGCCTCGGCATGCAGACCTTTGGGATCGCAGCAGACTGTTTGTCGGACCGAAGCAGATGCAGCGGCTTTGTACGACCGGCACAGTCAGCGGTGAAACTAATAATAAACAGAAAAATTGCAGAGAAGCTTAACATTTCATTGCCCGAGGAAACTCTTCTCAAGGCGCACAGGATTTATTGATCATGAGTATCGACGAGCATTTTTCCGCATATTACCGTACGCCATACGGTTACTCAGGGCAGCATGAACGCTGTCCGCGCTGTTCGGCGCAGCCGGTGGGTTGCGATACCGAACCGCGCTCAATGATAACTATGCCTGGAGGGGGCAAGCATGCATAACGACAGTAAGAGTATCATCACTATCGTACGCCTGTTGCTTTCAGTAGTTTTTGCCGGTCTGGTATATGCGGTTCCGTGTTCTGCGCAGACAGAAGATGCCGAGATGGAGGCGCTATCGCTTTTTTATGCCGAGGAGGATCTCATTTATTCCGTTTCCAAGCGGGAAGAAACCTACATGGAGACGCCCTCGGCCGTCTATACCATCACGGCCGACGACATCCGGTATTCGGGTGCAAAAAAAATAACCGATGTTTTCAGGATGGTGCCCGGTCTTGATGTCGCCGACGTAAATTCCTTTTATTCCGGAGTGCAGGCGCGCGGGTTTTCGTTCTTTCCGAAATACGCCCGGCAGATGCTTGTGCTGATCGACGGCCGGACCGTCTACTCACCGCAGATAAATGCCACGTTCTGGGATCAGATACCCTTGTTCCTGGAAAACATCGAGCGCATCGAGGTTGTCAGGGGGCCTAACGCCTCTCTGTACGGCGCCAACGCATTCAACGGGGTCATCAACATCATAACCAGAGATCCTGAAACCACCAGGGGGGGGCTTGTATCGGTCACCGCCGGGAACAGGGATTCGGCATGGGGAACCGCCCGGTTCGGCGGCGGCACCGAAAACCTGACCTACCGCGCGACCGTGGGGTATGCACAGACAAGGGGGTTCAGCGATGTGGACGACTACTTTCGCAAACCCCAGGCAACGCTGCGGTGTGATTACCGGATCGATGGAACGTCGAGCCTGAGCTTCCACGGGGGGTATGCGGGCGGCGATCGTGAACTGTCGCCAACAATCGATCCTGAAGTAACGTCATATTTTTTAATGGCACGGTATGACAAAAAGCTGTCCGACCGCAACAGCATATTTTTGCGGTATTATCATGACTATCGTAACAGCGCTCTATCGTTCGGCCTTGAGGATAAAATGCGCGAGGACGACATCGAGCTGCAGTTCAGCAGGTCAGCCGAACGCTATGACCTGGTGTGCGGACTCGGCTACCGAATCGACAGGGTGCGCAACGGCTTTTTGTCCGATGAAAACGACTTTCGCACATACGCAAAAAACGGTCCGCACGATTTAAAGCTCGACACCCGCTACAACCATATTTTCAAAGCCTTTTTCAACTGCACGTTTCACCTGACGCCCCGCCTGCACCTGACGACCGCGCTGATGATCGAAGACAATGATTTTGTCGGCCCAATGTATTCGCCTAAAGCAGCCCTTGTGTATGAGGCTTCTTCACACCATTCTCTGCGTGCCGGTGTTTCGCGCGCATACCGCACGCCGTCATTCATTGAAGAGAAAGCGGACATGTCGGTTCCCGCTCCCTTCTGGCCGTTTTATATCGGCCAGAAGGGTAACCGGCATCTGGATCCCGAGCGCATAACCTCTTTTGAACTGGGCTACCGGGGACGCTTTTTTTCCGGCAGGCTGAAGCTGAACCTGGAGGCGTTTTACCAGAACATTCATGACATAATCATCTACAGCGAGGAAAACTGCAGCCCGGTGAGCCGGCAGAACTGCAGCATATACCGATATGACAATCGTGAAAACAACTATGTCCGCGGCTTAGAGCTGTCGCTTGTGCTGCAGCCCCTGGACTGGTGGCATCTTCAGATGTCGTACACCTATCAGGACTCGAGCAACGGTTATTTGAACCGCTTTATTATTCCCCAGAAAGCATCCCTCGTCAGCCGCTTTATGCTGCCCGAAGGATTTGTCGTCAATATACAGGCATACTATGTCGACCGCATGTCATTCGGTCGGGAGGCCTGGATTGTACCGCAGGCTGTCGATGACTATACGCGGCTAGATGTCAGGATTTCAAAAACATTTCGGCATGACAGTATTGAGCTGGCGGTTATCGGGCAGAACCTGCTCGACCCGCGCCATAATGAATATCCGGAAACGCTGAGTGCCGGAGCCGCAAACAGAGTATTCTTTTTCGAATGCAGCTTCCGGTTCGGTCAGACCGACAGCCGCTGATTTTATTACTGCTCCGCAGCAGACCATGGGCGTAAGCCCGTGGATTAATGCCGAGATTTTACGGGAACACGCCCGATATAGTGTTTCCGGGGCTGCGCGCGTGCGCCCGTTGGCATCCACTATGACTTAAAGGAGTTTGAGCAGTCAAGGCACCGGCTTACATTCCGCGAAAAAAATATTTCATCGGATACCGCAGGCGCATTATCGTCAGCATAGCGCTGTTGCTTATTATCGCGGTTCTGCCGCTTGTGTTTTACGGAATTATTACCGACAAGCGAATAATCGCAGGCCAGATTGAAGACAACGGACTGTATCTGGTTAAAAATCTTGCACGCAACAGCGAGACCGGTGTTTTTTCCGAGAATACTCATTTTCTGCAGACACCTCTCGAAGCAATTATGGAACAGAAAGAGGTTGTCTGGGCTTCGGTGTACAATCGGGACGGCGATCCTATATGGTCCAGTGCAAAGTCAGGTCTTCATTTGCCGCCGATACCGGATGAAATAAAAAGCGCGGCAGAGACAGAAACCATCAAAGAATCATACCGAAAATCACGCAAAACCGGATCAATGCGGGTACTTGATTATTTTGCACCGATTTATCTTCGTAAAGACGCTATCGGCATAGGAGATTTGGAACGATTCGATTTTGCAGATATCGAGGACGAGCTTATCGGCCTTGCACGTGTCGGTGTTTCGCTCGAAAGCGTGGACAAGCGCATTAATCAGATACTCGGTACGGCAGGGATTCTGACCGCGATTTACTGCGTGTTAAGCATTCTGGCGATAAAATACATCGCCGGTACCATTACACGTCCGGTTCGCATTCTGTCGGCCGGCGCTCAGGAGATAGGCAGGGGCAACCTTCAGACACGAATACAGGTAACGCCGGGGGATGAGATAGGTGATCTTACCGAATCGTTCAATCACATGGCCGACCAGCTCAGCATCGAAATGGAGCAGCGCAAAGCTACCGAAATGGAGCGCGAACAGCTTTTAAAGGATCTTGCCACCAAAAACCGGGAGCTGGAAAGTATCGTTTACGTCGCTTCGCACGATCTGCGTTCACCGCTTGTCAACATACAGGGGTTCAGCAGAGAGCTCGAACAGAGCTGCAGTACCATACATTCGGCAATCAATGCATCGCAGCTGGATGATCCTGAAAAGCTGCAGTTGATTCGAAAGGTGGAACAGGACATACCCGAGGCAATAAGCTATATTACTTCGAGCGCAAACCGTATGGACATTCTGCTCAAGGGTCTCCTGCGTCTTTCGCGGCTCGGAACAGCCGCTTTGACCGTTGAAAAGCTTGAGATGAACGATATTGTGAAGCGGGTGCTCGATTCAATGAGCTATCAGATTCAGAAGGCCGGGGCACGCGTGCAGACAGACGAGCTGCCGCCGAGTTACGGTGATGCGATGCAGATCATGCAGGTTTTTTCCAATCTGATCGACAATGCACTGAAATATCTCGACAGCGATCGAAAAGGTCATATCGTGATTTCAGGCAGCAGAGACGCTGCACGCACCATATACAGCGTCAAGGATAACGGTATAGGCATCAAGGATAATCATAAGGATAAAGTATTTGAATTGTTTCACCGCCTTGACCCGTCGGGGCCTGTGCCGGGTGAAGGCCTCGGACTGACCATCATCCAGAGGATTATCAGCAGGCACAACGGATCGGTGTGGCTTGAATCAGAGCCGGGAGCAGACAGCACCTTTTACATATCGCTGCCGGCCGAGCCGTTTTGATTTTTTATCGACTGTATGCGCAGCCGGTTGTGCCGGGGGAGAACACCTATGCTCTTGCATAAGGAACGGATGCTTGTCGTTGAACACGGATGCCGGCTTGTCGAGAACGGGCTTGTGAAAGGCACCGGCGGCAACCTGAGCATTTTCAACCGTGAAGAAAAGCTTGTGGCTATCAGCCCGAGCGGCATCGATTACGGTGAAATCGCCGAACAGGATATACCTGTCGTAACCATCGACGGACGCGTGGTCGAAGGAAGGTGCAGCCCGTCAAGCGAGATCGACATGCACATGCTTTTGTATGAAAACAGGGACGACATCAGCGCCCTTGTCCATACGCATTCACCCTATGCAACCACGATAGCCTGCCTGCGTGAGGATTTGCCCGCTGCACATTATTTGATAGGGTTTGCCGGCCCGAATGTCCGCTGCGCATCATATGCACCGTTCGGCAGTGTTGAGCTGGCAGAGGCGGCGTTGAAGGGCATGCGGGACAGGACTGCGGTTCTGCTGGCAAATCACGGCTTGCTGGCGGGCGGTGCGTCTCTTGCTGAGGCATTTGCCGTTGCCGAGATGATAGAGTTTTGTGCCGAAGTGTACTATCGGGCCAGATCAATAGGCACCCCGGTTGTGTTGTCTGATGAGGACATGCAGACCGTGCTGCGGAAATTTGCATCATACGGGAAACAAGACAAAAGCTGATGTTCAGGTGTAATGAAACAGCCTGCCGTCACCCGGGCAGCGGGTAGAATACATTGACGCCGGTCATTGCGGGTACACGGCTCCGGGCGGTGCCGGGGTTATTCATGTAATGAACATATGGGTGCAGGGGAGTAGGTACTATGGCAGGTATCAAAACAGTGTAGCCGGAAGCGGCCTTCGGCCGCAAAAAAAATCGCAGCCAAAGCAGCTCCTGCATTTTAATACCGCCCGGCGGGCACCGGATAAAGGCTATCAGTATAGTGTGAAGTGCACTTATGAAAACCGTCATTGCGTGGAATACCGCGGATGCGGTATGATGCCCCGTCCTCCGCAGTAGCTTTGCTACGGAGGGTGGAGGCAATCTCATCAGGTGTGGTGCGGTGGTTATGGAGATTGCTTCGCCTGTAGCTCGCAATGACAGTAAAACATACTGCTTTTCAGGAGCAGAGAAAGGAAAAATATCAATGCAGTGGAATTTCACGCCGAAGGATGTTGCCGACGGAACCGCAAGCTACGGTATAGAGGAGTTCCGCAGTGATTTTTATGCAGAAATACAGCATAATTTTCCGGACTACTCACCGTCTGATTTGAATATGATGTTTGATGTAGCCTATGACGTTTGCTACTGCACGGCATTTCGGCACGACCTGCAGAAGCTGCTCGAACACTGTAATAATCAGGGTATGGATATCGATATGCAGTATCTTGAGCTCATTCGCGATGCCAATACGGATAATATTGAAATGCTCAAAGCGATTTTTGCCAGACAGGCACTGGAGCTTATGAATGATGGCCGATCTCAGCAGGAAGCGCTTGAGTTGATCGAGGAGCGCCATAGAAAAATTCTGAATAAATGACTTTTTCAGAATCAGTCAAAGCGGATGAAACGGCTATCAGTTCGACAAAGCGCAGCTTTGCCGGTGCATTCCTCAATGTGTGCGAAAAAATATGAATTTTCAAACAATTCTAGGAATATGGGACGGACATGATGCCGGTGCGGCGATTGTGAGGGGCACACAGGTCGTCGCGGCTGTTAACGAGGAGCGACTTTCCCGAAGAAAACTGGACGTCGGGTTTCCGCGGTTATCCATAGAGTCCTGTATCAGGCAGGCAGGCATCGTGCCATCGGAAATCAGAGAAATCGCGGTTTCCACATCGGATTTTTCAAAAACGCTGACACGTATGTTTCCGGGCCTTAAGGAGGACTACTACCTTATCCGGAGAAGGAAAAAGTCACCCGGCAGTATGACTCGTATCAAAAAACGGGCAAAATACAAGCTGACGGAGATCGGTCACAGCGCGCTTACCCGCCTGCTCAGCCGAAGGGCTATCGAATGTCCTTTAGAAGAAGCCGGACTGTCGCATGCGAATGTTTCATTTATCGAACACCATCAGTGTCATGCCGCGGCTGCAGCATATTTCAGCGGATTCGACCCCTGTCTTGCGGTTACGATAGACGGAATCGGCGACGCCCTTTCCGGAACAGTGAGTATCTACACAAAGGGGGGCGCCAAGCGCATTGCGGAGCTTTCGGGGCGCAATTCATTCGGCATTTTTTTCGAGCATGTCACAAACCTTTTGAATATGCGGGAGCTCGAAGACGAGGGCAAAGTCATGGCGCTTGCCACCTATGCGTATCCGGTAGACGACCGTGAAAACCCCCTTATGGATTTTATTTCAGTAGAGGGTCTGCATGTCGAGTGCCGATACGGATCGCTCAAACTGTACGATGAGCTTAAAAAAGTGTTGTGGCGCTACCCTTCAGAGCAGTTTGCTGCAATGGCACAGCGCGTGCTCGAAGTCAAAGTCTGCCGTTTGGTTGAGAACTGCATTGCCGAAACGAGAATCAGCGACATTGCATTGTCGGGCGGTGTTTTTTCAAACATAAAACTGAATATGCATATCCGGCTGATGCCTGCCGTCAAAAGATGCTTTGTTTTTCCGCATATGGGTGACGGCGGTCTGGCGCTCGGTGCTGCATGCGTCCGCAACCGCGAGGTCACCGGAGCACACTCCTACGCCATGAACGACATCGGCTGGGGACCTGAGTACGCCGACGACGAGATCGAGTCGGCCTGCCGGGAAAGCGGCATGCAGTATGAACGATGCGACGATATTGAACATCGAGCCGCACAGCTCATAGCGGACGGGCACATCGTTTTCTGGTTCCAGGGACGCATGGAATACGGCCCGCGGGCACTCGGCAGGCGGAGTATTCTGGCCAGGCCCGATTCCGTCGACATACGCAATGAACTCAACCTGCGTTTGAAAATGCGTGTCTGGTATCAGCCGTTCTGCCCGTCGATGCTGCCGGGAGAGGCGGAAAGCTGCCTGGAGAACTTCGACGGACTGTCAAACCGGTTCATGACAATGGGCTACATGGCAGGTGCCACGGTGCGCCACGAGCTTGCCGGAGTCAGCAGCATCGACGGAAGCTGCCGCCCGCATATCGTGACGCCCGATGACGGACGCTACGAACGTCTTGTGCATGCCGTAAAAGCACGGACCGGCAGGGGCATCGTGCTGAATACGAGCTTTAATGTGCACGGCGAGCCGCTTGTATGCTCACCTGCCGATGCACTTGCCACGATGCGCTCAACGGGCAACGAGTATATGGCAATCGGCAATTACATGGTTATTCAGAAGCGGACATGACATGAAAGCGAAATTAAATCGTTATGCGCCTTTTATAACGGCCGGCTTTCTTTTTTCGAGCGGTATCGTGACGCTGCTCATATGGTGTTCATCCGCCGATTCCTGGTCGATCAGAGAGCAGCTTAAAAGTATCTCGCCGCTGACGCTCGAACTGAATTTCATGCTGATACTGTCTCTGCTGACCGCAGCGGTATTTTCTCTTAGCCGCTATGGCTATGTTCGCCGTCTGCGTGCTGCCTGCAGCGTGCGCTGCAGAATCATGCTGGCCGTGATACTGTCAGCGGGATTCGTGCTGGTTGTGTTCTGCGTGCCGCGGGAAAGCAGGATTTATTATGATGAGCAGATTTACCAGAACATCGGGCAGACGATATGCTGCACAAAGGGAGCCGGGTCGCACGCGGGAGAGGGCTTTTCTGAAAGCTTCGGGTCCTTCTGGAAGCGGTTTACCGGTCAGGCCGGCATGTGCAACGAGGGGCGCAATGAGTTCGGTGAATATACCTGTCACCGCCTGGAATACAACAAGGAACCCAACGGGTGGCCGTATGTTTTGAGCATCGCCTACCGTATTTTCGGCGTCAACGAGCGTGTCTCGTTTGCATGTGCCAACTTCATGTACCTGGCGTCCATACTTGCCGTGTTCGGGATCGGGAGCATGCTTTTCGGCTCGTGCACGTGCGGGACGTATGCCGCGCTTGTATTTGCCCTGACACCGCAGCATCTGATGTGGTCGAATACAGCGGCTGCGGAACCATCTGCTGCATTTTTTCCGGCACTTGCCCTGCTGTGCGCACTGCTTTTTGTTAAAACCGGATCCACGTGGGTGCTGCTGCTCGCCGCGGCCATGACCGCATTTGCTTCTCAGTTCAGGCCTGAGTCGGGAATGATATGCGCAGTAGTCGGTTTGACAATTGTGCTGATGAAACGATCGGAACTGAAGCGGGGCAGGCTGTATGCAGCTGCCGGAGTGCTTTTTGTGCTGCTGGTTCCGCATTTTGCCCACCTGTATGCGGTTAAGGGCATGGGATGGGGAAGCTCCGGGGCAAAATTCGCGTTTTCGCATTTTCCGGAGAACTTCCGGGTCAATGCACTGTTTTATCTGCGCAATATGCGCTATCCGCTCATTTTTACACTGCTGGCTTTAGGTTCTCTGCTGTTCAGAACCGGGTCCGGCAGGGCGTACGGCTGGCCGCAAAAAGCCGTTCTGCTTGTCTGGTTTATGCTGTTTTGGGGCATATTTCTGTTTTTCTATGCGGGAAGCTATAACTACGGTGCCGATGTGCGGTTTTCACTTCTCTCATCGATACCTCTTGCCGTGCTCGCCGGATTCGGTGCCTGGCGCATCGCCGAATGTGTTCAACAGAGAATTTCGCTGCCGGGCGCGCATGCTGTCATGGCACTGCTGCTGACAGGATCGTTTCTGTCATTCATGCCGCTTGTCAGGGCGGTTACCCAGGAGGCCTGGGCAGCACGGGCGGATGTACACTATGCAAAAGAAATGGCGCAGCTGCTGCCGGAGGAGTCGGTTGTGCTGACGCACAATCCGAATATGTTTCTCATGTGGGGGTACAGCGCGGCTCAGGCGTCGCTGGCGACCGAGCACCGGGCCGAATTCAGGCGTTTTTTCCACCGCTACAAGGGCGGTGTCTATTTTCACTACAACTTCTGGTGTAATGTCGACGATCCGCTGCAGAATTCATTTTGCGAAAATATTCTGAACCGTTATGACGCAACCGAGGTAGCATCATACGCCAAGCGCAACTACAGATATGCACTGTACCGGATCGAGCGCAAAAAGCGTTTGAGAAGAAGTTCGGGCGATTAATCACAGGGATTCAGCAGATCGACATCAAGCGATTCAATCCGCAGGTCAAGACGCCCGTCGGCATCGATATCATCGCCGATAAAGCCGCACAGGTCGCTGTAGTCCTCATCGCTGTAAAACGCTATCAGCGAGTCGGTCTCGACCGTCCGGGTAACGCCGTACAGCAGGTTGAGATATCCCCATGACGGCTGATCGTCGATGTGCTCCCGGCCGGGCTCCAGCGTAACGCTCCGCCAGCCCGTGTTTTCCTGAATATATGAATCGGTTACATGCCAGTAAACCGTCACGGTGCGTGAGCCGCTGTTTTTTACGACAAGGTACGAAAAGCACGATTCGAGCTGCTGCCCGGTGTTGTTTTTTTCGGTTTTACCTGATGCGGCGGTAATGCTGCCGTGCGCGCTGCAGAAAACCTCGGGGGTGTCGGGTGTAGCCGACACCGGCCCGTGCAGTGTGGTGGTACCGTCAAGGTCGATATCCTCGAGACGGTAGAAATAGGCTGTGCCGTTTATAACCGAATCATCGCGGTAGGTATACTCAGCGCTCCGGTCCGGACCGCCTGCGGGAGGAATGACCGACTCATTGACCCGGGCATAGCCGGTATCGGATGAAACCGACCGGTATATATTGAAACCGACATTGTCGATTTCAGAGGCAGTCCGCCATTTGAGCATGACCGAGCCATCCAGGGGCAGGGCCGTGAACGATTCAAGCTCGATGAGCGTGGGGCACAGCTCGTAATCCTCAACCTCACCATATGCCGCAGGTCCTTCATACGAGCAGATATTCTCATTCCAGTCGAGCCTGAATCGTGACCATATGCACGACTCCGAGATGGTCTCAGGCACTTGAAACTCATAGGTGTCGCTTTCCGGTGCCGTCACCTGCAGCCCGCACAGGATGTTTTCACCGTCATCATCCCAGTCGCCGTCGCCGTTCCAGTCGATCCAGCCGTGCAGGTAGCAGTTCTCGGCAGGACCTCCGCCGGTCTTAACCGTGACGGCGCCGTACTGGCCCGGCCGAAAGGGCAGGCTGTAGGGGCCGCCCTGCGTCGCGCTTGATCCAAGAAACGCGACTCCGTCGTCGTGCAGGTCGTCACTGTGTGATTCAGACTCGGCATCGACGTTGTCCCCCAGCCGGATGTAGCCGGTGTCTGCGTGCCGCGCGCCGTTGTTCGCATACATGCTCGGGAAAGACGGATCAGGTGCGTCACCGTAATCCATATGTTCGGAGTACAACAGAATGGTGCCGTTGTCGCCGACAACGTACACGCGGTTATCCGCCGCCCCCCAGACAGCATTGAGCGTCTGATCCGTCGGGGAATCCATGACTGACCACGACGACCCGTTATATCGCAGTACCGTGCCGTTTTCCCCTGCGGCGAACACCGATCCGCTGCCGGCACCCCAGACGTCGAGGAGGGTGTCAGTTACCGGGCTTTCCATCGGCGTCCATGAAACGCCGTCGTAATGAAGGATCGTACCGGACTCGCCGACGGCAAAGAGATCGTCTGCGGCAGAACCCCAGATGCCGAAAAGATCGGCATCGACGCCCGTCTCATGCAGCGTCCAGGAGCTGCCGTCATACTGCATAACGCTGGCATAATCATAGTATTCGTACTCGACGCAGGAACAGAATAAGTTCCGCCACCTGCAGCGTTCACGCACGCACACATCCTCGAGCGCGGTACCGACCGTAAAAACACTGTCGGCATCCAGGCCCCATATGTCGAACAGGTCTGCGTTGCCCGTCAGGGAGCGGGGCGTTTCCATTTCATACACCCGCGTACCGTCATAGTGCAGCACGGGGCCTATCCACTCCAGGCGGGGCAGAATATAGTTTCTTTCACCGACGACAAAAATATCGGTTCCGGAACTGCCCCAGACAGCGCGCAGTTCATTGGCCCAGGCAAGCAGGGAGTTCGGGTTTTCGGTGAGCGACTGCCAGTAGCTTCCGTTAAATCTCAGGATGCTGCCGCGGTGCAGGCCGTAGAACGCCCAGCCGCCGACGCTGAAAATATTGTCATCGGCGGTTCCCCATATCCCCCACATGTCGGCGGTCGCAACCTGGGGAAGAAGGCTTTCGATATCTTCCCAGTGTGTGCCGTCAAAGTGCAGTATGGTCGTGTCGTATCCGCCGACAATAAACATGTTCGCTGCACCGGTTCCCCATACGTCCCGCAGGTCATCGGAGGTTACGTTCGGCAGCAGCGTCAGTTCGGCTGCGGTAAGGATACCTGAATGTAAAATAAAGACGCAGCAGAGAAAAATAACTCGCACCTGTTTCATCGTTTCTCCTTGCAGGCAGGTGGCTCATGTGCCGGGCACCTGCAGATTCCCTATATCAAATATATCGGTTGGAACGGATGGTAAAATTAATAAAATTCGAAAAACAGCATATAGTATAACTGTAAGGTGCACGGCAGAATAGTTCAAGAGGGCTGGTAACAATATGATAAAAAACAAGGGTCATACCAATAGTTTAGCATGTGTTTCATGCTGCTACACTAGTCATGCCCCACAATATTTCTCATATCAGCGCGGCAAGAAACCTGTCGGCCGAAACTACACGCACACCATTTTTCAACCGGTCAACGCCGCTTTTTTCAAGGACCTGGTACACAAATGGAATATCAAGACCATCTTTGAAGTATAACAGGTTTTTCGAAACCGATTCATCCGACTGTTTCACCTCAACGGCAAACCATGGTTTTTCGTTAACGGTGACCAGGAAGTCTACTTCCTTTTTGTCGACGTTTCTCAGGAAATAAAGCCGTGCTTTATATCCTTCAAAATCATGAAGGAAATCCGTCAGCTTCAGCAGGTGTGACGCAACAAGATTCTCAAAGCGTGCCGCGGGATTTTCTATTTCAGACCAGTCCCATAAATACAGTTTCGGTTCCTTTTTTATCGAACGAATTTTTTTACCGGTAAACGGATAAATTCTAAAATGATAGTGAAACGATTCAAGAATATCAACCCATGACGAAACCGCCCGGTGACTCACCTCAAGATCTTCTCTGAGGGCATTGATTGACAGGAGCGACCCGACTTTCTCTGACAGCATATCGCTTAACAGCTTCATGCTGCCGATGTCCCGAACAGGTCGTATATCCAGGATATCATCACGGAAGAGTCGCTCAATTTTCTCATTATGCCAGCGCCGTAAGAAGCGCGTATTCTGTTTTATGACCGGTTCCGGAAAACCTCCGAATGTGGTTAAGCTTTTCATGTGGCCGGTATGCTGCGTTTGGTCAATGGCAATTTCGGCAAAAGGCTGCACATTATTTTTCTTTGACGCCAGCTCGGCAAGCGAAAAGGGGTGAAGAATATAATAGTGATAACGGCCCTGCAGTGAATCACCGCCCCTTCGAAATATGTCAAGCCGTGAACTGCCGGTTACAAGAAACCTGTATTGTTTGTTCAGCTTGTCATACTCTCCCTTAATAAGCGTTTTCCAGTTTTTATATTTATGAATTTCATCCAGAACAAGCAGTTCGGCAGTACCCGACCAGTCAGATGACATGATCTTTTTCCGGTCATGACGATTATCCCAGTTGAAGTATTCATGGCTTTTAAACTTTCCCGCAACAAGGTCGACCGATAATGTTGTCTTGCCGACCTGCCGTGCGCCGCCCAGAAAAACCATTTTTTCTGATAGGTCTTCAACAATAAAATCGGTTAGATATCGTGTTTTGATCATACATGGATGAGCGGCAAAAAGTAATCTAATAATTTTGCGTACAGGTTAATTTATTAGCTAATTATTTTGCTTACAGGTAAAATTGTCAAGAAATAAAATCACTGCACCGGCTATCTCAGGGTGAAGGTAAAGAGGCGAAAATGTGAAAAGGTAACGGCAGGAGCGGCCTGCGGCCGCGAAAAAGATCGCAGTCTGTAGGGTGGGTGCAACGAAGTGAAACCCACCATTGCAGGGCCTATTCTCCACCGGTGCCTTCAGGAAAATCCAGCGGCTCTACAGCCCAATCAATCGGATATATTCCATTCTCAACAAACCGCAGGAAACTTGAATACGGCCAATCTCCGGGTCTTGTGACAAGGCCGTGCTTAACCGGATTGTAATGGATGTAATCACAGTCTGTAGGGTGGGTGCAACGAAGTGAAACCCACCATTGCAGGGCCTATTCTCCACCGGTGCCTTCAGGAAAATCCAGCGGCTCTACAGCCCAATCAATCGGATATATTCCATTCTCAACAAACCGCAGGAAACTTGAATACGGCCAATCTCCGGGTCTTGTGACAAGGCCGTGCTTAACCGGATTGTAATGGATGTAATCACAGTGCACGGCATAGTCAGCGTCGTCTCTGATTGCATGTTCCCAGAACCGTCTTTGCCAAATGCCCCTTTCTCCCTTTTTTGTCATCGAAACTGTCGGCCGCAATGTTTTGTTATTCATATCCTTAATGAATCGCCGGGTGAATTTTGATTTAATATTTTTCCAGCGGGTGGAAAAATCAAAATCGTTCGCCGGAAGAGACCAGATACAATGAATGTGATCGGGCAACACAGCGATTGCGTCAATTGTAAAAGGGTACTCCGAAATCACCGCCTTGAAGCATTCCCGCAATAGATCGACTGCTTTCACCTCATCAAATATGCGTATACGATTATGCGTTACGACCGTGAAAAAATAGATCCCATCGCTTTGGTAATGACGTCGGTATTGCGGCATTTGAGCATTGTTTATGGTGGGTTACGCTACGCTTCACCCACCCTACATCTGATGAGCATTGTATATTGACGCGTAAAATATACGCAAGAGATCCAGGGAAATCCGGGGGCACCATACTAATTTAGCAGTCGCGTGCGACGAACGACGTCAAGGGTTTCGTCTGTGACTTCAGCTCTCTACTCTACCCTATAATAGAAAACGGGCTTATTGACATACACGTGCCTTCCTCCTATACTTGTTGTATATCCCAAAGCACATTCGAGAAAAATCAAAGACATGCAGACTGAACCACAGGAAGAGATATACGCAGAAGCAAAACAGCTTATTGAAAAAAACCGTTCCCGCTGTTTGTGGTTTTTACGTAAAGATTATTATCCTGCCGATACCGACCGGCTGATACATACACTGCAATATGTTAAACAGCATGGCGATCGCCAAACGTTTCAAAAAGCCGGAAAGCTGATCCAATGGCTCTTGCAGAGTTCCAGCAGAACCTCTACCGGTTAATTGCGCAAAATCGTATCGAGCAGGGCGAAAGCTATGTAGCCGGAAGAGCGGCCCTTAACACAATACTGGACGCTCCGCGTCTATCCCGCGACATAGACCTGTTTTATGATACCCATGAAGCCGTGATCTCTTCATGGGAGGCCGATCAGAAGCTGCTGTCGTCACATCGCTATTCCGTTGAAATCGTACGCGAGCGGAAAGTATATATTGAAGCTCTCGTCGGGCGTGACGGAGAAAGTGTGTTAATGCAATGGACGGCCGACAGCGCATTCCGTTTTTTCCCGCTTGTACAGCATCCCATCCTCGGACTTACCCTGCATCCGTTTGATCTGGCAACCAATAAGGTACTGGCACTGGTCGGCCGACTCGAGGTTCGTGACTGGATCGATCTCATCCGCTGTCATACCGACATCCAGAAAGCCGGCTATCTAATCTGGGCCGCCTGTGGGAAAGATCCCGGTTTCAACCCGTTTCTCATTCTTCAGGAAGCAAAGCGTTCTTCGCATTATACATCTGCAGATCTTGCAGAGCTCGATTTTAGCAGCTCGCCGCCACGGATTGAGGACCTTGCAAGCCAATGGCGTGAAATCCTGCGTGAGGGGGAAAAACTCATAGCGCTCCTCCCGGCCGACGAAGCCGGCAAATGCATTCTGGGCAAAAACGGTGAATTGTATAACGGCACTCCGGAAGAATTATCCGATGCCCTGACTGAGGATCATCTTATTTTGCACAGCGGCACGATAAAAGGGGCTTTTCCAGCCATAGCATCATAACCGTATCACCTTGCATACAATACCAAGCTGCATCTTTTCACTGTGCCTCGGGCATGCGCCGTCAGGAGAGACGGGGCCGGATATGGGTACCCTGTTCGCATTGATAAAAAAATAGAACCGTCCCATTATCTGGTGTGGATGACAATCTTTCGAAGCAGATGCTGAGAATCCTGGAGCTTTCCATGAAGCAGCAGGAGCAGATAAAGGATCTGATCGCCAACATGGAGGGGCTGAGCAGCATTCAGCATATCCTTGTGTCGATCATGTGTCAGTACGACCGCACGCTGAAGGATCACCTGTATGAGCAGCTGAGCAGCCTTGTCAACCGGCCCGGCAGAACAGAGAACAGGTTTTTCGAGGAGACTCTGAACAACCTGCTGCTCATAGCCCAGAACCCTGAAAAAGAGTGTCCCGACAGGTCGCTGCACTGATATTTTTCAGTGTCGATCCGGCTATCCGAAATTCCACATCCGAAACATTCGCACATGGTAATGCCATATCATTCTGCGGTTTCAGCTGCAGGCTGCAAAAGCATGCGATCAAAGAATGGATGCTGCGATCAAGCAGCAGTGTGAAAAACAACTGTCCGTTAACAAATTAATCTCTCACCGGAAGACAAAGGATGACATAATCATTATGCAGATAAAATGACATAATGGATTTGCGTCTTTTTTCCTGCAGACGGGTCCCTGATTCACCATCTAAAAAATAAAAAAACTCGTTGGCCCCTGAAAACAGGG
>CAZFIB010000070.1:0-20617 GCA_964518865.1 uncultured Thermodesulfobacteriota bacterium
GTTGAAAGGATCGCCGCCTAAGCTCCTAAACACAACATTTGACAATAGCTCGCGGGTCCAGCAGGACGACCTTCTTTTCGCCCAGCCCGAGTAGCTTCCGCAGCACTCCGGCCGGCTTTTTTACATAGGTCATAAATCCTGTCCCAGACAGAAGAGTAAAACCACATTTATTGCACTTGATGTTTCTTAGGATGGACATACACGCCCCTTCAAAAGACTCATGTTTCTCTTCGATAATATTTCAGCCTATCTTTAGCTGTTTATATAAATTTTATTGTTATGATAATTCAACGCAGATTTTTATTCTGAATTCACAACTGCCCGTTTCACTTAAACTTTAAACTGACAGATCACCGCGATACAAGTATTGTTTCTTTCACCGATAGACCCATCTGCTTCAGCCCCTCACAATACAATGCAAGCTGGCTTTCATATTTTTTAATAAGCTGCTGCTCCGCCTCGGCATTCGGAACGATAACGGTTTTGTAATCCACAACCACCCAGCCGTCTTCCTCCTCGAACAGCAGGTCGATGCTGCCGTCATAACAGATTCCGTCACTTCCCGTAAATTTCAGGGGGACTTCCCGCAGGACCTGTTTCGCCCGGCCGATGCGTTCCTCGAAATCCTTTTTCTGCAGCGACTTGACCACCTTGACGAGTTCGGCCGGATCGATATTCAGCTTCTCGTTTTTGATGAGCGTTTCGGCAGCCTTTTTCAGGTTTACCGGGTTAAGCTCCATCATCTTGTGGGCCAGTGTGCCCATTTCAGATGCGGACACACCTTCGACATTGTAGCGCATGGCCTCGGGGTCGTAGAGCACCTGGACCGATATCTGCTCCGCACTTGCCACAACCGTCGATGGCCGGCCCACCGTCATTGAAGGATGGGAAAGCGTTTCAATCTGTCTGGGAATTTCATCTGTTATTTTCTTCAGTTCCCCTGCAAACCTGCCGTTTGCACGGGGCTTCACATTACCGGCATGCTTACCGGGGGTGAGCACCAGTTTACTCACATCAATCTGAACCGTGTCCGCTTTAACTCCTAAACCTGTAAAATGGGCGGCGAAGGTCTTCCCTTCTTGTTTACATGGCACCCGGTTGACCAGCAGAAGCTCTTTTGCCCGGGTTGCGGCCACATAGCGCAGGCGCTCGGACTCCGCCTCGTCCCGGCGCTGGTCCTTTTCCTTCCACTTTGTGCTGTCCGGGGTGCTGTAATCTTTGTGAATCGTGTAGATCATCTTCCCGCTTTCGTTGTCGATGTACACGTCGTTTCCAATGATGTTGTTTGAGGTACAGTCGGCAAGATACACCACCCGCTGCTCGAGCCCTTTGGCCTTGTGAACGGTCAGGAACTGGACCGCATCCGGCTGCCCGGCCCTCGGTGCAAAGTCCGGCATCTCGATGTTCTGCTGCAGCTTCTCCACGAAACCGTTTGCCGCTTTACAAAACGGCACTTTGCCCATGTCTTTCAACAGCTCAACGGCCTTCAGCACGTTCATCACCCGGTGCTTACCGCGGAACGAAACCATGTATGAGGCCAGCACGCCCTTTTGCTCCAGCATGTCGCTCAAAATAGTGTAGGCGGTCTCGGTCCGGGACCGCTCGTGCAGCTCGCGAAGCTCATCCATGGCCTGACCGACAGGGTGGTCTGATTCGGCAAGCCCCTCATCACGGTATTCAAAATAGTTTCCGTCCTGCCGCCAGCTAAAAAGGTCCTTGTCGGTCAGCGAGAAAAAGGGGCCTTTCAACGCCGCCACGATTCTCACCGTGTCCAGCGGGTTTGCCACGACTGCAAGGAAGTTGGCCATGTCCAGTATCTCGGCCCGCCCAAAATACGAGCTTGCACCCACCATCTCGTAGGGAATTTCCAGCTGCTCCAGGTAATCTGCGGTTTGCTGCATATTACTCTTGGTTTTAAACAGCAGCATGATATCCCCGAAAGCATAGGGCTTTCCGGAACCGGCATTTTTGCTGATCCATGTGGCGGTGAGCTTTGCTTCCACGCTGCGGGCTTCGTCCTTCTTTTGCTCTTCCATGGCTGCCAGATCGCCGGCAGGCTCCACAAACACGACTCCGCCTTTCTTCCCTGCCTTGGGTCGCGCATTGAGCTCTACATAGTCCGCCTGGTACATGCCGTCCGCAGGCTTTGCAATGCGATCCTTGAAAAAACCGTTCACAAACCCGATCACTTTTTCAGATGAGCGGTAATTGACTGTAAGGAACTCTTTCTCTCCGCCCTTTCCGGCGGTCAGCCTCTCCATGGCCCGGGTGTACATTTCAATGTCAGCCCGCCTGAACCGGAAAATCGACTGTTTCGGATCCCCCACAATGTAAAGCTTGCCTGCGGAAAGTTTGACATCCTCCCAGTCGCTGCAGAACTCGCCTTCTTTTTCCGCCAGGTAGAACAAAATCTTGACCTGCAGCGGATCAGTGTCCTGGAACTCGTCCACGAAGATCTTCGAAAATTTCTGCTTGAAATAGTCCCGGGCCTCCCGGCTGGAAGCCAGCAGCTGATCGGTTTTGCAGAGAATCTCACTGAAATCCATCTTGCCCTGCTCCCGCATGGTCTGGCGATAAAACGCAATGAAATCCTGAATCATTCGGTTCGTGTTTTCATAGAGCTTTTTGATAGCGGGATATTTGATTGAGTAGGCTATATCGTCCACATACTGTTTACAAAACGTTTTCCATTCATCCCGGAAATCCTTCAGGTTTCTGGGCCCCTTGTTGCCCAGCGGAAATTTACCGAGCGCTTCGAGATAATCTTCCGGCTTACCCTTTGCAGCCTCTTTCAAAACATCAATATAATCCTTTATGTGCTTCTTTACCGTGTGGTCATCCGCCTGATCGAGGTAGGTTTTTGATGCAGCAGCAAATCGCTTGAGGATGACCTTTGCGCTTTCCGGCTTTTTCGGCACAAAGAGATCAAGTTCCCGGTGTTCCAGAGCGGTTCGCAAAATTCCCACAAACGACCGGTCCTTGCTGTTAAACGAGTAATCAGGCGTCCTCAGGTCTTTGCCCAATTCAACGGCAAGCTCCCTGAAAAAATCCTGTTCTTCATCGAGCTTTACCTCAAGCCACTCGTCGTACACTTCCTGCAGAAACTCCTCCTGCTCGCCGTCGTCGATCACACTGAATGCCGGATCGATCCCCGCCTCGACCGGGCGCTCTTTCAAAAGTCCCTCGCAAAAGGAGTGAATCGTGGATATCCGGGCATTGCCCATATTTTTAAGCTGAGATTCCATGCGGGAATTGCCGCTGCCGATTTCCTCCTGCAGCTTGAGCGATATCCTCGATTTCAGTTCCCCTGCGGCCTTGCGGGTGAATGTGATAACGGCTATCCCGTCAATGTCGAATGCACCCTGCCGAAGCCCCTCGACAATGTCCGTCACAATGCGTGTCGTCTTGCCGCATCCCGCCCCTGCCTCTATGCCCAGGTTGACCTGCTTCATGATATTTCTCCAAACTTTTCAAAAGCTTCAGCAATCTCTTTGACCCCGCTGTGTTTCAAAGCCCCCTTGCGCTTGTGTTCCGATGACAGGGCAATACCTTTTCCGCAAATAGCGGCGTAGTCGCAGTATTGACAGTTGCCCGTGGTAAAGAAATAGCCCTGCCGTATGGCGGAAAACACAAAGCCCACGAAATCCCGTAGCGCTTTCTGACGCTCGCTGTCGTGAGCGACCACAAACTCCTTCGAGTTCTTTTTAAGCGGCAGATATCCGGCAACAACTTCCTTTATTTTCATTTTTTTACCGGCGAGCAGCATGAAGGCCTCGGCGTACAGCGCCGGCTGCAGCCGCTGGCCCTGCTCGAACCCGACTTCCTTGTAGCTGTTTGCCGCTGAACTCTTGTAATCCAGAATGTATGCTTTTTTGCCGTCTATATCGACGCGGTCAATCGAACCGCTGAACCCGAACGAATGGCGCCCGATTTTCATGGGCACGGGTTTCTCATCATTCCGGGTACCGAACGCAAACTCGAAAAGCCTGGGCCTTCGGCCGTCCTTTACATACATCTCTTCGTGCTTCAGAAAATTGTCAGCGAGCTTCACCATGTCGCTTTGGAGTTTTTCCATGTAGATCGAGTGGATTTCACCAGACTCGGCAGCGTAGCGCCTGATCGTCTTTTCAAGCTGCCTGTACAGCGCAGCCGGATTGTGCTTGCCTCCCTTGAAGCCGGACATGTAGCGCTCAAGCGTTTCATGCAGAATGTTCCCAATGGTCAGGGCATCCGGCCGTTCCAGCGTTTCCGGCTCATCGAGAGCCTTCACCCGCAACGGTTTTTCCAGGAACCAGCGGTACGGGCAGGTCATAAACTTCTCGAGCTCGGTTGCCGAAAATGCCGGCGGGCTGTCCAGAAGCACAAAGCCGTCCGCTTCGACGTAACCGCCGTACTCGTTGAACATCGACTGCCAGTACGCACTGTAGGCCTGGTGGTGTGCAAGCGCTGCTTCTTGCGTCTTCATCACGTGATTAACAAAACCGTCGGTGCCGCCAAGCAGATGACAGGCGGACCACTCGGTGTAATCGAGGCATCGGTCCGGCTCGTCGATGTTCCAGGGCTGCTTCACCTCGGCAAGGGCCTGGGTGTATTCATCCCTTGAGAGCTTGTCATTCCCCTTTTGCTCTTTCACGATATCGATGAGGTAATGCGAGGGAAACTGCTCGTCACCCGACACGACATCCATCGACGGAAAGCACCCTGCCCAGGCTTTCTCAGCGCAGGCAAGGGTCAAGTCGAGGTTCTCCGTCGCTTTTATGTTTTTATCCCGGGCCGTCCCAAGAGCTCCCCCGGTTACGTTATTGATCTCCTCCCGCTCGTGATCCAGTAACAGCGGGTCCTCCCTGTACCGGGGCGGAAAGCTACCCTCCTTGATGCCGAGAACAAAAACGTGATCAAACGATCCCGGCAGGAATTCCGTAGTGAGAAAAACAGATCCGGCCCGCTCCCCGCTTTTTGCCCGAAGGCGGGCAAGCCTTTCACAGGCATACTCTTTCCAGTGGTCGTAATCGATGCCCGGCATAATCCGCTCCAGGTCATCGAGCACAGCCGTGATGATGCTTTTTTGATGTGAAGCCGTGATAAAAATGTCCAGCACGGCTTTCCCGAAAGCGTGGGGCGTTTTTTGAAGCTTTTCAACTTTTTCAAAACGTTCAATCTGCTTCAGGAGCTTTTCGTAGCGTTCCTTCTTCCTCTCCCGGTACAGTCCCGCAGCGGTCTTTTGTATAAGATCCCTGCCCACGGCAACCCCACTGTCAATGAGTGCTTTGAGGGCGGCAAAGCGGTCGGTCAGCTGAAAAAACATTTTCAAGGCATCGTACTCGTAGCCGGAATCAATCACCTCAAGAACCGCCTCAAAAACGCTTGTCTGCGTGGTCACCAGCTCCTCGCCCTGCGGGCAGAAAACGGGTATTCCCAGTCGGCCGGCCTCCTCCATCACCGGGGTGAGATAATCTCCCGGAGCAATGATTGCCACCCGGTCAAAGGGTACATTGCCGCAAACAGCCTCCCTGAAAGCACCCCTGATTTCCTGCGTGTGATACAGGTAGTCTTTCAGCGAAACCTGCGGCTTTTCACCTGCAGGCTCAAATTCAATAAACGTTTTGTTGGGGACTTTCTCCAGGGCTTTTTTCTCGAGTAAGGTCAAATCATCTACAACACCGGGGAAAAGCACCAGATGTTCATCCGTTACGGGGCAGGCGTTGAGCATGTCGGCGTAGTCCGCAAAATCTTTCTTGACCTTTCGGTATTTTTCATACACCTGGAAGAGCTCCCCTCCTTTTGTCCCGAAAGCGCCCAAAGCTTTTTTAAGACTGTCTTCCGGCGCCCCGAGCCGAAGGTCACCGATGGTGCGGTGAAAGCAGCCGGCGTATGAATGGAAATCACGGGCAGCGCTGAAATAAGAGAGTTTAAAGCCGGCAAGAATGTCGCTGATGAACAGGCGGGCCTGGTCGTCGGTCAAAAGCGGCACCCCGCTGTTCAGGAAATGGCCTTCGGTCAGCCTTACCACATGCCTGCGAAACGTTTCGACCCGTACGTTCAAAACCGGACGTCCGGTTGCGAGCAGGGCCCGGTTAATGCTCTGGAGCATTGATATGTTCGGCGCAATGATGGTAACCGGTTTGGCAAGATCCTGCCCCTTCAACCGGAAAACATGGTCCGTAATGGATTTTATAGTTTCGGCAACGGAAAACCCCATGATGTGCCCCCCGAAAGGAATTTTAGCAAAAACATATCTAATTTAATCAATTTGGTAAAGATGCAATTATCCGATATTTCGATTAATTTATAAATAATTGTACAGCACCCGATTGTCACATGTGGTCAATCCGTACTCATTGTGTGCTTGTGCAGCAGGCTCCCGCGAAGGTATTGATTTTCGGGTAGTTCCCAGAATTTTTTAAAAAGAGCAAGGCTCTCGGCACGCATGACGTGAGGCACAATCTCAGGTTTTGCATCACGGTAAAGTGGCGGCAAACTGGAAAGTTCACAGCTCGTCCCGCCGCCCAGCACATCCTCATAGGCATACACAATCCTTCGAATCCCGGCGATCAGAAGAGCCCCAAAGCACATGAGACACGGCTCCAGCGTGACATAGCAGGTAACTTCAGCCGGATCGATGCGGCCCTTCCTGATACTGGGTTTGATTTTCCTGATTGCTGTAATCTCCGCGTGATCAAGCTCCGTATGATATCTGGCTTTTGTTTTTCTTGTTGAGCAATCGGCGATTTCCTTGCCTCGGTGTACCAAAACGCACGCCACCGGAAAATCACCCCGCTTGACCCGGCGTTTTGCTGCGCAAAGCGCACGCTTCATGAATCGAAGGTCGTTTTTATCTACCTTTGAAAACATATTTCTCTCCCCAATCAAAGGGACAGTTTAGATACTATTTCTTTCACTTCATCCAGCTCAAAAAGGTCATCGTCTTTTTTGTCTCGCAGTAAAGCATCAATAACCTCCTGCTGCAGCTGTTCATATTTTGGTTCCCACATGGTGATGCCAAAATAACTGACCATATATGTGCCGGAGCAGGCCCACACTGTGTCAGGCCTAAAATCTCCTCTCAGCTTATCAATATCTGTCTGGCTCTGTGCGGCGAATGCCAGTGTAATTAGATGGGTTTCTTCCGTTTGCATATCGTGTGAATGTCCGTAGACAAAAAAGACTTTGTAATCATTCAGCACACCCACACCGCTCGTGTCATAAGAATCAACCTTGACAATAACGTCCAGATTTGATTTCAAGGGCCATCCTTGATGACACAGGTTTTTTGAAATGCAGTCCAATATTCTGTTACATTTCCATGTTGTATTCGTAGAGAAGTGCTCAAATAATTGAAGAGGGATTATCATTATATCCTTTTCTACAAACACCTTCTCGCTCTATATATTTTGATATCCATTTTTCCAGGGTAGCGGTTGTGATTGCTTTATTATTGGCACGCACACACTGCTCTATGTTGCCTCTGCTGAATTCTGCGATCAGTGGCAGTTCGAGCCAAACCATAGGTGGCACGGGGAACCTCTCAAGTGTGTCCACAAAAAACTTGTCAAAAATTTCAAGCTCAACTGTCTCCCAGATTTTTATAACGCTGTCAAAGGTATCAGGATGTCTGAAATAAACATATGCTTTTTCCAGTTTCAATAAAAAGCCCGAATAACAGGCAAGCCAGCCTGTAAGACTTTCGGCATCTATGTTGTGCTTTACATAACAAGGCCTTGTTATGTAATTTTCAAAATATTCTCTGATCCATGGAAGCCATGCTTTACCTACGTCCCGGTTTTCACTCCTTTTTTATTATCCTTATAGTTTCTTTCAATAATGCGCTCAGCTTGTGTTCAAAATTTTTCACCTTGGCTTTGCCATATCTCGGACAAACAGAAAGCAAAAGCGCTTTTAACATTTTTTCTGACGCCTGTACGGCCAAAACATATCCAGGCTCAATTAAGCCCAACAAAAAACAGGCCCGTGCTCCACAATAATCACCATATGAGATTCGTAACATTTCCATGATAAATCTCTGTATCAGTTGAGGACGAGCACCCACTTTTTTAGGGTCTGCGGACATTTTTGGCCTTCATTGAGAATATTTATTCGTTAAAAATGTTTGTTGAAAGTAATGCCAATTACTTCTTCTGTTTAAACCAGACATTCTTTCCATCGTGGAATATGGCTACTTCATCCTGTGTGCCAATCCCGGCATATTTTGCTAGCAGCGGTGGCATTGTTATTCGATTGTTTGTTTCACTGATGGTTATTTCATAAACGCATTCGAGAATACTTTTTTTGTTCGATAAATACTTTGGGGCTCTCGGCTTTTTTAGTATCTTCTTCTCAAGCCGATCAAACTGTTTCTCTGTGTATAGCGCTATACAATCTCCGGATCCGGGCAGTTTCATCATGATGACAGTCATGCCTGCATAACGTTGAAAAATGTTTACCGGCAGACGCATGTGCCAATCATTCGTCTTTACTGTATAGGTCTCAATTCCCTGTTCCATGGAAATACTCCCTTAATATGATAAAAAAGATTCCCCTGAGAAAAATGTATCAAGCTCACGAATTAATTGCATGCCGTTTTCAAACCAGATCACAGTTTCATTATCCATATCAACCGAAACCCTTGGCGTTTTACGTTCCAATTGTATAAGCACATCCTTGCTGTCATCATTATCGATAACTTCAAAACCACAGCGGGTTGCAGGGATGGAGGTCCATTTCATTGTATTTAAAAGGGCTGTAAAGCTTTTTGGCTTCCGGTCCGTGATTCCAAAATACTTACTTCGATACGGTTCGATCAGTTTTACGTATATTTTCGAATACGCCCAACGCTTCCTTTTTTTCTGCTGCAGCGCGTCGGCGTGCCCTTCGCAAATGTTAATCAGTTCAAAACACTCCAATCTGTTTAATGCTTCCAGCCACTCGTCATGCAGATTTTTATCAACGCACACACCCTGCCATTTTCTTTCATGTGGCTGGCAAGCCCCAATACGCTTTGATGTTGCCTCCGCATATTGCATCTGCTTTGAGGGATTTCTAGTTATCACGTTTATTCCTCTTTTTTATTTCAATATAATTTTTAATACAGCACACCATCTTGCAAAGCAGGCTGTCGGCCACACTGAGAACCTTCAGCGGAATCAGTGCAATTATCCTGGACAATATAATTTGAGGAATGGGTGTCTGGAATTGTGTTCCGGTGTTTTCAGATGATGTATGTTCTCTGTCATTATCTATATATGCCTTTAATGCTTCGTCAGCCGAATTAATAGTAATGTCACATTCAAGAAGTGCAGTATAAGCCGACAACCGTATAAGCAGTCCTTCGAGCTGACGGATATCATCGCCAGCTTTTTCCGACAGAAATCCTGCGACTGCATCAGGCAGATTTATGTTGTTTTCAGCTGCTTTGCTTTTCAACAGGACGTATTTGTCTTCTGGTTGCGGTGGCTGTATATCGGCAACAAGCCCCCTTTGAAGCCGGGAAATAAGTTTTTCGTTGAACTCTTCTGATCGAAGACCCTGATTAATACCTGCTATGACAATTTGTTTCTTCTTTTCAAACAGTTCATTGAAAATATTGCAAAACTCCCGCTGTGTTACTTCTTTATTCGCGAGAGATTGAAAGTCGTCAAAAAGCAGAAGATCGACACTGTTATACTTTTCCCTGAATTCCAGCATTTTTTCATAGCGTATTGATGCAATCAGCTCGTTGGAAAAAACATCGGCGAGAACATATACTATTTTTAAATTACTATGTTTGGAAAAACATTCATGAGCGATTGCCTGAAGCAGGTGGGTTTTGCCAAGACCGGTACCACCGTGGATCACAAGCGGGTTGTATACTGCCCCCGGATTACCAGCTACGGCTTTTGCGGCCTTAAAAGCAAATTCGTTGGTTTGAAAAGAAACAAAATTCCTAAAAGTATGATTTTCATTAAGTTGTGTTCTTATCTGGTGCATGTATGCTCTCCTATTTTATTTTATAATCTTCAAAACGTCCTATCTCACGATTAAACCGCAAACACACTTCTCCACAGGGCCCTCGTCCGTTTCGGGCAATAACAATTTCTCCGGTTTCTTCGTCATAGGGCATACAATCACGCTGTACAAAGAGAACCTTATCGGCATACGATGCAGGGGTGTTTCCATAGTTGTCGCACAGGTCCATAAGCGTCGGTGGCAGCGATGATGTTGCATAGAGTCTATCCAGTGCTATTACCGACATTTTCGTCTCCGCAGCGAATATTTTTAGTAAACGAACTGTATTACAGCACGATAATTGCGATGGTTTTTTTTCAATGCCGGTACTGTTTACAACACACTCCACGGTGTCGACAATCAACATTCCGAAGCCATGTTTTTCATGAAACCCCCTTGCTTTTTTTAGAAGTGAATCGGATGATATGCCGGGTGAATCATCAAAGTAAATACCAGGACCTTTCATATCCTTTGCAGATGCTCGCAGAGGGTTCCAGCATAATTCAACTGGCTCAGAGTTGCTGTATGTATTGCCTGAATATATCCGCAGCATCCTGAGTGCCGTTTGTTCGGCAGCGTTATCTAGTGAAAAGTAGGCAACGGGCACTCTCTGTTCAATCGCTGCATGCATTGCAATACCAAGACAAAACGATGTTGTCCCTATTTTCGGCAGCCCGGAAATATGTGTCAGTTCCCCCGGCCTAAAACCGCCTATAATTCTGTCTAGATCGCCAAACCCTGAACTGACCGTGCCGGCCTGCAGGTTATTCGGGCTGCTGTTTTGCAGATAATCAATTGCCTGATTGATGCAGTCGGTAAACGGGCGCAGGTTGAACGCTCCGGCAGGCACTAGTGAGGAAAGTTTAAGAAAACGTCGTCTTGAGATAATGACCGCCATACTGTTTTTACCTCATGCTGATAAAATATATCGTTGTTTGAATTACTACGCTATTGCGTAAAACCCATCGTTTTGCCACCACGCTGCATGCACTTTACCCGGGATTCTCCCTCGAGGGCCTTAATAAACATGTCGTGTGTCAGTTCCCCGGCAGGGTAAAAGCAGTAGCGGTCCCGCACCACTCTGAAATCGCCCGGGGCCAGGTCACGGATATTGTGCAGCCGCAGGCGATTTGAATCGTCGAGCTGTGAGCCTGCCAGCGGGGCCAGGAAACGGTTGTAGAATATTTCAGCCCCCTGCACGGTGAGAAACCGAAACTCCAGTTTCTGTGTAAATCTTCGAACGGAGGCTTCATCCAGCGATGTCAGACGGTTGGTGGTGCAGATCAATATCCCTCGAAAGCGTTCCATGCGGGTGAGAAATTCGTTCACCTGGGTTGTTTCCCAGGATCTGACGGCGATACCCCTTGTAAATATCAGTGAATCAGCCTCGTCAATCAGCAGTAGCGACCCTGTTTCCTCCGCTTCCGCAAAGGTCCGGGCGATGATTTTCTCCGTTTCCCCGACCCAGCAGGACAGGAAATCGCTTGCCCGCTTCACCATCAGTTCCCGGCCCAAAAGCTCTGCCAGATGGCGCCCCAGTTCGCTTTTGCCCGTGCCCGGATCTCCATGAAACAGAACATTCATCGTCGCCCGTACGTCAGAGCGGTTTTCAAGCAGGTAGCGATCAAATTTTTTAAGCTGGGTAATCAGCGCCTGCAGGTCACCCCGGATGTTCAGGCCCTCGAGCGAATAGTTCTTCTCAACGACTTCTTTTTCCATCGAACTGATACCGCCATTGATCAATTTTCGGTGGGCGTCGAGGGAATAACAGATCGCCTGATAAAACCGCCTGGGGTCACCTGCTGAGATATCCTTTGCTTTTGCCACAGCCAAATCAATGGCACCTGCGCTTGCGTTCTGCTTGTGAGCAAGGGCCTGAACATTTTCCGAGCTCAGCAAGTCATCACATCCATGCACTGAAGCAATCGAATTCCAAAGGTTGATTCTCTGCCGCTTGTTGAAGTGACTGAACTTGATGCTGTAGGAAAAGCGCCGCATCACCGACTCGTCGATACCGCTGATGTCGTTCACGATCCAGATCACCCGTGCTCCCGGCTGATCCATGAAATAGTTGAGCCAGGCCTTGTCCTTGTTGTCATCCGATGAAAAACCGAAGAAAAAGAAACCTCCCCCGCACTCGGTGTTTAAAAGCCGGTCGGCCTCATCGACAATGATGATTGATTTTTTTTCACTGCGAGCGGTCATGTTCAGGCAGGCAACAAGCGCCGCCCGGCGCCGGCTGATATCGTTTTCCTCGTCAGGGCGGGCAATCTCATATGCTTCATATCCCATCGCCTGGGCAAGGCCGTGAGAAAAACTTGTTTTCCCGGCGCCGCCAGGTCCGTACAAAGCGATATGCGTTGATTTTGATGTATCAGTTTGCAGCAGATTCATGACATGGTCTATGCAGTTCTGATCCAGCATGTGATATTCGAGCGGAATCGCTTTTTCAGTTACTCGTGTGTAGAATTTGCCGGTGATGTAATCCAGGGAATTGTTGTGAAAGAACCGGATGAACTCATCATCGAGCGATATGCTGTTGTGGCTTGTTTCAAGTAACCCGATTCTTTGCAAAGTGCCGCTGAGAGCATCGCCCAGCTCGTGGGACTTTATATCTAACAGTCGAAGCAGGTATTTTCTACCCCTGTACTGAAGACATTCCAAATGCCGGTCAAAATAATCCTCTGCCGGTTCATACACAGACACAATAAACATAAACAGGCACAGCTCGGTTTCGATATCCGACAGGCTGAACATATTCCTGATAGTTTGTATTTTCCCCAGGATTTCACTTCCGACCTTGTCAGGAAGCTTCGCCTTGTTTTTCAAAAGCGCCGTGCAGTTGGATGCAAAACGCTTCGTGTCGTTTTTGGTGTAATATTTAAATATTTTCAGTACGACATTCACGCAATCATCGAGATCGTCGATGTCATCTTCATCTAGTTTTTCCCTGATATACCTCCGTACCCGTGGATTGCCGGTGTCGCAGATAAGCCTGACCGCCTCATCGGAGTCCTCATCGAGCACCCAGAACAGGAACTCCACGAATTCGCTGTCCATTGCCACCCAGCCGCCCAGCAGCCTGCTCAGGTATACGGCGCAACGGGCCTTCAAAAACCTCTCATTTTCATCAGTTTTGCCCATAAACATTGACGGCATAACATCAAGACACGGTTTACTTGCTTTTTTTTGCATTTTCACACCTCGTATTAATTCACCAAAACCCCTGTTTTTCCGTTTGACTAACTAAAGGATAGCATGCTACCGTAAATTCTAATTTAACGGTTTTAAGATATTTCAGAGAGGGGATAGTATGCCGGTAAAACACAGTGAGAAGAGCCACGCGGCGAAGCTTTTCAAGCTGCTGGGGCTGCTTGTCTTCTCAGACGACCGCCACTCTCTCACCAAGCTCGCCGAAGAACTCAACTGCACAAAACCAACCGTCCGGAACCTGGTTGCGGATCTCAGAGACTCCTTCAACCTGGAGGTCGAAGAACACCGGGAAGGCCAGCGCCTGTTTTTCAAGGGAAAAAAGCTCGGCAGAATCCCTGCCGCTCAGCAGATTTCAAAGGCGGAAATGCGGGTAATGCAGATGTGCCGCATATTCTCCGAGCACCTGCTGGGTAAGGATTGTGTCGAGAAGGCAAGAACCGGCCTACAGAAATCTGCCCAGCTTACAAAGGACACAACGATTCCGTCGGAGACTGGTTTCAGCTCCTTTTGCTTCGGAACGATCGACTACACGCCGTTTCAGGACACTATTAATACGATCCTGAAGGCAATCCGGAACCTGAACGTTTGCAAAATTACATACCAGGGCAGCGGGCAGGAAAAAGAAAAGACGTATCACATAATGCCCTTAAAGCTCTTTTCTCACGGCAACACCCTTTATCTCCACGCTCGCATTGCTCGACCTTTCCCTGCAGGTCTCAAGCGCCGCAAATTCGATCCCATGATCGCGGTTCACCGCATAAAGGACATCGAGCTGACAGATAAAATATTTGAATTTCCGGACGACTACAATTTTGAAAAGGTGTTTTCAAAAACCTTCGGCGTTATGAAGGACAAACCGTTCAAGCTAACCGTGGCATTCACCGGTTGGGCAAAAGATTTTGTTAAAGAAAGAATCTGGAGTGCCGATCAGAAAATCGTGAACAAAAAAAATGGCTCTATCGAGCTCACCTTCACGGCATCATCCGAGTCGGAGGTTATTAGCTGGGTGCTGTCTTTTGGGGAGCATGCGCAGGTGGTGAGGCCGGGGAAGCTGGTGGAGGACATGGTGGCCCTCGCTGATAAAATCAGGGATAGTTATAAACACTAAACCGTCGTATTTACTTTTCTATCCGGACACATAGAGGAAACATAGTGTGCGGATCATTTTTTGCTTGCCCGTTTCGCAGCCATTGGGGAGAAATCCGGGGCGGATTTTTTCAGTTCATTTCGAAGCGTATCCCAGCCCTTACCCGAAGGTACTTTTTCTAAAGCCTCATCAGATAACAGTTCGCCAAACAGGTGTGCTTTAAGATTTTCATGCCGATATTTAGAAACACTGTGCTGGAAAGAATCGTATGTACCTTTAAACAGCACTGGATGAATATGTATCCTGGGCGCCTCTTCAGGGTATTTCACATCTTTTGGTTCGGCGGGCCCTTTGCGTTCTCTGTATGCCAGCGCTTCAGCTTCCCAAAGACTTTTGATGCGATCCACGCGCCCAATCTGTTGCTCATTAACGCCTGGATTCCATTCTGCGTTGAATTGAACTATCCGTCTGCAAGCTTTATGCAAATTCAGGCCCTCACGGCCCACCTGGCTCTGCGCGATCAACACAATCGGAAATGACCCAGCGTTGTTGAACTGAGCCTGCAATATGCGCCGGGTCTCCATTCGTACCTTGCCGTAAAGAATGCGTGCGAAGGAACCGAATTGATTGACATGCTCCTTTATTTCGTCGTCGATCAGCTTTCGCATGGAAGCGGATGAAAATTTTACCTCATCTCCTTCGGGCCCTTTCAAAGTAGTAGCTCGTTCAAAGAATTCAATCCAGATGCTCATTGCGTCCGCTTTGTATTTTTCTTTCTTTTCCAACATAAATCTGTTTTCAAAAATCATGCTGCTCAGAATATATGATTTCAAGAGTTTAATGACTTTTTCGTTAAGCTGGGCCTTCTTGATATATGCTGCTCTTGGAAGTCTTCTGGCAAAAGATTTCGAGATCTTTTTGTTCAGATTTATATTTATTAATTGTTCATATCTTTTGCCTGCTTCGATGATAGTTTCTTTCAACGACTCACGGGTATAGCGCCGTTTAATCGGCATGGAGGTTGCGGGCTGTTTCCGCAAGCGGACATATTCGTCCCATATCGTGTCCAGGTTGGATAAGACGGCCGCGACCCCGGGCAGTGGCGGCTCCTTGCTTCCGTTCTTCCTCCTGTCAAGGATGCGCAGCACCGCGCGAGAATTGAGCACTTCACGAAGGGCCCTCAATGGGTTCACAAATGTACCGAAGACTAACACCTTTGCCTTAATCTTACCATTCTCTTCCCACACAAATTTCTCGATTTCATCTGCCGTTCGCTGGACACGCGGATGTTGCTCGAGCTTACGGTGCCCGGCATTTTGCACTTGCAGCCAGAACTGCATTCGCCGGAGCTTACCCTCAATGAAGGAATCGATCCCTTTTGAATTGTCCAAAAATTTCTCAATTTTCTGGTCGAGCAGATAAACTTCGTCCTGCTGTATTTCAAGTTTAGCGTGGTCTTGATCGGCTTTATCTTCTTCCAGGGGACCCGCAGACCCCTGCGCGATTTTTCCAGCCGCATAGCGAATGTCTATAATTTTTAATGTGCGAATCAGGCGGTTCAGTTCCTTTGCTTTCTTTATAGAACAGCCTTTAGCCGCTTTGCCGAGCGCTTCCATGGTAAAAATAGCCGCCTTCCAGTCTTCAGAAACATCGTTGAAATCTATCTCAATCGGCTCGCTGTTATCGCGGTGGGGATGCGCTTCGTTCTCACATGGAATGGGACCGACAATTTCCCGCATTTGTTCCTGCTGCGTGCGCCTGCGCCGGGTAACGTAGGGCTTCAACGCCTTGGAAAAATTCCCGCTTGCGCGGATCAAAGCTCTGATCTTTTCTGCACTGTCCGGCTGTCTGTTCGCCCCGTCCCGCGCCTCATCAAAGGCTCTGACAGCCGCTTCAGGATATGATGGTCCTTCGCCGATTCGTTTAAAAATTGTTTCCCACTGACCGGCCCGAAGTTCCATCGGTGTCGCAGTGAGCGCAATCCGCTTTGTGTTTTTTTCGGTTTTGAGAATATCGTGCAGGAGTGTTCCGAGGACTTTGCGGCCCTTCTCGGTGTCACGGCTTTTATGCGCTTCATCAATAACGAGCAGATCAATCTTGCCAAGCAAATCCTTAACCATCTGGTGCCCATCTGGAGAGGTGTAAAATGCTTTTGCATCCGCAACGTTCCGGATATCTGGTAAATTATTAAATATTTTAAGGTGCTCTTTTGACACAAATTTTGCAGCCTTTAGAACCTGGATATCGAACCGGCACGCCCTGCTTTTTCTGGTCCGTTTAGGGCAGTCGGCACACTTTGTATTTAAGCAGTCCTTGTGCCATGCGCCTTTTCTCTGAAGGCTTTTCCACTCTTTGACTTTATTCAAGTCCTGCTTTGCCCCGTTTTTGCTGACGGTAGCCGCCAACAGTGGTAGCATATACCTATTCAGGGGGGAATTGTCCTGGAGATTTGGTGTGCCAAACTGGTGCGAAATCAAAAGCCATCTCCCTCTGTTTTTTTTACCCAGCAAAGGATACTGTAGATGGTCGTAATTAAACATTGAGGAATAGGTTCTAAGCTGGATGGGCTCGAATTTTGCCAATTCGGCCAGGTTGTATTTATGCTTTCTTTTCTCCGTTAAGTCATGCAAAAAATCGTCCCACTCTTTTATCCATTGGTAAATAAGGCCGGGGGGAACCACAGCGGCAACGCTCCCGCCGTTTTTTACGACCGCCAGGATCGCGGCCATAACGACCCGGGTTTTGCCCATGCCCACCTCATCGGCCACCAGCACCCCGGCTTGCTTGTCAAGCCGTTTTGCCGCCCAGCGGATGGTTTTCTCCTGGCCATACTGCCAAGCCTTACGAATCCCGGCCAGGCTGCGCATTTCAACAAAAACCGTTTCCCAGTTTAAGGCCATCGGGCTACTCCTTTTTGTTCATTAGCGGTAGGGCGTTTTTCAGCCCCCACTTTTTTTCAAGGTCCCGAATCAGTTTTCTGTACTGCCCGGAAGCTTCCTTCGGGGCAAAGCCGGGCTCTCTTATAAGAAGCCTGAGAAAATGAATGTTGAGGGATTTAATTTTTTCGACAGTATCCTCATCCAATTCTTCCAGCAGCACGCGGCGCAGGTGCGCAACCCAATCCGGCATCTGCCCGGGCGCCAGAGCCTGGTTTTTTTGTGCGATAGTTTCAATCAGACTGGTTGTCAGGTGAAGCGGCAAAGCGGATAAAGCGGCCCGCTCGTTGGACAGGTCGCCCTGCGGACCATCATTTCCGCTTGGTCCCGGGGGCTTTGGAGGAGGTTCCCCTATGGGCGGTTCCGACGTCTCTTCGGTCTCATCCTCATCCTCCGGATAAACATCAGGAAAGCCCAGTAAAGACTTCAACATGTCATCCGGCTTCTTTTTGTACCTTAGCGGAAAACAGAAATCACCCTCTTCCACAAAAACAGGAATCCACCATTGTTTCTTCTTACCCTGGGTTGTACATGCCGTCAGTTCGACGCTGAAGTTCGGCCTTGTCGAAAGCACCAGTTCTTTCTGGTTCGCAGCAATCGTCAGCCCACAAAGACGCAGTTCCCTCCACGAATCGGCAGCATCCACCCAATTCAGGACAAGTGTTTCGCGCTTCCAGTTGCATGATGAAATCGGCGGTGCCGGAGGCGGTTTATGCCGGCCTGCTTCGTTTTGCTCGTCTTTGAGGTCAATTTTGTCCGGTATATCTGCAGAGTTCAATTCCTCTCCATCATAAATGCCGAGCCTTTTGCAAAGTGCCCTTTCGCTCAACGGCTCATTCACTTTCAAAAACACTCCCGCTTCGACATTGCCCTTCGGCCCAGGTTCATTGGCAAAGCCCTGCTTGCTTAAATTAGCCGAGCCGAGATAAAGCAGCCCGCTTTTATATTTTTTGTTATTATAATCTGCAATATAGACAAATTTTGAATGAAGCGATGCCTCGACATAATTGTCTGTGTCCACATTTTCGGGACGCGAAGGTTTATAGATTTCCCAAGTTATTTCCCCTTTGTTTTTTTTTAACCAATATCCGGCAGCACCAGAGGTCGCCTTGTTGATGATAAGATATTTGTATTCGGGTGGGTCGGTCAGGGCACCCTTTTTCTGCAGTACCTTAACCAGCTGCGACAGAACTTCAGGCTCCTTGGGTTCCGCACCAGCCTGCTCAAAAAATCCCGACCCACAGCAGATAAAATTAGGCGGTTTTTTTTCGCTACCAGGTATTCTTTGTATAAGCTGGCCACCGATTGAATTTCTTTTAAAAATTGTTTTTTTTAATGCTTCAGGATCTTTTATCCGGGCTTCCTGCAGATTTGAAAAAAAACGAGGGGCTGGCGTTTTCGGCTTACCGATGAGATCTAAAAGTTCGTTACAAAACCCTGTTGCCTTACTGTGGACTTCTTCGGAAAGACGATAGTAGCCAGGCCGGTGCTTGTTATCATCTTTTCCCAGACCAAGCAGCGCCTCCCAGAACTTAGCGGCCTCGAAAAGATCGGCAGCTTCCTGATCCTGCCCATGACGACTTGTGCCGTCATAATCGCAAAGCCAAACCAGATTGAGGCTGTTATTCACCGCTTCGCGGGTCCAGTTACCTGTAAAGACGATCAGGCGGTAATAGTCGGGTCGGCCTCTGGCGGCTTTGCCGAAGCCGAGCAGAGCGACCTTGGCATGCATCATTTTGGCTTTTTTGATCTTACTGGCCAACTGGGTCTCGACCAGAGGGTGCCCCCAGGCAAGGCCCGGCAACCCGGTGAGCTGGCTATGCTCCGGGTCCAAAAAAAGCGCAAGCGCACAATGACGGCTGTACCTTCGACTGAGCGCCCCCTTCCCGGTAAAATTTTCCAAAACACTCTCCATAAATGAGGTGTCGGCGGACAAAGCACACATGAGCCCGAATACGCCAAGGGGGCTACCATCCGGCGGCGAAAAGAGGCCAAGCAGAGAAGGATTCATTGTCTTATTCATTGGGGCAGCAGTCTTTCCAAAGCTTAAAAAGTTGTTTGATCTTGCGAGGGGTGGACGAATCTTCGGTTCCCACCTCTTTTTCACCCCCGTCTTCGTCCTGGTCCGTTATGTCGTTTTTTTTCTGATCATGGCGGTCGAAAAGCGGGCCCTGAAGCACCTTGTCGTCTGAAAAGACCACAATGGAACCGTCTCGCTTGGCAAGTACTTCCAAAACATCTTCCGGAGTACTCCGGGTCACTTTCTCGGCAAAGTCTTGGGCATCCTGATGAAACTGTTTACTTTTATTAGCCTGAGCTAGATATGTTTTTGATTTTTTTTGCAGTTCAACAAGCGGTTTTTTCAGCTTTTTCGCCATCTCACTAACCGGGCAGTCCTGCGTGCTTTCAAGATTTTGCGCACATTCCTGTATAAGGCTTCGGGCCTTTCCGACCATGGCATCAAAGGCCTCAGCTGTATTTATTTCAAGGACCTGTTGATGCTGCAAACGATCTTTAATTTTTTCTACACTCGGCATTCTTTCATTGTTTTTGAAAGCCTTGATCAGCATAGCGCGCCGATTTGGGCTGCCAAAGTCATCTTGCACTTCAGTAAGTAGACGATCTCGAACATTTTCTTTTTCGTGAGTGCTTGCATTATCCCGCCCGAGCGCCTCTTTAGCAATCACAGGCTTTCGAGAACTAGAATTTGCATTGCGGATCCAGTTTTTGATTTTCTTTTCGACCGAATTTCCTAAAAACAAGGCGTTCACTAACTCCCTCCCTACCGGGGTAAGTTCCATTCCGTTAAAACGCAATCCTCCCCGGGTGTACCCAAGCCCCACAAGCGCACGGACGGTCGATTGGCGAAACGTAACCTGAACATAATACTTGGGCTGTGAAAGCTTACTGAATTCCCATACCTTGGGATCTCTTTCAAACGCTCTTATTCCTCTAATTCCTGGGTATTTTTTATTAAGTTTACAGGCTAACGCCTCTATGGCATTGGCAATCTGAGATGCCTGACCGCGGCGGTTGAGGTCTTCGGCCAGTTTGATGCCGGCCAGCGCCCATGACAGCTGCCTGACAAACCAGACGCCGCCGATGCCCGGAACAACCAACTCCCGGTAATAGCGCACCGCTTTATTGAGGCCCAAATGAAGCAGACTCCGTTGGGAAGGAAAGTCTTCAAGCTCCGGAATAAACCAATTATCCATGTATACCCCTTTTTACTTGATAAGACTGGCATTCCCTATAGCTGATGATCTGATTCAGTTCGGAGATAGTGCCAAATCTTTATCTTGACATAGTAATGATCTTTTTTTTTTCGATTTCCTCGAATTGTCGTTTCTTTTTTTATCTGCCGCCAGCCTCGCTCTGGGACGCGTTCTGGCTTGACTTA
>CAZFIB010000071.1:0-10882 GCA_964518865.1 uncultured Thermodesulfobacteriota bacterium
CCTGTTTTCAGGGGCCAACGAGTTTTTTTATTTTTTAGATGGTGAATCAGGGATATCCATCATTGTTGACAACGAACGTATTCTTCTGTAAGGTTGTCTTCGCTTTCCGAAACATCATAGTGCCGCTTAGAGGAATCTATTTACTACACGAGGCCGCAGACATGAGCTCTTCCGATCCCCCAGAAGCAGCTGAATCAGCTGAATCAATTTCACATCTGATCGAACAGGCCGCAGCCGTCTGCATCGTCGTTTCCGACCCTGTGGACCCCGACTGCGTGGGAACGGGGCTTGCGCTTGCCTGGTGGCTCGAAACACGTAAAAAGCCGTCGGAGATCGTCAGCTTTACCGCGATACCGGAACATATGCGGGATTTTCCCGATATCGGCAGGATCAGATGTGTCGATGAAAAAACATGGTCATTACCCGAAAGCGGTATAGCAGCCCTGGTCGACGGCAGCTCGTGGTCGCAGTTTTTCGGGAAGAACTGGGAGGCTGTTTTGAAAAAGATCGATCTGTCCCGCATCGTAAGCATCGATCATCACGAAAAAAACGATATTTATGAATCGATACCCCGGTGCTGCCTGAACGTGCAGGCAGCCTGTACGGCACAGGTGCTGCATGATTATTTCCTGGCATGCGGACCCGTGCAGCCGCCGCCGCATGTCGCCGACTACCTGTACCTGGCTCTGCTGTATGACGCCCGCATGTTCAAGAACGAGGTGCATGCGGGAGAATATGCCTTTGCGGAAAAGCTCATCGAGCTGGGAGCCGATCACGGCAGGGCAGTGGACACGAACCATGAACAGTGCGAGTTCGATTTTTTTGCCTGGGCTGTCCCACGCACCGAATACCTGCCCGGGCTCCGCATGACAATGCTCGAACTGCATGCCGGCAGGGTGGAGGAGCTCAAAAAAATGTTCGGCGATGATTTTGCCGAATGCGCTTCCCTGTACAAGGAAGTTTTCAAGCGGCAGGTCCGCGGCTATGACTACGGAATAATGCTGCGTGACAACCTTGACGGGACCATACGTCTGAACTGGCGCACCCGAAACTACGGTACTACACTGAGCATCGGGGATATCGCCCGCAGCGCGGGTTTTCACGCAGGGGGGCACCGCAATGCCGGAGGCGGTCTGTTTCGCGGAACGATTGCCGACGCCCGTGAGCGGTTCCTGCGGGAAATGCGCGCGGCGATGGGGCAAAAATAAAAAGATCAATTATTCGGTACATTGAGAGAAAGTCCGCAGGGTGCGCCGCGCGCACCGGCTTTCGCCGGTATGATTTCTGTGCCGGGGCTTATCTGTCGATTGCGCGGCGGATGGCTGCCGCGAGGTTGTGCCGCGAAAGCGGCTTCATGATGACTTCGTGGATTCCCTTCTCACGGGCCTTTTCCTCATCGCTTTTTTCGCTGTATCCGGTACAGAGCAGCACCGGAATATCAGGCCTGAGGGCCAGTATTTTTTCGCTCAACGTAAAGCCGTTCATTTCCGGCATGTTCTTGTCCGTAATGACCGCATCGAATGCCGCAGGATTGCGCTGAAACGCTTCCAGCGCCTCACGCGCCGCTGTCTTAACGACAACCGCGTAGCCCAGGGGGGTAAGAATCTGCGACATGATATCGGCGACTGCGGGTTCATCATCAACCACCAGCAGTGATTCGCTCCCGGCGGCGGGCAGGTCGTGATATGCGTCATCCTCAGGCAGCGGCTGTTCATGCAGCGGAAAATACAGATCGAACGTCGTTCCCTCTCCCGGTTTGCTGCTGACGGATACGGTACCGTGATGGCTTTTTACGATTCCGTGAACGACCGCCAGGCCGAGACCGGTTCCCTTGCCTTTCTCCTTGGTGGTGAAGTAGGGTTCGAAAATATGATCGACTGTTTCGGCATCCATGCCGGGGCCGTCATCCGTAACGCTCAGCAGCAGATACGTTCCGGGCTCGAGCCCCGGCTCCGTGCAGCCTGCAGTGCTGACCGATGTCTCGCGCAGGGAAACGGTAACAGTGCCGTCCCGGTCGCCGATAGCATGAGCGGCATTTGTGCAGAGATTTATGAGAACCTGCTGAGCCTGTGTCGGGTCCGACAGTATCACGCAGTGATCTGTTTCTATATGTGCCTTCAAGGCAATGGATTTGGGTAACGATGTCTGCAGGAACTTGATGGTTTCCTTGAC
This sequence comes from uncultured Thermodesulfobacteriota bacterium, assembly GCA_964518865.1. Lineage (GTDB taxonomy): Bacteria > Desulfobacterota > WTBG01 > CAIYCZ01 > CAIRTM01 > JANQGV01. The sequence continues at coordinate 2,173 of CAZFIB010000071.1, forward strand.
GATTGAGTCGAGCTTGAGCGGCTTGTGCTCCAGCTTTTTTTTACGGCTGAAGGTGAGTATCTGATGGACAAGGTTCGTGCCGCGCTGGGTCGCCGAAAATATCTCATGCAGTATTCGGTGCGTGCGATCGTCGGATTTATGCTTTTCGAGCAGCAGGTCGGTATAGCCGGTGATGATCGTGAGAATGTTGTTGAAGTCATGAGCAATGCCGCCGGCGAGGGTGCCTATGGCTTCCATTTTCTGAGCCTGCCGAAGCTGATTTTCAATCTGCTCTTTTTCCTGCTCCATGCGCCTCAGCTCGGTCACGTCGCGTACCGACCCGACAGAGCCTGTCAGGTTGCCGGCTGAATCCCTGAATACGGTCATGTTGTATTCGACCGGACAGGTGTCTCCGTTTTTGCAGCGCCATTCGGCTTTGATGTTTTTTACGATATCGACTTCCTGCAGGCGCTCCAGCGCAGCCTGCATGCGTTTGTGAAGGCCCGGGTCATCAGAAACTATTTCCGCAATGTGTCTGCCGACCATTTCATCGGCATCGTAGCCGAGCATGTTTTCCAGCGTGCGGTTGCAGCGCCTGACGATGCCGGTGCCGTCGGTGACGACTATGCCGTCTCCGGTGGTATTGAATATGTTTTCAAGGTTTTCCTTGCCTTCCTGAATTTCCTGCTGGGCTTTTCTGAGCATCGTGATGTCCTGAAAGGTGCCGTACACGCTCAGGGGCCGGCCGGATGCGTCACTCTGCTGTTCGATCTGCACATGGGCTGTGCAGCACCGGCCGTCGCGGGGAATATAGCGAATTTCACAGTCGTAGGATCGCCCGTACATGCCAGCATTTTTCAGCATGTCGTTAAAGATCGTCCTGTCGTCTTCATGGATCATGTCTGCGAAAAGATCGGCTGAAGGAGTATCTTTGTCGGGATCCAGCCCCAGCAGACGGTACTGCTCATTCGACCAGTGCATTGTATTCGTACTGATGTCGATATCAAAGCTGCCGACCCTGGCAACGTGCTGCGCTCTGTTCAGCCGTTGCTCGCTTTTTCGCACCGAGGCCTCTGTGTCGGAGAGTTTCTGTATTTTGTTTTGCAGGTCCCGGTTAATGTTTTTTATCCAGCGATACAACTCGAAGCTTTCTATGGCCCCGGCTCCGCTTGTCATGAGCACAGAGAGCAGGCCGAGCGGAATATCGGATATGTCTTTGAAGGGTGTGTCGAGAATACCGATAAAAAGCCCCCGCATTCGAACCGATGTGCTCATGGTGTGCAGAAGAAGTTCTCCTTCGGTATGGGCGGCCGCAAACGAGACCGGTTTGCGTCTATTGAGTATCCATTCGATCATGCGGGTTTCAAGAAGATGGTTCATTTCCCGCTCCACGACATCGGTACGGCTGTGAGGATCACACAAGGCCAGAGTCAGATCGGAGTCTTCTTCGCTGATGAGGTAAAAGGCGACCGTTTTGAAGGGTATGATATTGCGGGTTCGCCGGGCGATTTCAAACAGCAGCTCAACAGGGCTGCTGAAACCGTCGGCTTCGTGCGGGAAGTCGGTCAGGGTAACGGCTTTGTCGAGGGCATCGATGATAAACCGATTGTTTTCCTCGAGAAACGCATTGCGTTTTTCAAGCCGTTTCACGTATTTTTCCGAATCTTCCATTTTCATTGCGCAAAGAGCATTTTCATGACAACGCCAAGCTGGAAATCAACCTGCGGTATCAGGGAGTTGAGTACGTTTTTCGACAGACCGAGCGACGACCAGGCTTTTTCATCAAGCGGCGGAACGTAGATGCAGCCGCTGTTACCAAGTGCAAGAGCATGGGTGATAATGTCGGCCACATGAACGATTGCCGCCTCTTGCCCGTATCCCGAGTCCGACGGCTTGTGGTGATATCCCACGCCATGCTCCAGTGCGGCAGGGAGCTTCCATCGTTCAAACATCATTGCACCGATTTGGGCATGATCATAGCCCCATACATTTTTTTCGGCGTCAGCAAGCAACTCGCTCTCCCGGGCTGAGCGAGCGAAAGCCCGGACGGCTTCCCCGGGGTAATTTTTCAGCATGATAAGGCGCCCGACGTCATGGAGCAGCCCGGCTACAAAAAAGCGTTCGCTGTCATCAAGATGCAGATGCTCCGCAACGAGCCGGCTTATAATGCCGCACGAAAAGCTGTGCTGCCAGAATGCTTTCATGTCGATAAGCGTATCGGGTATGCCTCTGAATGTGTTGATCAGCGAAATGCCGATAGCAACCATGGTCAGCTGCTTGGAACCTATCACGGTAATCGCCATTGAAAGCGTATCTATTTTGCGGGGAAATCCGTAAAAGGCGCTGTTGACAAGCCGCAGAAGCTTAACCGACAGAGCCATGTCTTTTGCAATGACATTTGCGATGTAGGCGGAAGAGCTGTTCGGGTTGTTGATTGCATCGGTTATCTGATGGAAGATATCCGGCAGAGCGACAAGCTCATGCTCTTTGTCGGCAAGCTCGGCAAGCGACGGACACGGGCGGTCGGATTCTGCAGCAGGGTTCTGGAAATCGCTGTGATTCACCGCGGTAGCATATGCCGCTTCCAGTGACCCGTCAGTGATGCGGTGTGCGGTTCTGATGACCGCAAGCTCGTAGAGCTCGTGCAGCACGGGGGGCTGTGTGCCTGCCCTGTCGAAAAGACTGCTGATGTAGGTGCTGCTTTGCCGCAGTACGGCCGGGTCGAGTCGGGCACGCTCCTGCTCCCTGACATCTTCCTGTGAAAGGCCCTCGATATCGGCTTCGGTAACCCCCCATATTTTCAATATCCTGACATGTTTATCCTGGAGTACGGTACCGGCAGGCAGGAGAAACCTGCCGTTCGGGGAATGCAGATCACCGGTCAGCTTCATTCCCGGCTCGACGTTTTCTACAGCTATAAGTCCCATAGCAGCATATCCGGTCGTTTACAGCTCTACACGCTTCTCGAGATGGTCGAGCTGACAGAGGGCATACTGCAGCAGTGCGGACGTATCGTCCCGGCTTGCGGCTGTAACAGCAAGCTCCGCTGCGGTGCTGTACTTGCCTGAGCTCAGCTTTATTTTATTTTGTACACTTCCCGAGAGAACGGTTTTATCAGGAACAGTGGAAATTGTAAATTCCAGAGAGGCTCCGGGCCGGATGTCTTCTTCCGTGAAGAATATGAATCCGTTTCCATGCAGGTCGATGTCTGTAATGATGCACTCATGCGATGTATCATAGCAGATATTCTTATATTCGGCACTAATTTGTGCCGGTATGCTGTCGTGTTTTATCTTGACCATACGTGTGCCCCTTGTGATCTGGTTGCGAGTGCTGAAGCGAGGTCCCGTCGTCTGAGCGCTGCAGTGGGCAGCCTCGAGCTTCGCACAATGGTCGGAAACCCCGAGGTGTGCCCTCTGTCGGTAGTTGCCTGTGTTCACTGAAAAGGCACGTTTTGTTGATTGATTTAAAAAGCAGTCACCATTTTGCCTGAAAGTCATTTTTTGTCAATGCTGAATATATGGTACAAAATTGGTTGGAAAAAAACAGTACTTAAGAGATGGATTGTAAAAATGTTCGGAGGTTGGCTTTGGTATTCTGAAGGCCCAGTTTGCGGCGGATGTTTTTGCGGTGAAACTCGACAGTTCTTTTTGAAATATTCAGAATTCCTACTATTTCTTTTGTGCGACGGCCTGTTTTAATCATATTGGCGATCCTGATTTCGGTTTTTGTCAGACCGTACTGTTTTGAAGTGAGGTTTTGCGAAAACGGTGCAATAATATCCCTGATATTCGATTCAATAATGTTTATCAGGGTCATATGCTGCGGCGCGACCGGCCCCTTCTTGAGCTTGTCGATATAGGGGGCAACAAGGTTGTGTATGTTCGTGACAATATTCTCTTCCATCGTCTGCTGATCCACATCGCGTTTACGAATAAGCACTTTCAGGGCCGTATTGATCTCCTCGAGTTTGTTTGATTTTACGGCAAGCTCCTGCTCGGCCTGTGTGCGCTCGGCGATTTCCTTCTGGAGTTCGGCGGTGCGCTCTTCAACCAGCTGCTCGAGGTGCTCATTCATGGTTTTCAGCCTGTTTTCCGCGATGTGCCGTTGTGTTATGTCACGCATAATGGAGAACGAGCCGATACACTCTCGCTGTTCGTTGAACAGCAGCACGGAGTTGTTTTCAACAGGAACGAGAATATTGTCTTTGCGAAGACGATACGTTTCGTAATTGAGCAGCCTGCCTTTCACGAAAAGGGTGTCGGCCATCTTCGCAGACCTGTCATAGATATACTCATCATCGATAGTGACGGTATCTCCGGCTGTAGTCCGGTATGTTCCCGGCGTGCCGACCATCCGGTCTGCGACATGCCTGCCCATAACCTCACGTTTGGTAAACCCCTGAATGCTGCAGAACGCGCTGTTGCAGCGGATGATATGCCCTGAGGGATTCGTTACAACGATGCCGTCGAGCGAGCTTTCGATAATATGCTCGAGAAAGTCGCGCGTCTTGCGGATATCCTTTTCAGCCTGTCGTCGCCAGGTCATGTCACGGAACATGCCCATGTTGTATGTTTTGCCGTCGATGACCACCGGGCCGCCGCTGATGTCGGCATAGAATACGGAGCCGTCTTTTCTCCTGACGGGTACGTCCGAATCGGTTACCGTCGTGCCGCTGATATGCTTATTGAAAAGTTCGATAACATGCTCCAAATCCCCGGCGGGATGTATGTCGCTGACCGACAGCGAGGTGAGCTCATCCGGCTCGTAGCCGAGCATCGTGCACATCGTCTTGTTGGCTGCAATGAAATTTCGCTGTGAATCGGCGATGAGAATGCCGTCGGTTGCGTTTTCAAACAGGGTTCTCAGGCGTTCCTCGGACTCGACCAGGCGCTGCTCTGCTTTTTTGCGGTCGTCGATACTGCGCAGGACCGATATGATAGTGCCGATACTGCCGTCGTCGTTTTTCAGCGCGACCGCATTGCACTCGAAAATTCCGGTTGTCCCGTCTTTTTTTTTGATGAAGAATTCAAAGTTGCGGAGATGTCCCTGCTCGATAAGCAGGTCGATCATCTCATACATCTTTTCAGAATACGTATCTCCCGCAGGCATGAGTACGGCAGAGGAGTGCCCCTGAAGATCATCGGGACGGTAGCCGGTCAGGTCCTCGACCGCATCGCTTACCGTCAGAATAATGCCGCTGCCGTCGCTCACCATGATTATATCGGGCGTGGCCCTGAACACGTTTTCAAGATAAATGCGCGTTTCCCTGCTTTCCTGTTCGGCCCGGCGCCTGAAATCGATTTCCTTCTCGAGACGGCGGTTTGCTTCGCGGAGCTCCCCGGTTCGCGCAGCTGCTTTGTCCTCCAGCGACAGGTTCAGGCACTTCAGATCGCGCTCGCTCAGCTTCTGATCGGTAATGTCGTGCACGATGGCTGCGGCACAGGAAATATCACCGCCGTCGCTGTATATCAGGTTGATGGTGAATTCGACCATGATAAGCGAGCCGTTTTTTTTTCGCAATTCGGTTTCAAAATTCTGAATGGTTCCTTGCTCAAAAAGGCTGCGCATCATAGCCGCATGCTTTTCGGTGGGACCGTCGGGCAGGAGGTCCCTGGTGTGAAGGCCTGTAAGCTCCTCGGGGCTGAAGCCGAGCATGCGGCAAAGCGCCGGGTTCGTGCCGGTGATGTACCCCTGTGGGTCGGTTACGAGAATACCCTCTGCGGCAGCGTTGAATATTTTTTCAAGAATCGCACTGTCGGGAGCTGCAGCGCTGGTATTGCAGAAAGATCCGGCACTGAGAGCCTCTAATTTGTGCTCCAGGGATTTTATTTCGTCGATAAGCTGTGATCTGGTTTTTGTGTGATGGTTCATCCGCGCCTGCGGGGTAAAAATAAAAAGCCCGCATTGAGCGGGCTTTTGTATAAAGGCAACCGTGAGTCAGTCGGCAACCTCCTCGAACTTGCTGGCGTCGGCACCGCAGATCGGACAGGTTTCCGGCGGGCTGTCGCCTTCGTGAATATAACCGCAAATAGTACAACGCCACTTCTTCATGACAGGCTCCCTCCATTGATTAACATGCGTGATGGATCTCTTGATCAACCCTCGAGTGTTTTACCAACCACCCCCATATATACAGCAGTTTCGCGTTCACCGTCAATACCTAACAGGCTGTTGACCTCTTCGTCGAAAAAGGCCCCTATGGTGCAGCAGCCCATGCCGAGGGCTGTTGCGGCAAGATACAGATTCTGGGCGATATGCCCGGCATCCATGTACATGTACCGATACCCGCGCTCACGGTACTTCCAGGTGCTGCGGGCGGGTATGACCGTCCACACAAAGGTTGCCGGCGCCCGGGAAACCATTTCCTGACCGAGCGCCGCAGCTGTCAGGGGAGCGGAGAAATCACCGGAGCAGACAAGCTCGAGGGCGGCCGCACATATGTTCAGATGATATATGCCGCTCTGCAGGCCGTCGACGCGGTTTGCCATGAGATAGGTTTCGACCGGGTAGAGTGCACCCGCCGACGGTGCGGTCCTGAAAAGATACCCGGAACAGCGGGCGGTCACCCCCTGTGCGGCAAAAATCAGGCGGGCGGTATCATCCAGGCTCAGCGGCCGGGGACTGAAATCCCTGCGGGAGCGGCGCTGCTCCAGCACCGCCCAGAAATCGGCGGGCGGTGCAGCTGATACAGCGGGGAGCTGTACGGTCTGCGCGGCATCGGGATATTCCTTGAACGGTTCATACGGCTCGGGCGCACTCGAGCGGCCGCAGGCCGTGGCCTCGCGGGAATATTTCGTCTCATGCTGATAGCGAGCGCCGATATCGTTCCGCTTGCGGCTCATGTCAGGCAATCCTGCTGAAATCGAAGGCGGGGTTCTTCATGTCCTCTTTCATGCCGGCTATGCTCGTTCTGTTTTTCATGGCAGCCATAATCCGATCGCTGCCGCTGATGTCCCCGAGCAGTATTGTGCCGATTATGACGTCATCCTGAATGACGATTTTGCGATACACATTTTTATCGGTATCGGTGTGTACGATCGCTTCATGGTTGCTGTCGGCGTCAATGTCGCCGGCGGCAGTCAGATCGATGCCGACAACTTTCAGGGTGTTGGCGGGCACGGTTCCGTTATATGACTCGTTTTCCCCGGCCATGCACTTTCCCGCGATGCGCCCCTGCTCCATGGCGGCCGGCCATATGCCGTAAAAACGGCCCCGGTGCTCGATTAGATCACCGGCTGCGTAGATATTCCTGCGGCCGGTCTGCATGAAATCATCGACCTGGACGCCTTTGTCGATATCGGCTTGCAGAGATTGTGCCAGTCCGAGCTCGGGTCTGACCCCGGCCGAAACAAGCACCATGTCGGCAGTGAGTTGTTCGCCGCCTTCAAGGCTGACAACCAGCTTTTCGCCGGCTCTGACGATTTCGCTTGTTTTTGCACCCAGGCGGAAGGAAAAGCCCATCTGCTCCATCTGGCGCTGCAGCACGGCAGCGCCGGCCTCATCCATCTGGCGCGGAAGCAGCCGGGGGAAAAATTCCACAACGGTGACATTCAGGCCCGCCCTGCGCAGGCCGTTGCCGGCCTCGAGTCCCAGCAGTCCACCGCCGATCAGTACAAGCTCTTTTGCTGCTGCAGCTTTGTTCCTGATCGTATCCGCATCCGCAATAGTGCGCAGCGTATACACCCCTTCGGTATCCGACCCCGTAATGGGCGGCACGAACGAATACCCGCCGGTTGCCAGCAGCAGCTTGTCGTATGAGAAGGTAGCGCCGCCGGAGGTGGTGACTGTTCCGGCATCAGGGTCAACGGATGAAACCTCTGTCTCCAGATGCAGCTCTATGCCCGCATCGCGGTACCACGTGGCATCATGCAGGGTAATGCCGGCGACATCCTTCTCGCCGGCAAGATACTCGGGTAGCGCCGGAATGTAGTAGTAATGATTTTTTTCTTTTGAAAACATTCTGATCGAGCCCTGCGGATCGTTTTTTCTAATCGACTCCGCAGCCGTGTTCGCCGCAACACCGTTGCCTATAATAATGTAGTCGGTCATTATGCACTCCCCCCGGGAAGGTTAATGAATGAAGCCGGCATGTTACCGGTTACGACAGGCTGTTTAAAAATGCCCATATGCTGCGTTGCGCTTATACCCGCTACAGCGGGATCACTGCGACGTACCAAAAAGCACGTCTCTTGCAGATTCCGACCGGGCGTGTCGGGGATTCCTCATGATTTCGCGCGCCGTGCCTCCGGGCATTTTTAAACAGCCTGAATAAACGACTTTTTCAACAACCTGCCAGAGCATTTTTCAAAATACTGTAGACACTCTGTCATTTCGAAGGAGCACGGCGACTGAGAAATCCGAAGCCCCTGAAGAGATTTCTCCCTTCGGTCGAAATGACAAAAAAAGACGGCTGCAGAAACAAAAAAACTGCTCTGGTGAACTCCCCACTATTTTTATAGCCATTTTTCTGCGGCCCGCACGGTGGTGCGAAACTGCAGGAGCTGCTTTAACTGCGACTGTTTTCGCGACCGGAGGTCGCTCCTACCCGGACGGGCCTGAATTACAGTTTTACATGTCATAATCCAGTAGTATCGGTGCGCACGGCGCACCCTACGGATGATTGTCAACATGAGAGCATTTATCACACTGCTGTAGCCATTCTGTCAATTCAATGGAGCACGGCGACTGAGAAATCCGAAGCCCCTGAAGAGATTTCTCCCTTCGGTCG
>CAZFIB010000071.1:10982-20594 GCA_964518865.1 uncultured Thermodesulfobacteriota bacterium
AAATGACAAAAAAAGACGGCTGCAGTTCGCAGGGTGCGCCGCGCGCACCGATTACACCTCAGCCGCTTTGCGCACCGATGCTCCTGCCGAGCTCACAGGCTTCCTCGAGCGCGCCGGGGTGATCGTGCACCGCCCCACGCGCATCAATGCCCGCATAGGCAAGGTGTCGGGTGAAATCCATGCCGAGCGCATCGAAAAAGTAGCGAACCGTGAGCAGAATTCCGTCGAAGTTCTTTTTGCCGCGCGAGCCGCCTGCGGTAAGCAGTATACCTGTTCCGGAAGATGCGCGCCCGGGTGCGGGCGGCTGATTCAGCACATATTTGCGGACGTAGAAGCACTGGCACCGGTCGATCATCGCTTTGGCGTGAGCGTTCAGGCCGTAGAAAAAAACCGGGGCCGACAGCACGATGACATCCGAGCTTTGCAGCGCCGGATAGACGCTGTTCATGTCGTCATCGAGAACGCAGTTGCCGGTTGCATCACAGCCTCCGCATTCAATGCAGGGGGAGAACGAAAGGTCGCGAAGAACGATTTCATGTGCCTGCGCGCCGCACTCGCGCAGGCCGCGTAAAAAGCTTTGCATCAGCAGGTCGGTGTTGCCGCTCCTGCGGGGGCTTCCGAATATGGCTGTTACGCGCATAGGCAGGCTACTGACGTATTTTTTTCACTACCGTCCCGGCAAGCTGCTGCAGCTCGCCGGTTTCCCGGTCATCAGGACTGTACACCGCCCGGACACCGGGCTCGATCACGTCAAGACCGATTGCTTTCAGGTCGTCGGTGACAAGCTGCACGGCTTCACCGCTCCAGCCGTAGGAGCCGAATGCTGCAGCGGTTTTTTTCTGCGGCTTGAGCCCCTTCATGTAGCACAGCAGGTCGGCGACCGTGGGAAAGAGCTGCCGATGAATCGTGGGAGAGCCAAGCAGCAGGCCCCGCGCATCCAGCAGCTCGGCCATTATATCGCTGCGGTGGTTTTCGCGGAGCTTCCTGAGGCTGACCTCCACGCCGGCATCGGCGATTGCATCAAAAAGAATCTTCGCCATTCTTTCGGTCGACTTCCACATGGTATCATACACAATGACCGCTTTTTCCCGTGAAACGTGCGAGCTCCATTCGTCGTAGAGCTGCAGCACGCGGCTGATATGTTTGCGCCAGATAACGCCGTGGCTGGGAGCGACGATATCGATTTCGAGCTTCAGCTCGGATACCTTTTTGAGCGTCGTCTGAATCAGCGGGGCAAGGTGCGTCAGCAGGTTGGCGTAATATTTTCTAAGCTCGAAAAAAAGCTCGCCCTCGTCGACCTCGTCATCGAACCGGCCGAAGGTTGCCAGGTGCTGCCCGAATCCGTCCATTGAAAACAGCAGCCTGCTTTGCGGTACATAGGTGAACATGCTGTCGGGCCAGTGCACCATCGGCGTTTCGAGAAACTGCAGTGTTTTTCTGCCGAGCTGCAGGGTATCGCCCGACTTCACGGCCTCGAGCGGCAGCGCATCCCCGTAGTATTTTTTGAGGCCCTTGACCGCCATCGGGCTTGCAAGTATCTTGACGTTCGGAAATCGGTGAACAAAACGGGGCAGCGAGCTCGAGTGGTCCTTTTCGATATGGTTGCAGATGAGATACTCTATTGAAGCGGGGTCGCAAACACGGCTGATCCGGGCAAGCATTTCATCGAAAAAGGGCTCTTTGACGGTGTCGACAAGTGCCGTTTTATCATCATCGATCAGGTAGGCATTATAGGTGGCGCCCCTGCCGGTAATGTAGCCGTGAAAATCGCGCAGGTTCCAGTCGACAGCGCCGACCCAGTATATTCCCTCGTGCAGTGAAACCGACATGTCCGTGATCCTCCTTTCGGGGGTGCATCAGTTAATCTTTACGGTGCCGGCTGCCTGCGTCATGTCGACAACAGGCAGAACCGGTGCATCCTTCCCGAGCAGCGTGTTGGCCAGTGCCTGCGGGTATGAGCGATATCGCAGGACCGCTTTGATGCTCAGCGGGCCCGATGCATCCTGCGGCAGCAGGAAGGAATATTTTTCGGTTGCGGAGCCCCTGGGCGGAATGGTCTTGTTGTAGTCGAACCGTGCGATTTCCCAGGGCTTCACCGTGTGGTTTCCGTTTTTATCGAGTGCATGCGCGTTGAAAATACGGGGGTCGTTTACTATGGTGCCGTCCTTGTCAAGATTTCCCGAGCGGAGTATCTTCCTTCCTGCCGCATCAGTGACCGTGACATCCAGCCACATCTGCCTGACCTCTGTGAGGCTTGTCGGGAGGTTGTGTCCCGCGCCGACATTGGTGACTTTCACCGAAAAAGACGTCATCTGACCGGGCGATACGGAATCCGGTGCGGTAACGGCGACCTCGGCGGCACTCTGCAGCCTTTTTTCAGCGATTGCCGCATGCTCTTTGTGACCGAGAAGTGCGGGCACGGTAAAATTAGCACCCACAAACTCATGCGTGAACATGTTGTCGCGCTTAGGGCCGGTAATACAGGGTTGGCCGGGGTTGACCGGGCGCTCGAGCGTGCGTGCGGCCTCGATCGCCTTTTCCACGGGCATCATGTGGCAGTCCTGGCACTGGATTCCTTTCTGGGCGTACACCGAGTATTTCCATTCATCATAGGTGCGCTCGATATGGAAGTTCGTCACCGGGTGGAACACTTGATGACAGTTGGCGCAGAAGCGCGATGATGTGTGCAGCTCGGAGTAGGCCGTCTCGTGGTACTGCGATTCGGAATCCTTGTAGGGACCCCGCTTCACATCCCCCGGGTCGACGATGAGCGAGGCATTCTGCGGCTCATAGGTCGGCGTTTCGAGGAATGCCGTTTCCTTGACCGTGTGGCACAGGTCACAGGTCACGCCTTCTTTTGCGATATCGCTGGCGTCGAACGTGCCGTCCTTGAAGGTTATATCGTTTGCGAGCACGCCGACGGCACTGTGACAGCCGCCGCACAGCTGGCGGGTGAATCCCTTTGTCTCCTCCTCGCCGATTTTCCACAGTGCCTGGAACACCGGATCGATAAACGCGTTGGCGTGCATCGATCCTTTCCACTGGGCATGTATGTCGCTGTGGCAGCCCATGCAGATTTCAGCCGACTCGAAGTCATCCGGTTTTACCGGCTTTCCCGATACCGTGTTGATGAGCGACGGAAAAAAAGGAAATTTGTCCTCCAGGCTTTTCTCGGCCGATGCAGCCGAGCACAGCAGCAGGGAACATCCAAGCACGATAGAACTGAAAAAAATAATCCCTTTCATGATTTCCTCCGGTGTCGATTCGTATCTGCCGGCTGAACATCCGGCCCGCGCACTGCTTCACGGCCGATGTTACAACATGCTGTGTATATTTGGTAACGGTTTTTGCGGTAGGTTCATCATATAAATATCGCGGTGGTTTGCAAGAAATTTTTCATCGGACGACCGGCAGGAAAAACCAGGGCTCACATATGCGGCGAACAGACATCATGCCGACTGAAAGATCGGATACTTGTGACTGAAAACTGTCGTTGCCTGCGGGCTGCAGGATTTGCCGCAGCTGCTCAGCTGTGGGCCTCTGCAGAGTACTGCTGCGCGCATGACGGGCAAATACCCCTGAACTCCAGCCGGTGATCGATGATGGTATAACCGCATCTGTCGGTCACGGCTGCTTCCAAACCCTGCAGCGGCATCACGGCAATATCGTTCACGCGACCGCATTTGATGCACCTGATGTGATAATGCTGTTCCGGGTTGCCGTCGAAACGTTTCTGCCGGCCGCCGACTTCTATTTTTTGAACCACACCCTGATCTGCGAGCCATTCAAGGTTTCTGTAAACGGTTGCGAGACTTATGCGCGGAAGGCGCCGGCGCACCTGGGTGTAGAGCTCATCGGCTGTGGGGTGGGTACGTACCGAGCGCAATTCATCCAGAATAACTTCACGCTGATGGGTTATTCTGGTTTTGTTTTCCTTCATATCCAGTGCTCCAAAAAATGTATTAATAACTATTATTAATTTATTTTTAAAGATGTGTCAATAGAAAATGCATAACTGCAATATAAAAAATAATATAAATTATAATTTATTATTTATTATATATATAATTAATTACTTCATTTATTCTTGAAATCATATGTTTTCATACTGTAAATATAGGTGTTCAATAAATAATGTTTGAGCATTCCTCACACTACTGCAGCCGTTCCGTCATTTCGAAGGAGTACGGCGACTGAGAAATCTCACGCCATCGAAGAGATTTCTCCCTGCGGTCGAGATGACAAAAACAGATGGCTGCGGCAAGTGAAAACTGCGAAAGAGCGCTGCACGCCATTCCATAGCCTGTTTCCGGTACCCGCCCGGCTGCATTATTTTGATACATGCCATAGTACTTTAAGAAACGGTAAAAATGCTTACCGGAAGGTGCCTTGAAAGCCGCGTCTTGCAGGGGAGGCATCACATGTTTCTTCTCAGCTGCTCTGCTCTGGCAGGCTGTGCGGAAGAAAAATATTCGAGAATTTTATCACCGAGCTGTTTGTGGTTGAAGGGTTTTATGAGGTAGCCCTGAATGCCGAGCTGGGCACAGTCCAGGATGGATTCCTTGCGTGTGATAGATGACACCATGATTATGGGTGTTTTGGTGTCGTCGTTGCGCAAACGTATTTCTTTCAGCACCGAGTAACCGGTGATGCCGGGCAGCATAATGTCGAGCAGCATGAGGTCGGGCTTCCAGCGCCTGTACATTTCCAACGCTTCCTGGCCGTTTGCCGCCATTTTTTTATCGAAAACAGTTTCGGGTAAGAACTTGTTATACAGAACCAGGACGCACTGATCGTCCTCGACAATAAGTGTTTTCAGCTTTCCCGAAACATTTTGCGTGCCTTCAGCGTCACTGACTTCCTCAGAATCATTTTCACTGTCCGGAACCATCTGTTGTGCTCCCTGCATGATAATTCGCGTCTGTTTTCTGTACCATATATTTCTTTTATTGTGAAAGATTTAAAAGCAAGAGTAAATCGTATTTTGTTCTGCGTTCGAAAAAAAAGATAAAACCACTTGACATAATAATAATAATCATTATTATCTAAATCGATTTCAGCATTCTGACAATAATTAAAAATATATTAATTATCATGAAATAAAGTAGATTTTTTATTTTGAATGTTCTAAATCTATGTTTGTTATTTTTGTTTCAGATCATATTCTTACACCTATGATATATTTTTTCAATGAAAGGAGCGAATGATGGATTTCAAAGACAGTAAAACAATGCATAACCTCATGAATTCTTTTGCAGGCGAATCCCAGGCCCGCAACCGGTATACCTATTTTTCCGGTATCGCCCGTAAAGCCGGTTATCTTCAGATAGCTGCGATTTTCGAAGATACGGCCAATAATGAGAAAGAACACGCCAAGGTATTTTATAAACACCTTGTAAAGCATATGGGTGAAAACGATGCCACGATGGTGCCGGTCAGAGCCGAGTACCCGGTGATCATGGGTGACACACGCGCCAACCTGATTTCAGCCATTGACGGCGAGAACGAGGAGTGGACAAAGCTGTACCCCGAGGGCGCACGCATTGCCGATGAGGAGGGCTTTCCTGAAATTGCGGAAAGCTTCCGACAGGTAGCCGAGGCTGAAAAAGAGCATGAAAAACGCTACCAGGCGCTGAAAGACAATGTCGAAAACGGAACGGTCTTTAAAAAATCTTCAGTCGTGAAATGGCGCTGCCGTAACTGCGGCCGTGTCATTGAAGCGGCAGAGGCACCGCAGACCTGCCCGACCTGCAATCACCCTCAGGCACACTTCGAGCTGATTGCTGAAAATTACTGATCCCGGGAGACGAAACGGGCTGCTGTCCCCGCCGGGAACCGGCCCGCGCACCGGAAAACATTTATTTTCAGGGAGGATATTCTATGGCACAGCGCAGAGAAATATATAAATGCGAACTTTGCGGAAACGTTGTTGAAGTCATTCACGGCGCCGGCGGGAATCTTGCCTGCTGCGGGCAGGATATGGTGCTGCAGAAGGAAAATACCGTAGATGCTGCGGTTGAAAAGCACGTGCCGGTGATCGAGCAGAGCGGCAACACCGTTACGGTCAGGGTCGGCAGCGTGCCGCATCCCATGGAGGAAAAACACTATATCGAGCTCATCGAGCTCATGACGGAATCCCGTGTCTATCAGGCATACCTCGATCCCGGCAAAGAACCGGAGGCCTCTTTCGATATTAACGGCACCGTTACCGGGGCCCGGGCATACTGTAATATTCACGGGCTGTGGAAGAGCAGCTGACAGACGAGGATGTCGTGCACGCGGACGGCAGTGCCGGCCGCGTGCATGTTTCCGGTTTTTTATAACGCAAACGGGAGGCAGCATGACTACAGTAGATATCGGATCGAAAGCACCGGACTTCGAGCTTCCGGCAACAGGCCCTGAGACGATACGGCTTTCTGATGCGCTCAGTGCCGGAGCGGTCCTGCTTCTTTTTTACCCGCTGGACTGGAGTCCGGTGTGCACGGATGAGCTGTGCAGCATGCGTGACGGGTTTTCAGAATACCGTGATATGGGGATTCAGGTGTTCGGCATCAGCGTCGACAGCATTTTTTCGCACAAAGCTTTTGCTGAAAAATTCGACATACCCTTTCCGCTGCTGAGTGACTTCAACAAGGACGTATCAAAAAACTACGGCGCATTTCATGAGGAGATTTTAGGGCTTAAGGGCATCGCCAAGCGCTCGGCTTTTATAATCGACAGGGAGGGGATTGTCCGCTACCGGTGGGTGTCGGACGATCCGGGGACGCTTCCTGATGTGCAGGCCATACAACAGGAAATCAAAAAGCTTCAGTAGCATTATCACGGGAGTACCGCCGCCATGATACACAAAAAGATGGAGGAAGCCCTGAACGGGCAGATAAACGCTGAAATGTATTCAGCCTATCTGTATCTTGCCATGGAAGCTTATTTTCACTCGCAGGGGCTCGCGGGCTTTGCCTCCTGGATGCGCTGCCAGTACCAGGAGGAAGTCGTGCATGCCATGAAGTTTTTCGATTACATCAGCGAGCGGGGCGGCAGGGTAACGCTGTCGGCCATAGATGCCCCGCAGTCTGACTGGGGTTCACCGCTGAAGGCGTTTCAGGATGCCTATGCCCATGAGCAAAAAGTCACCGGGCTGATAAACAAGCTCGTCGATCTTGCCATCAGCGAAAACGATCATGCAACCAGCAATTTTCTGCAGTGGTTTGTGGCCGAGCAGGTCGAGGAGGAGGCCTCCGCCTGCAGCGTGGTTGACCGCCTGAACCTTGTCGGCGATGCGGGCGGAGCCCTGTTTCAGCTCGATAAGGAGCTGGGGCAGCGCGTTTTCACACCGCCGCAACCTGCGAAGTAGTACTGTCGGCACGTGACGTGGTGCTCCGCGCTGTTTTCGGGGAGCATCACGTATCGTTTCTGAATACATACACCTTGAAAATCGCCGGCAGCAGGTGCTTCTGCATCATGCGTTCCTCGAAGCTGCACAGTACCTTGAGAACTTGATTGTGCTCCCGGCAATCGGCATCGAAGTTGTGCGCTATGCCGTCGAGCAGGCGAAACAGCAGTGAACCGCCGCTGTTGCGCTCGGCAAGCAGGGTGAATTCTTTTTTCAGCAGCCGTTCAACCTCATCCGACCTGATGGCTTCGGAAGGATCCGACCGGACTATGATCTCAGGGCTGATGCGGCTTATCGACGTTTTTACGGACGTATTGCCCGGCCCCTGTCGCCGCAGTTCCACCGGAATCTCTCCCAGCACCTGATCGCCGATGCGCAGCATGTGCTCGGAAAACTGGAACCGGGACGGGCCGATATAGTCGTCGACATATAAAAGAGCACCGGGTTGCAGGGCTTTTTTCAGTTCGGTCACGACATGTTCGAGTTTGGCGATATGGTGCAGAATGGTTTTGCAGAGCCCGCAGTCAAAGCTGTTTTCCTCGAGCTGCAGCGCATTTATGTTTGCCCTCAGATAGCGGATCGGCATGCCGTCTGCTTTTTGCCGGGCAAGGGCCAGCCTTGCCGGAGCGATATCGACTCCCGTCAATGAGCCGGCAATGCCAAGCTTCACAGCCCGGCGCTCGAGCGCGCCTGTTCCGCAACCAAGGCTGATCGCCCGGCCGCAGGGCCGGGGCACATACCGTTCCTTGAACCAGGCAAGCGCTCCCTGATCTTCCCGTCCCGATATCAGTCGTTTGCGGTAGCGCTGAACTACCGGCAGGTCCCAGAACTGCAACGGGCGCGAATCGTCGATTGTATCCCAGAATGCGGCAGTCTGCTCTACGTGGCTCATACCTTTTTGCTCCTTTCAATAACTGTTTGCCATGCTTGTATCGCAAACAGCATGCCATCAGATGGATAAAAAAAAACGAAGAAAAATCAGTAAATGAAAAGGCAAAGGCACGTTCCGGCAGGAAATATATTCCCACAGGCATGCACAGTATTTGATAAGAAAATTGAGGTTTTTGCGTCTCGAGCACAGACGGGTCAGACGAACAGACAGCGTTGCTATGCGCTATCGGCACATTACCATTCATCGCTGTATACAGACTCACATAAAAAAACCCGCCTCTGAGCGAAGCGGGTTTTTTTATGCTTTTTTACTCTGCGGTTCAGCGGATGAGCTCTGAGAGGATTTCACGCTCGGCTTTCAGCCAGATATCGATGTCCTTGTCCTGAGGGCGCTGTTCGGTTTCCCAGATATAATAGGCATGCTCCTTGATGTGGTGTGAGATAAGATCCATTGTCCAGGTCGTGATTTGTGATTTTTTTGCAGTTGTCCGTCCGCGGGCTGTTTTTGGGGCTGCATTTGTTTTTTTTGCCGGGGCTGCAGCCTTTGTTTTTGTTCCGGTTGCTTTCTTTTTAGATGCTGCAGCAGTCCTGCCTGGGGATGACTTCGCCTGTGCTTTCTCGGTAGCCATTGTGTTGCCCTCATGAGTATGTAATGAATTCGAACCGGGTGACGAACCGGTTCATGAATATTTCTAACGAGGTATATAGTATATGCTGTGGTGTTTTTCAAAGCATTTGTTGTTAAAAAAAGATGAATAATTCATGAAGATTCTGTTGAGATGTGTAATGCAGGCCCGTATGGGCAGGAGCGGCCTCCGGCCGCGAAAAAAGATCGCAGCTGAAGCAGCTCCTGCATGCTCGCACCACCGGGCGGGCAGCAGAAAAATGCTCTGGAATAGTGTAAAGCGCACTAAGGAATATCAAAGTCTTACCGTATGTTCCTGAGGAGCAATCCCGCGAATGCGGGATGACGCCCCGTCCTGCGCAGCAGCTGTGCTGCGGAGGGTGGAGGCACTCTCACCGGATATGGTGCTGTGTTTATGGAGATTGCTTCGTCACGCCGGGGCGTGACTCGCAATGACAGGTGTGATTATTACGACACAGCCCCTCAATTCCGTGAACGGCATGCGCGAATGTGATGAAAAACAGCCCGGCGAAACTGTTCGCCGGGCCTGGAGTGTGACGCACTATCCGTGCAGCACTTACTTTATCGCCCGCGGTTTGCACAGGAGGGATTTCGATGTTGCCAGCCGCCCGCAGCTGTCACAGAACCATTTAAGGGCTGGCGAAAAAATAAATTCACATAAATTTTGGCTAATACAACCATAATA
>CAZFIB010000072.1:0-19436 GCA_964518865.1 uncultured Thermodesulfobacteriota bacterium
CCCTGTTTTCAGGAACCAACGAGTTTTTCTTTTTTTTAGGTGGTGAATCGGGGAATATATTGTTATAGAATTTAACAAACTTTTAATTTTATGTCTATCCGTGGAGATAAGAAGTTTTATTGTTTATATATTCCAGTATTACACAGGGATTTGTCATATACGGTCAAAATAATCTCTGAAATGCGGGAAATGTGAGAATTTTTCAGGGTGAGGAAAGAATACGCTCAATGCCGCTTGCGGAGAGCACTCTGCGTTAAAAATAATTTATCAAGATTTTACAGTATATTAAAGGTTTCCGGAAATGAATAAAACTACAGAATTGTATAGATTTGTTAAAAATAACGGTGAGCATTAAAAAATACTTGATTTTAATATGTATGAAGATATAACTAGAACTCATGTGTTAACGTTGATTTATTTTTTAGTTAAGAAACAGTTAATATTGTGCATTGATAAAGGAGGATATAACATGGCATCAATAGTGGCAAAAGCAATGAAGGGAAATATCGTATCAGCGGTCGCTCTCGGCGTGGGCGTGAGCGTACTGGCGCCTATCGTTATCCCCACCCTGGCCGCGGTTGCAAAACCGCTTGCAAAAGGCGCAGTAAAAGGCAGCCTGCTGATCTTCGAAAAAAGCAAGGAAATGGGCGCTGAAGTGAAAGAGGCTATGGAGGATCTTGTGGCTGAGGCAAAGGCTGAAATGAATGAACCGCAGCAGGCGGCGATCGCAGCAGGCGGAGCAAAGGCGAAAAAAGGGCAGAAAGATGCCTGAGCCTCTGCCTGCCGCCTATATTCAGCACAGATCGCCTGCACGGCTCAGACTGAAAATTTTCGATTGCAAGGGTTTTGCGCCGTATTTTGAGAATGTAGAGCATGTCCTTGCAAAATGCCCGGGTGTGTCAAAGGTAACGGTCAATCCGCTGACCGGCTCTGTGCTGTGTCTGCATTCGGCCGAGGTAGATAACGTTGCAGGATATGCCGAACAACACGGTCTTTTTCTGTTAAAGAAACCCGGTCCACGCTCTACAAGCATCATGCACCGCCAGGTTGCAACAGGGTTTTCCGATCTGAACAAGCGCACGCGGTCGGTTACCGGGGGATTTGCTGATTTGTGGGATGTCGCTTTTATGGCACTTCTGGCAAACGGAATATATCAGATTATGCGGGGAAACATGGCTGCACTTCCGTGGTCATCCGCATTCTGGTACGCATTCGGGGTGTACAAAAGCCCCAAGTATGAAGATTAGACTTTGTTTGCACATGATCCATACGGCATACAGGAGGAGCGCTATCGGCATATAATGCGTTAGCTGGTGCAAACCAACCGGATATCCGACGAGGGGGTCCATGGTAGAGTATTACGCTGAACTGCACGTGAAGAAAAATGAATGCTGCGACAACCGCACCATGGAGTCACTGCCGGCAATCAAGGCGAATTCACTGAAGGATGTTTACAGCAACGACATCACGGCTGAGTTCGCTTTTTTTGTTGTACGATTCCTGAAGGCGGTAACGCGTATCGGTAATCAGAAAGGCGACAGCCCGTGATAACACCTGTTCATCTTGCCGTGCACGGACGGGCACGATTCAAGGTCGACGGCCTTTACCGGTCCAGGTACTTGCAACGTCACATCGAGCAGAAGCTGGGCGGCAAAAAAGGAATTAACGACTGCCGGGCCAGTCATGTCACCGGCACGGTGCTGATTTCATTCAATACCCATCATACGCCGGAAACACTGACACAGCTTCTGGCAGGTGCGGTCGAAACATATCGTGCGCCGGCGGAGGACAGCAGCGACGGACGCAACCCGCGCTCGTTAGCTGGAAGGGCCGGTCAGGCTGCTGCCAAAACCGCTTCGCCGCCCGGCGCAAACGGCGTGCCCCCGCTGGTGATAAGGTCTGATACCGGCTCGGGAAGAATTCGCATCAAAGTACAGGACCTCTACCGCTGCGAGCAGCTGAAGAGCTGCCTGGAGACGGTTCTGAGCAGGGAGCCGGGTATTGAAACCTGCAAAGCCAGCAGCCTGACCGGCTGCATCCTTGTGCGTTTCAACGCCCTTCAGACAAGCGATTCCGTTTTTGAACTCACGGAGGCCTGCCTTGCATCGTTTGCGCGCTCAGCTGCCGGCAGATCGCTCAGGAATCGTCCTCGCGGAAAAGCTGCTCCGGCAAAGCGGCATAAAAAACTCGACAAGGATATTCCCCAGGCATCCATAAGAAACAAAATCAAAAAATTCATACAGCCTTCAGAGGATCAGGTATCGGCGCCGTGGCATACACTGTCCCGCGCGGAGGTTCTTGAACGCTTCAGCGTCGACTGCACTACGGGTCTTACAAAGACCGCTGTTCGCGCTTCCCGAAAAAAATACGGTCCCAACCTGCTGCCCGAGGCGGTGCCCCGCTCCGGCTTTCAGATATTCATAAGCCAGTTCAACACCGTTCCGGTAGCGCTGCTCAGCGGCGCGGCGCTGCTTTCGGCTTTTACGGGCGGCCTGATCGATGCGGTCGTCATCATGTCGGTGGTCGTCCTGAATTCAGCCATCGGCTGCGTTACGGAAGGTCAGTCCGAGCGGACCATCAACTCTCTCAAAAAACTGGTAGAGCCGACTGCGCTGGTGCTGCGCGACGGTGAGGTTCTGCAGGTCAACGCCGACGAGGTTGTTGTGGGAGACGTGCTCGTGCTGCGCAACGGAACCTATGTGGCCGCTGATGCGCGCCTGACCGAGGCCGAGCACCTGAGCATCGACGAGTCGGTGCTGACCGGCGAGAGCATGCCGGTACGCAAATCGCCGCGCAAACTGAAAACCGAAAAAACACCGCTGCCCGACCGCTCGAACATGGTCTACATGGGCACCCTTGTCACCGGCGGCCAGGGGCTGGCCGTGGTCGTCGCAACCGGAAAATTCACCGAGATGGGAAAAATTCAGCTGCTTGCCGACGAGGCACGTCCGCCGGAAACGCCCATGGAGCGCCAGCTCGGACACATGGGCACAAAGCTCGTGTGGGTCTGCAGCATCGTGTGCGGCATCGTGTTCCTGATCGGCCTGCTGCGCAGAAACAGCTTTCTGGAGATGCTGAAGCTGGCGATTTCGCTTGCCGTCGCCGCTGTGCCCGAGGGCCTGCCCACGGTGGCCACAACCACCCTGGCGCTCGGTATCCGCAACATGCGCCGCCACAAAGTGCTGATCCGGCACCTCGATGCCGTCGAGTGCCTCGGCTCGATTCAGACCATATGTCTCGACAAAACAGGCACCCTTACAATGAACAAAATGGCTGTCGTGGCCCTGCATGTGGGTATGCGCCCGGTCAAATCAGTCAACGATGTTCTGGTCGCCGTCGATGATCCCGAGGATATCTACGGCAGCCTGCCGCAGAAACACATCAGGAAGCATGGCATAGATCCCTTTGCATGCGATGAGCTTCTCAGGCTGCTGCACGTGTGCTCGCTCTGCAACGAAAGCGAGGTGGTCGGCAAGGACGGCGCCTACGCCGTCAACGGCTCCGCGACCGAAAACGCCCTCATCCGCCTTGCGCTCGGCGCCGGGGTGAATGTCACGGACCTTCGGAACCGGCACCCGCTGGTCAAGATGATCCACCGCTCGGAGCAGCGCAACTTCATGATCTCCTATCACGGCAACGGCGGCGGCAGCAGGATTATTGCCGTAAAAGGCAGCCCGACCGAGGTTCTTTCCCTCTGCTCGTGGCACATGAAAGACGGGTGCAGGCATGCGCTGACCGACGATGACCGGCAGCTCATAGAGCGGGAAAACGAACGCATGGCCCAGCACGCCCTGCGCGTTCTGGGCGTTGCCTATGCTGCGGTCGACGAGTGGCCCCATGACGACTATAACGGCGAGCGCGACGCCGGCCTGCAGGACAATCTTGTGTGGCTCGGCATGGTCGGTATGGCCGATCCCATCCGCGACGGCGTCAAGGAGTTCATCGGCTCAATCCATGAGGCCGGCATCGATACGGTCATGATTACCGGCGATCAGAGCCCGGCTGCGTATGCCATCGGCAAAGAGCTGAACCTGAGCAGGGACGAGCAGTTTGAAATCCTCGACTCCACGCACCTGGCGGACATCGGACCCGATGTCATGCAGACCCTCAGCGAACGCGTGCATGCCTTTGCCCGGGTCAGCCCGGCGCACAAGCTTCAGATCGTCCAGGCCCTGCAGCAGGCCGGCAGGGTGGTTGCCATGACCGGCGACGGCATCAACGACGGCCCGGCCCTGAAAGCGGCCGACCTCGGGATCGCCATGGGCCATACCGGAACCGACGTGGCCCGCGAAATAGCCGATGTGGTGCTCGAGGACGACAACCTCGAGACCATGATCGTAGCGGTCAGCCAGGGCCGCACCATATACAACAATATCCGCAAGTCCCTGCGGTTCCTCCTTTCCACCAACATGAGCGAAATAATGGTCATGGCGGTTTCGATGGCCGCGGGCCTCGGGCAGCCGCTGAACGCCATTCAGCTGCTGTGGATCAACCTTCTTTCGGATATTTTTCCGGGCCTGGCGCTTGCAATGGAGCAACCCGAACCGGATATCATCAGCAGGCCCCCGCGTGATCCGGACGAACCGATTATCGACAATAACGACCTGAAAAAAGTCACGATCGAGTCAGCCGTTATTTCCGCAAGCACCTTTGCCGCATACGGCTACGGCATTGCGCGCTACGGCATGGGCGCGCAGGCGGGTACTATCGCGTTTTCGAGCCTGACCACGGCGCAGATCCTTCACGCCCTGAGCTGCCGCTCTGAAACACACAGCATTTATGACAGGGGCTCCCTGCCCCCCAACCGCTGTCTTGACGCGTCGCTCGGCGGCATCCTGCTGCTGCAGGTGCTCGCCATGGTGCTGCCGCCACTGAGGAGCCTGCTGCGCATCACCCCGCTGGGGCTGCTCGATTTTGCGGTCGTCGGCGCAAGCGCTGTGGCGCCGCTGCTTATCAATGAACTGTTTAAAACCGGGAAACCGATGAAAGCGCTGCCGGCGGGCAGCAGTGCACCGCAGGTGCTGCGCCCGGCTGACGCTCAGGGAGAAGCCGCATGAGAAAAAACTTCATCTTCACGTCGGAATCGGTTACCGAGGGACACCCCGACAAACTGTGCGACCGGATCAGCGACGCAATCGTGGACCGCTTTCTGGAGCGCGATCCCTTTGCACGGGTAATCGCCGAGTGCGCCGTTTCCACCTCGATCGTCTTCATTGCAGCGCGGTTTGCAGCCGACCGCAGCGTTGACTGCCAGAAGGTGGCGCGCAAGATTATCAGCGAGAGCGGCTACGATCATGACGGATTTTCAGCAAGCAGGTGCAGTATCGTGACCAGCCTGTCGGAACTGCCGTCCGACAAAAAGCGTAAAATCGACGAGCGGGAGCTGACGGACAGGCAGATCGACCGCTACGCCGTAAAAAATCAGGCAACCGTATTCGGCTATGCGTGCAACCAGACGCCGGCGCTCATGCCGCTGCCCGTCTGGCTGGCGCACCGTCTTGCGCGGCGGCTGTCGGCGGTCAGAAAGGACGGCACCCTGCCCTGGCTGTGTTCCGACGGAAAAACGCAGGTGGCGATAGAATACAAAAACGGGAAGCCGAAAAACGTGCACAGCATTACCGTGATTGCAAGCCAGGATGAAAGCGGCCCCGGCATTAAAAAGCTTTCAGCCGATATACAGGAGGCGGTCATAGGTCCGGTTTTCAAAGACGAGCAGGTCCGGCCGGGAAAGCAGACCCGCATTTTTGTAAATCCGGACGGCCTGTTTGTGCACGGCGGCCCTTCCGTGCACTCCGGGCTGACGGGACGCAAGGGAGGCATCGACACCTACGGCGAGTTTGCGCGCCAGAGCGGCGCCGCTCTCAGCGGCAAGTGCCCAATACGCATCGACCGGGTCGGCGCCTATGCCGCCCGCTACGCGGCAAAAAATGTGGTCGCCGCCGGGCTGGCCGAGGAATGCGAGATTCAGCTCAGCTATTCCATCGGCGCAGCGCAGCCCGTCAGCATTCAGGTGGAAACCTTCGGAACAGGCTCGCTGCCGGATGAAGCAATAGCGGAGCGCGTGGCGCAGTCCTGCGATTTCCGTCTGGCGGGTATCATCAGGCAGTTCAGCCTGCGGTTTCTGCCTGCAGCCAACGGCGGTTTTTATCAGAATCTGGCGGTTTTCGGTCACATGGGCCGCACGGATTTAGATCCGCCGTGGGAGAAAACAGATATCGTTGAAAAGCTGTGACGCTTCCCGCGCCAAGCGTGCAGAACTGACGTCCGGCTACAGGGGGATACGCCATGATCATCAGCCTTGCCAATCAAAAGGGCGGTGTCGGTAAAACGACCGGGGCGATCAACATAGCAGGCGGTCTCTCACGCATGGGCCGCCGGGTGCTGCTTGTCGATGCCGACCCCCAGGGCAGCGTGCTGCAGTGGCAGTCAATCGAGAACAGCGCCGAGTTTGACGTGCAGCATCACCCTGAAACCGACCCCGGCCGGCATGTCGCCCTGCTGGGCAGCCGTTACGATTTTATCGTCATAGATGCTCCGCCGGCAATCGGCGATATCACGGCATCGATACTGGCGGTTTCCGGCCTGGCAATCATTCCGGTGGGACCGAGTCCCCTGGATCTGTGGTCGAGCCGCGAAACCATATCGCTTGTCCATGAAATAGAACCCGACAACCCTGATCTGCGCTGCAGGCTGCTTATCAGCAAAAAGATTCCCAGAACGCGTATCGGACGCGAAGCGCGCGAAGCTATCGAAACCTACGGCATGAAATTGTTTGCGACCGAGATCGGGCAGCGCGTAGCATATGTACAGGCCATGATTTCGGGCATGTCGGTTCTGAAGTACGCTCCCGGCAGCGATGCAGCCGCCGAAGTGGAACGCCTGTGCGCGGAAATACTATCAATCGGGGAGGAATAACATGGCAAAGAAAAAATCACTGATCGATGCCGCCGGCGCACCGGCGGTCAAGGAGTCGCGGCCTCCGGAACGTCAGAAAAAAGTCATAGCCGCGCCTGTCCGCCGCCCGGCGGCTTCCAACATCCTGGGAGCGCTTATTGTCGGATTTATCGGCGGCTTTTTGACCGGACGGTTTCTGAGGCTGTAATGAGCGTCCGCCAGCGTCACGAAAGGAGAGGGACGGTACAATGGAGCTGAGCATAGGCATTTTTATCGCCGGCTTTCTGCTGGTCATAAAGGGCGGCGATTATTTCGTCG
This sequence comes from uncultured Thermodesulfobacteriota bacterium, assembly GCA_964518865.1. Taxonomy (GTDB): domain Bacteria; phylum Desulfobacterota; class WTBG01; order CAIYCZ01; family CAIRTM01; genus JANQGV01. The sequence goes on from CAZFIB010000072.1 coordinate 7,213, forward strand.
ACTCAAGCGTTGCCATAGCTGAGTATCTGCGCGTACCGCGTGTCTTTATCGGTACGACGATCGTCAGCCTGGCGACCACCAGTCCGGAGCTGATCGTATCGGTCACCGCCAGCGCGCAGGGCAATGCCGGTTTTGCGCTCGGCAATGCCCTGGGTTCCGTTATAGCCAATGCCGGCCTTATCGGTGCGGCGATAATCATTTTCCGGCCCTGCTGCATCGAGGTTTCCAGGATACGCATGCCCGCCATTATAATGCTATCCATGGCGCTGGTGTTTTTCATTCTGACGCTCGACCTGCACCTGTCGCCCTGGCGCGGCGTCCTGCTGCTGACAGCCGGTGTCGCTGCCCTGACCTGGGATTCGCTCAGAAAGAAAAAACAGGTGCCGCATGTCGGTATGCCGACCTGTGAAAATGCGGCCGGATCGATTAAAATCAGCATCGTGCTGTTTCTGTTCGGATCGTTTTTGATCGTTGTCGGCAGCAAGTGCCTGCTCGACTCAGGCATAAAAATAGCCGCAGCTCTGGGGATTCCGCCGATGATCGTGGGGCTGACTGCCGTTGCGCTGGGAACATCGCTGCCTGAGCTGGTTACCGCGGTGTCGGCCACGCTGAAAGGTGTTCCCGATCTGTCCGTCGGCAATATCATCGGGGCAAATATCATGAACATGTCCCTTGTCGCCGGAACGGCAACGGTCATCGCACCGCTGCATATGAACAGGGCCACGCAGCTGTATAATTTTCCGGCTATGCTTGCAATCGTCATCGCTTTTCTGCTGCTGTACCTTGCAGGCTTTACCCGGCTGCGGCGCTACGGTATGCTGCTGCTCGCATTGTATATCGTCTATATTGCCGGGCTGCCGCTGTTTACATCATGATCGAACAGGCGTCCGGGATTACTTGATAACGGCCGTTAAGGCTGCAACCAGCACGCACAGGAGGATTACGCATGTCATTACTTGATAAAGCATTCAAAGGCAATATCGTCACGACCCTTGCTATCGGCGCCGGGCTTACTCTGCTGGCACCGGTTGTTATCGCCGCGGCGAAATCGGTCGGCCGCCCGCTTGCAAAAGGCATAATCAAGGGCGGAATTGTCATGCTGGAAAAAGGTAAAGCAGCCGGAACCGAAGCAGGCAAGGCGGCGAAAGGCATTGTTGAGGAAGCGCGCAAGGCAAGCTGACATCACGCACTCTGCGGGACGGTCTGAACACCAGGCCTGCTGCCGTCATTTATCAGTACCTGCGGGTGCCTCTGTTTTGTCGGGAGGGACGGTCGATGAAAAACCTGCTTAAAAAATATCTGTCCAGAGCGTCTGAAGCAACCGATCATGTGCATGACAGCAGCGCATCCCCTGATGGAAGCGGCTCCGGGTACCCGCTCGAAGACCTTGCGTGCTACATCGGCCAAACGCTTGAGGTGCACTATCTTGATATGGACAGTCCCCAGATTGAAACGTCGCGCCTGCTGGCACGGCCCTCGGCAAGCGGGTTCTATCTCAGCTCTGCAGATTCGGAAATGCACATTACCTACTGGCACAACCGTCACACAGACGGCAGGATTTCAGGGGTCAAGCTGATAATGCACAAGGGTACGGTTCTGTACCGGGATGATCGGCTTCCGTTTGACTATGAAAGCGCCAGGGAGCGTGAGCCGCACCTGCCGCAGCGGGGACCGGTGCGTAAAAGAACCCGCGAGTACCTGAGCGGAGCCTTCGGATAAGTGTACAGCCCCGACTGTCGGGTCGGCGCATGCTTGTTGCGTGAATATGTATCGTGGAATGAAAAACGCTAAATCAGGTATGAAACAAAAGCCAGCGGGGATCCTTCGAGCGCGATACCGACAGCACTGCCGAAAATCGAATTTCTGAGATATTTTCCGGCACGCGTTACCAGGCTTTGAACATGTTCGTCATGGCCCATGGCATTTTCCTGATCAAAGTAGCCGGATTCCTCAAAGGCTTTGACGATTACATCGCCGCTCACTGCAACAGGATCATAATACACGGTCACGCTGCCGGTTACCGGATTGAATTTCACCATTTCTATCCCGGTAAAACCGTCAACGATACCGCGAATATCATCCTGCAAAAGCTCGTTTTTGAGATGAAAACTTCTTATACGCAATCTGCCGGGAACATGGTGCATATAATGTTTCATCTTTCCTCCATCTTGATACGCACAGAACAGACAGTCCTACATATTGTGCTTTCTAATTAATATTAAAAATAATCAATATTTGTTAACTGCATGTTAACGGTCTATTAAATGTTAATTAAACCGCAGCCATTTTACTGATTTTTAACGATTTGTTCCCGCCGGTATCGCTGAATAACAAGTATTATCTTCTGCCGCGGCTTTACTAATAACAGCAATGCATATACTATAGTGATGATGCACGTCATGCGGGGTTGTCTAGTGCTGTATTCTGTCCGCAGGTGTCGATAGTGCCGAGGCATGTACAATCCAACCCGTAATACAGCTGATAGAAATATGCACAGATGATATACAGTAACGATGCATAGCAAAGGAGGTGCTTCATGGGATTACTGCGAGGTATAGTAAAAAGCGGCGTTTTCGGCATCGGTGTCGGTGTCGGCGTAGCAGTTGTAGCGCCGGTACTCGTGCCGGTACTGCGCTCGGCAGGCAGGAAAATCGCCAAGGAAGCGATCAAGGGGGGTATGCTTGTGTACCGGGAGACCCAGAGCGCTCTTGAACCCGACGGGGAGGAAGCGGATGACCGTGCCGCGGATGCAGAACCGTCTGCAGAGCCGGTTGCCCGTGATGTCATCAGGGCCGGTGTATCGCTGTATAAAAAAAGCCGGCAGTTTGTAGCTGAGGCTGCCGCGGAACAACCGTCCGAAGCCGCAGAGGGTCAAAAAGAAGATCCGCCCCGGCAGGCATCTTTCTCCCTGGGCGCTGCGGCTGCGCCTTTTGCAAAAGAGGCGATCAGAACCGGCATGAGCATCTTCGAAGAGGGAGCGCGCATGGTTGCCGAGGCAAAAGCCGAGATGGAAGCCGACAAGTATGCACGCGGCCAGATGTCAGAAGAGGCCCGTGCCGCTGAAAACGCATCCCCGCCGGGGCAGCCGTGAATATCGGGAAGAGCTTTTATCTCAATGAAAACCCTGCTATAATCCTACTCCATTGAAACATTGTTTGCCGGAGGCGTAGTCACAGATGTCACACCAAAAGGCTGAGCGGGAGGAAAAACAGCAGTCCCTGGCAGGCCTGCTGCTCGACGAGGGCCTTGTAACAGAACAGCAGCTTGCGCGGGCCAAAAAGGTTCACGCGCGCATGGAGGTCAAAGAGCGTCTTTCAGAAGTGCTGGTGCGGCTGGGCTATGTCTATGAAAGCCAGATTCGGGAAGTCATGAAAAAGCACAAGAAGAAGCTCCAGCTGGGCGACTTCCTGATTGAAATGAAATTCATCAATGAATCGGATCTTGAGAAAGTGCTCAAAATCCAGGAGCGGGAAGGCAAACGCATCGGTGACATACTTGTCGAAAAGGGAATCATAAACGAACAGAAGCTGTGCAGAGCACTGGCAGATCAGCTTGATTGTCCGTTCATCGAACCGGACCTCAAGCTCGTCAGCCCGCACCTTCTGTCAAAAGTGCCGTTAAAATACATGCAAAAGCACCGGTTTGTGCCTTTCAACGAAACACCGGAAGGAATAACCGTCATTTACCACGATCCGCTCGATACGGAAAGCACCTCAGCCGCCCGCGAGGTGCTCGGCGAGAATATCATCCCGGCGATTGCAACGCGCGAGTCGATTGTTGAGGCGGTTGAGGGCATAAAAAGCGGTGAGCGCCCCCCCAGGACGGAAGCGCCGAAAATGGAAGCTGCCGATGAAGAGGTGGTGCGGATTGTGGATTACCTGGTGCAGTCGGCCATCGAGGAGGATGCCAGCGATATTCACATCGAGCCGCTCTCCAGCAAGGTCCGCATCAGGTACCGCAAGGACGGGATTCTCATTCAGAAAACCGAGCTGCCGAAACATCTGCAGGATAAGCTTGTCAGCAGGGTCAAGGTTCTGGCAAAAGCCGACATCTCCGACAAGCGCCGCCATCAGGACGGAAAAATCGAGTACAAATACTTCAACCACAAGTACGACATCAGGTTTTCATCCTATGTCACCGTGTTCGGCGAAAATATCGTTCTTCGCATCCTGAGCATGAAGCACGGCCTCAAGGATCTCTCGGAGCTGGGAATGTCATCCGGCACGATTAAAAAATACATCGAGGAGGTGCTGGAGCCTACATCCGGTGTCGTCATAATGACCGGCCCCACAGGATCGGGTAAAACCACGACCCTGTACAGCTCGATTTCATACTGCAATACGCCTTCGACAAAAATAATTACCGCGGAAGACCCGGTCGAGTACATTATCGACGGCATTGTGCAGTGCTCCATTAACGAGCAGATCGGGCTTTCTTACGGCGAGACCCTGAAAGCTATCGTCAGGCAGGACCCCGACATCATCGTGCTAGGGGAGATACGCGACAAGCTTTCGGCCGAGGTGGCTATTCAGGCGGCCCTGACCGGCCACAAGGTCTTTTCAACCTTTCATACCGAGGACTCTATCGGCGGTATTATCCGCCTGATCGACATGGATATCGAAACGTTTCTGATTTCATCGACCGTGCTGTCGATCGTCGCCCAGCGCCTGCTGCGCCGGGTATGTCAGTACTGCAGGGAAAAATACGCGCCCGACCCGCAGAGCGTGGCCAAGCTGGGGCTCAATCCCGAGGAGCTGAAGGGCAGCGAGTTTTTCCGCGGCAGCGGCTGCCGGCAGTGCAACTATACCGGCTACAGCGGACGCATCGGTATTTACGAACTGCTCATTTTGAATGAGCCGGTAAAAAACGCTATTCTCGAAAAAAAGACCTCCTATGAAATTCGGCGCATCAGCTTCGAAACAACGGGACTGGTAACGCTTCTTGAAGACGGCATCATGAAGGTGTTGAGCGGCATAACGACCTTTGAGGAGATTCAGAAGCACGTACCCTACACCGCGCGGCCGCGAAAGCTGCACCAGATAAAAAAGCTCGCAGGATACTGAGATGACCCGGGAAATATCCGTCAAGGAACTTATCGAAGCCGAACTGTCTAAAGACGACATACCCCTGCCGATTCCCAAGCACATCGCCTTCAGCCTGAACCGTCTTTTGAGCAATGAGTACGTTGCGATCAAATCTTTGTCGGACATTATCGAGAAAGACCCGTCCCTGACCGCCAAGGTTCTCAACCTTTCGAACTCACCGGTTTATGCCGGCCTTGTCATGATAAAAACAATCGACCAGGCCCTGACGCGGCTGGGGCTCAAAACCGTCAGAAACTTCATTATGACCATCCTGATCAAAGACGTTTTCAAGGGAACGTCGAAATATCTGAATACCCTTTTTGAGACAACCTGGCGGCACTCTCTGGGATGCGCGCTGTGCTCAAAAAGGATAGCCGAGCACGCCAGCATGTCGTACCTGGCTGAAGACGCCTATCTTGCCGGCCTGCTGCACGATATCGGTACGATTTCGATTTTGAATACCATCGTCGATTTGCGCAACAGAGACGAATCTCAGAGCTTTGAAATCCATCACCATCTCATTATCGAAATAATCTATTCGTTTCACAGCAGTATCGGCGCCAGGATTCTGCAGAAACTGAGCTTCGACGACAAGCTGTGCGCTGTTGTTGAGGCCCATGAAAATCCGGATGAATACGAAGATCCCGACGACCCGCTCCTGAACATACTGCACACAGCGGACATGATGATGAAAAAAATAGGGCTTTCACTCAAACCCGATCCGAACCTGACGATCACCGGCCTTCCGAGCACTGCCAGGCTCGGCCTCGATCCGCTGTTTGTGTCCGTCACAGAGCTCGATATCGAAGAAATCATGGAACATACCGATACACTGCTGTAAGACTGAATCGATGTCTGCCGTAGAACACATTATCGCACAGCATGGTGCCGCAGCCTGGGCCGCAATTATACTATCCTTCATAGTGCTGTTTAAAAGCGCCGATGCCTTTGTTGACGCATCCGTGGGCCTTGCCGAGCGTTTTCATATTCCGCGGCTCCTGATCGGCATCGTGCTGGTCTCTCTTGCGACAACCGCCCCCGAACTCTCCGTTTCGCTCACCGCCGCCCTGCGGGGCAGCCCGGAAATGGCTCTCGGCAACGCAATCGGTTCGGTTATTTGCGATGACGGGCTGGCCCTGGGCCTTGCCGGAATAGTGGCAGCCGGACCCATAGCGGTGATGCCGGCCGTGCTCATGTCGACCGGCCTGTTTCTCATCGTCATCCAGGCAGTAACATTCATGTTTATTCTGGGAGACTGCACGCTCAGCAGGTGGGAGGGCATGGTCCTTGTCCTGCTTTTTGTCGGCTATATTGCAATGCTCTATATTCAGCACCGCCATGGAGCCGCCGCAGAAGAAACAAAGATCGTTGCAGACAGGCTTCGATCGGGAAGAAGCCTTGCACGGCTTTTGTATGTTTTTTTCATCGCCGTTGCGGGCATCATCGTCGCGAGCGAGCTGATTATCAGCTCGGCGGCTGCCATCGCCCGCTCGTTTCAGGTCTCAGAGGCTGTTATCGCGCTGACGCTTGTAGCCTTCGGAACATCCATACCTGAAGTGGCGACCTGCGTTACGGCGGCCCGCAAGGGAGAAGGCGCCCTGGCAGTCGGCAACATTCTCGGTGCCGATATTATGAACATATGCTGGGTTGCCGGCGCCTCTGCTGTTGCCAACAGCCTTACCATCAGCAGGCAGGACTTTCTTTTCATGTTTCCATCGATGTTCATCATCGTTGCAGCCATGCTCGGTATGCTGCGCTTTGGATACTGCTTGACCCGCAGCAAGGGAATCGCACTGCTTGCACTATACGCGGTCTACCTTGCCTCGTTTTTTATTCTGTTTAAGCCGGGGCTGTGAATTTGAATTATCCCTGCATTTCGATAATAATCTTTTAAAGAGCAACCGCTGTGAGGAGGCTGTAGCGTATGAAAATTTCAGAAATGATCGGCACGATACGCCACATCGGCATTTATGTCAAAGACATGGACGAATCCCTTGCGCTGTACAAAAAACTGTATGACCTGGCCGACGATCAGATACGGCAGGTGCCGCCGCCGGAGACCGAGAATCCTGAAAGCCGCTTTGCATTTCTTCCGCTCGGCAATGTCGAGTTTGAGTTGATACAGCCGATTTCAGAGCGCTTTAAAAAGCTGGTGGGCGATCCGCCGCCCGGCATCAATCACATAGCTTTTACCGTTTCCGACATCGACGCGGCGGTAAAAATGATGGAGCAAAAAGGGGTGCGCCTCGGTCATGTCACAAAAGACGGTATTCTGGACATGAAAACCAGCCGGGTCGCCTATTTCGACCCGCGGGATACCGGGGGCATACTGATTGAATATGTCGAGCCGAGCGCGACATAAAACACATCAAACGTTGTCATAATAAAACGGACAGGTGACCCGCATGGCTCAGTGCGGCATGCGGGATGATACCTGTCCGTCCGGAACGTGAAAACCTACAATCTGTTTTTATTTCTTCTGAGGAGGCCCTGACTGTATAGAGCCTGACGGTCCTTTTGTTTTACCCCAGAACGGCATTTCACCGCATTTAGAGCAATCCTTGTTGCCCTTGAGGTGGTGGCCGAAATAATCTCCCTGCGAATCCACACCGATGGTAACACTTGCCCTGCGTTGCTTGTTGTCATTAGGAAAGGTATACATAATATCGATTTTTACCGGCTCGTGGCACTTTATGCCGGCACCGGTAAGCGGCCAGCAGTATCCTTCGGTATAGTTCACCGGAAAAATACCGGTCATATCAAGTGGTACGGTAATGCCGTGAATGCGGGCATAGGCCTCTTTCCATTCCATTGTGGTATCCGACCAGTTGTTATAAGCACAAATCAGGTCATGACACCACTGAATTTCCTCTCCTTCCTGGGCAACAGCCTGGAACGGTACAACTGCAAACGAAAACACCATTGCAGCCACGATAAAAAATCGTATGCTTTTCATCTGAATCTCCTTTCATGAAAAAGTGTTTACCTCCTCCTGTCTGGTAACAAAGCGGGATTTTTGAAATTTCGTCTGTAACGCAGACCCCCCGCACGCTATCCCTCTTTGCTCACCTCCTTCCTACGCATAGACGGTTTACGGTTGTTTATGAAAAATGGTTTTTTCAATGTACGCTATACTGTAATAACACGAATCATGCCAAAGAAATATATAGATAACTGTTTGAAAAATAATGCTTTTTTATGAAAGGACGGATACGTTCAACCGCCACCGATGTTGGCAGATGACAACTTTTATTGTCTCACGCGGGGAGAAACGAAGTATTCGCTTGCCAATCAAAACCTTCGCCTTCCCCGACATGCGGTCGGGATCTTCGACAGGCGAAGCCTTTAGTATGCACGAGCAGTGCAGTTTAACACCTGTGTAATCCCTCGTGAGAATTTCAGAACCGTTTTGTTTTTTTCCAGCCGACGTGCAGTCGGGGCTGAATATATCACGACGTGTCGGGGTGGCAGTTCAATTCACGGCATTTCTACGGCCTGTGCGGCAGGCGTCCTGAAAACCGCTAAAACTATATAAGGTTGATTTCTTTGAGTCAATAAATAATTCCGGCAGAGAAAAACCGGGTACAGGGCTTCCTCTCGGGCGCAGAAGACGATACCGTGCCGTTACTGCGGAATCCCTGGTTATGATTGTCCTGCCGCAGCGGACAGTGTCTGCATTTTCAGGACACCTGTTCGCCGTTCCATGATGGTCGGATTGTGAAAAGAATTTATAACTATTTGAATTTCAATATTTTTATTTGTTCCCAGGAAACAAGTCTTGTTTGGCATGTTTCGAGCAGTACAAGTTTTCAAGCAGCAAGCGATTGTTTTTTTAACACTAAAAAATACTCAAAGAACAGCCTCTTCAAATAAGGATACCGGGGAAATCTATATTCAGATTAAGGGAGGAAGATCATGGTACGTTTAAAAGACATCAAAATGAAACCCAAGCTGATCGGCACACTGCTTCTGGCCGGCCTGGTGCCGCTGATAATCGTCGGGTGGTGGAGCGCCAACCTGGCGACAAAATCCCTGATGGAGCAGTCCTACAGCCAGCTCCAGGCGGTGCGCGGAATCAAGAAAGCGCAGATCGAGAAATTTTTTCAGGAGCGGCAGGGCGATATGGGTGTGCTGATGGAAACGGTCAACACCCTGGAGGAGGAATCCTTTGCAAAGCTCGAGGCTGTGCAGAATTTGAAAAAAGGCCATGTCGAGGACTATTTCAGAAAAATGCGCGCGCAGCTGCATATCGTAAAAGATGATCCGTATGTTCTGCAGTCGCTGCTCTCCTTCAGCCGGGCATACGAAGCGGCGGGCGGCCGTGTCGGCACGAACCGCTGGAATGAGCTTGCAGCGAAATACGGTCCCCGCATGAATGATATTATGGAAGACAACAACTGGTACGACATGTTTCTGATCAGCCGGGAGGGCGGCGTCGTCTACACGGTTACCCGCGAGTCCGACCTCGGCATGCTCATCCCTCAAAGCGAGATTAAAGATTCCGGGCTCGGCAATGCGTTCGCACAGGCGCAGGACATGGGGGCCGACGACATCGCGGTTGCCGATTTCGAGCCCTATTCCCCTTCCGGCGGCGCGCAGGCCGGATTCATGATGGCGCAGATGCGCGATGAGGGCGGCAGCCTGCAGGGATACGTCGCCCTGCAGATCCCCATCGACAAAATAAACGAAATCGTTCAGACGCGCGACGGCATGGGCAGAACGGGTGAGACCTACCTTGTCGGCAGGCACGAGGGCAGAACCGCATTCCGCAGCGATCTGCTGACCATGGGCAACGGCAGCTATGTGGTCGGCTATGAGATCAGCACGGCATACATCGACGAGCTGATGCGGGATATGCAGGAGTTTCAGCGGGTATACACCGACAGTTCGGGAAATCTCGTGGCGGTTTCAGCCGATCCTGTTGCGGTCGAGGGCCTGCACTGGGGAATCATTTCGAAGATGGACCTCGAAGAGATCATTGCCCCGAAAATAGAGGGCGAGGACAAGGATTTCTACGCCAAGTACATTGAAAAATACGGCTACTACGATCTGTTTCTGATACATCCGGAGGGCAAGGTTTTTTACACGGTCACGCGGGAGGCGGATTACGGCACCAACATGGTCGACGGCAAATACGCCGACTCGGGGCTCGGCAAGCTGGTGCGCAGGGTGCTGCAAACGGAAGAATTCGGCATCGCCGATTTCGAGCCCTATGCCCCGTCAAACGGAGAACCGGCCTCATTCATCGCACAGCCCGTGCTGCACGACGGCACGGTCGAGCTGATCGTTGCCCTGCAGCTCTCTCTCGAGGCAATCAACAGCGTCATGCAGCAGCGCGACGGCATGGGCGAGACCGGGGAGACCTACCTTGTGGGGCCGGACTACCGCATGCGTTCCGATTCCTTCCTGGATCCGCAGGGTCATTCGGTGAAAGCATCCTTTGCCGGCACAGTTCAGAAAAACGGTGTGGACACGGAGGCGGCCAGGCAGGCCCTGAGCGGTGAAACAGATGCAAAAGTCATCACAGACTATAACGGCAATCCGGTGCTGTCGGCCTACTCGCCGGTCAATATCGGGGGTGTGACCTGGGCACTGCTTGCGGAGATCGATGAGGCCGAGGTCAAGGCTCCGATCAACCGGCTTGTCACCTCGATTGTCATAGCCGGCATCATCATAGCAGCTGTTGTGGGGCTGCTGGCGTTTTTCATGGGCACCAGCATTGCAAACCCGCTGGTGAAAGGCGTTGCCTTTGCACGGGAAGTCGCCTCCGGCAATTTGACGGCCACAATCGATGTCGATCAAAAGGATGAGGTCGGCCTGCTGGCCGGGGCCATGAAAGAAATGATCGTCAAGCTGCGGGATGTTGTCGGTAGTGTCAAGGATGGAGCCGATCATGTGCAGATGATGTCTGAAAACGTCAAGCAGGCGGCCGACAATGTCGCTGCTACAAGTGAGGAGATGAGCTCCAGCGCAGAAGAGCTTTCCCAGGGCGCAACAGAGCAGGCCGCCTCTGCAGAAGAAGCTTCCAGCTCTATGGAGCAGATGGGCGCCAATATCAAACAGAACGCCGACAATGCCCTGCAGACCGAGAAGATCGCTCTGCAGGCGGCCGGTGATGCCCAGAGCGGCGGCAAAGCGGTCGATGATACGGTACACGCGATGAAGCAGATCGCCGACAAGATATCCATTATCGAGGAAATCGCCCGCCAGACCAACCTGCTGGCCCTGAACGCCGCGATTGAAGCGGCCCGGGCCGGCGATGCCGGCAAGGGCTTTGCCGTTGTCGCGGCAGAGGTCAGAAAGCTTGCCGAGCGCAGCCAGGGGGCGGCGGCCGAGATCAACGAGCTGTCGACCTCGAGTGTGGCCATAGCGGAGAAAGCCGGCGAGCTGCTCAACAAGATCGTCCCCGACATCCAGAAAAACGCCGAGCTAGTTCAGGAGATAAGCGCAGCCAGCAATGAGCAGAACTCCGGGGCCGAGCAGATCAACAAGGCCATTCAGCAGCTCGACCAGGTTACCCAGCAGAATGCCTCTGCAGCCGAGGAAATGTCCTCCAGCTCTGAGAACATGTCCTCGAGCGCCGAGGAAATGGCCTCCAGCGCCTCCGAGATGACGGATCAGTCTCTGCGGCTGCAGGAAATCATATCCTTCTTTAAAATAGGCGATGAGCAGACGCACACCAGGGTCGATCAGACGAAGCGCTTAGCTTCTCCGGGCGCAGGTAATGCTTCACAATCACACAAGGCCGGGGCTGCGGCTGCGCAGCCGGAAAAAGCTGATGCGGGTGACACGGGTGTCCGGATTGCCCTGAGCGAAAAAGGTAACGGCGACGATCTTGACGGAGAATTCACAAAATACTGATTCATTCCAGCTACGTGGTTTTTTAACCGATTTTTGCATACTCTTTTAACAGATGGTCAGTAGTGTTGCTCCCATCAGTCTCATGCTGCCCTGCCCCACACGCAGGGCAGCATGTTTTTTTAACACCGCACACGTCCGGAGCGACAGCATGGATGACAATCTTTCGAAACAGATGCTGAGAATCCTGGAGCTTTCCATGAAGCAGCAGGAGCAGATAAAGGATTTGATCGCCAACATGGAGGGGCTGAGCAGCATTCAGCATATCCTTGTGTCGATCAT
>CAZFIB010000073.1:0-19331 GCA_964518865.1 uncultured Thermodesulfobacteriota bacterium
TGCAAACTACATCTTCAAGGCCCGTAAACGGTGGGTTTCACCCACCCTACTGCTGTTTTTTTGTATAAAATAGTATTTACAATGCGTTTCTTAACATACAAGTAAAAATTACGTACCGACCATCGACACAACAACACATGCGCACCTGCTATATACTTTTTTATATTCTTATTATGCTGCTGAATGTGTGGTCGCTGTTCGTGCTGCCGGATGAGGTGGCCATTCACTTCGGCCGGGGCGGAAAAGCGGACGGGTGGGCATCGCGTGAGTTCCATGTGATACTGTTATCCGTTTTCCAGACAATTCTGTTTGTTGTTTTTTATTTCATGCCCCGCATTATCAACAAAATCCCTGCCCGATATATCAACCTGCCCAACCGCGATTACTGGCTCAGCGATAAAAACCGCGAAACAGCACTTCGAAAACTCGAAAACACCATGTTCGAGTTCGGTACCGCCCTGCTCGCATTTTTCCTTTTCGTGACGTACCTGACGATTCAGGCAAACCTATCACATCCGGTCAGGCTGAACGAAGCTCTTTTTTTTCCGGTATTTATCCTCTTTATGCTGTATACGGTGCTCTGGACAATCCGGGTCATTGTCTCGTTTCGCAAACCAAAGCAACAGTAGTAATCCGGGCCCTCAGGTCGACGATATTTATTTTTTTTCACCACGGATTCGCAGAGGACGCAGAGTGTGATGAATGATTTTTTACCGGTCAATACCGTCAATAAAGGTCTTCACGGCTGAGCCGCAATACACAATACATATGTGTCTTTTATTTTGACACTATCCCAACCCCGGGGTATAGTTTCAGCATACCCGCAAACAGTTCAATGGGCGGCTCATGATTTTCCGTAACAGCAGATCCGGCGGATTCACCCTGATAGAGGTCATGATCGTTGTGGCTGTTATCGGTATTTTGGCAGCAGTAGCTCTGCTGACATTCAGATCGTTCAGACAGAAGTCCGCGATCGCCTCCTGCCTTGCATCCGCCCATTCCATTCAGGCGTCCCTGCTCAGCTATGCAACATCAAACTCTCTCGGTTCATTTCCCGATACGTTCCAGTCCTGGGATCAGCTGGCCGGTGTTTGTAATATGAACGGCTCGCGCCTGAGCAGTGCTGCAAAAACCGGTTTTCAGAACTGGATCAGCTATACCGCCGTCGACCTGAACAGCGACGGCATTACCGATGAGTATCAGCTTCTCCTGCGCGTATCGGGAATTCCGAACACCCGGGAAGGCGCGCAGATCGAAATCTCATCAGGCCAGATAACGAAGCAGACCTACTGAACCGTTCAATGCAGCGACCGCATGTTTCCGTCGTGGACGAATGCTACCGGTGTATGATACAATACCCTTGTAATTCATGACGGCACGGTACCGGTTCCGCCACGCTATCGGTAAGGTATCTATGATTCGAAAATGCACTGAACCGGACACTGCTACCCTGTTCGACATAATAAACACCGCTGCGCAGGCCTATAAGGGAACCATCCCCGATGATCGCCGCCATGATCCCTGCATGCCTCGTGATGAGCTGCTTTCGGGAATCGGCGACGGTGTTCTGTTCCGGGGCCATGAGCACGACGGTCGTCTCTGCGGCATTATGGGCTTTCAGGAAAAGGCGGATGGTGCGCTTATCCGGCACGCCTGCATATATCCCGCCCGTCAGCAGCAGGGCATCGGCAGCGCCCTGCTGCAACATCTCGAACAGCTGAGCGAAAAGCCGATCCTCATCGGTACGTGGGCCGCTGCCGTATGGGCGATCCGCTTTTATGAAAACAACGGGTGCGCTTGCGTCAATGAGCAGGAAAAAAACCGCCGGTTGAAAACCTGCTGGTCTATTCCCGACCGCCGGATTGAAACATCCGTTGTCCTGGCAGACGCTGCATGGTTTTCCGGTTCGCACCTGCCTGCAAACGATTCCTGAACTGCTGCGAGATATGCCGAACCAGTCCGCCGCTACCCTTAAAAATGATCACCGTCGGGATGACACCTTCCCTGAAGAATGCAATTTTATTCTTTTCTTTTCGTTTCCGTTCTACCCGTGCATGAAGCTGTACAAAAAAACATGGTCCCTGCACGGTCACCTCTCACTGTGCCTGGGCCGCACCCTGTACCAGCTGCATGACCCGGCAAAGCTGCGCTCGCGCTTTCTGGTGTCACGCATGCCGCTTGAAACCTGGCTGTATGACGACGGCTGCTGGCATGACTGGAACGAGAAATCCCCCACGTACCGCCATGTTCACCTGTACGAAACCGGGGAAGTGAAGCGGACAAGCCTTTTCTATGCAGCGCTGAACGCTTTTCCTCAAACAAAAATCAGATACTATCAGAATTACTTCGATTCGATCGAGCGCGGATTTCAGCGGGGAACGTTTTGTTTCGACCTCTACAGAAACAACTGCGCCCACGCAATTCTCAGGATCCTGTATAATGAAGGATGGCTCAACAGGGATCTGTTCGATACACTGCCGGCAGTGACGCTCAAACGCCTGGTCCGCTCCTGGAAAAAAACGGGTATCAGCCATACGACCGGGGTAATCCGCGACCGCCGTCTGCCGCAGTTCAGGCTTCACCGGATATGTCTCGGCATACCCGCGCTCGATCCGGAGCAGGCCCTGATCCGGCAGATGCAGGGGTGAGACATCCTTCTTTGGTAAATAGGGACAGCGCCCGTTACTGGGAAGACCGATGAAGGACCAACAACGGGCGCTGTTCCTAATTTCTAATTTGAAGGACAATAACGGGCGCTGTCCCTAATTTACCGAAGGACAATAACGGGCGCTGTCCCTAATTTTATACAGTGTGATGCTGCGCATCATGATGACTGCGTTCAATCAAATAAATCCGAAGGAAAAAAACCTTTACCTTGTTGCCCCGGCGATGTAATGATTATTCTGCATCATGTAAGAAAGACTGCCGCGTTACGTTCGCAATGACAGTCACTACGATCATCCGGGGAGAGATGCCATGACCGCAAAAAAGAAAACCAAAGCACAAATCCGCAAAGACATCATCGACTTTCTGGATGCCACCTCGGGACAGATCGACCCCAGGCCCGGCAAAAACAGCTGCGGCGTCCGTCACCGTAACGCGCTGGTGCTCGCCACCTGCTCGGATAACGACCCGCGTGCCACCGTGCTCGAGTATTTCAACGACGGCATGACGATTTACATATACGGCGAGCCCGGCGGAAAAATCGCCAATATCAAGCGTAATCCGAAGGTATCGGCCGTTGTCTATGAGCAGCCGCTCGATCACGGTGCCTTTCAGAAAAGCGTGCAGCTGTTCGGTGCCGCCGAGCTCATAACCGCCAAAGAGCGGCCGCGCCTGTTCTGGTCAAAGATCCGCCGATGGAACATGGACAAGGTGGCGCGCAAGCTGATGAAACCCATGCTTGCCCATAAAAATCTTTCCGAACGCGAGTACGAGCGCATGCTCAAACGGGCCATCGCAACACTCAACATCATTAAAATCAACCCCTGCCGGGTTATTCTGAAAGAGTGGAACCCCGGTTTTTCGATGAACCGCTACGAATGGAAAAAATGAGCGACGACACGAGCAGCGGCCCTTCTGGCATCAGTGCCGGCAATGCAGGCGACGAGGATACCGTCCGGCGCCACGGCGGATGGTTTATCGGTCATTTCATTCAGGACGATCCCCTGCGCGCAACCGGCGATGTCGAGGTGAAGTGGGCATTTCATACTGCGGGCGAGACAAAAGGCTCCCTGCACCGCAACGCATGCGCCAGAACCATGTCGATTCTGCTACAGGGCCGCTTTTGTTTGACTTTTCGAAACGATGAACGCGACTGGGATGTCCTTCTGGTCAATAAAGGCGATTATGTGGTGTGGGATGCGGGCGTTGCCCATACCTGGACCGCACTCGAGGACAGTTTCATTCTGACCGTGCGCTGGCCCTCATGTGCCGGCGATCAGGAGCAGATATAAGGAGGACGGTTATATGCATTTCAAAGACATGAAACATGCCGAGCAGGCCTTTAATGATACCATGGAAAGAGATTTCATACACGTGCTGAAGGGAACGGTCAAGCGGCCCCCGGAGGATGAGCTGCGAGACCGGATAACCAGATTTCTCGCGGCAAACTGTATCGGTACGATAGCAACCTGTACCGACAACATACCCCGCTCGACCCCGGTGCGCTACCGCAGCCGTGACCTGACCGTATACATTATGACCGAGGGCGGCGGCAAGGTGTACAATATCAGGAACAACCCGAGCGTATGTTTCAGCGTCTACGGTAACTATGCCGGATTCAAGACCGTGCGCGGCCTTCAACTGTGGGGTACTGCAGAGATCATAGAGCAGACTGACCGCAACGCCTATCTCGACGCCTACCGTGCCATAAACCTTACCGAACGCGACGATCTCAAGGAAATAAACATCGATCAGGTGCAGTCTGAAATGGTGATCATCCGCATCGAGCCGCAGCGCATCCGCTTTCTGAGCTTTCCGCAGGGTATCCTCAACCGGGAACTGGTTCTTACGGAAGGCGGATAGACTTTATACCGAGCTAACGGTTCCCCTGCAGCACTAAAAACCCGAATTCCGTACAGCCTCCACACCCAATATCCATGCACCCGAGCCACAGCACATCACCCCAGGTCAGACCTTCCGTACGAGGAAATATATGGAAGCTGTACCTTCTGCAGTCGATCAGGTGGTTCCTGCTCATCATGCCGGTCATCGTGCTGTTTTACCGTGAAAACGGGCTCAGCATGGCTGAGATCCTGCTGCTGCAGGCGATATATTCTTTTGTCATGGTGATGTTTGAGGTGCCCTCCGGCTATCTCTCCGACACGATCGGCAGGAGAAACTGCCTGATACTGGGAACCGTTCTGGGGGCTGCGGGCTTTATAATCTACAGTTGTTCATTCGGTTTCTCAGGCTTTCTTGCAGCGGAGATCGTGCTGGGATTCGGCCAGTGCCTCATATCGGGTACTGATGCAGCCCTTTTATACGACTCTCTTCTCGATACGGGTGAAACCGAAACGTATCTGAAAAAGCAGGGCCGTCTGACCGCCTGCGGCAATTTCTCCGAAGCCCTTGCGGGCATTGCCGGGGGCTTCCTGGCCCTCATAAGCCTGCGGACAAATTTCTATGCTGAGGCAGCCATATTCATGCTCGCCATACCGGTCGCATTCAGCCTGCGCGAACCTGCCGTGCACCTTGAAAACCGGCGCGGGATCAGCCTGCGGGAGTTTTTCACAATTCTATCCGAAACCGCCCGGTCGCCGGAGCTTTGCCGCCTCATCTCCTATTCCTCGGTAGTGCTCGCCTCGAGCCTTACGATTGTTTGGTTTGTGCAGCCTTATTTCAGTCAGGCAGGCCTGCCCCTTGTGTATTTCGGCATTGCCTGGACTGTTCTGAATGCAACGGTCGGCGTTTCCTCCATGGCTGCCGGGCACACGGGTTCAATGCGGATTATTCTTATTGCTCCGCTCCTCATGGCCGGCACGGGGTATGTGCTGCTCGGTCTCTTCGGCGGTCTGTGGTCATGCTGTCTGTTTCTGCTGATCTACAGTGCGCGCGGACTCATGCTGCCGGTGCTTTCCGACCGCATCAACCGTCTGGTCGGAAGCGACCGCCGGGCAACGGTTCTGTCGATCAGGGTTCTGTGCACGCGTCTGCTGTTCTGCATTGCCGGTCCACTGCTCGGCTGGTATGCAGACCATGCATCGATCCGTGCAGCGCTGATTGCCGGCGGCGCCGGGTTCCTGACCCTGGGTATCGTTCCCGGTCTGATGGTGATTCGGAACCGCCGCACATGACGACCGTGGATCACTGTAAACGTTCCAGCTAACATAAGTTACGTTATTGATTTACCATATCTTTATTTACTGTACTTGCGAACGAAGTGAAGCAATCTCCATACACACCGCACCATTTTTTTGAGATTGCCTCCGTCCTCCGCGGCAAAGCCACTGCGGAGGACGGGGCGTCATCACGCCGGGGCGTGACGCGCAATGACGGGTTTGCTCAGTACGTACCTGTGTTCATTGCATGAATAATTCCGGTCTCCGGCCGGGGGCAATTGCTCGTAACCTTTTCAGGAGAGCCCGTCACACACCCGTCACACAACACTTGAAATAGAAGATACAATCAGGTATTATTAATATCTTTTAAAACCATACAAATCGAGTGTGCTTTGTACCTGCCTGTTCAGTCATGGAACAAGCACCACAAAAAGGATTGTCTGTTGTGAGAAAATTCCTGGCTGTAAATCCCGATGTCTGTATCGGCTGCCGGCTGTGCGAGCTTGCTTGTTCGATGACCAAGGAGGGGAAGTTCATCCCCAGCAAGGCCCGAATAAAGGTACACTTTGTCGGCATCCCCGAAGTTCCGGTGCCTGTTTTCAGCAGGCACTGCGATTCCTGCGGAGGCAAACCCCAGTGCCTGCGATATTGCCCGGTCGGTTGCATAACATTCGACGAGGCTAATCCCAAGCGTGACAGAAAAAACATTGTTCTGTCCGATGATGTTGCCGGGGACTGGTACAGCCGCTGCGGCGGGGTCATGCCGGAAAACAATGATAATAACACTTAAATCGTTTGCAAACATCCGGGATGTCATCGGCACCGAACGGGCTGATATCGAGCTGCCCCGCGGCGCCACCCTCACCCGCCTGTTCGAGCTGCTCAGCCGGCGCTACGGGCAGGATTTCGATAACCAGATCAGGGACAAGGCAACAAAACAGCTGGTGCCGTTTCTGATTCTTGTAAACGACAAAACATACAGATCGACCGCTGATATGGGAACCGTGCTTGCAGACGGGGATGTGGTAACGATCATGATACCCTTCGATGGAGGATAGCAGCCCGCAATGACTACCGACACGCTGACCTACAAGGGATATATCGGACGACTGCTGCGCGTCGACCTGACGCAGGGAACGTGGTCCGATTTTCCGCTGACCGATTCGCTGACACTGAACTATATCGGCGGCGCCGGGCTCGCAGCCCGCTTACTCTACGACGAGCTGGCACCGGGAACCGATCCGCTTTCACCGGAAAACAAAGCCGTATTTCTAACCGGCCCCGTCAACGGTACCAGTATCCCTGCGGCTTCGCGCATAGGGCTGTATGCCAAATCGCCGCTGACCGGTTCTTTTTTTCACAGCTCTGCCGGCGGCCATTTCGGCGCTGAACTGAAGTACGCCGGGTACGAC
This sequence comes from uncultured Thermodesulfobacteriota bacterium, assembly GCA_964518865.1. Classification (GTDB taxonomy): domain Bacteria; phylum Desulfobacterota; class WTBG01; order CAIYCZ01; family CAIRTM01; genus JANQGV01. The sequence goes on from CAZFIB010000073.1 coordinate 7,196, forward strand.
GGGGTCATTTTCGAAGGCAAAGCATCGAGCCCGGTGTATCTGCTCATCGACGACGGTTATGTAGAGCTGCGGGATGCAACCCATCTTTGGGGCAAAGACACGCACGCCACCCAGGAGGCGCTGCATGAAGAGCTAGGATCCGAGGAGGTGCACATTGCGGCAATCGGTCCTGCGGGCGAAAATCTGGTTCGATTTGCCTGCGTTATCTGCGGCTGCCGCGCGCTGGGACGCGGCGGACTCGGCGCGGTGCTGGGCTCGAAGAATTTGAAGGCGGTTGCGGTCCGCGGTCACGGCGGGGTTGAGGTGCCCGACATCCGCACCATGCGCTCGTTCCTGGACGACCTGTTCGCGCGCTTCAGATCGAATCCGTCCACATCCGAAATCATGCCCCGCTACGGAACGCCGGTGCTTGTCAATGCCAACAACACCCTCGGCCTCATGGGCTTCAACAACTGGCAGGACGAGTATTTCACCATGGCCGAAGGACTCTCCGGTGAAACCATGCGGAAAAACCTTGTCAAGCGCGACAAATCGTGTTTTGCCTGCCCGGCCCGCTGCAGCAAATTCAGCATTGTCGGCGAGGGTCAGTACGAGGGGTGCTGCGTCGAGGGGCCCGAGTACGAGGATATTTTTTCGCTCGGCTCCATGTGCGGTCACAATGATTTGAGCGTGGTTGCCGCCGGAGAGCGCCTGTGCGACGATATCGGCGTCGACGCCATAGAAGCCGGTGTTGCCGTTGCCTTTGCCATGGAGTGCTTCGAGCGCGGCATACTGACCACCAGCGATACCGACGGCATCGATCTGCGGTTCGGCCGCTCGGATCTGATTATTCCCCTGATCCGCACCATCGGACTTCGGCAGAACAACCTGGGCAACCTGCTGGCGGAGGGTGTCAAGCGCGCCGCCGAATCAATCGGCCGGGGCGCCGAGCAGTACGCCATGCAGAACAAGGGCATGACCTTTCCGGGACACTCGGCCCGCGGCATGCCCGGGTTCGCACTCGGTTACGCCACCGGACCGCGCGGCGCCAGTCATCATGACAGCCGCCCCACCGGTGAACGAACCGGACTTGTCAAGCGCGACACCATCGAGGGCAAGGCGGAGTACACGGCCCGCATTAACCACCTGAACATATTGACCGACTCGATGATCGTGTGTCATCTGCCGGAAGCCATCTGGGGGCCGCTGGATGTTACCGAGCATCTTGTCAAGTGCATACGTGTGACAACCGGTATGGACATCGATCTCGCCGAGGGCAGGAAAACCGCTGAACGCCTCTGGAACGTCATCCGTGCGTTCGGCGTACGCGAAGGATACCGGCGTGAGCACGATACCCTCCCGAAGCGCTTCATGGAGGAACCCATCAAAACCGGCCCGTCGCAGGGCATGGTCATCTCTAAAGAGATGCTCGATTTCATGCTCGATCAGTATTACGAATTCCGGGGCTGGGAAAAAGACTCGGGCATACCTACTGCCGAGCGGCTCAGCGAGCTCGGGCTTGAAGATATCGCCCGGGATATGGAAACCTATCGTTAAAGTTCGTCAGGATTTTTTTCATACCGAAAAAAAGAGCTGTTTCAGCTCTTTTTTTTCGGCTTTTTTTTATCCTTATATATACCAAATTAAACTATAGTATACTTTTTATTATTAAAAATATATTGTATCGTGAACAAAATTAGTTCATGATCAAAAATATTGTTTGACAAAATACTATTTATTGTTAATTTTAATTTTTAGTGTACTATTCAATTGTATGCTAAACAAAGAGGGGATTCCTGATGAAGATTTCGCACACCTTTGCTACAGCACTTTTAATTTGCACCATGATCCTTCCATCTTCTGTTGCGGCTTCCGACAATACCACCGCCGCGTCGCTGCCGCTGATCGATGACAATATGATACAGATGCCGCTGAAAAGTGTTTTGTGTCTGGCCCTCAAAAACAATCTCGATATCAGCTTTGCCGCCCTGCAGCCCGATATCGCCTCCACTGATGTCATGCGTGAAAATTCGGCCTATGACACGCTGCTCACCTCGCAGTTCAGCAAGTACCGTGAAAACCGCCAGGTCGGCAGTGCGCTTATGGGAAGCGGCTCGAGCGCTGAAATATTCCAGGAACAGTTCGATTTTGAAGCAAAGCTTCAGAAAAAATTCAAACCCGGCACCATGGCCGAGCTCAAACTGTCGCACGAGGAATATCAAACCGACACCCCCTTTATGGGACTCAACCCCGAATACTCGGGCGAGCTGGTACTGTCGCTCACCCAGCCGCTGCTGCGTGACTTCGGCATCGACATCGGCACGAGCCTCATCAGAATCGCCGCGCTGAACCTGGCGATATCCGAAAACGAATTCAAGAAAAACGTGATGGACATTCTTTTCCAGGTCGAGTCCTATTACTGGGATCTGTATTTCCGCATCGAAGATCTCAAGAGCAAAGAGCAGTCTCTGAAGCGCGCCGAGGACCTGCTGCGGGAGTTTAAAATACGCATCGAGGCCGGCACGCTCGCCCCGATCGAGATATACCAGGCCGAGGCAGAGGTCGCGCTGCGCATGCAGGAGGTTATCGTCGCCCGCTCTGACGTAAAATCGGCCGAAGACAATTTGAAAGCCGCGCTGAACCTCTACCAGGACGAGCGATACTGGAATGTGGTCATCGTACCGACCGACAGCCCGGATGCCGAGCATATCGTTCCCGATTTGACGCAGAGCGTTACAACCGCATTCGAGCACCGGCCCGACTTCAAGCAGGCCAAGCTCGGCCTCAAGGCCGCGAACATCCAGGTCAAGTATTCCAGAAACCAGACCCTGCCGCGCATCGATCTGATCGGATCCATCGGCTCGAACGGTCTTGCCGGCCGCCCCCAGGACACCAGCGGCGTGTTCGGCGCTTTTTTCAGAAGCGAGCTCAGCCCCTGGGAAGGCCACTGGGACGATGTTTACGACGGCATCGGCGACAAAGACCATTACAGCTATATGGTCGGCGTTAAAATCGAGTTTCCGCTTGAAAACCGTCTGGCAAAAAGCCAGCACTCGCGGGCCAAGGTACAGGCCGCACAATCGGTCATCAGCCTGAAAAACAAGGAAACCGGCATCATCAACGAAGTGCGCGACGCTGTTCGCCAGATTCTGACCAGCCAGCAGGTCATCGATGCAGCCGTTGCTTCGCTGAAGATGTCGAAGGAAAAACTCAAGGCCGAAGAAAAAAAATACAAAGTCGGCATGTCCACGACTCACGATGTGCTCGAGTTCCAGGCCGAGCTTGCACGGGCCGAGAGCACGCTTGCCCTGGCGCAGACGCAGCACAACAAGGCTGTCGCCAACCTGGCGCGCGTCAAGGGTACGCTCATCGAAGAAAAAGGGCTCGTGATGCAGAATCCTCCGGATGAACAGTAACCACCCACTACCAAAGGACAGGCAATGCAGGAAAGCATAAACGATACGAACGTCGTATCATTCAAGAACGTCAATGACCTCATCGGGATTATACACCGCTGCATGCGCAGGTTTTTCGAGTCTCAGATGAAAAAATACGACATCACGCCGCCGCAGTTCGAGGTGCTTCTTACGCTGTGGAACGAAGACGGGCTCGTGCTGAGCGAACTCGGAAGGCGGCTGTCGCGCGACGGTCCCACGATTACCGGCATCATCGATCGCATGGAAAAGAAAAAGCTCGTTATGCGCAAGCGCAGCATGCGCGACCGGCGTGTTATTCAGGTATTCCTCACTCCCAAAGCCTGGGAGGTAAAAGAAAATTTGATGCAGATGCAGAAAGAAGCAGGTAAGGACATCACCGTCGATTTTTCAAGCCGTGATATCTCGACCCTTGAGGAGCTGCTGCATAAAATTCTGACAAATATCGAAGATAAGATTTTGCCCAGAATCCAGCACTCCGATTAACCTCTGATCGATACATTCTCATGCCGAAATATATTCTTTTTACCGTTGCACTGTGTTTTGTGTTTGTGCTGGCTTCCTGCGGAAAGGATGCGGAAACCGAACCGGCCGCTTCAGGGTCCGACACGGCCTTTCCCGTGGAAGTCACCCGCGCCGTGCAAGAGCAGGTCACCCATTCGATCGAGGCGGTCGGAACGTTTCTTCCCGAGGAGGAAGTCGTTATCGGCGCCGAAGTCGCCGGTACCATAAAAGCGCTCTCTGTCGACGAGGGAACCGTTGTTGAAAAGGGCCGGCTCCTGCTCGAGATCGATGACGAGCAGTCCCGCCTCGGCGTCGAGGAAACCGAGGCCATGCTGCGCGAATCCCTGGCCCGCCTGAAAAATGCCGAAACGACCCTCAGGCGTATGGAAAAACTCTACGATGACCGCGTAATCGGACAGAACGATTACGACGATGCGCTGACACAGGTGGCTCTGAACAAGGCGGTGGTCGAAAAGCTCCGCGCCCAGCTGAAAAAACAGAAAAAATCCCTGCGGGACACCCGTGTTCTTTCGCCGATCGACGGAACGGTCAGCGAGCGCATGGTCTCCCCGGGAGAATACGTCAAGGTCGGAGCCGAGCTGCTGAAAATCGTCGACACCACGCCGCTGAAGCTCTCGTTCAGCCTGCCGGAAAAAAACGCGGGGCAGATTGAAAACGGTCAGAAAGTCATCGTCACCACGCGAGCCTACCCCGGTGAGACGTTCGAGGGCACAGTGTATTATGTCAGCCCCACGGTGGATGACGAAACCCGCACGATCGAGGTCAAGGCCCTGTTTGACAACGCCGATCAGCGTCTGAAGCCCGGGTTCTACGTCGACGTAATTCTGCAGCTTGGTAGCCGGTCATCGCTTGTTTTGCCGGAAAGTGCGGTAATAGTCCGTGAAGGGGTCGTGCTGGTCATGGCCGTGCGCGAAGGTACGGTGCGCTATATGCCGATCGAAACCGGCATGCGTTTTGACGGCAGGGTTGAAATCATCCGGGGTATTACCGACAAAGAGGATATCGTTGTCTCCGGCCGCAGCGAGATAACCGAAGGTACGGCGGTCAGGATAGTTAAGTAAAAATGACCATTGTGAAGGGTGCGGCAATCATACCGTCACAGTGAAGCACGACAAAGCGAAGCCCGGTTGTCAACAAAATATCAGTATCCGTCATTCGCACCTTCGCGGGATTGACAAACCGTTATTTCTGTAGGTCAACACAGACGTTAAACCTTTCATAACAGGCAGGTCCCGTGCTCCTACCGGATGTTTCCATCAAGCGCCCCGTATTCGCCACGATGATGATCGCGGCGCTCGTGCTGTTCGGCTTTATCAGCCGCAACCGCATGGGAATCGCGCTGTACCCGAATGTCGACATCCCTATTGTCAGCATCAGCACGATTCTGAGAGGAGCCAGCCCGGAAGTTGCGGAAACAGAGCTGACCGATGTTATCGAAGACTCCATAAGCTCCGTCGAGGGCATCAAGCATATAAGCTCCTCCAGCCAGCAGGGCATGTCCCGGGTCACGGTCGAATTCGATCTCGAGAGGGATATCGAAATCGCCGCCCAGGACATCCGCGACAAGCTCTCGCTTGCCAACCGCCTGCTGCCGGACGACACCGACCCGCCGGTCATAAGCAAAGTCGATATCGCAGGCCATCCGATACTATGGATCGCGGTCAACGGCAAGCTGCCGCGAAAAATTCTTGCCCAGGCTGCCGACGAGATATTCAAGCCGCGGCTGGAAACCATGAGCGGTGTCGGCGGCATGGTTATCGGCGGGCTCCAGGAACGGGAGATGCGCATCTGGCTCGATATCCGCAAAATGGAAGCCTATCATATCACAGCCGATGATGTGGAGCGTGCGATACGCAATGAAAACATCGAACTCCCGGGAGGAAAAATCGAGAGTGATACGCGCGAGCTTACTGTTCGTACCATGGGCGATCTGCGCAACGCCGGAGAATTCAACCGCCTTATCATAGCCTATCGCGAGGGAGCTCCCGTGCGACTGCGGGATATCGGCTTTGCCGAGGACGGCACCGAGGACATGACCTCGGTGGGCAGGTTCAACGGCATCAGCTCGATCGGCATGGGCATCATTCCGCGATCGGGGTCCAACCACGTCGATGTGTGCAACCGCGTCAAGCAGACCATGCTCGATCTGCGCGAAATAGCGCCCCCGGGCGTCAATCTCGACATCGCCTATGATGCCTCCCAGTTCATCAAAAACTCGATCGCCGATGTGCAGTTCGATCTGTTTTTCGGCGGCATGCTGGCGGCCCTGGTTGTGTTTCTTTTCCTGCGAAGCATCGGCAGCACGATTATCGTGGCGCTTGCCATCCCCACGTCCATCATCGGCACCTTCAGCGTGATGTATGCGCTGGGCTTCACCATGAACACCATGACCATGATGGCCCTGAGCCTGTGCGTGGGCCTCGTCATCGATGACGCCATTGTCGTGCTTGAAAACATCTTCCGTCATGCCGAAAGCGGCGAAGACCGCGTGCAGGCCGCCCGGAGCGGCAGCAATGAAATCGCCTTCGCCGCAACAGCAGCCACCCTCTCCATTGTCGCGGTCTTCATTCCCGTTGCCTTTATCGAGGGCCTGATCGGACGCTTTTACTATCAGTTCGGGGTCACGGTTTCGGCAGCGGTTCTTATTTCCCTGTTCGTGTCCCTGACCCTTACCCCCATGCTGTGCTCCCGCTTTCTCAAAATCGGCACCTCGCGCGGCATGCTCTATCAAATGCTCGAACACGCCTTCAGCGCGACCGAACAGTCATATAAACGGATTCTGCAGTGGAGCCTCGATCACCGGCTGCTCGTACTGGCTGCCGCGACCGCCATATTTCTCGTCAGCCTTTCCCTGTTTACGGTTCTCGGCCTTGAACTCGTGCAAAAGGAGGATCGCAACGATTTCCTGGTGCGCATCGAGTGTCCGGTGGGGACCTCTCTTGAGAGCGCCGATAAAAAGCTTCTTGAGTGTGAAAAAATCATACGGGCCATGCCTGAGCTTGACAGCCTCTTCGCCCTTATCGGGGCAGGCGGCATGAACCCGGTTACCAACAAGGGGTTTCTCTTTGTACAGCTGAAGCCCGCCCGGGAGCGCACACGCAGCCAGGAGGCGATCATGTCGTATCTGCGGCGGGCCCTGAACGACATACCCGGCATGGTGGCATTTGTCGAGGACATTACCGCCCTTGGCGGCGGCATGGGCGGCCGCAACGCAGATCTTCAGTTTAAAATCAAGGGACCCGACCTTAACCGCCTGTCGTCCATCGCCCGGGAAACCATCGGCAGGCTCAGAGCAATCGATGGCATCGTGGGTGTGGGCTCCGACATGGAGCTGACAAAACCTGAGGTGCAGGTGCGCATCGACCGCGACAAGGCCGGGCTGCTTGGGGTAGATGTGCGCATGATCGCATCGACCATCAATACGCTTATCGGCGGGCGCGAAATCAGCGATTTCAAGGCCGGCGGTAAAAGCTACGATGTCCGCATGCGCCTGAAGCCCGACCAGCGCATCACGTTCGACGATGTCAACCGACTGCTGGTGCGTACCAGCCGGGGAGACCTTATTCGTCTGAGCAATGTGGTGCAGGTCGCTGAAAGCGTTGGGCCCGACATCATAAACCGCTATGAGCGCCTGCGCAGCATTACGATATATGCAAACCTCGAGGGCGAGAAAACCCTCGGCGATGCGGTAGAGGACTCGCGGGCCATCGTCAAAGAGACCGTGCCGCAGGGGTATGATTCAGAATTTTCCGGACAGGCCGAAACAATGGCGGAAACCAGAAACGCTTTTGTTTTTGCTTTTTTCCTGACCGTACTCATAACCTATATGGTGCTGGCATCCCAGTTCGAAAGTTTCATACACCCCTTCACGGTCATGCTTGCCCTGCCCCTGAGTATTATCGGTGCACTCGGTTTTCTGTTCATTACCGGTAATTCAATCAACATTATGAGCCTGATCGGCATGCTGATGCTTGTCGGGCTTGTGGTGAAAAACTCGATTCTGCTTGTCGACTACACCAACAAGCTTCGGGAGCAGGGAGTGGCTGTGCGTGATGCCGTAGTCCAGGCCGGCCCGGTGCGCCTGCGGCCCATTCTGATGACCGCGATTTCAACAATTGCAGGAGTCTTCCCGGTGGCCCTCGGACTCGGGGCCGGCGGTGCCGGACGGGCGCCTATGGCCCTTGCGGTCATCGGAGGACTGACGACTTCCACGATCCTGACACTTGTCGTCGTGCCGGTATCATATACCGTTTTTGATAGTTTTATCAATAAATTAAAGATTTATTTATATAAACCATGATTTTCTCTATATTGATGCAGCAGCGCAATGCCGGGAAAATTTCCGGCAGACAGTACGGTGAAGTTGTCTGAAATGTAAAAAATTATTTTCAAATTCAGCATAAATGTGTTATTAATATATAGTTAATCATAAGTACGCTAAGTATTTTCTTCCATGGATTCGGAGTAAATAAATAATCGTTCAGAAAGGAGTAAGCAAACATGGCATTGGAAAAAGTTGAATACGATGCGGGTCATTGCCAGCGGTGCTCCACCTGCAAGTGGTCCCACCTGTGGGAGATCAAGAGCCAGCGCTTTTCCCGAAACTGCCCGTCCCTGGTATACGGCAAATATGATGCCTATGCCGCGCAGGGGAAAAACGATATCACCACCGGGCTGCTCAAGGGTGAGCTCAACTGGGAAGACCACAAGGACACCCTGCTGGAAGTCATTTACCGCTGCCCTGTCTGCGCTGCCTGCGATATCAACTGCAAGCGCATCATGGACCTCGACATCATAGGCGTGCTCAACGCCCTGCGCGAGGAGGCCTGCGAAAAAGGCTATGCCCCGCTGCCCGCTCACAAAGAGTTCATCCAGAGCATTATGAACTACGACAATGTCTGGAAACAGCCGCGCACAAGGCGCGCCAACTGGGCCAAGAAACTGGGCATCAAGGACCTGTCCAAAAAGGACGAAAAAGCCGACGTTCTGTACTTTGTCGGCTGCACGTATGCCTACAAGCCCGGCATGGATTCGGTGCCGAAAAATACGGCCACGATTCTGAAAGCGGCGGGGATCGATTTCGGCATTCTCGGCGCCAAGGAGATCTGCTGCGGCGGCATCTGCGACAATGTCGGCGACAAAAAGAGCTTTCATGAAATCGCCGAAAAAAACCTTGCCATGTTCAAGGAGCTCGACGATCGGCTTGGCAGCGGCAAACGTCTCACCATAATTACCAACTGCCCGGGCTGCTCGATGACCTTCATGGAAAAATACGCCGAGATGCAGAAAATCGACACCAAGGATCTGCCCTACGACGTTATGCACTCCACGACATTCATCAACAATCTCATTAAAGACGGCAAGCTCAAGTTCGATAAAGCCGTCAACAAGCAGATCACCTGGCATGATCCCTGTCACCTCGGCCGTCGCGGAGAACCCCACAAGCACTGGGAAGGCACGCGCAAAGAGTGGGGCCTGTTTGATCCTCCCCGTGACATGAACCGCGGCGTCAGCGGTGAATATGATGCACCGCGTGAAATCCTCAAAGCCATTCCCGGCGTCAAGCTTATCGAAATGGAGCGCATCCGCGAGTATGCCTGGTGCTGCGGCAGCGGCGGCGGCGCGAAATCAGCCTATCCGGATTTCGCTCTCTCCACCGCCAAAGAGCGCATCGAGGAGGCGGAATCAACCGGCGCAGGAACAATCGTCACGTCCTGCCCCTGGTGTGAGGCAAACCTTATCGACGGTGTCGATGGTTCCGGCTCAAAAATGAAGGTCGAAGACATTCTCGACATCGTGGTCGAAGCTCTCGAAAAATAAGGCACATCGATCACAGTCTCTGCACTAAAAAAGCCCCGGCCTGGACCGGGGCTTTTTTAGTGCACAAGCTTGCGGTACCACCCCCGAAACCGGCTTTTAGTCCATCCGGCTGAAAACAGCAGACCACCCGCCAGCCCGCTCCAGAGGCTGAAACGCACTACATCGCCCGTCTGCGATTGACCGGCGCTGCCTGTAATCTGCCGGGAAAGAACTACGACAATACCCGTGACAATCATGCATACCGCACCGGAAGCTGCAAAGGCACTGATCATGCGGACCGTGCACTCACCGATAAACAGTATGTTCTGCAAAACAGAGAGTCGCCCGCGAACGACCTTCAGCCTGTCGTACTGTTTTTCCAGATCACCGAGGCGTTTTTCCGCATCCTGAAACTGCTGCGACTTGGCCCGTGATATAAGCGACCTGGATTCCTGAAGTGCTTTTGCATACCGGTCAAACACGCTGCGATCCTGATTCGTGACGACCGCCGGATACGGATAGTGCTGAATAAAATATTCGAGTTCGACATACATTTTTTTCAAGGCATCGAATGCTTTAAGTAAGGCACGCCGACGGTTTATAACCGCCCGGTCGACCAGGCTCATAATACGTGTCTCCAGAGCCGGCATATCCGTCAGACCGGCAAGACACATGTCGCTTTGCAGTTCGGATGCCCGTTTGAACAGCTCGCAGGCTGAAGCAAAATCGCTGTCCTGCCTGTCGAGGATTGAATCGTAGTGCTGCATCTTTTTCTTAATCGACTCATAACTGCGGTCGCTGATATATTTGAGATGCAGCAGGGCCGCGCTGAATGACGAGGCAGCCTCATCTATACAGGAACGCAAGCCGGGATCGCAGAACAGCTTAAGGTACGTTGTCGGATTGTGCTCAAAAAGATCCTTCATTATATCTAAGGCTTTCTGAGGTTCGTCACACCGTGCCAGCAATACGGCATGGTAGTATTTCGCCGCATGCCAGTCAGGCTGTTCACGTATCAGGCGGGCAGCTTCTTCATGTGCGCTGTATATGTCTCCCGCAATTTCATACAGGCGGGTGATCAGCAGCTGTATATAGAACCGCTCTCTGTTCTGACCCGCAGCTTCATAAGACTTCTTCAGGGAAGATAACGCTTTTTCCGGCCGACCGGTATCGATTTCCAGCAGCCCCAGTGCGACATGGGGCCGGTAGTTGTTCGGATTTTTCTCGAGAACCTGCAGTAAAATATCGCGTGCTTCGGCATAGCGTGATACGCGTAGACAGTCCATACCGAGCATCAGCGTACCCCCCTTGTCATGGCGCATTTCCTGGACCTTTTCCGCTTTGAACATCTCACGAACAAAACGCTGCTGAAAGGGAAGAAACACATCATAAAAAGCATGAAATGCAAGCACGAAACCATCGTCCCTGTTCTTGTCAATAATACGTTCATATCTTTTGTCGGCTTCAGGCGTGCCCAGGGGAGCGACGATCGCAGAAAAAAAGTCGGTGTACATTTTTTTTATTTCGGAAAAAGGTTTGGCGGCAAGGTCGTCAAACCGCGTATCTGCCGTCTGCAGCAGTTTCGACGGGCAGTGTCCGGCAGTATGCGCCGACACACCGCAGTAAAAACACATCTGCTTTTCATCAACCGCTTGTGCCGGCAGCACAAAAACCGGCTCTGCGATCATTTCACCGGGCTTTACAGGCTGATACGCATACAGTTTCCGATCAGGATTTTTGTGATCGACTTTCAGCAAACAGCTGTCATGACTCTCTGCAGGCAGTATGTTCAGCAGTGTTTCAGTCAGCAGCACTTCACCCGCCGCCGCCTGTTCGCATGCATAACGAACCGCCTGCTCAAACAAGTCCGCATATCCGGAGTCGTCACCGTTTACCTGCAGAACATGAGCACCACCCTGCAGATCGGCAGACCTGTTTTTTCCTGTGTCGGAAAAGAAAAAAGCGGCTTTTCGAAGACACGCGAGAAAATTGTTTTTGTCCCGGCCCACAATACGAAGATCATAGCCGGTTATCTGAACGGATTCGGTTGTCCGCCGTATATCCGAAGCGAGACGTTGCAGGGCTGAAGCTATATCGGATGTGCGAGCCTCACTGCTTCCTGCTATCAGCAGAATAAACCTGTATGCAGCAGGAACCCTGCGTTTGCTCTGTGCACCTGATGTCGTACCTGTCGGTTTGTCGTTTTCTGGCTGCATGACGCAGATCATTGACTACGGGTAGTTATCAGGGACAGAGCACCGGCCGCCGACAAAAGGCGTACCACTTAGATGTGACATGCCCCTGCAGGTTCCATAAACAACCACTATACTATAGTATCGGAAAACGGAGCTATTGTCAAATGTTGTGTTTAGGAGCTTAGGCGGCGATCCTTTCAACTC
>CAZFIB010000074.1:0-19139 GCA_964518865.1 uncultured Thermodesulfobacteriota bacterium
CCGAAAGGATACACCGCTTTTTCTCTCAAACACAACTTTCAGTTATAACTCTCTGCAAAAATATGCTCTCCTTTTTGAGACGACATACTTACCGCAGAGCGACTGACATTCAGATATCTTGCAACTGCAGCACCAGTATGTTTCAACTGACGGACTGCACTGTAGCAGACCAGACTTCTGGCTTCTGAAACTGTCCGGGACTGCCGCGGCTGGCGCAAATATTCTACCGGCACATTATACTGTTTTGCGACTCGCCGTACTACTTCGGCTATCGACAGTTCCCGCTCCAAGCGGCAACTCAGTTGCCGGTCTTGGCGTAACTTTTCAACAAAATCACTGCTTCCGAGCACACGGGGGTCAAAGGTAGTTTCTTCGTCAGAATCGGCTTGTTTTATAGCACTGGTTCGTTTTCCACCACCGACAAGTTCCGCTCTATTCCGCGCACTATCACATGCTGCAACAATCCTTCGCTGTCTAGTCGCGCTGTCCGGGGCATGTTTCATCTTCTATCATAACCATATCTTTACTCAACATCTTAACAACGTCCCTTTGTAACACTTTGTAATCCTTTGTAATCCAGCATGGTGTTCACTATTTGACATTGTTCACTAAATATGTACAATATGTATTTATGAACAAATCAAATGCTCAGATGCGTTCACTTCCATAAACTGTTCACAAGTTGTGTACGATTATAATTGACGAACAGAGCAAAAACCATGAAACGATTACCGCGCCCTGCGGCAACACAACAGGAACTGCTTCAAAAGGCACTGCGTGCGTTTGAAGGTGTGACCGGTCTGCACATTGAACATACAACGTTACGGGACAATCGAGGCGATGTATGCCCAGACGCAGCGCTGCAGATCGAAGTGCCTGGCTGCGAAAAGAAAATTATGCATGCCGAGGTAAAAGACACCCTTACCCAGACCGCAATCGGGCGTATTGCAGAACAACTACGTGACCCTGACAATCCGGCAATCCTGGTAACCCGCTATGTTACCCCGCAACAGGCGGAACAGTTAAAAATGCTCAAAATACCTTTTATGGATACAGCAGGCAACGCATATATAGATGCCCCGCCGCTTTTTGTGTATGTCACCGGGAAAAAAACGGAGCTTGAAGACACAAAAGCAAAAACGGTACGGGCGTTTCGGCCGGCAGGTCTGCGGATAGTTTTTGCGCTTCTCTGTAACCCCCGGCTTGCCGATGCACCGTACCGTGATATTGCCCGAATCGCAGGGGTGGCCCTGGGCACGGTCGGCTGGGTGATGCATGATTTAAAGCGGCTCGGGTATCTGATGGATAAGGGTGCCTGCGGCCGAAAAACAGCAAATGCAAAAAAACTTTTTAACGTCTGGGTTGACACCTACGCCCGTGATCTGCGTCCCAAAATATACCTCGGCAGATTTACTGCGACAGAACCTCTCCTGCCTGAACAAATTGATTGTGCGGGGTTAGGCGTCATGCTCGGTGGCGAAACGGCAGCAGCGATACTGACACGGCACCTGAAACCTGAAACCCTGACGGTCTATGTACCTGAAAAAAATAATGCGGATGAGCTGATGCTGAAATATCGACTCAGGAAAGATGCTCACGGCAACGTCGAGCTGCTCACTGCATTCTGGAATTTCGACTATCAGTGGGACTTCAAGGGGATTGCACCACCGCTGCTTGTCTATGCGGACCTCGTGGCAACAGAAAACGACAGAAACATCGAAACAGCACGGATTGTATATGACCGGTATATCGCTCGACATCTCGAACAGGATTAACAGAACTCTCATTGACTGCCTTTCGGCCCTGCAGGCGGAAGCCTATACGCTGGGGCTTGATATACTTCTTGTCGGTGCCACCGTAAGAGAACTACTCCTGGGCGGGTACGGCATTACCGGACGTGCAACGGAAGATATCGACATCGGCATTGCAGTGGGAAACTGGGGATCATACCAGACTTTCATAAGCAGCCTTATTGCAGACGGTTCTTTTACCCGAGACACAAATCGAAACAATCGCCTGCTCTTTGCTGGGGCAGTGCCGGTTGATATGATCCCTTTTGGCGGCATCGAGGCACCGGACGGAACCATCGCCTGGCCCGATAATGAAGGATGCATAATGCGGGTTACCGGATTCAAGGATGCACATAAACATGCGCTGACCGGCATTATCGGCAAAGGGAAGCAAATCCCCGTAGCATCACTGCCCGGCATGGCAGTACTCAAAATCATTGCCTGGGACGACCGGCATATTGAGTTCCCGACCAAAGATGCTGAAGACCTTGCTGCTATTCTGCACAATTATGCCCATGCGGGAAATACCGTACGCTTGTACGATAAATTTCCAGAAATTATAACAGACCTCGGCGGCGACCTCGAACCGGCCGGAGCGCGGCTGCTCGGCATCGACATGTCTGCGATTATGAGCCGTAAAACAAAAGAGACGGTGACAGAAATACTGGAGCGAAACACTATTCCAGAACATTCCGATACGCTTGTCGAGGCCCTGTGCCGGCACCTTCCGGGCAGTGATTATGAACGGGCCTTATATATGCTGCAAAATATGAAAAAAGGTATCGAAATTCAATTGTAGTAATATCAATGTGTATTAAGCTGAAACCTGATGTGAAACTATGTGAATTGCCCCCCGTGCAATTGTTGACCATTTTATTGACCACGCCCTTCAGGCACAAAAAAAAGGACCTGCACGAACGCGTAAGTCCTTGATTCCGGTGCCGATCGCAGCAACGCGAAGATCCCGATTCGTCGGGGAGACTGGAGCCGGGAAGTTCATGTAACTAAATGATTTTCCTTTGGGTGCAAGACGATAAAGGCTAAGATTTTGCTCCGTTTTGCACCCTTTTTCCCACATTTATCAGTACAAAAATCCCCTTGACACAATGTAGCTTTAAAGCTACAATTGCGTGGTGTAAGGGGTGCAGTTTGCAACAAAGATTACAGAGGGGATGTAAATATTTTGGCAGAACATGAAG
Source organism: uncultured Thermodesulfobacteriota bacterium (assembly GCA_964518865.1). Taxonomy (GTDB): domain Bacteria; phylum Desulfobacterota; class WTBG01; order CAIYCZ01; family CAIRTM01; genus JANQGV01. The sequence goes on from CAZFIB010000074.1 coordinate 2,990, forward strand.
GTATCATTGTTAAAAACTATGTTACACCCGAAGGAGAATGTCCATTTGAAGCTTGGCAAGAATCTATAAGAGATACAAGAACAAGGGCAAAAATAGATATTGCCATTGCAAACTTCCGTTCCGGTAACTATGGAGATTCCAAGCCGGTTGGTGACGGTGTTCATGGGAGAAGAATTCATTATGGACCCGGTTACCGGCTCTACTTTGGAAATGACGGAAAAACCCTAATAATTCTATTGTGCGGAGGGACCAAAGGAAGTCAAAAAAAAGATATTAAAATAGCCCAAAAAAACTGGCTCGACTATAAGAGCCGCAAAAAAGATTCTTAGTAATTAAGGTTAATCGCCGAGGGGGCACCCAGGCGAAGGGGGATGAATCATGGGCAAAAAACAGCTAACTAAAGATTACAAAAAGGACTTACTGCAAAGGCTGAAAGACCCAGAGTATGCGGCAGAATATTTAAATGCCGCCATAGAAGATGGCTCAAGGAAAGTTTTTTTACTTGCACTAAGAGATGTTTGCGAATCACGGGGCATGTCTAAAACAGCCCAAAAAACAAAATTAAACAGGGAACATCTCTATAGAATTCTTTCACCGAAAGGGAATCCGCAACTTGAAACACTGAATACCATTCTCGGAAGCTTTAAATTAAAATTTCATATTGAAGCTTTATAACTCACTTCAGTTAAAATTTACGCCAAGTTTTAATTCTTCACAACAGTCAAAACCGGAACACTCAATACCGGCAGTATCGCTATCAGCACTAACAGTTCGTTGAAAAAGTCGTTTTTTTCAGACTGTTCAAAAATGCCCGGAGGCAATCTATTTAGTGTGTAGTAAACTGCTATCAGATGTGAAGCTCTTTGAATTGTACTGCGGACAATTGTTGACCAAAGTGTTGACCACGCTCCTTCAGGCACAAAAAAAGGACGTACACAAGCGTGTAAGTCCTTGATTTTGGTGCCGAAGACTGGACTCGAACCAGCACGAGGTGAACCCCCACAAGGTCCTGAACCTTGCGTGTCTACCAATTCCACCACTTCGGCGTATAGGTGCTCATAAGTGATTGCTATTTAATCCTATTTCATTTACAATAAACAATTCTTTTTGTCAAGCATGATTCTGTCGGGTTCGGATAGATCGGCATGACCCGAGCGTCATAAAGACGGTTCAATACGATAACTATGGTCTCTGACAACAACCGCTGCATTGTCTGCGGAACCGACAATCCGAAGGGCCTTCACCTCAGATTTTCCTACGATGAGGATACCGGCCGGGCAGAAACGGTCTTTACCCCCGGACCGGACCTGCAGGGCTGGGCCGGCATCGTTCACGGCGGCATTCTGGTGACCCTGCTTGACGAGGTCATGGCAAAGGCGGCCGCGCGCAGGGGCCTCCAGGTGCTGACCGGTGAAATAACCGCACGCTTTAAAAACAGGGCGCCGGTATCAGAGCAGCTGCGCTGCGAGGGCAGCATAGAAACAGTCAGGAAAAAAATCGCCTACGCAAAAGGAGCCGTGTACAACCCTGCCGGTGATATTGTCGCGGAGGCGACCGCCAAAATGATGATTACCGATGGAAATTATTAAAGGCAGCAGAGCATTCAAGTCCCGCAAGGTTCCCGACCCCGTAATCACCCTGGGAAATTTCGACGGCGTGCATCTCGGGCACCAGAAAATTCTGAAGGAGGCTATCAGCCGGGCCGGGGCTCTGGGCGGCGCATCTGCTGTCTATACGTTCGACCCGCATCCCCTGCAGGTGCTCAAGCCGGAGTACGCGCCGCTGAAGCTCACCACAAGCGAAGAGCGCGCGCGGCGTATCGCCGCCGTGGGCATCGATTATCTGATTTTCGAAAAATTCACCCGTGCGTTCGCGCAAAAAAGTCCCGAGGTTTTCGTTAAGGATATTATCGTCGACCGCCTGCGCCCGCAGCAGATCATAATCGGCCATGATTATGCATTCGGCAAAGGCCGCACAGGCACGGTCGATCTGCTGCACAAGCTCGGCAAACGCTTCGGCTACACCGTTGCGGTCATCGACGACATACGCATCAAAAACATACCGGTACGCTCCACAACCCTCAGAGAGCTGATCGGAGCCGGCAAGGTCTCACTGGCAGCCAAACTGATGGGCAGGCCGTACAGCCTCACCGGCAGGGTCGTGCACGGCAAGCGGCGCCGTATCGGTTTTCCGACCGCCAACCTCACTCCCAGCCACCGCGACCTGACCCCCGGCAACGGCGTGTACGCCGTTACCGTTGATACGGACTGCGGACACTACAGCGGCATCGTCAACATCGGCACCAACCCCACCTTCAACGGCGGCAGGCGCACCATCGAGGCCCACATGTTCGATTTCGATCATGATATATACGGCCAGCACATTACCATCCACTTCATCAAACGCGTGCGGGGCGAAAAAAAATTCAGGGGCACAGACGCTCTTGTGGATCGCATCAAAAAGGATATCGCATTCGCAAAAGCGATTACGGACAGGCTGTAGAGGCGACGCGCAGACAGCTTTCGACATTCAACTTCATTTTTTTAAGTTCGGAGGTAGCACCATGACGGAACCCAAAAGCAAACACATAACCTGGCATCAGGGGCTGGTAAGCCGCGAGGACCGGGAGCGAAGAAATAAAAATGTCGGCGCCATACTGTGGTACACGGGCCTTTCGGGCTCGGGAAAGTCGACCATCGCCAATGTCGTGGAAAAAAAGCTCTTCGACATGGGCTGCCAGACCTATGTGCTCGACGGTGACAATATCCGCTTCGGCCTGAACAAAAACCTCGGGTTTTCGCCGGAAGACCGCACGGAAAACATCCGCCGCATCGGCGAGGTCGCCAAGCTGTTCGTCGATGCCGGCGTTATCGTATCGACGGCCTTTATCTCACCCTACCGCGCCGACCGCGATGCGGTGCGGGAGATTGTCGAGGAAAAAGATATGGTGGAGATTTACGTGCAGTGCGCCATCGACATCTGCGAGCAGCGCGACCCCAAGGGGCTTTACAAAAAAGCGCGCGCCGGCGAGATACCCGAGTTCACCGGCATCTCCGCGCCCTACGAAGAGCCCCTGAAAGCGGAGCTTGTCATCGACTCCGGCGTTCACGCTGTTGATGCCTGTGCGGATATCGTTATAGACTTTCTCAGGAAGAACAACTACATTCAGATGTAGCGTCAGCCCGCGACATCAGACAGAAAGGATCATCATATGGGAAGCTACAGTGTTCACGGCGGATTACAGGAGCCGGTCAGCAGAATGGTTCCGGAAGAGCAGGTTGCAGGCGAGCGGCAAAAAGCCGAGAACCTCAAAAAATACACTATCAGCACAGCCGACCTGTCGACCCTCAACCGCATCGGTGACGGCGGCCTGTCACCGCTGACCGGCCCGATGGGTGAGGAGGAGTACAACCGCGTTCTGGATGAGGAAGTAATCATCCGTGACGGCAAAAAATACGCCTGGACGATTCCGCTTGCGTTTCCTGTTGCAAAGGAAGATGCTGCAGGGCTTGCAACGGGAGAGGACGTTGCCATAGTTACCGAACAGGGCGAAACGGTCGGCATCCTGACGATTTCGGATATTTTTCCCTGGGACAAGCAGAAATACAACCAGTCCGTGTACGGCACGCCCCGCACCGATCACCCCGGGGCGCGCATTGCAAACGACGACCCGCGCGACATGCTGCTGGGCGGTGAGGTCCGCGTTCTGCCGCAGAAGCCGAACCCCCATTTCGGCGAATACATCCTGCCCCCATCTGAAACGCGCCGCATGTTCAGGGAAAAAGGCTGGGAAAAGATCGTCGCCTTCCAGACGCGCAACCCCCTGCACCGGGCTCATGAGTATGCCATGGTCGCCGGCATGGAGGAGGTCACGCGGCAGGGCTTTTTCACCGGCGTCGTGCTGAACCCGCTTGTCGGCGAGACAAAGTCTGACGATGTCGATGCCAAAACGCGCATGGACTGCTACCGCTCCCTGGTGGACAACCGGCTGCTGGGCGACGGCGGCGACAAGGACGTCGATCTGTGGCGCGAAAAGGGCTACGACATCAACGATCAGTTCATCCTGCTGGGGCTCGATATTAAAATGTTCTATGCCGGGCCCAAGGAAGCCGTTATGCACGGCATCTACCGGCAGAACTTCGGCTTCACCAATATCATCATCGGCCGCAAGCATGCCGATGCGCCCTATGACGACGGCTCGGACATCTGGGATCCGCTGGAGGCGCAGAGGAAATTCGACGACCTCAAAGGCGAGCTGCTGATCGAAAACGTCAATATCGGCTTTGCGGCGTTTTACGAGGAACTGGGGCATGTGGGCCTTGTCGATGTTCACAAGGACAAGGGCTGGCACCCGGTCACCATTTCCGGCCGCGTTCTGCGGGAGATGTTCCAGAAGGGTGAAATTCCCGACCCGCGCGTTATACGGCCTGAAGTATCAAAAATATTGATCGACAGCTACAGGAAGTCGAACTGAAAAACCGTTTATAAAAATGTTGTTTCGATGTGCCATGGCGAGCAATTGACCCCGGGGCTCCGCATCGGGGTTGTTGATGTAATGAACATAGGGGTGCAGGTACTCTGGCAGGCATCAAAACAGTGCAGCCGGGCAGGAGCGGCCTGCGGCCGCGAAAAAAAATCGCAGCTGAAGCAGCTCCTACGGTTTCGCACCATTAGGCGGGCAGCAGAAAAATGCTCTGGAATAGTGTGAAGTGCACTAAAAAATAGCAAAGGCGTACCGTATGTTCATGTGGAGGAATCCCGCGAATGCGGGATGAAGCCTCGTCCTCCGCAGGAGCTGTGCTACGGAGGGTGGAGGCAATCTCAGGGTGAAGGTAAAAAATGAAGAGGTTAAAAGCAAAAAAACAAAGAGGTAAAACATCGTAGGCCGGAGTAAGAACCGGGAGGATACATGCATGCCCGCATTATTGCCGGACACGCTAAAGTTTTGTCCGGCCTACCGTAACACTGCATCAGAAGGTTCGTGTCCGGCTTTTTGTATGGAGACTGCTTCGCCTTCGGCCTGCAATCACCATACAAGTACAAATAACTTTAACATTCATAAAAGGAAATCTGCCGCATGGATTGGCAGGGCTGGTTCACCCTTGCAGTACTGACCTGTATGGTCATCGCGCTGGTGCGTGAATGGATGGGTCCTGACATTACGGTTTTTGCCGCCCTGGGCCTGCTGGTCTGTACCGGCATTGTTTCTCCCGGCGAGGCGACCGCGGGTTTTGCCAACAAGGGCATGCTGACCGTCGGCATCCTCTTTGTGGTCGCAGCAGCCATTGAAAATACCGGCGCATTTCACGGGCTTTTCCGGAAAATGCTCGGCACCAAAAAAATCAGGGATTCATCCCTGCTGCGCGTGGTGAGCCCTGTTGCTTTTCTCTCGGCCTTTTTAAACAACACCCCGATTGTGGTTATGTTTGCGCCCATGATCAGAAAGTGGGCCATCGACCGCAACATTTCCCCGTCGAAGTACCTGCTGCCGCTGTCCTATGCCTCGATTCTGGGCGGCATGTGCACGCTTATCGGTACCTCGACAACGCTGATCGTCAACGGGCTGATGATCGAGCACGGCATGAAGTCCATGACCATGTTCGAAATAGCCAGGGCCGGCATTCCCTGCGCCGTCGCAGGCCTGCTGTATCTGAAATTCGTCGGCATGCGCCTGCTGCCCGACCGCAGGGATCTTCTCGAAAACGCAGCCCGCTCAGGCAGGGAATACCTTGTCGAGATGCGCGTACCGGACACCAGTCCGCTTGTCGGCAAAAACATCGAAGAGGCCGGGCTGCGTCATCTGAAAGGGCTCTTCCTGGTTAAAATCATCCGCAACAGGGAAAGCATCACCGCCGTCGCCCCAAAGGTCCGTTTGCAGGGCGGCGACAAGCTGATATTTACCGGCCTGGTTTCAACAATACGCGAGCTGCAAAATATCGGCGGAATCATACCGATAACAGGTCCGGATGAAGAGCAGGACCTGAAAAATATCGACAAAATGGCTGAGGCTGTCGTATCGCCGTCATCGCCGCTTATCGGCCAAACAATCCGCGATTCCAATTTCCGGACGCGCTACCGCGCATCCATTCTCGCCGTTCACCGCAACGGCGAGCGCATTCAGTCGAAAATCGGCGATATCGTACTGCGGCCCGGAGACACCCTGCTGCTGCTGACATCCGAGGCGTTCGAACGCTCCTGGAGCCATTCACACGACTTCTATCTGGTGTCGGCGCTGCCTCAGGAAAAAACCGCAGCATCCGGCAAATCGGCCCTGGCGATAGGCATCCTCGCCGTCATGGTACTCATGGCCACGCTGGGCCCGTACCTGCCGGCACGCGGCGTATCTATCGATATGTTCGTATGCGCGTTCGGAGCAGCCGTGCTTCTGCTGCTGACAAGGTGCATCAGCCCCGACCAGGCACGCAGGTCCATCGAACTGAATGTGCTGCTGCTGATAGCCTGCGCATTCGGCATTACCAGCGCGCTTGAAACCACCGGCGCAGCCGAGTTTGTGGCAAACGGCATCATCGCCGTTTTCAGCCGCTTCGGAACAGTCGGCATCCTGGCAGGCATGTACTTTATCACGATCTGCTTCAGCGCTATTATAACCAACAATGCAACCGCCGTGCTCATGTTTCCCATAGCGTTTTCTCTCGCTGAAAACCTGTCGCTCGACCCCCGTCCGTTCGCGTTCATCGTCGCGCTGGCGGCGTCAGCATCCTTTGCCACTCCCATCGCCTACCAGACCAACATGATCGTGTACGGGCCGGGCGGCTACCGGTTCAGCGACTATCTGAAGGTCGGCATACCGCTCAATCTAATATTGTGGGGTATCGCCGTGGCAGCGGTCAGCCTGGTCTGGCCTGTGCAGTGACAGGCCTCTCATAAAGCAGGGGGCTTTCGCAATTCCCGGATCGAGGCAATCGAGCCACTCCTCATCACAACCTTCTCCGCGCCAGCGGGGAGAAGCTGTGATATACTTATGTTCAAATACTATACGATACCGGATCGGCAAACATATCCAGGCAAACCTCGTTCAAAGGCCGCCAGTTATATTACATTAGTAACCGGACGTTCTGCATGAAACATAAAAAAGTTCTGATTATCGGCCTTGACTGTGCGACACCCCGGCTTGTGTTCGACAGATGGTGCTCATCCCTGCCGAACCTGCGCTCGCTTATGCAGCGGGGCATACATGCCCCCCTGCACAGCTGCATCCCGCCGATTACGGTTCCCGCCTGGTCGTGCATGATGACCGGCAAAACCCCCGGAAGCCTCGGCTGCTACGGATTCAGGCTGCGCAGCAGCGATGACTACTTCAGCCACACATTTGCCCTGTCAACAGCCGTCACGGCAGACCGGGTGTGGGATATCGCCGGCAGGCATAATAAAAAAGTAATCCTGCTGGGTGTTCCCCAGACCTACCCTCCCCATGCAGTCAACGGTATTCTGGTGTCCTGCTTTCTTACGCCCGACACATCGTCAAAGCATACCTGTCCGCCGGAGCTTGCCGAAGAAATCCGTCAGGTTGCGGGGGAATACCTGATCGACGTTGATGACTTCAGGTCTGAAAACAAGCACGAAATTATCCGGCAGTGCCGTGCGATCACACAACAGCGCTTCCGCCTTTTGAGACACTTTCTGACCACCCGCCCCTGGGATTTTGCCATGATGGTCGACATGGGAATCGACCGCATGCATCATGCCTTCTGGAAATACATGGATGCGGACCATCCCGCACATGTACCGGGATCGGAGTTCGAGAATACTATTTATGATTACTACCGCTTTGTGGATAAAAGCATCGGTGAAATTCTTTCAGTGGTCGACAGCAGCACGGCGGTTCTGATCGTCTCGGACCATGGCGCCCAGGCGATGCAGGGAGGTTTCTGCATCAATGACTGGCTGATAAAGCAGGGCTACCTCGCTCTTTCACAACAGCCCGAAGAACCTGTGCCGCTGACAAAGGTTCCGGTTGACTGGCGCACAACCAGTGCCTGGGCGGAAGGCGGATACTGCGCACGGCTGCATGTGAACCTGCAGGGGCGCGAGCCGCAGGGCTCGGTACAGCCGGAACAGGCAGATACCGTTCTGCAGGAGATCACCGGAAAGCTTGGCGGGCTCACCGACCCCAACGGCCGCCCCCTCGCTGTCCGGACATACCGGCCGCAGGATATTTATTCCGAGGTCAACGGTACGGCTCCCGATCTCATCATCTATATCGGCGATCTCGCCTGGCGGGCAATCGGCAGCGTGGGACACGATTCGCTGCATACGCTGAAAAACGACACCGGCCCCGACGATGCCAATCATACTGAAGACGGCATCTGCATTCTCTTCGACCCCGAAAACCTTGCACCGCAGCAGCACTGCGGGTGTTTCAGCATTTATGATATAGCACCGACCGTCCTCGATCTTTTGGGCCTGCCCGTGCCGCAGGACATGGAAGGGAGAAGCATACGCAATGATTGATCTGCACACGCACACAACCGCCTCCGACGGCACGCTTGCACCCGCCGGGCTTGTCGGCTATGCCGCCGAGAAAAAGCTTACCGGGGTTTCCGTAACAGACCACGACACCGTCGAGGGGCTGCAGGAAGCAATCGACGCGAGCGCTTCGCTCGGTATCATGTTTGTGCCGGGCATAGAGATCAGCGCCGAAACCGACGACCTGCCGGGCAGTACGCTGCATATTCTGGGCTACTATATAAACCACGCTGATGAGCGTTTCCTGAAAGGTGTCGGTGTTCTTCAGGATGCCCGGGACGAGCGCAATCCGAAGATAATACAGAAGCTGCAGGCGCTCGGCATACCGATAACAATCGAAGAAGTAGCTGAAGTCGCCGAGACAGGTCAGATAGGACGGCCGCACTTTGCCCGCGTGCTTGTCGACAAGGGCTTTGTGAAGTCGGCAGGAGAGGCATTCGGCCGCTATCTTCAAAAAGGCGCCGCTGCCTATGTGGATAAATTCAGATTCCAGCCCCGGGCCGCCATTGAGCTGATCCGTGAGGCAGGCGGCATTCCGGTGCTTGCCCACCCGGCGACGCTTGCCTGCCGCAGCTCGGGAGAGCTGGAGGAATATGCGAAAAAGCTGACAGGATTCGGCCTGATGGGCATTGAAGTCTACTATTCAGACCACAGCGCCAAACAGGCAAAGCTTTACAGCACACTTGCCCGCAGGCTGGGTCTTCTCATGACCGGCGGAAGCGACTTTCACGGCGCCACCATAAAGGATATCGACCTGGGCACCGGCAGAGGCGGGCTGAACGTACCCGACCGCCTGCTGGATGAACTTCAGAAGGCACACGGTATTGCGTAAGGCTGCCGGAGAAGATAGACCAGTCGGGGGGTTGCGCTGACGATTCCATACATGCCCGAGGTGCCGTCTGCGTTCACCGTTTCCAGCTTATAGTAATATCTCTTTCCGTTTGTCAGTCTGCGGTCCGTGCAGGTCTTTTCCAAAATAAGGGAATCGTTTATTTTTTGATATGTGCCGTTCTGTGTATCGGTACGATACAGATTATACCCCTGGATGTCCGATTCGGACTCGATATCCCAGGTTATGGTGATCCGGCGGCAGCCGGGTGATGCCCGAAAATGCGCAAGGTTCGACGTCGCAATATCATCAAATCCGACACGGGCCGGGCTGTCGAAGGCGTCCAGATAGAGGTGCGGCGGCCCCATTGTGTAAGAGATGCCGTCTTCGGTGAATATATGACCGAAGGTGGTGGCACTGGTATCACCCGCTCTGGAAATTGTATTGTTGCCGGCCTCACCCCCGTCGGTATCGCTCAGGATCCTCCAGCATGCATCGAGATCGAATACCGCGGTCTGCTCTATAAGCTCCATGAGGCGCTCGTAGCGCTTGAAACAGCTTTCATTATAATAATCCTGATCAGGACTGAAATCACCGACAAAATAATTAGATGAGCCTATGTAGGTTGCCCCTGACGGCGATTCGCTCCCGTAGGTAACTTCCAGAGCCTCCGAGCGAAGCTGCAGCTTTGCCATTGACCCGTCCTTGAAATCCATAATGTGAATCAACGCTCCGCTCGTACCGAAACTGTTGCCCTCTGCAAGGTGCGTTTCGAAGTATTCGACTGCTTCATCAAGGGTTGCGGCATGCTCCATAACATAGCGCTGCATAAAGGTGCTGTAAAGGCCCACAGCGGGCCTGCCGGTATTCGGCCGCCCCGCATTGGTGGTTATTGCCACGCCCATTTCATTGCGTCCGAAACCCACATCGGCCCAGCCCGGCGGATCGATGGTCATATAGGCATAATCGCCGTTTGTCGGTTCCCAGTACATAATCACGACTATATTGTCACCGCTTCCGCTTTGCGAGTCTGTATTGTGACATAAAAAGTTGCCTGCCGGAGATGAAACGGCAAACCCGGTACAGCCGACAACCTCAGGTATGGATTCCATGTTTGTAGACATATTCAAAAGCTCGATAGCCATATTCTGCGTGAGCACCAGGTCCCAGGCCGCACCATAGCTCAGGATGCTTGACTCGCAAAGACCCATGGCCAGCCCCTGCATATGATCTTTGACACTTTGCGGAATAAGGTCGCCGGTTTGTTCATAATAGACTTCAGGGGTCCAGCCGTTGCCGGGTCCTGCAAAAAGCAGCACTGTTTTCATGGTCCGGCCGAACTCGATAATATATTCAGGATATGTCCGGCCTATTCCCCGCCCGATCTCATACCAGGTGCCGGTAAATTTCGCTGCGGGGGCCTCTTCCACGATAAGGTTTTGCACTCCTGCCAAAACAGAGCTGCCCCCAAAAAGCAGGCAGAGCACCACCGCTGTAGCAACACCGTGTCGTTTCATGTTTTTCCCTCCTTTTGATTCTTCACATACTCCTCGCACACCTGCCGGTAGTCATCCTCGGTATTGAGGCTGCGAAACGCGGCATTGTCTGCAACCCGCAGCACCTGTACCGACAGGGTTGCAAACAGGTCGATAATGCGGTAGTCGCCGTGGTCGATCAGTTCATCGAGCGCCGGCAGGCAGGTGCGGCGGTACACGGCACAAAGCGGCTCGAACTGGCGGTGCTTGAAGATGGTGATGTCGAAACCGGCTGAAGACCGGACCAGGCGCTCGAGCAACGCCGTATGCATGAGCGGTATGTCGCATGACACTACCAGAGCATAGTCCGTGTCGACGCTGCTCAGGGCAGCGTGAATGCCTGAAAGCGGTCCGCATCCCGGCCGGATATCGGGTGCAATCGCGCAGCCGAGCCCCGCATAGTCCCGGGGGCTGTTGGTGATAATCCGAACGGGCTGCGCCGCAGCCGGAATTCGCTCAAGCAGCAGGTCTATGACCGGCCTGCCCTCAATTTCCAGAAACGCCTTGTTGCGGCCCAGCCTGCTCGATTTACCGCCTGCCAGTACTGCAGTGGAAATCCGCGGCGCAAGGTACCGTGAAACAATAAAATCAGACAATGCCGCCGTGTTATCGGGCTCGAAGCAGGGCAGTTCCGTCGATGCTTTTTTACCGATCACTGCCTTCAGGCAACTGTCGGCAGACATGTCGGGCAGGGAACCGCCGTCAAGCAGCGCGATACGGTCGCAGCCCGGCAGGAAACCGTCTGCGACAAACAGATGACATCGTGCAAGCGCCCCTTCCGGAACGCTCCGGGCATCACGCCGTGAAGGCGCCGGCAGCCTGACGATGAGGCTTTCCTGTTCTCCGACCGCTGCAGCCGATTCACCGAACTCCGGCTGCTGATCGGCGCCGGTCAGCAGGCTGCCTATGCAGTAGCCGCGCTGTGACAGATCGTCAATGAGACCTGCGGCAAGCCTGTGCCGCTCGGATACGGATCCCCCGGTAATGCAGACAGTCTGAGGCATAAAACGTCACCCTAGGGTTTTGCGAGACGCACGCCGGCAGCAAATGCCTTCTGCAGGTCGTCGGGCTTTTCCTGAACAGCGGCCTTCATAAGGTTGCCCGCGCTGAAAACCTCACCGACTTTTTTGAGGTGAAAGTCGCGCAGGTTGGCATCCAGCACGAGAAACACAAGAGCGGATGCCGATGGTGAAAAATCACCCTGGCTGATAACGGTTACGGCTTTTTTATCCCGTATGAGTGGCCGCGCTTCAGCATGAACGATGGTTCCCGCATCGTCGCGCTCCACGTGCATTTTCAGAAGCGGCATCATGCGGGAAAAAAAGTTGGTCAGACCGGCTGAAATGGTTCTGCCGTGGTTGGGCGTGCCGAACACAAAGGCGTCTGCCTGCTGCATGCGCTCCAGGATGCCCGGCATATCGTCCTTCAGCGGGCAGTCTTTTCCGCCCTGCAGAACGGTGTGCACGCCGCAGCCGGTGCAGTATTTGATATCGGCGTCGTACAGATACACTTTTTCAACCTCGACGTCGGCGGCGCTCTGCGCCCCTTCTATTACTTTGTCGATCAGCAAATCCGTATTGGACTTCTTCTTCGGGCTCCCGACAAATGCCATAAGTTTCATGATGTAACCTCCTGCCTGGTTTTTATTTATTATTTTTTGAGTTGCATGTACCGTCGTTATCGCAAAACACAGCTTTTCCTGTTTTCAGGGTGACGCACTGCACCATGAATGCGTTGGTGAATCACACCTGATAGCGTTTACATCCATTCAAAAAAACCGGGGAATCTTTATTGACAATATCCTGCGATCTTACTGCCCCGGCACCGGAGCCGCCCATGTTTATTCTGATTTTTCCCAGCGCATCCAGGGAATGCCGCGGGGCATGTGCATATAGGTCATACGCTCCGGCGTGATTTTTATCACCCTGGCGGTCACGACCTTTTTAAGAACATCTTCGAGCGGCTGCACCGACTTCGACCACTCGTCAAGAAACCTCTTCATTTTCATCATCCCGGCCAGAAACTTCGGATGCGGCGCCTTGTAGACATTCGCAATGCCGTCGATCGTCAGACCGTATTCGGACTCGATCGTTCCGTCGGTAAACCCGATCGAGGCGGACACCTTGTTCGAGCGGTCGAGGTTGACGAATTTTTCACCGCCGGCACTTGCGGTGTAGATCGTCAGGCCGTCGCTGACATAGTCGAGCAGCGTCTGATGCGGCGTGCCGTCCGGGTTGACGGTCGCCAGGGAAAAGCACTGCAGGTTTTTCAGAAATTCGGCGATCTCCTGTTCAAGCTCCTCGCGGCTCAGCTCTCGCACAGGAATAGTGAGCTTGTTCAGAAAATAGCGTGCCTGTTTCTGCTGATCTTCAAATGTCAATCCGGGTTCCATACAGCCTCCTGTCTGTGACAGCCCTGCATTCCTGCAGAACAAGCTGTCGTGATATCATTATGCATACATTGCTTTGCTGAAGACAACCTCACTCGGTAAACGACAGAATGCAGAAAAACGCCGCCTGCGCTTCCGCCGGAACCGACAGGCCCATGCGCTCGAACAGGCGGTGTTCCGCGCGGGCGTTGTTGTATACCATCTGGTGCTGCACGGGCGCATAGTCGAAATCCTTCAGCGGCGGAATGCTCTCACAGTATGCGCTGTAGGCAATCCAGGCGTTTTCGCGCAGCCTGCCAATAAAATCAAGATCAAGTCCCTCAGCCCGGGCACTCCACAGCGGGCCCCAGAACCCGGGCAGCGCATCGATCTGGCGCGTGCCGCAGGAAATGCCGGCATCATGGGCCATGCCCGAAAGGCGTTCGAAAAAATCCTGCCTGCCGGTGCTGTCAGCCTGCGGCATGTGCACCGCAACCCGCGTTGCGAGCTCCTCTTTCTGTGCCGTCAGAGGGCTGACGTTTGAGACGGCGGCATCCAGGAACATGAACGGAAATCCTTTTTGCCGCAGGGCCATCGTGCCGACAAGGCGGATAAAAATACCTTTTTCTCGGTCTTCGGAATTTTTATAAACCTCGATGAGGCGGATGCCGTCATCAGGGGTTTTATACAGCGTTATGATATTGGTGGAAACGGTATCGTTTCGCCTGCCCTGCACGATAAACCCGGCGCTCCGGGAAAGGCCGGGCACTGACGGCAGCGGCACGGCAAAGCGGCTGTCAAGCCCGTCAGCGGATGGTTTCAGGTAGTCTGTTATGAATGTTTCCCTGTCCACTGCTGTCCTTTCGTATCGATGGTTTCTATCCGAGCCTGCCCGTGGATGCAAGCTGTTCTGCTATATCGTTCAGATCCAGCAGCTCGAGCCGTTCACGGGTCGGAATGCCGGTTGCGGGGTCCCAGCCGCGAACGCGGTAATACTCCTCAAGCATCGGCTCAAGTTCGACGACCTGCCCCGTGATCGGCCCCTCGGCCTGCTTCTCCTCGAGGAAGCGCAGCGGCAGTTCGTCATCGCTGCGCCCGAAACCCTCGCGCACATTAAAAGCGCGTTCGAGATTGACTATCCGCTCGCCGACGCGTGTAATATAGTCGACATCCTTAAACTCCTCGATACCGGTCACCGCATACAGCATCTTGGCAAGGCTTTCAAAATCGATCAGGCGGAACATCATGGGAAAAATACAGACAACGCCGGTCTCGAACAGCGCAACTTTGTCCTGATTGATTTTGCACAGCTCTCCCTTGCCTTCGAATGCAAACCGGTCGGCCGTGCCCGAGCCGACCATTTCCTGCGGGCACTGGCCGTGGCAGTGGCTGGCGCCCAGGGAAGCGGTGGCGAGATTCAGTGCCGCGCCTTTGCCGCCCCGGGGGTCATACCCGGGAAGCTCCAGCCCCTTCACCTGCATGGCATAGCGCTCGGCGCCCTTCCCTATTCTGCGGGCGGCTTCACGGCTTCCTTCGGCCAGCACATCGCCGATGCCCTCACGCGTGCATATTTTTCTGAGCAGCGCTATGATCGCCGCGTGATTGCCCCACGTCAGGTCGAGGCCGCCAAGCTCGTCTTTTGAAAGAATCCCCTTCTCGCAGCACTCCATGGCAAAGCCGATGGTAGCGCCCGCCGACATTGTGTCCAGCCCGTAGTCGTCGCATATCCGGTTGGCCTCGATCACCATGCCGAGATCGGCGTTACCCAGCTCGCCGCCGAATGAATACAGCGTTTCATACTCAGGGCCCTCGACCGCATCGCCGGCATAGGGACCGTCGGATACTTTCACAATGCTGCCGCAGTGAATCGGACAGCTGCGGCAGTGGGCGTCTTTTACAAACAGTTCATCGAACTTTGCTCCGGTCAGATTGCCGTCGACCTCGGGAAACACGCCTTCCTGAAAATTTCTGACCGGGTACAGCCCGATCTGGTGCGTGTAAGAGACAGCCGCGGCCGTCCCGATATGGCGGAACCCCTGCAGCCGCGGCTCGTTTTTGACAACCGCTCCCTGCTGCCGGGTGATTGCCAGCAGCCCCTCGCGGTCGGCTGTTTCCGGGCGTCCGGTCCCGCGCACCGCGACCGCCTTCAGGTTTTTGGACCCCATGACCGCGCCGACGCCGCCGCGGCTCGCCGTGCGGCGGCCGTCCACGATCGCCGCAAAGCGGACAAGCTTTTCACCTGCCGGGCCGATGGCGGCGACGGTCATTTTCCTGTCGCCAAGCTCGTCGCGTATTGCGGCGGCTGTTTTATCGGTCGTCAAACCGCTCAGGGCGGCCCCGTCCCGTATCGCGACGGTTCCGTCCTGAATCTGCAGGTACACCGGTTTTTCTGCACGGCCTTCGACGATCAGCACGTCATAGCCGGCCGACTTCAGCTCCGCCCCGAATCCCCCGCCGGCGCAGGCCCTGAAGAGCCCGCCGGTCAGGGGCGATTTGGTGCTCACGATCCAGCGGCTGCATGACTGGGCCAGCGTCACCGCCAGCGGGCCGCACATGAAAACAAGCTTGTTGTCGGGACCAAGCGGATCGATTCCCGGTGCAAGTTCATCGAACAGTATTTTTGCACCGAAACCGCGACCGCCGATAAACCTTCTGACAAGATCCTCGGGCAGCGGCTCTACAGCAGTCGTGCCTGTCGTGAGGTTGACACGCAAGAGAGATCCCATATACCCTTTCATCGCATATCTCCTGTGATTTCCATTATTTTACAGCAGCAAGCAGTCAGACACCTCCGGCAATGCCGGAGGCTTGAAAAACGTGAACCGCTCAAAGCGGATTTCAAAACCGTGAGCCGCCCAAGGCGGCTTTACGCAAATTTTTTTTTTGTAGGGTGGGTGCAGCGAAGCGGAACCCACCTGTTACGTACTTTGA
>CAZFIB010000075.1:0-18561 GCA_964518865.1 uncultured Thermodesulfobacteriota bacterium
CCTACATGCTCGCACCACCCGGCGGGCAGCGGGAAAAGTAAAACCGTGCAGGCCGGGTAGGAGCGGCCTCCGGCCGCGAAAAGAAATCGCAGCTGAAGCAGCTCCTACAGTTTCGCACCACAAGGTGGGCATCGGAAAAGTAAAACCATGCAGGCCGTGTAGGAGCGGCCTCGGGCCGCGAAAAAGATCGCAGCTGAAGCAGCTCCTACGGTTTCGCACCACCCGGCGGGCAGCGGGAAAAGTAAAACCATGCAGGCCGTGTAGGATCGGCCGTAGAGACACAAAATGTTGCGTCTCTACACCGAGGGGATGGTTGCATGTTGACCGGTTTTTATTGACCGGACGAGCCGGAACCGAAACCCGTACCCGCGATTCTTTTCTGTTCTTCTTCGTACTCCTCGGCAAGATCGGGATAGAGCTGCGTCAGGCACTCCGGACAGAGGCCGTGGGAAAATTCGACATCCGAATGCTGATGGATATAGGTCTCTATCTGCTTCCAGTATCCCTGATCATCACGTATTTTTTTGCACGATGAGCAAATCGGCAGCAAACCCTGCAGTGTTTTTATGTTTGCAAGCGCGGTCCGCAGGCTGTC
Source organism: uncultured Thermodesulfobacteriota bacterium (assembly GCA_964518865.1). Classification (GTDB taxonomy): domain Bacteria; phylum Desulfobacterota; class WTBG01; order CAIYCZ01; family CAIRTM01; genus JANQGV01. Next base: position 596 of record CAZFIB010000075.1, read on the forward strand.
GAGCGTTCTGCTGTTATGCAGGGCGATCGAGGCGATTTCCCCGAATGCCGTTGCCAGCACGGCATCTTCATCGGTAAAGCCTCCCTCCTTGTTGGCTATACCGAGCAGGCCGACCGCCCTGCCGTCGATCGTCAGCGGGGCAAACAGGACATTGTCGAGGCTGACGTGACCTTCGGGCATGAATTTCACCCAGTCGCTCTTCATGAAATCGTTGTGAAACACGGCCGTGCCTGTTTTGTAGGCTTCGCTGCGCAGGCCGCGGATCGGCATGGGCAGGTCCGGGTCGACCGTGCATTCCAGGCCGCCGGACTCGAGAAACAGCACCTCGTTTTCCCGGCCGGTATCATCGAGCAGGGCGACATATCCCGAGCGGGCGCCGGTCAGCTCGCAGCAGACGTCGAATATTTCCCGGGCGGTCTTTTCAAACGAAGAGCTTCTTAAGACCGCCCGCGCGCATTTCAGCAGACCGTTGATTTCATCCTGCTTGCGCGACGTCTCATCAATGGCCTGCTCGTAACGGACCCGTTCAGCCTCATGCTGTTTTTCCCTTTTTTCGAGATCGCGGATTGTTTTTTTCAGGTCATCGAACGTTTCCGTGCGTGCCTCTTTTTTGATGGTGTCAGCATTCATGAGATGTACCCTCCTGAAACGTTCTGTTTTCGGTTTGAATGCCTCACGGCTGCGTTCTGTTGGAATATTTTATTGCATTTCATGGAAAAAATACCAAGCATCAAACTAAAACAACGGCCACGACGGAGCCGGTTTGTGAAACACGGTTACAGTTTTGCATTGTGCGCCGCTCGAACAGACGGTCTGAATACGTGGATTTCCGCCTGCGTCTCATGAGGCGGGTGTGGGGTCGATCGCCTGCCTGATTGCCTGCGCCAGCGCCTCTTTTTTATACGGCTTGAGTATAAACGATTTGATGCCGATTTCACGGCCCTCGTCCTCCGACAGCTGGTCTGAGAAACCCGTACACAGAATAACCGGCTTGTCGGGCCTGATTTTCATCACCTCGCGGGCGAGGGCTTTGCCGGTCATGCGGGGCATGGTCATGTCCGATATCACCAGGTCGTATGCGTCGGGGTTTTCTGTGAACGCTGCCAGCGCCTGCTCGCTGCTGCGGAAGGGGTGCGCCTCATAGCCCAGTTTTTTGAGCATTCGCTCGGCGATCATGACCATGGTTTCTTCGTCGTCGACCAGCAGAATGCGGCCGCTGCCGGTGGGTATATCACGTTGCCCTTCATGTTTTTCCTGCTCCACCCCGACCGCCACCGGCAGCAGAGCCCTGAACGTGGTGCCGCGTCCCGGACGGCTTTCGACGTCGATTGCGCCGCCGTGGTTTCTGATGATTCCGTGCACTACCGACAGCCCGAGGCCGGTTCCCCGGTCGACCTCCTTGGTCGTAAAAAAGGGCTCGAAAATACGGTCCAGTATGTCGGGCTCGATCCCGTGTCCGGTGTCGCTCACCGCCAGCTCCACGAACTCCCCGGCCTGCAGCTCCGGCTGGTCCCTGCGTATATCACTGTCCTGCAGGGTTTTGTTTTTCATGGTTACCGTCAGGGTGCCGCCGCTTTCGTGCATGGCGTGCTCGGCATTCACGCACAGGTTCATGAGTACCTGGTGCAGCTGTGTTGCATCCCCCACGATGTTGTCGTGAGGGCAGTCGATCTGCTGAACGATCTCGACAGTCGCCGGAATGGTCGAGCGCATCATTTTCAGGGCCTCTTTCACCAGCGGCGCCATGTTGAGCGAAGCCATCTGCTTCCGGGCCCTGCGGCTGAAGGTCAGAATCTGCTTGACCAGGTCCCTGGCACGCTCGGAAGCCTCGCGTATCTGGCCGGCGCTGAAGTATGCTTCGGTTCCCGGGGCGCAGTCATCGAGCAGCAGTTCGGTGTTGCCCATGATGACGCCCAGCATGTTGTTGAAGTCATGGGCAATGCCGCCGGCAAGGGTTCCGATCGCTTCCATTTTCTGCGACTGCTGCAGCTTTTCCTCGATCGACTCCCGCTCCTGCTCCTCCCGCTGTTTTTCGAGCTTTTCATAGAGTATCGAGGAAATGTACCGGCAGACACTCTCGAGAAACGAGATGTCGTGGTCCGTGTAGTCCGTTTCACTGTTGCCGACGGTGATCTGACCCACAAGCCGGTCATGGTGGACAAGGGGTACGGCCACCGCATTCCGCAGGGCAAGATGTCCCCGTGGCGGATGCAGGGGCGTGTTCGAATACACGGTTTTTTTCTCCAGCAGGCTTGTGCCCCAGAGGCCGCCCCATGACTTCCGGGGAAACACGATCGACTTGTCCGGCATGCTGCACTGCTCCCAGATATCCTGCGTCATGCTGGGGCATTCCAGATTGCCGTTTTCGTCGATAAACCCGAAAAATCCGTGCCTGCTGTGCGTCGCTTCCAGAATGATTTCAAGCACCCGTTGATACAGGTCGCTGTCCTGCACGGTGAGAAACAGATTGGCGATTCTGTTGAGGATGTCAAGTTCATGGCGGGACTGCCTGATGTCGTCTTCAGCCTTCCTGCGCGAGGTAATGTCGTGGCCGTGCGATATGATGCCCTCGATCTCGCCGATTTCATTGCGGTAGGGGAAGTAGTCCATCTGCATCCAGCGTCTGCCCCGGCCGGGGAAATCGAACTGGACTTCGAAGCTGACGATCTCCCCTGCCAGGCACAGGTCCATATACGGCCTGATTTCAGTCTCGAAAATCTCCCGGCCGCAGTAATCCGCTATTGATCTGCCGACAATCCGGTCGCAGGCAACGCTGTATAAGCTGGCATAAATGTCATTGACCGCCAGGTAGCGGTAGTCGCGCGAGACAAACGACATGGGGTGCGGCAGGGTGGCGATGATATGATTGAAGCGGCGCAGCTGCTCTTCGTGCCTGATCTTGTTCAGGGCGAACGACAGGTCGTTTGCCACTTCCTCAAAAAGATCCAGCTCCTCGTCATCGCGTGCGTATATGCCCGGAACCGATACGGAGAGGATGCCGTACACCGTGCCGTCATAGGCAAGGCGGCGGATCAGGCCTGCCCGGCCTTCGTATTCAGCGGCGAGCGGGCAGTCGGTGCATTCCGCCGGCGGGTCGGCAACGGTAACAACCGTGTCGTCTTTGAGGGCCCGCTGCATGCAGGAGGAAAATTCACCGCGCTTCAGTCGTTCACTCATGGCCGTAAAGCCGCCGTTGAATCCCGAGGAGGCCGTCATCCGGACAGCGGAGCCGTCCTCATCCAGCAGGGCGATCCAGGCGTTGTAGTACCCGCGCGTTTCGGTCAGCTCGGCACAGGCGCGCTCTATCAGCTTTTGCGGGTTGTCCTCCGCGGTGATCAGCTGGTTCACGTTGCGGATGGCGAGCAGTACGCGGTTGAGGTGCGCCAGCCGCTCCTCCGAAAGGCTGCGCTCGGCCGCTCTGGCGAGCCGCGCGGCAATGTGGTCGAGGAGCTTGCGCTCTTCACGGAGAAAGGGTCCTTCGTCGAGCTCGGGGCGTTCCTCGAGATAGCACACGGTGATCGATCCGGCGGCTGCTAAGCCGAGGAGGATGTCCGCGGTCTGGCAAAAGGATGTTTCCCTGAAATTTTCCGTTGTGTAGTCGTTGCCCTGAAACCCGATGCGCACGCAGGTGATCTCGGGATACTGCCAGGCGGCCTGCATCACCGTTGCTGTTTTTTGAAACACCGTATCGAGAGATATTCCGGGCTCCTCGATAATGTCTGCAATGCCGTACACGCAGTGCAGCTCTTTGAGGCGCTCCCGGTGCTGCTTTTCGCGCAGGCCGGTCGCGACAAGGTGTTCGGTCAGGGAAGTGAGATGCCGGACATGCGCCTCGATCTGTTTTTTGCCGACGACCGGGATCTCGGCAAGCGCAGCCAGGTAGGCGTCCTCGTCAAAGCCGAAACGCTGCGCCTGGCTTTTAAAAAAGGTGATGTCGGGCTCATCCAGCAGAAACTGGCCGGCATAGAGGGTTGCGCAGACCTTGTCCCCGACTTTCAGGGGAATGACGACATCGACCAGGCCGTTGGGGCAGGTTTTCAGGGTGTATGAGTCCCCGGATGACCTGTCCGGCAGGGGGTTGTTCCGCAGACAGCGGGCAGCGGTCTCGGGATGCGTGCGGTGAAATTCGGTACAGATTTGTTTCCATCCCGAATACGCCAGCACAGTGCCGTCCGGTTCGACAATGGCCGATCCGATTCCCCGGCCGGAGCACAAAGAATCAAGAAGATTCTGTGTCTCCTCAGGGGTGAGAATTTCAGACAGACGATACTGCATGCCGTCCCCTTAAAAAATTAACGGACACCAATCACATGCCGGCATAATTACGGTGACGCAAGGCCGGACAGAAATCCCGCCCACGCGGGATATGTCCGGCGTATTTTAATAATTTTAGTGCACTTCACACTGTTTCATAGCCTTATCCCCGGTGCCCGCCTGGCGGTGCGAAACCGTAGGAGCTGCTTCAGCTGCGATTTTTTTCGCGGCCAAAGGCCGCTCCTGCCCGGCCTGCACGGTTTTACTTTTCCGATGCCCGCCTGTGGTGGTGCGAGCATGTAGGAGCTGCTTCAGCTGCGATTCTTTTTCGCGGCCCGAGGCCGCTCCTTACAAAGTTCATACCTTTCTTTGCTTGTCCAAAGAAAGGTATGCCAAAGAAAGGACACCCGTTTGCCCGGCCCGCCTCCGGCGGGTACCCTCGCTTGAACCGTGTGCTGCGGCGGGCCGAAAACTCGCTGCGCTCAGACAGTTCGGCCCTTTGATCCGCATCACACGGTTCAGACTCGGCACGGTCAAAATGGGCCCCAATGACTTGATGGCCCCCTTCGGGGTGCCATCCTAAAGCGGCCGGAGGCCGCTCCTACCCGGCCTACACGGTTTTACTTTTCTGCTGCCCGCCCGGTGGTGCGAAACCGCAGGAGCTGCTTGAGCTGCGATTCTTTTTCGCGGCCGGAGGCCGTAGCGATCTCGCAGGTATCCCGCAGCTTGCTGCGGGGCAGTTCATTTGCACGGCCCGATTCGGCGTCCTTTCAGATAGTTTTTGATCTGCATGTTCCCCTCGGGTACGGTGACGGTCATGGTTCCGTCGAAATGATCGCCGCTGTAGGTAATGCTGCCGCTGCCTCTGGTGACGGCGCCCCCGCTTTTACACTCGATTTTCCAGCTGACCGTATCGCTGCTGTAGCCGGTGTCGAAGATCCTGCACTCATTGCTCTGCTGCCCGCCCCGCGGAACGAAATCCTCTTTTGTCATGCACTGGGTGTGTGTGGTGGGGGGTACATCTACGGGCATACCGGGCATTTCGACCCGGGTGGTGATTTCCCACATACCCTCGGTAAGGTTGGGCTTCGAGCCTGCGAGAGCGCCGGAGGTCAATGCTGCTGAAATGATGATTGTCAGAATGAGTTTTTTGGTCATCGTTGCAAATCCTTTCTGCTGAATTGTTTGGTACGGTATGTCATGCAGTGCATTTTTTTATACCTGACCGGTAATGTCAAGTACATTGTCCGGCCGCTGTTATTCATGCAGGTGGAGGGCTGTGATCCGTCATGGCCGGCAGGGTTTTCCCCGGTATCGAATGCAGTGGTGATGAAAAGACGACCCCGATAGCGCTACCGATGCCGAAAAACGATCCGGGGACAGTATGCATACTACAAACGCCCGGCATTCTCACGTGGTTGTGCACGTCACAGACAAAATCGCAGAGACGCAGAATGCTGCGTTTCTACTCCGCCCGGTGCTTCTTGTAATAATTAATCAGCCCGTTGGTTGAGGGATCGTGGCCCGCAACCTGTTCGGGACCGTCGAGCTCGGGGATAATAGCCCCTGCCAGTTGCTTGCCGAGCTCGACGCCCCACTGGTCGAATGAGCAGACATTCCAGATGATTCCCTGGACGAACACTTTGTGCTCGTACAGAGCGATCAGAGCGCCGAGCGTGCAGGGATCGAGCTTGTGAAACATGAGGGCGTTTGACGGGCGGTTGCCCTCAAAGACGCGGTGCGGTGCAAGCGCGCTGATTTTTTCCCCGTCCATGCCGGCGGCCCGCAGCTCCTCTGTGACCTGCTCCAGGCTTTTTCCGTTCATGAGGGCTTCGGGCTGCGCAAAGAAATTAGAAAGCAGCAGCTTGTGATGCCGGCCCACCGGATTGTGACTGTTTACCGGCGCCAGAAAATCGGCCGGGACGATTCTGGTGCCGTGATGCAGAAGCTGATAAAAGGAGTGCTGGCCGTCGGTGCCGGGCTCGCCCCAGATGACCGGTCCGGTGGGCACATCCGCATCGGCGCCGTCGCGCTGCACGTGCTTGCCGTTGGATTCCATGTCGAGCTGCTGCAGGTATGCCGGCAGCCTGCGCAGGTACTGGTCGTAGGGCAGCACGGCGTGGGTTTCGCAGCCGAAGAAGTCGTTATAGAGAATGCCGAGCAGAGCCAGGATGACCGGCATGCTGCGCTCGGGCGGCGCTGTCCTGAAGTGGCTGTCCATGGCATGCGCCCCGTCGAGGAACTGTTCGAAATTCCGCATGCCCACGGAGAGCACCACGGGCAGCCCTATCGCCGACCAGACCGAGTACCTGCCGCCCACCCAGTCCCAGAACCCGAACATGTTTTCGGTGTCGATGCCGAACTCCCGCACGGCAGAGGCATTGGTGGACACCGCGACAAAGTGGCTGCCGATGCGGCCCTCGTCCCGGGCTTTTTCGAGAAACCACGAACGCGCGGTTCGGGCGTTGGTCATGGTTTCCAGGGTGGTGAATGTTTTTGAGGCGACAATAAAAAGCGTCTGCTCAGGGCGACAGCTTTTCAGGGTTTCGGTGATGTGCGTCCCGTCCACATTCGAAACGAAACGGACCGTGAGAGCGGGGTGGGCGTAGGGGGTGAGCGCTTCACTCACCATTGCCGGTCCCAGGTTCGAACCGCCGATGCCGATGTTGACGATATCCGTGATACGCTTGCCGGTGTAGCCCTTCCAGGCGCCGCTGCGCACCCGTTCGGAAAAGTCGCCGATACGGGCGAGCACGTCGCTGACCTCGGGCATGACATCGCTGCCGTCAACCAGTACCGGGCGTGCCGAGCGGTTGCGCAGGGCACTGTGCAGGACGGGGCGGTTTTCGGTAACATTGATTTTTTCCCCGGAAAACATTTTTTCCGTCCAGCCGGCAACATCCGCCTCCCGGGCAAGATCAGTGAGCAGGGTCATGGTTTCGGCGGTGGCAAGGTTTTTGGAATAATCGAGCAGAATACCGGCGGCCTCGAGGCTGAAATCTTCAAACCGTCCCGGATTTTCCTTGAAAAGATCGCTGATCCGCCTGTGTTGCAGCGATGCGGCATGGTGCTCCAGGTTCTTCCATGCGGACATGTTTTTTCTGTTCATTTCTTGCCCTTTCTGTAGTAAGGTAGGTTGCGGACTGCCCGAAAATTCACCGGATGTTTTTCCCCGCCGTACCGGCTTCGCGGTACCAGGCTTTGAATATCAGAATGGAACAGGCATGGCAAATTAAATCATTCAGAAGAAAAAACGGTATTGCGGTATGAACGCTGAAACGGACGGTACGGACATCAAGTGGCTCATCAGCGAGTCGCACAACAGTCGATCTGAACACCTTTCCCGCGCGCTTAACATTTCTCCGCTTGTGTCCCAGGTGCTGATAAACCGCGGAATCGACACCCCCGAGCGGGCCGGTGTCTTCCTGTCCGCCCGCCTGCGCGATCTGCACGACCCGTTTCTCATGAAAAACATGGAGAAAGCGGTCGATCGCATACGCGCGGCGCTGCACCGGCGTGAAAAAATAGTTGTCTACGGGGACTACGATGTCGACGGCATCACGGCAACCGCCATCCTGATGCTCTTTTTCAGAAGTCTTTCCGCCGATGTCCACTTTTACATTCCGAGCCGGATGTCGGAAGGATACGGGCTCAGCGCGGACGCGCTGGCACGGCTGAAGCAGCAGGGCGCCTCGCTGATAATAACCGTCGACTGCGGGGTCTCCGACCATGACGCCATAGCCTATGCCCGATCCCGGGGTATGGATGTTATCGTAACCGATCACCACATGACGCCCGAGCACCTGCCGGAGGCCGCAGCGGTTCTCAACCCCAGGCAGCCGGGCTGTGCGTTCCCCTTCAAGGGCCTTGCCGGTGTCGGCGTGGCGTTCAACTTTATCATGGCTCTGCGCAAGGCTCTGCGCGAGCGCGGCGCGTGGGAAGGCTCCCGGGAACCGAATCTGCGCGGCTATCTCGACCTGGTTGCGCTCGGAACCGTTGCGGACGTCGTGCCCATGGTCGACGAGAACCGCATATTCGTCAGAAGCGGGCTTGCAGTGCTGGCCGAGAACGCACGTCCCGGTATCGAGGCGCTCAAAACCATCAGCGGCCTGGGAAAAGGCGAGCTGACGACATCCCTGATAGCCTATCGTCTCGCTCCCCGGCTGAATGCCCCGGGGCGTCTTTCCGATGCCTCCCTGTCGGTCGACCTTCTTCTGTCGACGGACTCCGGCGAGGCCGCCCGCCTGGCCGCCAGGATAGACGAGGAAAACACCCGGCGCCAGAAAATAGAGCGCAAGATATTATCCGAGGCCCGCGGTATGCTGTCCGGGGAGGGGCCTGTGCCGGATGCTCTGGTTCTATCCTCGAATGCGTGGCACCCGGGCGTGATCGGGCTGTGCGCTTCACGGCTGTGTGACGAGTATTTCAGGCCGGCGATCCTCATAGCCGTAAACGGGGAAAGCGGGGAAGGGCGCGGCTCGGCCCGCGGCACCGACGGCTTTAACGTGTATGAGGCGATCAGCGGCTGCAGCGAGTTTCTGCAGGCCTACGGCGGGCACAGCGGCGCGGCCGGCATCACCGTGCTTGAAGACGACCTGCAGAAGTTCAGCAGCCGCTTTACCGCGCTTGTCAGGGATTCGCTTCATTCCCGCACAGCGGTTCCGACGCTGCCCATCGATGCGGAAATTTCACTGAAGCAGATTTCGACCGTTGTCATGGATGAAATCGAGGCCCTGGCACCGTTCGGGCCGGAAAACCCCGAGCCGGTGTTCTGCACGCAGCAGATAAAGTATTACAGCTCAATGGTGGTCGGCAACGGGCACCTGAAGATGAAAATCAGGGAAAACGGTCAGTTTTTCGATGCAATCGGATTCAACATGGCATCACGATACAGCCTTGAGGATGAAGAGATCCGGCTTGCGTTCGTTCCCCAGTTCAATTATTTCAACGGAAGCAAGACCATTCAGCTGAACCTGAAAGCCATAAAAGCAGGTTAGGAGACGGTTCAGCCTCTAGAGAGAAACGATTTCGGCCTCTGCAGGAGAGCGTCTCCGGCAGGGGTGCCGCGGCCAAACCCGATCGGATCCGGTTTCGCACATGAGCAGACACGCCGATACGGAAAAAGCGCTTCTTGCCCGCTGTCTCGGAGGAGAGAACGAGGCGTGGCGGGACTTTATCTCACAGTATTCCCCGCTGGTTTATTATATTATTCAAAAGGTGCTCTACAGCAAGACCGCCAGTGTCGCGCGCGGGGAGATCGACGATCTGCACAATGACATATTTGTCTCGCTCATGGAAAGAGACGGGCGCAAACTGCGGCAGTACAAGGGCAAAAACGGCTGCTCGGTGTCGACCTGGATCAGGGTCATCTCGGTGCGCGCTACGATAGATTATCTGCGCAAAAAAAGGGACGTGCTTTCGCTTTCGGATGAGGACTCCCGGCGGATGGTGGAAAAAAACAACCACACCGCCGACACACCCCTGCAGCATCTGGAGGATCAGGAGGAGCGCCGGCTGCTTGCCGACATTATCGAGGAACTGCCGCCCAAGGATAAACTGTTTATTCGTCTGTTTTATTATGAAGGCGTAGCACCGTCTGAGATCGCCGTTATCCTGAAGACGACGACCAATGCGGTCTACAGCCGCGGCAACTACCTGCGGGAGAAGATCAAAGGCGCGCTGCGCAAGAAAATATCAAAGAAACAAAAGCAGTAGGCGTCTATTTCAGTAACATAACCATAACAGCACAAAACAAGGTAACTGCCTGAAATGACTTCAGATGACGGTAAAATCACATCCCTGGCGGCGTGGTATTTTGCGAACCGCCGGCAGGAAGCCGCCTTTGAGCAGTGCCCGGATGAAGAAACCCTGTATGACTATCTGAGCGGCATGCTTGACCCTGCAATTCAGGAAGATGTGGAGCGGCATGTGTGCCGCTGTGCCGCCTGTACGGAAACGCTTCTGTATGTCAGCCGCATGAAGGACGAGAGCCCCGCGCCGGGAACGGTGCAGGTTCCGGCGAAGCTGCACCGCCAGCTTTTTGCCATGGCGCCCGGAAAAGCGCCGACCGCACCGGGACCTCTTGCCGCCGCCGCAGCGTTCGGTGAACGGCTGTGGCAGGCCTGCTGTGCATGGCTGTCTCCGGCACCGGAACCTGATTTTGTCTATTTGCGGGGATCCCGCCATGTGATTTCAAAAAATCTTGTTGCAGTTGAAAAAGTTTTCAAGGATATTCTACTGGATATCGAGATAGAAAAAACGGGTGACGGGGCCACCGATATCAAAGTCAGAACGCGCCTGCCGGACAGCGATGATCCGTTCTGCGGGGTCCGGCTCGACCTGTACAATGACACCCGTGAAATCGCATCCCTGGTCGCCGCCCGCGGCGATGTGCTGTTCGAGAACATCGCTTTCGGCGACTACATGCTCAAGGCCTGGCACAGCGGGAAACAAATAGGGGAAGTACAACTTACCATCAAGGAGTAGGACTCATGGCTGACCAAAGAGACAGCAAAACCCGGGAGAGCGCTTCACAGGGGGCCGGCAGCATAGAAGATCTGCTGCGGGAGCGGCAGAAACTCGACGAGCAGCTCAAGGAGCGTTTTTCCCAGAAGATAACGGTCATGTTTACCGATATAAAGGGGTCGACGAACTTTTTCGAGACCTACGGAGATATCGAGGGCCGCCTCATGGTGCAGAAGCATAACGAGATGCTGTTTCCCTGCGTCGAGGACAACGGCGGACGCGTTATAAAGACAATCGGCGACGCCATTATGGCCGCGTTCGAAGAGCCGGTTGCGGCGGTGCGGGCCGCCACGGCCATGCAGCTGGTTCTGCATGACTATAACAGAACCAAAACGGAGAAAAAGGATCAGATACACGTCCGCATCGGCATCAACACCGGCGAGGGAATTGTTGAAAAAAGCGATATTTTCGGCGATGTCGTCAATGTTGCCGCGCGTGTGGAGTCGCTGACCGAGCCCGATGAAATCATGATTTCCGGGCCGGTCTATGAGGATGTTCGAAAAACAGATGATATCCTGTGTCGTTATGCAAAGCAGACAAAGGTCAAGGGCAAAGAAGAGGCCATCGACGTGTACCGCGTCATCTGGTCGGAGGAAGAGGCGCTGGCGGGTGTAACGCGCGGGACACCGGCGGCCAAGCTTGCCCGCAGGCGGCGTTCCATGAAGCGGCGCCTCGAGATCGATATCAGCCGCGACGGCGAAACGCTTAAAATCACCGCATCGGAAAAAACCGACATGGGGCAGAGCACCATACGGCCCTACGAAGAGATGCAGGTTGCGATGTCCAAAATCCACTCGCGCTGTGACGAAGTGACCGAACTGCTCAACCGGGCCAACACCCGCGGCAAGGTCAGCAAAGACATTTTAAACAAAATGCGGGATGTCGGGCAGGTCCTGTTCGACGACCTGCTGTCGGCCAAAGCCAAGGAAACCCTGCGAAGCTCCACGGTCGACGACCTTGTGTTTTATATCGAGGATACGCTGGTGCAGATACCCTGGGAGCTGCTGTATGACGGCGAGCAGTTTCTCTGCCAGAAGTTCAACATGGGACGGCTCGTCAAAACCCGCCAGAACATCGTCAACATCAAGCAGCGCGTACTTTCACGGCCGCTTAAAATGCTCATCGTTTCGGACCCGCGCGGCGACCTCGAAAACTCCTCGATCGAGGGGCGGGCGATCCGGGAGCAGCTTGACCAGAATGCCACGTTTATCAGCGCCAACCAGAGAAGCGGCCAGATCACCGCTGACTACGTAACGGAGAAAATAAGAAATTTCGATATAGTACACTATGCCGGGCATGCCGATTATGACAAGGACGACCCGTCGAACAGCGGCTGGCTGCTTGACGGCGGCAAGCTGACCTCGGCAGACATCATGAAGCTGGTCGGCGGCCGGCCGATGCCCGCGCTGGTGTTCTGCAATGCCTGCCAGTCCGGACAGACCGAGGAGTGGCAGCTGGGAGCCAGCTACAACCAGGAGATTTTCGGACTGGCAAACGCCTTTCTGCTTTCAGGCGTTCAGCATTACGTCGGTACGTTCTGGGAAATTCTCGACGAGCCGGGCAAGCATTTTGCCATCGAGTTCTACCGCGCCATGCTCGAGGGGGCCGCTATCGGCGAAGCCATGCGCGAGGCCCGCATGTCTCTGGTGAAGGAGTATGGTGAGGACACCATAGTATGGGCAAGCTACATGCTGTACGGCGATCCGGGCTTCAGCTATTTCGACTTCGCCGGTGACGAGGAGGAGCTCGACGCCGAGGAGAGCGGGTCACGCCAGCATCTGGGGGAGGCCGCTCACCTGCGCAGCACGGCAAGCGAAACCGTCAGCTTTGACGCACCGGCGGCTGCCGGCTCCAATAAAAAATCATTCCTTGCCGCCGGAGCCCTGATCGTTGCGCTGCTGGCGGTTGCCCTGTACTTCGTGCGCCCCGGTGCCGGACCCGATGTTTCGCAGGACCCCTATCTGTCGGCCTATGCGCTTCTCAATGCCGGAAAGCTCGAAGAGGCGCGCCGCGGATTCGAGGGCCTGGCCGCGGATGACCCGCGCAGGTTCGAGGGGCTCGCGGCGGTGCTCTACGATATGGGTGATTTCGAGGCTGCACGGGAGATGAGCGACAAGGCGCTGGAAACGGCTCCCTACAACATGTACGCCCGCGTTATTCAGGGCAACCTGCTTTTTAACGCCGGCAATCTCGACGGGGCCCTCGAAAGCTACGAGCAGGCGGCCGAGAGAAAAGGGGGCCCCAAGTGGCAGAAAGCCGAAGCGCTCAACGGCATCGCCCGCATCCACTCCTCGCGCGGCGATACGGCCCGTGCGGCGGAGTTCTACGCCCGCGCGGCGCAGCTGAACCCCGAGAGCTCGGTTATTATGTCCAACCAGGCCTGGGCCATGCAGCGCATGGGCGACAGCGCCGGATCGCTTGAGTCCTTTAAAAAGGCGGCCGGTGCAAATCCGGGCGATCCGTATGCCGCGGCCTTTCTGGCAGACGCCCTGAGGAAGAAAGAAGCCGAAGCAGACCAGGCGCGCCGCCAGCGGGTCGACAAGCTCATCGACGATCTCGTGGAAAGCTTCAAGTCGGGCAGCGTGCCTCCGCCGCCCGGGGATGACTGGACCTCGCGCCCGGTGACGATAAGTTTCATGAATTTTACCAGCAAAGGCGCTCCCGCGGCGCGGGAGGGCGAAGACGACTTTTTCATGCTGCAGCTCAGCTCCCTGCTTCAGGAAAGCGGGCGGGTGCAGATCGTCGAACGCGAGCTGCTGGACAGCCTGCTCGAGGAGCTGAAGCTCAGCTCGACCGATCTGGTGGACCGCACAACATCGCTCAGGCTGGGCAGGGTTCTCTCGGCCCGCGTTATTGCAACCGGGTCTCTCATGCGCTATAATGGCGACACTCAGATAAGCATCCGCCTGACCGACACCGAGACGACGATGCTCAAGGGAGCGGTAACGGGGTCCGACAGAAACCTTGACAAACTGGCCCGGAGTGTTGCAGAAAAGATAGTGCAGCGTTTAAACAAAGGCTACCCCGTCCGCGGTTTGATCGATTCGCTTGAAGACGGTCAGGTTCTGCTCAATATCGGGGCGGCTGCAGGTGTGCAGGAAGGAATGCAGTTCAAGGTGCTCGAGGAAACAAGCAGTGCGGGCGGGCGTACGCGCAACCGTCCCGTGGGTACGATTACGGCTGCATCCGTTGATCAGGATTTTTCGTACGCTACTGCCGGCGATCTCGAGGGTATCGGCAAGGGCATGAAGGTCGAGCAGTCGTTCAGCGCCCAGAGCCCGTAATCCGGTAACGTGTTTCCAAGGGGAAAGGGGGATTTTTTGAAAAAGCCATCATTTTTTTTATTGGTCGCACTGCCGGTGTGCCTGCTGCTTGCTGCCGATGCCTTCGGCCAGCAGTCGCTTATATTCACCAATGTGCAGATAAACTCCTCTCCCAACCCCGTCGGCTCCGGTGCCAGAGCCCAGGGCATGGGCGGAGCGTTTATCGCTATCGCCGATGATGCGACGGCGGCATCATGGAATCCCGGCGGCCTTATGCAGCTCGAGCGACCGGAAGTCTCTTTTGTGTTCAACTATGATCATCGCGGCAAGGATCTCGAATCTTCTGCATTTCCGGAAGCCGACGGCGATCATGATATCGACCGTGGAAGCCTGAATTATTTCAGCGTTGCTTTTCCGTTCCGGGCGTTCGACAAAAACATGGTCGTTTCGCTCAACTACCAGCGGCTGTATGATTTCTATGACGATTTCGATTTTGACCAGAACATCCGCGGCACATCCTCATCGGGGGTGTTTACGGACCTGCGGCTGCACACCGACTTCAGACAGTCCGGGTCGCTCAAGGCCATCGCGCCGGCCTATGCCATCCAGATAACCCCCCGCTTTTCCATGGGAATGACCTTGAACTTCTGGACGGATGAGCTCGGCTACGACAACGACTGGGAGTCCGTACGCGTGACGACAGGCAGCCTTTCCGCCCACGCCCCGAACGGATCACTGACCAAAGTCAACGCCCGCCAGGTGTACCGCGAGAGGAACGACAATGTCGAAGGCTTCAACATGAACTTCGGCTTTCTGTGGCACGCAACCAAAATCATTACCATCGGCGGTGTCGTAAAAACACCGTTTACGCTCGATTTTGACCGCAAAACATACATCCTGAGCCAGAACAGCCCCGCGGGTCCGCTGCCCCCGGTGCTCGGCTTCGGCAAAAGCAAGGCAACCGTCACCCATGAAAACGGGCGACTTCATTTCCCCCTGTCCTACGGGCTCGGCATAGCATTCAGGTGGTCGGATGCGTTCACCACGGCGGTGGATGTCTACCGGACCCACTGGTCGGACTTCTGGGCCTCCACCGGCGGCCGAAAGACCAGCCCCATTACCGGCGACCGCAGGAGCAGGTCCCACGTTCACGATACGACACAGGTGCGTATCGGCGGCGAGTATCTGTTCGTGCTCGAAAAAACACTGATACCGTTACGCCTGGGACTGTTTTACGATCCGGAGCCGTCACGCAAGAATCCCGACGATTATTTCGGCGTATCCGTCGGCACGGGCGTGCTGATCGGCAACATACAGCTTGACTGCGCCTATATTTATCGCTGGGGACGCGATGTCAAGGGTGATGTCCTGGAAGTTCCGGGAACCACGGCGGACATCAACCAGCACAGCGTGTACCTGTCAATGATTTATCTTTTTTAAATAATAAAGAGGAGACGGGGTGAAAACACAACGACTACTTTTGTTTGTTTTTATTCTTTCGGGCATTTTTCTTTTTCTCAGCTGCAACACGCCGCCGGATCCCAGGTATACTAAAGACGGCAGGCAGTATGGTGTGGTTGACGGCCTCTTCAGGGAGCGGTGGTGGAATTTCTACGAGCGCGGCAACTCGTTCGCCGACGGCGGATTCTGGCAGGAAGCCGTTGATGATTACCTGGAAGCGCTGCGGCAGCGGGATACAGACCAGCGGCGAGCGCGGACCTACGGCATGCGCTTCGTCGACTATTTTCCGCACCGCGATCTGGGCATCGCCTATTACCATCTCGGCAGGTACAACGACGCCCTGAAAGAGCTGGAAACATCTCTTGCGGCGGTGGATACGTCCAAGGCCAAGTTTTACATCAACAAGGTGCGCAGGGCGATTCTGCAAACCTCCAACGCGGATTCGGCTGCCCCCTCCATCAGTGTCTCCTCGCTGGCCGCCGGCCAGGTTCTGAACAGTTTTTCGCTTGATGTGCAGGGCGAGGTCGAAGACGACGCCTACGCGCACAAGATCGCCGTCAACGACGACCCGGTGTTTGTCGAGCTCTCTGCAAAGAAAATTCCGTTCAAAAAGAAGATACGCCTGAAAAAAGGCATCAATGAAATCAAAATCAAAACCGCCGACCTGATGGGGAAGGTGTCCGAGAAAACCGTCAGGGTGGTCGGCGACTTTGCCGGGCCGCTGGTCAACGTCAGCAACTATGTCGACGGCCAGAAGGTCGCCAGCAATAAAGTCGTTCTGAACGGCGCGCTCGCCGACACCTCCGGCATCACGTCGCTGCGCGTCAACGAGCAGAGGCTGGCCTACAACAAAGAGCGCGAGGTCGACTTTACCTTTACCGTCGAGCTGCAGGAAGGGCAGAATTCCATAGTTCTGGCTGCGACGGATATCGCCGGCAACACCACGACCGGCGAGCTCAACCTCACCTATGTGCCCCGCCTTGCCGACGGAGAGCAGCCCGGCGGTGTTTTTATCAGCGGCACGCCGATCAGGGTCGCGCTGCACGGCTCCGGTATGCTCGACACGGGACAGGCCCGTATTGCCGCGGCCGGGCCGCAGCAGATGGGCACAAGCTTCAGGCTGAGCCTGAAAGATCTGGTCGACACCCAGACCGTGTACTACGAAACGATGTACATCGACGGAAGCATTGTCGGACAGCACGAGATCAAAACCGTCTCGGTCAACGGCTCGCCGCTGTTTATCATTCCGGGCCGGACGATCTACTTCAACCAGCTGATCGAGCTCGCCGAGGGCGACAACACCCTCACTATCGAGGTAGAGGACGCCAAGGGCAACAAGGCCTCCAAGACCGTGACCATCGTCAGAAAAGTTCCCGATGTGCATCAGGTGGGCTCACGCATGAGCCTTGCCATCATGCCGTTCGAGAAAAAGGGCGAGCTGTCGTCGGCCGCCGAGGTCGTCTACGACAATCTGATAAGCTCGTTTTTCAATCAGGAGCGCTTCAACATCGTCAGCCGCGGCGAAGAGCTCGAGACCGTTCTGCGCGAGCTGAAACTCAGCCAGACCGACCTTGTCGACAAGAGCAAGGCCGCTCAGGTCGGCAAAATGGTTGCCGCCGAGTCGATCCTCATGGGCACGATACGCGAGACGCAGAACTCGATCGAAATTTACGCCCGCATGGTCAATACGGAAACCTCGGCCCTGTTCGATGTCAAGGATGTCTACGCGCAGGACAAGTCACTGCCGCAGCTGCAGTACATAACCGACGGCCTGGCCCTCAAGTTCAAGCACAGCTTCCCGCTGCTGGAGGGCATGGTCATAAAAGTCAGCGGCAAGAGCATATATGCCGATTTCGGTACGCTGCAGAATATCAAAAAAGACATGAAGTTCATCGTTTTCAGGGAAGGCGAAAAGATAGTCCACCCGGTTACCGGCAAAGTGCTGGGAAGCGATACCGAGGAGCTCGGCGTCGCCGTTGTCGAGAATGTGTTCGAGGACATGAGCCTCGGCAAGCTTGTCGCCGATTTCGACCCAAGCAAAATACAGGTCAAGGACCTCATTATCACAAAGTAGCGGTATGCGCCGCACGCCCGGTCCACGCAAAAAAGCCCCGGCTGAGAACGGGGCTTTTTTTTGGCCGGCAGCAGGCCGGAGACAGCGCTACGACAGGTGCGGGTCCGGTGCCCGCCTGGTGGTGCGAAACTGTAGGAGCTGCTTCAGCTGCGATTTTTTTCGCGGCCGGAGGCCGCTCCTACCCGGCTGCACTGTTTTACTTTTCCGGTACCCGCCCGGTGGTGCGAAACCGCAGGAGCTGCTTCAGCTGCGATCTTTTTTCGCGGCCGGAGGCCGCTCCTACCCGGCTGCACGGTTTTACTTTTCCGGTACCCGCCCGGTGGTGCGAAATTGTAGGAGCTGCTTCAGCTGCGATTTCTTTTCGCGGCCCGAGGCCGCTCCTGCCGTTT
>CAZFIB010000076.1:0-18499 GCA_964518865.1 uncultured Thermodesulfobacteriota bacterium
AGTTGAAAGGATCGCCGCCTAAGCTCCTAAACACAACATTTGACAATAGCTCATACAGCGATTTGTCAGACCGAATATAAACTACTCTGAATGGTCTGTCGGATCAAGTTCAAACTTTCACACTTCACACTATGCCACAGCCTATTTCCTATGCCGGCCTGGTGGTATAAAATAAAAGTGGAGCTTTAGCTGCTTTTTTCACGGTTTGAGACCGCCCCTTTTTTTTCGTTATATAAATTAAAAAGGCGGACAGTTCAGACATGTCCGCCTTTGGCGTGCGATATGCTGCAATACAACAGAAGCATTACTACCGGTTTCTTACTATTCGCGAAGGTATTGTTTCTTCCCGCCGAATCTTTGACAGAACGGATTGTGCTTCTTTTTTTGTCGTGAACCTGCCGATTTTGACTCTGTGCCATTCCCCCTTGGTACCCAGATCGACGCTGCTGAGATAGGCTTTATACCCTTTATTTGCAAGTCGTGAAACCTCGCTTTCAGCCACAGTCTTCTTTCTGTACGAACCGGCGTGTACCGAATAGGTCGGGCCGGCCGGCTTTGCAACCTCCGGTTGCTTTTTAACCACTTTTTTTGCCGCGGGTATCGCTTCGGGCGTATCTGCAGCAGGCTTTTCCGTAACAGTTTTTTTCTTTACCGGTGCAGCAGCCTGAGTTTCCTTCTTTTCCGCCGGTTGTGACGCCGTTGCGGACGGCTTCGGCGTCTCTTTGACTGGCGTGAGATCGGTTTTTGCTTCTGCAGTCTTCTTCTGTACAGAATCGGGTTCTGCTTGTTTTGCAGCTTCCTTCGTCTTTTCAGGTGCTTTTACGGCTGCAGGCGGCGGTGCTTCATCCTTCACAACCGTTCTTGCGGTTTCTTTTGTATCGGCTGTCTGAGCCTTTTTGACCGGTTTTTCACGCGCAGGCTTTTTATTCTGCGGTACGACTGCTTCCTGTACGGTCTGCTGATCCTGCAGAGTGGTATAGTAATAATATCCCCCCCCGCCGACAACGGCCAGCGCCAAAAGTATTATAAGCGCCGGCATGGTGCTTCTTTTTTTGCGGGGTTCCTGATCGCTTTCCAGATCATCGAGGGCTTTATCGAGAATATCCTGAGTCGTTTCCTCTCCGGATGGTGAAGACCCATCAATACCTTCGGAGTTCATTATTTCGTCGTCATCGATCAGCGTTCCTGTTTTCTCGCCGGTGTCGTATACCGAACGTATCTGCTGATCCGCGATCGTATCGGATATCTCGGCATCTTTTTCATCAGGTTTTTCATCAGGCACCACAATATCTTCAAGCTGCTTCTCAAGATCCGAGGTGTCAACGCCGGTTTCTTCTTTCAGGGCGCCGATAATATCGTTTATATCACCTTCCGATTCGGCGGCCATTCCTGATGGCTGCTCTTTTTCGTCTGCGTCAATGCCGGACGATAATAATTCATCCTCAGGCATCTCGACACCTTCATCTTTTTCAAGATTCATTTCGCTCAGCTGAAGCTCCTCACCCTCCCGGTCGCTGTCGACACCGAGATTCTGCTTAACTTTCTGATCTATATCCTCTATAAGTTCCTGTAGTTTTTGATCGTCCTCGGGAGCGGCATCCTGCTCGGATGCAGTGCTGTCGGATTGATCGGTCAAGGCACCACCGCAGATCGGACACTCCTGCTTGTCTTCTCCTTTGATTTCAAGCTCACATTTTGGACAATACATGACACGCTCCTTTTCACTATTGAAAAAAACACATGTTTTTTTTATACGTACTTGTATTTTTCGTCAAATTTGCCCGGAAAATCAAGTTTTTATTTAATAACAAAATAATTTTATTACTATTTTAATAAAAGTTAACTAATCCGCAGAAAGCACGTGGTATCTTTCGATATCGCAAAAACCTCCGGCCTTGCGATGACATCCCGTCTGGCATAGCGCGGAGCGCCGGTGACACGACAATCTCATATATTTCGATACACGTATATTCCCGCAATCGAAGCACGCTTCGGGGAAAGTACCCCCAGGATATTCAAACAGCGATACCGGTAATATCCTCCCTTTCAAAGTCGAAAAGAATATCACGCCGGCCCTCATATGAGATATACAGGGCGCGTTCCTCGATCACTGTGCCGATCGTGCATGCCGTTATCCGCTGATCGCTGAAACATCGAATAATTTCATCAGTATTGTGCTTATCGGCACAGAGAACAAAACCGAAACTGAGAAACGCCCTGAGCCAGTCTTCAAGCGGATATGACTGCGGAAGCGGTATTGTGTCGATAGACACTTCGGCACCTTTTTGCGATGTTTCCAGCAGCAGGGCAATCGTACCGAGCAGCCCGGCATTGCTGACATCCTTGCAGGTTCTGCACAAACCCCGTTCCGCCAGCTGCGGCAGTACTTCAAGCCGCAAGAGCACCTGCTCTGATGTCTTTCCCGAATTCGTATCCCAGCTCAGCACCGGTTTGCACTGATAGCCGCGGCCCTGAAGATCCACAGCAAAGATGATATCCTGGCCCGGCTGTGCATTAATGCTCAGCAGCAGTTTTTTTGCAGCTCCCAGAATTGCGACAGACAGCGACACCTCGGCTGCATCCGGGTGCAGGTGACCGCCGACCATCGGGACCCTGAATTTTTCACATCCTTTTCGAATGCCGCGTGCCAGTTCACCATAATATCGCTTGTCGGGTATGCCGATCACATTGACCATCGCAAGCGGTCTTCCGCCCATGGCATAAATGTCGTTGACGCTTGCCATCACAGCAGCCTTGCCGGCACCGTAGGGGTTGTCCTCAATCAATCCGGGCCATATACCGTCTGCGGCAAGCAGCAGAAATTCGTTGCCGCGTTCGACAACAGCGGCATCTTCTCCGAAATCTCCTATGGTATCACCGAAGTCGGTGACCGCCTGCAACTGGTTGGTAATGCGGTAAATATCACGTTTTCGCGTCAGGCCCGGGTATTCCCGTATCAGCTTTTTTATGTTCTGAAGCATAGTTTTCTTATAAACTCCCTTGCCAAGAATGTGCGAGAGTGCGTAAATCCCTCATAACAATTCTATACCTTTTCCCTGAGACTGCCTCCACCCTCCGTAGCAAAGCTACTGCGGAGGACGGGGCGTCATCACGCCAGGGCGTGACTCGCAATGACAACACGATTCGCAGAGTATTTTTCACACTACTGTATCCGTTCTGTCATCTCGAAGGAGCACAGCGACTGAGAAATCTCATGCCCCATAAGAGATTTCTACCTTCGGTCGAAATGACATGCAACAGATATTTACAGAAAATATCTTTATAAACAAACAGTATAAAACAATTCTCCCTACGATTGTTCCAGAGAGGCTTCCATTTTCTGGTGCATTCTTTCCCTGAAAACAAACGGATCACCGATCGTGCGCCAGCCCATTTTTTTAAAAAACGTACTATTTTCAATAAGTATCAGTGCATATAATCGAGTCGCCTTTTGCTGTCGTGCAATGCCTTCGGCCTTTCGTACAAGTGCTTTCCCCGCGCGGCCGCGCAGTTTTTTTACTACCGCCAGACGCCCCCCCCACCATACGCCGTCTTCATCCCGGTAAACACGCACGGTACCGACTATGGTGTCATGAATGAATGCTGCAATATGGAGCGCATCTTCATCGTATTCATCACAATCGGTATCACTAAACAGACGCTGTTCGTCGACAAAGACATCTCTGCGGATTTTCATGCAGCGGCGTATGTCGTCGGGATCATCAACCAGCCTGCAGTGCAGTGAAGCGGAACCACTGTTTTTCATCTTGTCATTGTTTCATACAGCGATATGCTCGAGCAGGCGCCGCACCGCACGCAGCCTGCCAGCGACTTTGCGGATGCAAGCCCGTACGATCGCAAAGATGCTGCAGTAAAGCAATACAGCTCTGCCATTTTCGCGGGATCCGGTGGGTGCATATGTTCAAGCGCAGTTCCGGGCACGGGCCGCAGCGGCAGCAAATAGGGAAAAGCCCCCAATCGGCACAGTTCGGCGATACCGCTCTTCATCCGATCAATATCCTCACCAAGTCCTGCAATGAGAAAGGAACTTACCTGGTTTCGGCCGAACAGCTCGACCGCATACCGTATATGTTCCATAAAAACACTGATGCCGAGCCCGGCTTTTGCCGGTGCATACGCAGCCAGGACACGCTCGTCACAGCTTTCAAGGTGGATTCCGATCGTATCGGCACCTGCTTTTCGCAATAACGCATAGTGTGTACGATCCGAGGGCGGCCAAACCTGTACATGCACGGGCAAACCTGATTTTTCTTTTACGGCACGAATGCACCCGGCAAGATGTTTCATGAAAAACATTTCGTCCGGGTGTCGACCGGAGGTAAGTGTTAGATGACGAACGCTGTCCAGCCTGACAGCTCGTTCAGCAGCCAGACCGAGATCTTCGGGTCGTTTCAAAAGAATCGTCATGTTCTTTGCAAGCGACAGCCCGATACCGCAAAACCTGCACTGCTGTTGAGTGTCCATGAGCATGCAGTTCTGATATACGGTCGATGCCAGGCAGTCCTGACCGTGAACGAGCGCAACGGAGGAAAGCGCTGTGCCTCCCGGTGTTCGTTCCCTATAATATCGCGGCAGTGCCGGAAATGTAACTTCGCTCACATGACGATCGCTGCGATACAGACGATAACGGTCTTTTGTATATCGTATACAATAAGGAGATCGCCGCACAAAACTGCTGGTAACCGGAACAGTGATCGCCCTCCCGCCGATGATAAGCGTGCTGCCCTCAGCCGGCCCTGCCCCGCCTGCACGACCGATAACATTTTCAGGCATACGCACACCGAAGCTCTGCAGTTCTGTGCAGAGCATGGCGGGATTTCCGCACCCGATCCGACCGAATGTATCAGGCCGATTACAATCGAGATTCACCGCTTCCGGTACAGTTTGCATGCTTTGGTCAGGCATCAGGGCTCTCCATGACCTGAGCATTGAGAAAATCTATTATCCGGCGGCGATAGTCATTGAATTCATCCGAGGTAACGACGCGCGGATACTCCATATCAACGGACAGATCGAGCGCGATGCGTCCCGGCCGGCTGGTCAGACCGATAACGCGCTGTCCGAGAAATACGGCTTCGTCGATAGTATGGGTTACAAACAGAATCGTTTTCTCGGATGATTTCCATATCTGATACAAGAATTTCTGCATGCGGCAGCGTGTTTGAGAGTCGAGCGCACCGAACGGCTCGTCCATGAGAATAATAGTCGGTTCGTTTATGAGGGTTCTGGCTAGGGCGACCCGCTGCTTCATTCCGCCGGATATTTCACCCGGAAATTTATCGCCGAACCCGTCAAGACCGAAATCATCGACGATTTTTCTCGAACGCGTGCGGCGCTCATGACGGGAGATGCCTTTGATTTCAAGCCCGAATTCGATGTTCTCAGAAACGGTCCGCCAGGGAAACAAGGCATATTCCTGAAAAACAAAGCCGACGTGTTCCCATGGTTCTCTGCGCACCGAACCGTTGATGAGTATTCTGCCGTCGCTGACAGATTCCAGACCGGCTATGATGCGCAGGAGCGTTGTCTTACCGCAGCCGCTCGGCCCTATGACCGATACAAATGTGCCGGTCTCGATACTGGCAGCAATGTCCTGCAGAACGGTCGTTGTATCGTTGCCGTCTTCATCATAAAACGTTTTGCTGAGATTTTGTATATCGAGGCTCATGAGTCCGCTCCCCGCCATCTGAGCGACCGCGCCTCACACAGCCGCACGACGGCATCGAGGATAAATCCCGTCAGACCTATCACGACCATGCCGGCAATGACGAGGTCGGGTCGCTGTATGTCGCGCGCCGTCATAATCATGTATCCGAGGCCGTACCCGCTTTTGACTCCGGTAAACTCCGCGGCCACAAGCGTCATCCACCCGATACCCAGACCGATACGCAATCCGGTATAAATGGACGGCGTCGCACCAGGAATGAGTATTTTAATAAAAATATCGCGCTCACGCGCACCAAGCGTTTTGGCGGCTTCCACCAGGAGTCTGTCGACCGATGTTACACCGGAAACCGTGTTGAGCAGTATGGGAAAAAAACATCCCAGAAAAATAATGAACGAAGCGGACCGCAGACCGATGCCGAACCAGAGAATCGCCAGTGGAATCCAGGCCAGCGGCGGAATGGGACGGATTATTTCAATAACCGGCGTCAGTGCCTCACGAAGCGGTCTCGACCAGCCAAGCAGTATCCCCAGCGGAACAGCACAAAAACAGGCAAGCATAAAGCCGCAGAGCACGCGGATAAGGCTGTAGAGCATATGATAGGTGAGCGTGTTTCCGAGCGGCAGTCCGTCGGACAGGAGGGCCATGATACCGCGTATTACCTCAACAGGAGACGGTACGCTGCGGTAGGGCAGCAGCCCTTCGGCACTGAGCAGTTGCCATACTAAGATAATCAAACAACAGAGTATATACCGCTTATACCTGTCAAACCACGAATGTATCATGAATAGTCCACCGGAGCGGAATTCCGCTGCTGTGTGCTGCATGCACAGGACATCACTGTGATACACGTACTTTCAGCGTTCCATTGTCGAAGAACGGTATTTCGCTGCCGGAACGGCGGGGGTCCGTCTGGAGATAGCGAAAGTCACGGAGATATTCGACAAACCGGCCGCTTGTCTTTTTTTCCAGAAGGGTTGAATAGTCTATGCCCTGCAAAGCGGCTGCAACGGTCTTCTTATCAAGTCCGGTATACTTAACGCCGATGCCGATAACCTCATCACTGTTTGCGGCGATATAGTCACAGCTTTTTTTATGCACCGCAATGATTTTTTCAATCGTGTCCCTATGGGCGGCGGTAAAATCGCTGCCGGCCACAAGAACACAGCACGGATGCCCGTCCCATATATCTTCGGAATCGATAAGAATGCGTCCGACACCGCGTTGAACCGCCTGTGCCGGATAGGGCTCCCAGGCGATGAAAGCCGCTATGCTGCCCTGTTCGAGTGCCTGCAGCATCTCGGGAGGCTTGAGCACGATGATCGTAACGGCATCACCTGCCAGCCCGTGGTTTTCCAGGGCATGCCGCAGCAGAAAATCCTGCATTGTTGCATGTCCGGGAATGGCGACCACCGTGCCCGCCAGATCGCCGAGCTTCCTGTACGGCGATGATCGTTTGACCACCAGTGCGGATCCGTTTCTGTTGACCTGTGAAAGGAACGTGACGTCGGCAATATTGTTTAAAACAGCTGCTGTTGCCGGCGCCTGGCCGACATAGCCGATATCGAGGTCTCCCGCACCGAAAGCACTCATTTCCTCCGGGCCGGCCTTGAAAATACCGGTGATTTCGATATTCAGGCCCGCCTCATTGAAAAAACCTTTGTCAAGTGCTACAAAAAGCGGCAGGTGGTGCAGATCGTTCTGCAAATACCCCATGCGTATTGTGAGCTGCTCTTCTTTTTTTCCGTTGCAGGACGAAGCAGCCACGGCAGTGAGAAACATAACAGCAGCAAACAGAATAACGTTATTTTTCGACATCGTGAGCAGGCTCCTCTCCGAGCGCCATACAGACCAGCTCGGTTATATCGCGCATGGTTATCGGTGCTTCCATGGCCTGGATGCCGACCTGAAGACCCTGATAGCAGAACGGGCAGGCCGACACCAGCTCGGTCGCGCCGGTGGTCAGGGCTTCTGCAACGCGCTTTTGGGAGATTTGATTCTGCATGTCCGGATATCCCGATTTCAGGCCGCCGCCGGCTCCGCAGCATCGCGAGTTTTCGCGGTTGCGTTCCATTTCGACAAACTCGACACCCGGCAGCATCTTTAAAAGTTCGCGCGGTGCATCAAAGCAGCCGGCGTGCCGACCGAGGTGGCACGGATCGTGGTACGTCACTTTCATATTCAAACTGTTGGTAAAGGTGAGCCTGCCGGATTTTATCAGCTCGACCACATATTCCAGCGTGTGCAAAACCCTGAAATTCATTTTTGTGCCGAACTTGGCATAGTCCTCGCGGATGGTTTTCAGGCATCCCGCACACGAGGTCACCAGCACCGATATGCCGAGATCATTGAACTGCTCGATATTTTCGTTGCAGAGCCGCAGAAAGCCTTCCTTTTCACCCATACGCAGCAGCACGCTGCCGCAGCATTTTTCCTTGTTGCCGAGTATGCCGAAATCAACGCCCGCATGATCGAATATATTGACCGTATTGATGCCGACCTCCTCGACGTTGTTGTCGTATGAGGCCGTGCATCCCACATAGTAGAGAACCTCTGCTTTCTGCTTGCTGATATCACGGGGAGCTTCACGAATTCTTTTTTTCTTTTTGGCCATCTTACCCCAGCGGGCCCGTGAACTGCGGGGCTGCCCCCACGGATTGTCGTAATTCTTTGTTTTCAGCACCAGGTCCTTCTGCGACTCGAGAGGTCCGAATCCCGCATCGACGATGCACTCGCGTATGCGCTCCCACAGCTCGACGGTATCTATCAGAACCGGGCACACATAATGACACTGCATGCAGGTGCTGCAGGCGTAAAGATCCCTGGCGAAATCCTGCAGCTCCCGCCGCGAAACCTTTTTTTTGCCGAGCAGTCTGCCCAGCAGGCTGTCCGCCCGAAAAACACCGTGCTGCCGCGAAACAATATCCTTGAACCATGAAGCCCTCCCGCGGGGATTCAGAGGCTCACGCTGGTCCTGATCGTAGGCGGGACACCAGTTCGAGCATTCTCCGCAGCGCGTGCAGGCGTCGAGTTCAAGCAGCTGGCGCGGACTGAGTTTCGATATATCGATCACGGGCTCTGAAGACACTGTGCTCGTCTCCTGAACAGTATCTTCGGAACCGCTTTTTTCAACGACACCGGCGGCATTTTCATCATGTATCTTATCCATGAGTCATCTCCTTTTCTGCGCGTTCTGATGCATCCAGCACAATCTCTATGGGGCTGACAAATATGTGCCAGGCTTTGCTGAAGGGAATGAAAGCCAGAAAAAACAGGGAAACAGCGGCATGTATCCACACCCAGACCGTATAGTCCATCATTCCTATGCCGATTGCCTGCAGAAACTTTGCAAGCGTATTGCCGGCAAATGAGTACCAGGCGACCGAGGCGTACTGCGGGTCCATAAGCCTGAATGCTTCGCTCAAAAATCCGGTGAGAGCTATGGCCGTCAGCAGCGCGATCGACAGCGTATCCTTGAGAATTGTTTCAAGCTGCTGCGCCCTGACGAGATAGCGCCTGATGATCGCGATAATAAGGCCGGCAAGCAGCATGCAGCCGAACACGTCGCCCCACACATCCAGCACGCGGGCACCGGTGCCGCCCAGATCGTGCTCGACAATAAAAAACGTTTTGGCAAAAAACGAGTCTTCCGGTACAAAATGGCTCATAAAGGCCATCAGCGACGTCTGCGCCAGCAGCCCCATAAAGCCGATGAATATACAGAAATGCATTATCCATCGCACAAAGCTTATTTTCAGTATCTGCAGCTGCAGCACCACGTCGAGTATGAATACCTTGATAATCGCAGCCGGATGCAGCCGGTTATGCAGGCTTTTGGCCTTGCCTTTGGACCACAGCACCACACTGCATATAATCCCGGCTATGAGAATCAGTACGGTTATGACTGACAGACTGTACAGTGCTGCCGTTGCCTCGAAATACAGGTACATGAAAACCTCCTTTCACTATCCACACATCCGTTTCGCAGTAATCGAAAGTAACAAGCCAGGAACCGTGCGCTGAGGTTCCTCAGATCGCTGAACATCTGTTCTGCTTCAGCGCTGTGCTGAAGCGGCATACCGGCATCCTCCGATCGCAGCCGGCGCAGCGTCTGCACCACCGAGGAGCATGTTTCGCCGAAATGCACTATTTCATCTTCACCGGCATGCCGGTACAGCCCTGAAGCATACAGGCTGTTTGCCCGCTGCCAGAGCGCTTCCAGAAACACTCTTATTTTTTCGGGCTCATACACCTTGCGTCCGATTATCCACGAATAGGTGCTTCGTTCCAGTGCCAGACCGACGATTCGCGCATTGCTCAGGCTGCTCAAAAAGCGTCGGAATGCTTTTTCTGAGGCAGGGCGCTCGGTCTGCTTCCGTGCTACCGCATCAGCACCTTCTTTGCTGTCCAGCGAACGTACTATGCCCATAATCACACTGTTGGCGTCCGGATATTCAGGATGCTCGAAGTGGGGACCGAAGAGATACAAAAAACCTTTTCCTTTTTTTTTGACCGCACCGGCGACATTTCCGATAAGGGTCGCACCGGCAGTCTCCTCATCGATGAGGTATTCTGTTTCCGTGCAAAAGCCGGTGTATCGTGCAATCACCTCGATGTCTTCGGAGGCGGTAAGAGACGGCCCTCCGTACAGCGGAGCGAAAACAGGATCAGGCAGATCGTGGCCGGGCATATCGATGCTGACCATAACCGCTTCTCTGACGGGATGATACACATAGCGGCAGCCGTACTGTGTGCAGAATTTGTCTGATCGCTGTTTCGGAGCAGGCAGATCTTTCGTCAGATTGACAATGCGTGCTTTTACAAAATTGAAATGGTTCAGGGGCGCCAGTGAAGAGTGCAAAACCAGATATGCTCCTGCACACGAACCGATATAGGTACCGCCCTCCGAGACGAATGCCTCGATCTTTGCCGCCCCCGTGCGCCCGAGCGCCTCTGCAACGGCAAATGTATCACCACCCGATATGAACAGTGCACGACAGCTGCTCAGCGCTCCACGGTGAATATCATGTTCATCCAGAAAGGTGACCGACGTGATATGCTCACGCTCAAACAAATCTGCATACCACGTCCATGAATGCGATGCACCCGAACCGGTGTAAACACCGAAGCACCCTTTGTCCTGCGCAGCAGCGTAATTCATCCGATTCCCGGCATTAATGATTAGCAGGCAAATTATTTGTATAAAATATACCAGATATACAAAACATGCTCAAGTTAATTCAGGAATTAAAATTTAAAGATAATACAAACAGATATGATTAATGCTGTCATATCATACTGCAGCATGAACGTTGTGTGCGGCTGACAGCTGTTTCACGAGTCTTCAACGGCACAAGCCGGTACAAAAAAATGCTTTGCAGGCAGGTATTTATTCAGCGGCAGTACCTGCACCGTCAAAGCAGAGCCGTAAAACAGAACGCACCTGCTCGACACACTGCTTTTTGGTCTTGATCATACCGTTCAGCCAGTAAATCGTGTACATGGTGAAAATCGCGAATATGAGTTCCGTCAGGCTGTCGAGGTCTACCGAGTGTCTGATTTCACCTTTCTCGCGGGCACTTTCAAGCTGCTGCCGGATTGTCTGCAGCAAAAGGGTCTCATTCCAGTTTTTTCCGGTGCCGATCTTGAAAACACGCTCCCTGACAAGAATTTTTGCAAAATCTTTATTCCTGAATATATATTTTAAATAGGTGAAAATAAGCAGCTCAAGGCGATCGACGATCGTTTCCATCCGTTCGATTTTCAGCTCTATCTCATAACGGCTCTGCACCAGCTCTTTGTCGAGATAATACAGCAGAACATCCTCTTTTTTAGTGAAAAAATTGTAGAATGTCCCCTTGGCTACCCCTGCCCTGCTCGTTATGTCCTCTATGCTGGTCTGCTCGAATCCCTTTTTGGTGAAGAGTTCAATCGATTCCTGCAGCAGGCGCTCTTTTTTTTCTTCTTTTTTCAGCTCACGCAATCCTGTCATGACCATTTTGTCCTAAACACCGTCGAGGTAGTCTTCTGCAATGCGCACAAACTCGACCCAGTGCTTCATAGGGTAGGCATGGTATTCTGTTTGATTCTTTATGTTTTTCCACAGGCAGGCAACAAGCCATCGCGTGAAGTCCGACGGTTCACCAAGCAGTTCATCAAGGTGCGTAAAGATGTCACCTGCATCACCGCCGGGTGTTGCGCTGCGCGACCAGTACGAATACAGTGCTTCGAGACAGGCGTTTGTCATACCTCGTCTGCCCCTGATGCTGTCGTCTTTCGGGGGAAGGTTCCCGCGCCATTTCATGCACCCGATACTGCTGACAAGCACATCTACCCGCCTTTTGAATTTGAAGTGACAGGCAGGCTCCGCCGCACCGCCGACATCACATAAAAAATTCGATGCAGTCCCGCCCATTTCTTGTCTGATCCTCGATTCAAGCTCATGCAAACGCGCACGGGCATCGCGGCCTGCATCAAAAACAGTAAACGGCTGCAGATCCGTTTCCGTCTCACGATCATTCACCCCCCAGAAAGAGCAGTTGACCGCCCTCATCGACAGGCCGATAAAGGTCCGCTCGGCAAGCAGCTTTTTTAGCGGGTCAGGGCTGCCGAGCAGTCCGTAGACATGTTCGGCTGTTCTCCTGGCGGATTCGCTGTCGTAACGACCGTCGTCCACGGCTGCATCCTCGACCCAGCCCTGAAGCGCACAGGCATAATCATGCAATTCCCTGCGCATGGACGGACATATCTGGTAATGCAGCCGCAGAGCGCTGTGTGAGCCGCCTCCGATGATCGCACAAATGTCCCGCACCCGCTGAGGATAGTCATAACGCCATATACAGCAAAAATCAGCCGCCACACGCAAATCGACCTGTTTCGGTGAAAGCGTTCCCAGCGAGGACTCCATTCTGTTTATTTCCTGTACTTCCCGGTCCGGGCTGTATCCCTGTTTCAGATTTTCATCATAAAAGCGGCTACCCTGTACAAGATGACGAACCGCGCTGAACGGTATACCCTCTCGTCCGAGTATCGTGTTCCGTGAACGCAACAGTGCATGCTCCAAAATAAAACCTCTTTTCCTCTTGTGCCGGTCTCAACAGAGACCGCTCTTGGTTATCATCCTTTTCATCGAAGATATGTTATGATATATAATGTATAAGTTAGCAATTTTTCTAGTATAAATCAATCACAGGGTTGTATGAAACGCTCTTTTTTTTCCAAAGCCTGGTATATGCTTGCAGCAGTGCTGATCATTGTCGCGCTTGGACTGACCGCACTGTCGTATATTCTCAGAGACCTGAAATATTATACTGAACTGAGCCTGAAACAGCTCGAACAAAGCACAGGATATCGAGTCGTCATCGACGATATAAGCGTCAGCCTTGCACGCGGTTCGGGCATCCAGATTCATGATTTGAAAATAACCGATACCCGTAACAACACTGCATTATTCAGCTGCAGTCGAGTACACATTCTCACCGAAGTCATACCGCTTGCACGAAAGCATCTTGTCGTTTCAAGCATCGTTCTCGATACCCCGCATATAAACGCTGAACTTCTGCAGGACAATCGTATCAGCCGTTTAATCAACGCCGCTGAAAGCCGGGAATCCGCTCCTGATGCCAGCGTACTGTACGATTTTACCGTTTCTCTGAAAAAAGTATACATACGAAAAGGCCGTATTATTATGAACGGTCAGACAGGTTTTCAACGCGGAAAAATCGACAATGTCGAAATCAAACTTGTCCGCAATCGCCGGTCCGGCACCTACGCATTTTCATCGAGCGCTTACTATGCTGTATCGTACGATAACGGAACCAGGAACGCACACGGTTATTTAAACTGTGCAACCGATCATCTCTCGATCAGCACGCTTGCAGGTGCTGCGCTACGTGCAGATGTTGATTTTACAGCCGACATTTCTCCCGGCGCATCGTTCTCTCCCGCCGGAGAGCCTGCTCTTACATGTGAGGGACGTATGAACTTTGCCGCCGGAGCAGGACGGATAACGATCGCGGACATCGATGCCGCCGTTCAAAACACCATTCAGCTCAGCGGTTATCTCGGCTTCAGCGGCCTTGATAACAAAACCGCCTGTATCGAAACAGATCTCAGAACCGACTTCTTCGATATTACGGATATTGTTGATCCTCTCTCTCACCTTTCTCCTCTGATAACGCCGCTTGATACTTATCTTGGGTATATCAGGAACGGTACAATAAAAATCGAAGAGCTTACACTGAAGGAAGATCTGTGCGATATATTCCGTACTGCCGCCGATTCGCTGAAAGTTGTAATAGAGCTGCGAGATGCCGACGTCGAACCGCCGTCCTCTGCAGAGAGGCACACGCTTTCCTCCGGCAGGTTGGAGCTTGACGAGGGCCGCATTCTCGGCATGCTCGAAGCAAAGCTGTTCGAACGCGACATTCATATTATCCGATTCGAAGCGCCGTTTCCGTATCTGAACCGTGGCCTTTCCTGCTCTATATTTTCGAGTGTTCCCGCCGTCTCGCTTCACTCGGCATTGAGCAGCGCGAATGATTTTTTACCGGACTATATATCATTTGTCCCTACGGCTGGTTTTATTACTGCAGAAACACGACTTTCCCATGACAGCGGTTTTTCCTTTACCGCAGATGTCGATCTGCGGCATCTGTCATACATGGTTTTTTCAACGATCGAAAAACCCCTGGGTCTTTCGAACAAACTGATTGTCAGCGGTACCATCGGTGCGGACCGCAGTATGCACAATACATCATTTGATTTACATATCGATGACTCTCTGTCTGTCCGGGGCACGATTGAAAGTATCGATGAGCTCGTCGTAAGCGCCGAATACTCAGCCGATTCATTCAATCTGAACTCGCTTCGTTACAGCGCTATAGATCATGCACTGCGACTTGACGGCAGGGTGACCGCACATGGATTTTTCAAAACAGCCGCCACACCTGATGAAGAACCGACCGTGCTCGGAGAATTTTCTTTTGATCGTTTCATGCTGCAGGAGCACAGCGCAGCAGACCCCCTTTTGAAAGTCGACCTTCAGGGCGAGATTGCATGGCCCTCGGCAAACATCAAACACGGCTCGGTAGCATTCGGCCGCACCTCTTTCAGTTTCAATGGACCGGTTAAAACCTGTATCCCTCCAACAGGCCTGTTTACCGTCGATGTCGATCTTTTCGACATCAATAATTTTATTCGTAGTGTTGAAACATTGATGCATGTCGACAGTGATGCAGACGATTCTCCGAAGACAAAACCGAGTATTTTCAAACAGACCGATATTGCCGCCGAAATGCGTATGAAACAGGTACTGTTCGATGATTGGCTGACCGACAACTCGACTGCATTTTATACATTCAAGAACGGGATCATGCTGTGGGATAATGTTGTTTTGAATGCCGGCGGCGGTTCGGTACACGGATCTGTTTACTATGATTACCGCGTTATGGCCGACCGCCTGTTACGTTTGACTGCAAAAAAATCAGATGTTGATATTCTCTGGGGAATCCCATCCCTTGCAGACGACAAAACCATAACCGGTACGCTCAATCTTCAGGGGGTTTTCGAATCCCGTTTCGGACGCAAAGCCGATATCGGTAAAAACATGACCGGTTCGTTTCACGCCGAAGTCACCGACGGCAAGATAAGCAAATTTACCGTTCTTTCTAAAATTCTTTCCATGATGAGCATACGACGCATCCTTCAGTTCAGGGCTCCCGATCTGATGTCGCGCGGCATGCAGTTCACTTCGATTATCGGCGATTTCACTATGGAACATTTTCTTATGAATACCAAAAACCTTAAAATGGTCAGTTCTCCCATGAACCTCTCAGCTGCCGGATCGATAAATATCGATACAAGCGATCTGGATTTTGTCGTTGCAGTGCAACCCCTCCAGATGATCAGCCGTATCATGGGCTCCATACCCCTTGCAGGCACGCTGCTTACCGGCAAGGACAAATCGCTGACTGTCGGCTATTTCAGCGTCAAGGGTCCTGTTGAGGATGCGTCCGTCAGCCCGCTTCCCTTGACATCAGTGAAGAACATTTTTATAAAACTATTTAGATCTATTACCGACATTCCGCGTGATTTTTTATTTTTCAAAAAGGACAACAGCACCGGTGAATCGCAATGAAACTTAATCGAAGGGCCCTGTGCAGACTGGCTGCAGGTTTCACACTGTCTGGCTTTTTGCCGCGCCGCCGCGCAGTTGCCCGCACCCCGTCCGGACTGCATACCGGCGGGCGGGTTGTTATCGTACGCCGACCTTCTTCCGTGCATGCCTCCGGCGGCAGCATCGACAACGAAGCAGTCTATCGCATGCTGGGTGATGGTTTATGTGCCCTGACCGGCGACGAATCTGCGGTAGCGGCCTGCAGGCGTTTCTTTGCATTGCGTGAAACCGTCGGTATCAAGGTAAATGCCCTTGGAGGCAGGCGCATCTGTACCCATCCGGAGCTTGCCTACGCATTTGCAAAACATCTGGCAGCCAGCGGTATTTCCTCCGCCGACATTATTATTTGGGACCGCCTGACAAGCGAGCTGCGCCGTGCCGGGTACAGAGTAAATAAAACAGGCAGCGGTCCGCTCTGTTTCGGAACCGACAATGAGTATGAGCATACGCCGGAAATATCGGGTTCTATCGGCAGCTGCTTCAGCAGGATTCTCACCCGTCGCTGTGACGCTGTTATCAGTATGCCGGTTATGAAAGATCACGATCTTTCGGGTGTTTCCGTAAACCTCAAAAATTTTTACGGTGCCATACACAACCCGAATAAATATCATGACAATCTCTGCGATCCCTTTATCGCAGATCTTAATGCTCACCGTCATATTCGAAATAAGCTTCGCCTTGTTATAACCGATGCGCTGCAGGTTCAATATCACGGAGGACCTGCTTTTAAGCCTCAGTGGTCATGGGGCTATGGCGGAATACTTCTCAGCGCCGATCCGGTTGCCGCCGATACCGTCGCTGCTGACATTATCGATCAGAAACGCCAGGCAGAAGGCCTGTGCACCCTGCGTGAAGACAGCCGCCCCCCCGTTCACATTACCACTGCCGCACATCGGGGCCTCGGTACAGGCAGTCTGGATAACATTCAGAAGATCGAGTTGAATGGATAAGGTCATAGTGGCCGCAAAAAATCAGACACGAAGAGATTTCATAGCCGGTACGGCACAATTTCTCTGTCCTCTTGTCATGCCCGGACTGCGGTCTCCAGTAGGCATGCCTGTCGCCCATGCCGCTTCCGGTAATGATGATGCCCGGTATCTCAAGGAGGTGCTGTTTTATACGAAGCTCGAAGAACAGAAAATCGAATGCGGCATCTGCCCCAAAAAATGCCGCATCGCGGACCTCGAGCGCGGCTACTGCGGCAACAAGGAAAACAGGGGGGGGACGTACTACAGTCTGGTCTATTCACGCCCCTGCGCCTTTCACCTTGACCCTATTGAAAAAAAACCGCTCTTTCACTACCTTCCCGGCACAACCGCGTTCTCGATCGCGGCGGCGGGGTGCAACTTCGAGTGCCGCTTCTGTCAGAACTGGCGCATCGCACAGTACCGCCCCGAACAGATCGATGACATGTACGCACCTCCGCAGCATATTGTCGATACGGCTGCCAAAAAACAGGCGGCTACGATAGCATACACCTATTCCGAACCGGTTGTCTTTTACGGCTACATGCTCGACTGCGCCCGGCTCGGCCGCTCTCGTGGTATCGGCAGTGTCATGATTTCAAACGGTTTTATCAATGAAAAACCGCTGCGGGAGCTGAGCAAACATCTTACCGGCGTTAAAATCGATCTCAAGGCGTTCACGCAGTCGTTTTATCGAGAGTACTGCAGCGGCGACCTGCAGCCCGTGCTCGACACGCTGCTTGTTCTGAAGGATATCGGTATCTGGTTCGAGATCGTCGTCCTGATTATCCCCTCTCTCAACGACGGTCCGGCGGAAATCGAGAGGATGTGTGCCTGGATATCAGAGAACCTCGGAAACAGCGTGCCTCTGCATTTTTCCCGTTTTCATCCGATGTATAAAATAAGGAACCTGCCCCCGACACCCGTGAAAACCCTTGAGTCCTGCCATGCCATTGCAAAGGAAAACGGGCTGCAGTTTGTCTATCTCGGCAATGTCGCCGGTCATCCGCTCGAGCACACGTACTGCCCGTCATGCGGGAAAATCATTATCCGCCGCATGAGCTATGTCATAATCGACAATCACATCAAAGACGGCGTGTGCGGGTTCTGCAAACATAGTATACCCGGCGTGTGGAGCGCGCGTGACGTTGTATAGTTATGACGGTCCGTCATGACCACGAAAGCATAACTGCCGCTTTTATTCACACTTTCACAAAACGTTTCAAAAAAAAAGGCGGAGGCCGCAGGCGGCTCCGCCTTTGTAAAATACATCATCAGTAAACGGTGGGTTTCACCCACCCTACTGCTTATTTTTACAAAAAAACCGTGACGTATTTTAGAAAGGTCAAGTCAGACACCTCCGGCAATGCCGGAGGCTTGAAAAACGTGAGCCGCCCAAGGCGGCTTTACGCAAATATTTTTTTTGTAGGGTGGGTGCAGCGAAGCGGAACCCACCTGTTACGTACTTTGATATTTTTGATTGGATTCGATATCGATGTACCGACCGGTCTTTTGTTGACAATCACCTTTGCCGTTTTTCTGATATATTTCTACAGTGCATGTTGTCGCAAGCCTGACCCAGGCAACGACATCAAATGCAAAATACATCTTCAAGTCCCGTAAACGGTGGGTTTCACCCACCCTACTGCTGCTTCCGACAGAAAATCAGAG
>CAZFIB010000077.1:0-18445 GCA_964518865.1 uncultured Thermodesulfobacteriota bacterium
GAAGGCTACACAACATCTTGAGCTTTTTTCTTAAAAAAACTGTGAACGGTTACGAGAGCAGGGCCCCCTGGTCACCGGCGGCAAAATAGCCTGCTGTTTCATTTCCCCACACGGCCTTCAGCCGCGGGGTTGCGTTTTCAAGCTGCAGGTTCCACCCCGTACCGTCAAAATGAATGATGACGCCGGTGCCGGTGCCGCCGGTACCGCTCGGGCCGCCGACCGCGAACAAATTATCCGCTGCGGTGCCGTACACATCCTGCAGGGTAAAGTCGGTCGGCGTGTCCATAAGCTTCCAGCTCGATCCGTCATAGCGCATGGCCATGCCGTCCTCACCGACGGCAAATACGTCTGTTTCCGAGACAGACAGAACATCGCGGATTTTATCGGTAACGCCCGTGTCAAGCTGGCTCCACGAGCTGCCGTCAAAAGTAAACATGCGTCCCTTTTCTCCCGAGACAAACACCCGGTTTTCAGATGCAAACGAGACGCCGTACAGGCGCTTGTCCGTTAACTGCTCGACAGCGTTCCAGCCGGTCCCGTCAAACCGCAGAACCGCCCCCGAATCACCGACAGCAAGCACGTTTGAAGCGGACCAGCCGTCAACGGCCCGGAGCTTTCCGGATGTCGGGATATCGGGCTCAAGCACCCAGCCGGCAAAGGTATCTGACGGGCAGAGCTGAAAGGCAAGAACAAAGCACACAAGCAGCGTCTTAACACTATAACCTCGATAACAGCGCATGGTTTTTCTCCTTCTTCTGCTTTCAGGATTACTGGTTGACCCGCTCGCCGACCGGCCAGACAGGATAAAACGGCGGCTTGCCCCCGTTTTTTTCAAGGCCGAAGGTCAGCATGTATTTCTGAACGTCCTCGGAAAGCAGAAAGTCTGAAAACGCCCGCGCCCCCGTGTAGTTGGCATGCGGAAAGACCGCAGGGTTTGCCTCCATGACCACATAGGGCCGGCGCATGGCAGGATCGTCCCCGACCATAATTTCCATTTTTCCGAAATAGATTTTGCTGTAGGTTATGGGCATGCGGCCGTAAATAATATAGGCGTTCTTGGATTCGGCGTACTTTACTTTCTGAAAATGACTGTCGGACTCATCCTGCAGAAACCAGGGGCCGCGCGGCAGCATTCCCGACTTTTTCCAGAGGGTGTGCCCCAGCTCACGGGGTCCGTTGCCGGGATTGTCGATAAAGGGCGAGCCGGTCCGGGCTATCTTCCGCAGGGCCGCAGCGCCGCTCTTCATGCCGCGGATACCGGCCGGGTCATCCGGCGGGCCCAGAATGACAAGGTCGTTGCGGGCCCAGGGCCGCATGTTTATGCCGTAGCCGTCGGCAACCAGGTTGGTGGTTATATCACCGGAGTGCATGGTCAGGAGGTCGGCCTTGCCGCGCCGAAAGGGCTTTGAGATGCGGGTTCGCGGACCGGTAGAGACAACAACCAGCTTGTATCCGGTTTTTTCTTCAAACATGCCGTTCAGATCGTCAAGCAGATTCACGAGTGCCAGGCCGCCGATAATACAGGCCCTGACCTCTTTCTTGTTCGAGGCAGCGGCGTTCTGCTCCTGTGCCCCACATACGGCAGGCAACAGCAACAAAGCCGCAAGCATGCCGGCAAGCATCCTGCGCACTGTTTTATCCGTCTTCGTTCTTCTTCCTGTCATTTGCTGCTCCTCTCTGCATCTGTTTCCTGCCGCCTAATCCGTAAAAAACCGGCATCCGTGCTGGACGGATGCCGGTCATAAACATACAGGCATATAATCCGTTCCCTTTCCATACACGGGAGACAGCACCCTTTCGGGGCTGCCCTTTCGACCGCGCCTCTTACCCCGCAGGGCTGTAGAGTGGCGGTTTCGGGACGTTTCTTCATCCTATCAAAAACAGCCCGCTCATGCAAGCCGCTATTCCCGGTATATGATGGTGCCTGCCTTTTCGCCCTTGAGCGCTTTTGTAATGTTCCCGGGTTCGAGGCCGTTGATAATGTGAACGTTCTCGACAACCTCGCTGTTCTGCAGGATTTCGAGACACGGCCGCTCCACGGCAAGGTCTTCAAGGTTCAGCTTTATAAGCTCTGCGGCGCTGATCTCTTCGATAAATTCGGCTGAAGGATTCTTTTTTGGATCATCGGTATACAGACCGCGCTCGTCTTTTATGAAAACACAGGATCGTGCGCCGGTGAGATCGGCAAGCAGGATCGTGCCGACATCCGTGCGGTGAATCGGAATGTGTCCCTTTGCGGGCGGAATGGCGAAATAATCATAGGGCGGCATACCGGCGGTCACCGGAATGCAGCCCTGCGCATAATAGTTCGGAAGCTTGGCAAGGTCGTCATGGGTGATGTTCACCCCGCCCCAGGGTCCCAGCAGGGTCGCCACCAGCAGGGCGTTCTGGTCCGAGATCATGCTGCCGAACTTGGCGATAATCCCGGTTGGCATGCCGAGCTCGAGACCGATCGTATAAATGTGCCGCGAGCGCGTGCCGCCGCCGGTTGCCAGCAGCATCTTGTGCTTTTTTTTATTGGCGATAATTTCCTTTATGATTCCGGGCAGGGCGCGTGCGCCGCGATCGCAGATTGACTGGCCGCCGATTTTCAGAATATTCAGGTCGGGAAACAGTCGCTCCTGGGGCGCCTGCTCCAAGCTGTCCAGAAATTCCTTTCCCACGAGGCTTTCACCCATAAGCCTGCTTTTTATGTGCAGCCTGCGGCCGTCTTTTTCCCGTACAAGCGACATATTTCGTGCCTCCGTTCTGGTTAATCGACCTCTACCTCGTCCTCTGCATCCTGCTTGCCGGTATCGACCCTGAGCTCCACCAGCTCGGCCCCGACCGCCGCCGCCATCTGGTCGAGCTCCTGCTTGCGAAGGTGCTTTGCATAAACCTTCATATCGATACCGGCAACAGCTACCAGCTTGAACCGCGGTGATTTTTTGCCTTTGCCGACCTTGCTTCGCTCACGATAAAATATTTTAGCGCTCATGGTTGTTCCCTCCGTTAGTATGTTGTTTGCGGTTTTTCTCACCTAAGCTTTTCCAGGCTCCCGGGCCTGTCGGACGAACCGGCAGCACCGGCATTCCGCCCCAGAGCCGGGGCCGCAGCCAGTTGCCTGTGGCAACCCGATCTGCAGCGGCCGGCAGACAGGCATCCCGGTCAACGGACACCACCCTGATGCCCGCCTGTTCCAGCTCGCAAACGCCGACCGGATCGGAAAATTGCCGCAGCCCGCCGCACTCGATATACCTGCCGCTCCAGCCGGCTGCGGTCAGGCCCACGCCGGCTGCCGCGCCGATAATACCGTCATTGGTGCCGCCGTGCCCTGAAAGGTGAGCACCCCGGGCGGCGCTGAGCGCGTCGTCCTGTCCGACAACCCGCGCAGTACACGCGCGCCCGAATTCGGCAAGCCGCTCGAGAACTGCCTCTCCCTCGCAGGCGCAGCACAGGCCCGGGTCGCTGCCGGGCAGGGCTTCCTGTTCCAGATATCTGATTGCCCTTTTTATGAGCTCGTCTTTCAGGGCGCTGTCGTTCATTACAACAACGGCACAGGCGGAGCTGTTGTGAGACGTGTAGGGGATATCGTCATGCAGCAGCAGCTGCTGCCTGACAACACCGGAAAGGCGGCAGCCCGAAGGCAGGTGCTGCTCAAAGCGCCGAACAAGCTTTCCCGTTCCGCGATCAGCGTCTTTAGTATCCGTATCGTCAAATGCTATGTAGGCTTTCATTCATTCACGCTTTGTTTTTTATGTTAATTGTTAACCCATTACCGCCTAAAATCAAATTATATTTTAGGCGGTGCTTTTACCATTTGACTTTTCACGGCAGCTCTCCTACATTCAGATACAGATACGAACAGAAAATATCTTCGAGGTACCAACGATGGATTTGACCACGTTAAAGCTCGGTATTATCGGCGGCGGCACCATGGCTGAAAACATACTCCGGGGGCTGCTTCATGCGCAGCTGCTTTCAGCCGACAGAATAACGGTTTCCGATCTGAGCGCGGACAAGCTCACACATCTTAAAAACGCCTACAAGGTTAAAACAACGCTTGATAATCACGAAATCGTATCCGGCGCAGAAGTCATTGTTCTGGCTGTCAAGCCGCAAAACATGAAAGTGCTGCTGGATGAAATAAAAGAGGTGTCGACGCCTGCCAAGCTCTACCTTTCAATCGCCGCGGGTATATCCTCTGAGGCAATCGCGGGGGCCCTGGGCGGCAAGGGCCGCATCATCCGCATAATGCCCAATGTCGCGGCCCGGGTCCTGCAAAGCGCCTCGGCCCTGTGCCGCGGCCCTGCCTCAACGCCGGATGACCTCAAGCTCGCCCGGCAGCTTTTTGCAGCTATCGGCTCGGTCGTCGTGGTCGGTGAGGATTCGATGGATGCCGTTACCGGCCTGAGCGGCAGCGGTCCGGCCTACGTGTTTCTTGCCATCGAGGCGCTTGCCGATGCCGGCGTCCGGGCAGGCCTTGCCAGGGCGACCGCGCTGACGCTCGCCGCTCAAACCTGCCTGGGGGCCGCCCGGCTTGTTCTTGATACCGGAAGCCATCCCGGTGTTCTCAAGGACCAGGTTACCTCTCCGGGGGGAACGACTATTGCGGGCATTCACGCTCTTGAAACAGGCGGCCTGCGCGGGACCCTGATGAATGCGGTTGCGGCTGCGGAACAAAGATCAAAAGAGCTCGGGAAGTAATGCCGGCGCTGCAGTGAGGATCAGCCCTCACACATCTTGATCAAATGTTTTGTGCCGCCGATCACCAGGGCATATCGACCCGACCCGTCTTCCTCTATATGCAATGCCAGGCTGTTCCAGGCCGGCCGCAGCAGGCGGGCGGGGAAGCGGCCGTTTTTGACCGTGCAGTAAGGTATGCCGGTCTCACCGATACGCAGGGTCTCCGGCGAAAATGTTTCATGGGTACCGTCATTCAGCCGGGCGGTAAGGCCGCACCCCAGCTCGTCCGGGCTCAGACCGGCCACGACATACGGAGTGTCCTCGACCACCAGCGGGCAGGTTTCCCCGTCGATTTTCAGCAGATAGCCGCCGTCCGGCGCAGGCTCGATATGACGGTTGAAAAGATCTAGAACGGCGCTGTTTATGATCGGGCTGTCGTTAAAAAACCAGGCGCCCTCTTTGTCGATGCGGATGGTTCCCTGTGGGATATGCTCCGGTCTGTTCAATGCTATATTGATGAAAACAGTTTGCTGTTGACCTTGGGCTCTGCTTCGGCCTTGAGGCCCTGCAGAAACTGATCGAAAATTTCCTGCTGCTTCTGCTGTAAAAGTGTCTGCTCGACGCTTTTCTTTTCCTCTTCAAACCGGACATCCTCCGGCATCTCTTTTTTGACAAGCCGCACAATAACGCTGCCGCGGCTTGTTCTGAACGGCTGCGGGGCATACTGCTCATCGCGTTCCATGCTGAAAACGGATGACTTTATATCATCGGCCTTTCCGATACCCTTGATATAATTTCCCTGACGCTTGAACGAAGCCTGCTGAATTTCAAGCTTCTTTTTTTCCGGCACATCCTTCCAGGCAAGGCTGCCCTGCCGCAGCTCCTTGAGCGTTTCCCCGGCCAGCTCAAAGGCGGTATCCGCTCGTTTCTTTTTCCGAACATCGACCTCCAGCCGTGCCCGTATCTGTGACGGCTCCGGAATAAAGGAATCGCGCCGTTCCAGCAGTTTCAGCAAGATGTATTTGTCCTTTACTTTAAACGCGGGTGCGAGCTCACCGGCGCGCAAAGCGAATGCTTCTTTGGAAAAGGCTTCCCTGTCCTGTTCGTCCAGAGGTGCCTGTCCGTAGGCGAAAAAGTCCGTTGCGTTGACGTCCAGTCCGTTTTTCTGTGCGTAGCCTTCAAGGTCGCGGCTTTTAAACAGCCGGTTGAATGCGCGGCGGGCTTCCTGTCGCACAAGCTCCCTGACTTTTTCGGATTTAATCTCCGTCTCTATCTCTGCGGCGACCTCCTCCAGCGGTTTGGTTCTGGCCTCACGGACATCCTCTACGCGGATGATATGAAAACCGTACGGGGAGCGCACCAGGCTGCTTGTTTCCCCCGGCTTCATTGAAAAGGCGGCCTCTTCAAACGGCTTGACCATCTGTCCGCGGCCGAAAAAGCCGAGGTCGCCGCCCTTTTCCGCTGTCTTCTCGTCTTCGGAGTGCTTCGTTGCAAGCTCGGCAAAGTCCTCCTTCTTGTTCTGCACCCTGGCAAGCAGGTCGAGGGCTTTTTGTTCTGCTGCTGCGATCGAATCGGCGGAGGCCGATTCTTCGGCTTTGATCAGGATGTGACGCGCATGCACCTTTCGGGGCTCGAAAAACAGCTCGGTATCCTCGCTGTAGTACTGAGCGATTTCCTCGGGCGACACGGACACCTGTTCGGCATACCGGCTGTTTTCAAAAACAAGATACTGCACCCGTACCATCTCCGGCACGCGGTATGACTCCTTGTTGTTCTCGTAGAAGCCGAGAGTTTCCTCGTCGCTCACCTCCCGGGCTTTGTCTACCTGCTGCGGGTCGAAAACAATATACTCTATTGTCGCCTCTTCATTTTTCAGGCTGAAAAGATCGCGCAGCTCCCGCTCCGAAACGGTAACCGAACTTTTTACTATATTCTCGAAGGTCTGCAGCATGAGCATTTTTTCCTGATCGCGCTCAAAGTCCACCGCGGAGATACCGTAATAGCTCAAAACCTGTTTGTATCGCCGATCGCTGAAGGTACCGTTTTGCTGAAAGCTCGGGGTCGAAAGAATCGATTTCTGCACCTCTTCCGGTGTAACCCGTATCTGCCGACGCACAGCCTCCTGAAGCAAAACCTCGCGGTCGATCAGCTGTTCGAGCACCTGCTGCTTCAGCCCCAGCTGCTCGATTACCTCATCGGAGAGACGGTTTTTATATATGTTTGAATAAAACTGGAGAGTATCTTTGTATGCTTTCTGAAATTCTCCCACGGTTATTTTGCGCTTGCCGACCGTGGCGACGGTTGCATCTTTTGCGTTCCTGACATCACTGAAACCATAAAAAAACACAAACACAATGACGATTATACCGAACAGCACTTTAATGATCCATGATCCGGCATTTTTTCTCATATAGCTCAGCATAGCGCCTCTCCCACGACCAGCGGCAATGCTCTGGTCTTTTTATTAGTATGAAAATATAAATGTGAAATGGTAATAAAATATTTACAAATTATCAAGCCTTATTATTTATTTTGCTTGCACTTCGGACGCTAGTCTGGTATTAGCCCTGTATTACGGATACCTGCTTTTTTGTCTACCGGCAGGTTTTGTTTTACGTGTTCGGGTGCAGGCTCTCTCGTCCGGGGAGAGGTGTGTGCCGGGGAGAAAATAATGTTTTTCAATCAACTGTGGGGCCTTTTTTCAAATGATCTGGCAATCGACCTTGGGACAGCCTCCACGCTGGTATATGTCAAGGGCAAGGGCATCGTTGCCAATGAGCCGTCTGTCGTGGCAATCCGCAAGGATATCAGCGGCAAAAAAATACTTGCCGTCGGCAACGAGGCGAAAAAGATGCTGGGGCGGACACCTGCCAACATAACCGCCATTCGGCCCATGAAAGACGGTGTTATCGCCGATTTCGACGTTACCGAGGCCATGCTCAAGCATTTCATTCAGATCGTTCATAGACGAAAAAGCTTTGTGCGGCCCCGCATTATCGTTTCAGTTCCTTCGGGAATCACGCCGGTTGAAAAGCGGGCGGTCAAAGAATCTGCCGAGCTTGCCGGAGCGCGGGAGATATATCTTATCGAAGAACCTATGGCTGCTGCGATCGGGGCGGGGCTCCCGGTGAGCGAGCCCGTCGGCAGCATGATTGTGGATATCGGCGGCGGCACAACCGAAGTGGCCGTTATCTCTCTGTCCGGAATCGTGTACAGCCAGTCTGTCAGGACCGCCGGCGATAAAATGGATGAGGCGATTGTTCAATACGTCAAAAAAAAATACAACCTTTTAATCGGCGACCGCACCGCAGAACTCATTAAAATTACCATCGGCACGGCGTTTCCCGAGAAAGAAATCAAAACCGTTGATGT
This sequence comes from uncultured Thermodesulfobacteriota bacterium, assembly GCA_964518865.1. Classification (GTDB taxonomy): domain Bacteria; phylum Desulfobacterota; class WTBG01; order CAIYCZ01; family CAIRTM01; genus JANQGV01. The sequence continues at coordinate 8,038 of CAZFIB010000077.1, forward strand.
AAAGGGGCGGGATATGGTCTCCGGCATTCCGAAAACCCTCGAAATAAGCTCCGAAGAAGTGATGGAGGCCATCGCCGAGCCGGTAAATACAATCGTTGAGGCGGTTAAAATCGGCCTTGAGCGAACTCCTCCTGAACTTGCCTCAGACATTGTCGACCGCGGCATTGTGCTTGCCGGCGGCGGCGCTCTCTTAAAAAACCTCGACAAAATGCTCAGGGAGGAAACCGGCCTGCCCATAATTGTTGCCGAAAGCCCTCTGACGGCCGTCGTTCTCGGGTCCGGCAAGGCGCTTGATGAGCTTGACCTGCTCAAGGACGTAGCCTTTGACTGAGCCCTGGTAAAATATGCTTCGGTTTGTTCTGAAGAGAAAAATTTTCTTCTTTTTTCTGGTTCTCTTTCTTCTCGGTTTAACCCTTTCAACACGTGATCGCGAAAAAACAAAAACATATAACCTGTTTGATCGTTTTCTGCTGACGGTGGTCGCTGTTCCGCTCGAGATTACATCCAAAGGCATCAATCAGGTTATACATGTCTGGGATCACTATATTTATCTGGTAAATCTCCGGGAGGAAAACACGCGCCTTAAAAACCGCATGGAAAGCCTGGAAATAGAAAACCAGCTGCTGCGCGAACAGTCCGTTGAAAATCAGCGACTGAGGCGGCTTCTTTCTTTCAAGCAAAAACTGGCGTATAAAATATTACCGGCGGAAACTATCGGTCGTGACCCGTCCAGCTGGTTCAGAAGCATAATTATAAACAAGGGTGAGGCCGACGGCGTCAGCCGCGGCTGCGGCGTAATTACGCCGCAGGGAATTGTAGGCAAGGTAATCGCTGTTTCCCCGTCAACCTCCAAGGTGCTGCTGATCAGCGATGTAAACAGCGCGTTGGATGCGGTTGTCAAGCGAACGCGCTCAAGCGGTATTGTCGAAGGCTACAGCGAAAACAGCTGTATGCTCAGCTATGTCATGAAAACCGAAAGCCTGCAGCCCGGTGATGTGATTGTTTCTTCGGGTCGGAATGGAATATATCCCAAGGGCATTCTGGTGGGAACCATAAAAAAAATATCTTTAAAAAAAAGCGGTTTTTTTCAATTTGTTGAGGTCACGCCGTCTGTCGATTTTTCGAAGATAAACGAAGTCCTCATCATTTTGAGAGAAAAGAGCCGGGTTGAGATGCCATGATGCTGAAAAATGCCTGTCTGGCGGTTTTCTTCTTTTTCCTTCTTTTTATTCAATCCCACCCCCATCTTCCCTTCGGTTTTAACGGTGCACGCCCCGATCTGATGTTGTGCTTTGTCGTATATGTCTGTGTCTCTTTCAGTATTTTCCGCGCCGGTGTTGTCTGCTTTATTGCCGGATATTGTCTTGAGGCGCTGTCCGGATCTGTGGACGGACTGTATGTGCTTGTCTATGTCGGCATCTGTCTGAGTATACGTCTGCTGAAAAAAACCTTTAATTTCGACAGCCTTCCTGAGCTCGTTCTGCTGCTCGGCATGTGTATTGTCATTAAGCTGATCATACTTTTGTTTTTCTTTGAAATTTTAACAGAGTTCCCCCTGGCCGGAATGCCTTCCGTTTTCTGGCGGGAAACACTCTACACGCTGGGGATGTTTCCGCCGGTTTTTTTGCTGCTGTGTAAATACCACGATCCGCGATCGCTGAACGAAACCTATACAACGCTGAGCAATGTCCGCCGAATTTCATGACATTATCACGGAAAGATCGTTAAACAGAAAAATCAGGCTGAGCGTCATCCTGGTGACGCTGCTGTTTTTGTTTGTGTTCTCTCGACTCGTCTATCTTCAGATTCTCAAGGGCGGTATCTACAGCAAACTTTCTACCAGCAACCGGATCCGCGTCACAAAACTTCCGGCACCGCGTGGTATTATTTTCTCTAAAAGCGGACAGGTGCTCGTAAAAAACAAACCCTCATTCGATCTGACGCTTGTTCCTCAGGATACTGAGAATATGAGCGTCGTCCTCGAAGATATTTCTTCGCTGCTGGGTATCAGCAACAAAACACTGAAGCAACGAGTTGAAAAAAAACGGGGGCGCCCGCCGTTCGAGCCCATAACGCTGAAAAAAGAGCTGACGTGGGCAGAAATGAGCCTGATTCTTTCGAGAAAAATGGACCTGCGCGGGGTCAGCATAGACGTTGTTCCTACGCGCCTTTACGGCTCATCCTGTCGCGCTTCTCATGTGTTCGGTTTTCTTGGAGAGATAAGCCGCGATGAACTTAACGCCTCTGAACGCGCCTATGATATAGGAGACCTGGTTGGAAAACACGGCCTTGAGAGATGGGGTCAGTCATATCTGCATGGGAAAAAGGGGGGCCTTCAGACAGAGGTCGATGTATACGGACACAGGCAAAAAATTCTTGCGGAAATCGAACCGGTTCCCGGTAGCAATATGGTCGTCTCGCTTGTCCCTGAACTACAGCGACAGGCAGAAATCTGTTTACAAGAAAAACGCGGGGCGGTTGTCGCCATGAATCCTTCAAACGGCGAAGTGCTCGTGCTTGCCAGTTCGCCCGGTTTCGATCCAAATCTGTTTTCTCGCGGAATAGAGTATTCCGAATGGCAAAAACTTATTACAAATCCTGATCACCCGCTGCTCAATCGTGCTATTCAAAGTCAGCAGCCACCTGGCTCGATTTTTAAAATAGTAACTCTCATTGCGGCACTGGAAGAAAATATTGTCTCTCCTGATTTTAAAGTTTTTTGCCCCGGGCACTTTCAGCTGGGAAACAGAACCTTTGAATGCTGGAAAAAAGAAGGTCACGGTATGATTGACATGCGGCAGGCCCTTGTTCAGTCCTGCGACGTTTTTTTCTACACGCTCGCTTTGCGGGTCGGCATAGATACGATTGCTGAATATGCCGACATGCTCGGTTTCGGCCAGCTGACCGGCATAGAACTGGAAAATGAAAAAAAGGGGCTGCTGCCCTCACCACAAGGGAAGCGTGCCCGCCTGGGAACATCCTGGCAGAAGGGAGAAACCCTGAATGTTGCTATCGGACAGGGCTTTTTGCTGACGACCCCCCTCCAGGCAGCCACTGTGTACAGCGGTGTCATCAACGGCGGTATGATTCCCAAGCCGCGGATCGTACTTGAAGTTAAGGGCCAACTGGGAAGAAAAATTTTTCCGTTTGAAAAAGTAAAGGAGTATTCGCTTTCTCAAAAAACACGGGATTTTATTGTTGACGCTCTTTCGGGTGTCGTCAATGATACAAAAGGAACCGGCGGCCGGGCCCGCGTACGTGGTATCGACGTTGCCGGAAAAACCGGAACGGCTCAGGTAGCCAGCCTGAAAGACGACGAAGATGAAAAAGAGACACCCCGTCATCTTCGAGACCATGCCTGGTTTGTCGGTTTTGCGCCGGCAGCAGAGCCCGAAATAGTGGTATGCACGCTGATAGAACACGGTGGTCACGGCGGGTCCGTTGCCGCGCCGGTTGTTCAGAAAATCCTGCAGACCTATTTCGATATGAAAAACCAGAGCGTTTTACAATAAACACTGAAGGTTTACTATGTTTGACCGGCGACTTGTTGTAAATTTCGATATTGTTCTGCTTATAGCTGTTTTGATTACAGCGCTGCTGGGCGTGCTGAATTTAAAAAGCATAAGCTCTTCATCACCTCAGACGTTCGGCCTTTATTTTTACAAGCAGCTGTACTGGATATGTGCAGGCATTATAGCTCTTTTCGTGCTGATAAATATCAACTATATTTCAATTGTAAAGTACTCTTATTATATTCATTTTTTAACCGTCGTTCTTCTTGTGATGGTGCTTCTGTATGGTAAGACAACGTTTGGTGCACAGCGCTGGCTATCATTCGGCGGAATAACCCTGCAGCCTTCTGAGTTTGCAAAAATAACGTTTATTCTTGCTCTGTCTAAATTTTACTCGGAAAATATTTCGCCGCGTCCTTTTTATATCAAGGACTTCTTTTTTCCGTTCTGCATACTGCTTGCTACGGCTGTACCCATCTATTTACAACCCGACCTGGGAACCGCCGGTATGATGTTTATAATCTTTTTTTCAATCTCTGTTTTTCTGAATATAAATAAAAAATCGGTCTATACGATTATCTGCTCGTTGTTTTGTCTGATTCCCTGTTTATGGTTTTTTCTTAAAGAGTACCAGAAAAAAAGAATTCTTACTTTTCTGAATCCGGAGCTCGATCCTTTAAATGCCGGGTACCAGGTCATTCAGTCTAAGATTGCCGTGGGTTCCGGCGGGCTGCTGGGCAAGGGCTTCAAAATGGGTACCCAAAGCCAGCTTCGTTTTCTTCCTGAGCAGCATACGGATTTTGTTTTTTCCGTCTGGGCGGAAGAATGGGGATTTCTCGGATGTCTTGTTATTTTGTTTTTATATTATTTTATAATCTACCGGGGACTGAGCATAGCCTATAACTGTAAGAATTTTTACGGCTCTTTTCTGGCCCTCGGTATAACCTTTCTTGTTTTCTCGCAGTTCGTCATAAACGTATTCATGACCGTTGGTCTTTTTCCTGTCGTCGGGGTTCCCCTTCCGCTGTTCAGTTACGGCGGTTCCTCCATGATATCCGTACTTGTCGGCATAGCTCTTCTCATAAACATCAACATGCGAAAATTTAAATGATGCTTGCAAATGAATTTTTAATTCTATAGACTAAACGTTTATTTATATTAATTGAAGAGTCTGTGTGCGGTTATGTCTTTTGATGATTTCTGGAAAAACTTTTTAACCAGCATAGAAGAAAAAACATCGGCTCAGATTGTAGAAACCTGGTTCAAACCTCTTTCTCTTAATCATTTTTCTCCAGAAACAGTATCCATCGAAGTACCGAATAAATTTTTTTTAGACTGGATAAACGAAAATTATAAATCCCTCATACGAGAAACAATTCATGAAATTACCAGTTTGAGACCGGATTTAAAATTCGTGATCGCTTCCCCTTTTAATTCAAAAAACAATGAACCGGCGATAAACAAACCTCCTCCTCAATTAAGTAAAAAAAATAATTCTGTCCCTGAAAATATAAATCCTCTCTATACCTTTTCAAACTTTGTCGTAGGCTCCAGCAATCAGTTTGCTCATGCTGCGTGCAAAGCCGTGGCCGATAGACCGGGGGGAACCTATAATCCTCTTTTTATTTACGGCGGTGTCGGTCTCGGAAAAACCCATTTGATGCATGCAATCGTTCATAACTGTCTGAATATGAATCAGGATTTGAAAGTTCTGTATCTTACCTCTGAAAAGTTCACCAATGAAATGATAAATTCCATTCGTCATGAAAAAATGTCGTCGTTCAGAAAAAAATATAGAAATATCGATGTATTACTACTTGACGATATACAGTTTATAGCCGGCAAAGAAAGAACTCAGGAAGAATTTTTTCATACATTTAATGATTTATTTGATTTTAAGAAACAGATTGTGCTTACAAGCGATAAACCGCCAAGGGAAATAGACAGCCTGGAGGAACGCCTGCGAACTCGTTTTGAATGGGGTCTTATTGCAGACATTCAACCGCCGGATACAGAAACAAAAGTAGCTATTTTGGAGAAAAAAGCACTTTCCAACAGAATAGTTCTACCAAATGAAGTTGCTTTTATGCTTGCAGATAGTGTAAAATCAAATATTCGTGAACTGGAAGGATTACTTACCAGATTATCTGCGTATTCATCATTGTATGGATGTGATATTTCTGTTGATTTTACAAAAGAAGTTCTGAAGGACTTTATAACAATCGCCAATAATGAAGCCCTTCCCGAAGACATTCAGAAAGCTGTCTGCAAACATTTCAATATAAAATTATCCGATCTTAAAGGTAAAAAAAAGAATAACTCTATTGTTCTTCCCCGCCAGATTTCTATGTATATCATCAGAAAAAGAACAAAACTTTCTTTTCCGGAAATAGGTGACTGTTTCGGCGGCAGGGATCATTCTACTGTTATTTATTCGATAAAAAAAGTTGAATCTCTGATGAATGAAGACAAATCAGTTAAAGAAGCTGTTGATCTGCTCTTTAAAAAAGTGTAATAAAGACGCTTTTTTTGTTAAAAAAAATTTTTTTTTTATATTTACAGCTTTTTCCACATATTTTAAACACCGGTGTAAACATGTTATTTTAATTAAATAATAATGTTTTTTCAGATAGTTGTTTATTTAAACAACAATACGGCAGGTCGTTTATTAGTGCTGATTTTTAAATTTTAATTTAATTATTAAAGAGAAGCCTATGAAAATAAAAGCCAATCAAAAAACATTGTTTACAGCCTTTTCAAGAGTACAGGGTGTTGTTGAAAAAAGCAGCATTAAACCTATTACGGCTAATGCTCTGATAGAAACAGAAGAAAAATCTATAGCTGTTTCTGCAACTAATTTACAAATAGGAATGACTGCCCGATATGATGCTGTTGAGATAATAAAACCAGGCAAAATTTCGGTCAATGCAAGAAAACTGTTTGAAATTGTAAAAGAACTTCCGGAAGATGAAATAACCATAGAGGAAAAAAACAATTACCGCGTTGAAATCAGCTGCGGTAAGGATATGGTTTTCACTATTATCGGATTGCCTCCTGAAGATTTCCCTGTTTTCATGAAAGAAACTGAAGACAGGTTTATACAGTGGGAAGCTGAAAAGTTTATGAATATGCTGTATCTTACGTCTTTTTCAATATCCAGGGACGAAACAAAGCAGAATATAAATGGCGCATTTATTGATAAAATCGAAAACGGAATGGTCAGAATGGTAACAACCGACGGCTATCGTCTTTCAATAGTCGATGAAGCTCTGGGAGATCAACTTACAACAGAAGATGGAATACTTATACCGCAAAAAGCAGTACTTGAGATAAGCAGACTGCTGCAGGACAAAAAAGAGAACTATTTGGGTATTCTGATAGATAAAAGCAGCATGCTTATAAAAATAGGTGAGATAGATCTTTTCGTGCGTCTGATTGAAAAAAAATTTCCTGATTACAGGATTATTGTTCCCGGAGACGGCAATGATAAGCTAACGGTAAAAATTAAAAAGGATAAAATACGTCCGGCATTGAAACGTATGTCGATCATTTCAGGTGAAAATAAAAGACCGGTTATTTTTTCATTTTCAGGAAAAGTACTCGATATAAAAACCGAAGACAGTGAGCTTGGAAGTGTTGAAGAAACTATTGATATGGAAAAAATGATCGAAAGAGATTTCAGTTTTTGTATCAACTGTACCTATATGCTTGATGTTGTTAACGCGGTAGAAGATGATATTTTTGTGGAATACAATACAGAAGAAGAAAACAAACCTATTTTAGTGCGGCCTTGCACAGAACCTGAAAAAAAGAAATATATTATTATGCCGATGATAATGGACTGAAGAGGTTACTGAAAATGGACAAAATGACGGTTTTTTTTCTTATAGTTGTTATAGCGTATTTGCTGTTTTCATACATTACAAACATGAAAAAAGTGAATAGAATATCAAAGGATCAGGAGGATTCCGGTATGAAAGGTACATCTCCCCCGACAGGAGATTCAAATGAAAGTATGTATGATAATTATGTAGTAGCTGCTGCTGTAGCAGCATGTATGGATGGAAAACCGCATAGAATAAAAAATATAATTTTAACTGAAAAAATAGATGAAAAAGAATCAAAATGGAAATTAGCCGGCAGACAGGAAAGCATGGCAAAAAGGGTTTTTTTCAATAAAAAGTAGAGAGGAGATGTAATTTTATGGCAACACGAAAATTCAAAATAACGATTGAAGGGAAAGTTTTTGAAGCGGAAGTTGAGGAAGTAGGTGGTGCTCCATCAGCAGCACCGAAGCAGTCAGCACCACCTCCTGCACAGTCGGCAGCGCCGTCACCTGCACCGGCAGCATCCGGCAACAGTATTGTGGCACCGATGCCGGGAAAGGTTATAAAAGTCGTCGTACAGAAAGGCCAGCAGATAACTACGGGAGATACGGTTGTTATTCTTGAGGCTATGAAAATGGAGCAGGAAATCAAGGCAACCGCCGGGGGGACGGTATCCGATATTCCTGTAGCAGCCGGTCAGACGGTTACAAAAAATCAGCCTCTCATCGTATTGGGCTAGGAGAAGTACATGACAAAATTCTGGATAGCGACAAAATTTGCTCTCAATATATATGTAATTGCTTCTTTCATTACTCTTCTTGTTCTTCTGACAGTGAATGTTATTAAAAAAGTCACCGGCGGCTCCAGTTAAAAAAGGATTTTAAAAAAATGGAAGAAATATTCAGTGATTTTATAAGTATCTTTCCGGGTATACAGTCTTTTGCTCTTATGGAACCGCAAATGGCGGTTGCCAGGATCGTTTTGATTTTTATCGGTTTCGGTCTCTGTTATCTTGGTTACAAACATATACTTGATCCATTACTTATGATTCCCATGGGAACCGGCATAGCGATGGTAAACGCAGGGATACTGTTGATGCCGAATACTCATGAGCTTGGAACGATGTTTCTTAATCCGCTGGTGGAAACACCTGCTCAGCATATCGATGCCTTTCAGATTTATTTTTTACAGCCTATTTATGCGCTTACCTTTTCAAACGGTCTTATAGCCTGTCTGGTTTTCATTGGAATAGGTTCAATAACAGAACTGGATTTTTTTATAGCCAATCCAAAGATGAGCCTGCTGCTGGCACTGCCTGCTGAACTCGGCAGTATCCTGACATTTCCCATAGCTCTCAGCATGGGATTTACACCAAGTGAATCAGCATCGATATCGATTATAGGAGGTGCCGACGGCCCCATGGTACTGTTTGCTTCTCTGCAGCTTGCTCGGCATCTTTTTGTTCCCATTACGATAGTTGCCTATATCTATTTGAGCATTATTTATGCAGGATATCCGTTCCTGATAAAATATACTGTTTCCAGAAAAATGCGTGGAATCGCCATGGAGGAATTCTCGGTCAGCCGCGTATCATCGGGAGAAAAGATAGCTTTCAGCATAGTAACCGGAACTATCCTGTGTCTGCTGTTTCCGGTTGCCTCACCTCTTTTTGTTAGTTTTTTCCTTGGCGTTATAATACGTGAATCAAGAATCAGCAGATTTATAAGCGTTTCCGATGATGTAATACTGAGCGGATCAACCCTGTTTCTCGGATTTACTCTCGGGTGTCTGCTAAGCGCCGATATTATTATGGATCCGAAAATGTTCAAACTGATATTTCTCGGTTTTATAGCTCTTTTTCTCTCGGGTATCGGCGGTATAGCAGGCGGTCTTATTGCCTATAAGGTGAGTGGTGGAAAAATTAATCCGGTTTTGGGTGTTGCCGGTGTTTCCTGTATACCAACGACAGCAAAAGTTGCACACAAAAGCGCCCATGAAGTAAATCCGAAAGCTTTCATTATGCCCTATGCTATGGGACCGTCAATAGCCGGTGTCATAACATCGGCCATAATAGCTGCCTGTTATATAACAATGATTCCGAAGCTTACCTTTTAACACACCTGGTATCTGTGGTATATAAAGCCTTGCACAAAGAGTGTGAGGCTTTTTTGTTTTTATGCTCGTCAGACACTTCAGAATATGAACAAACAGAAACTATCTGGAATAGCGACAGCGCTTGCCGGCGTTATTATCGCCCGGTCCGGCTCGTTTATAGCAATGGAGGCGAAAACAGCACTGGTTTTATACAGCATAGGAATAGCTGTTGCCTTTATTGGCCTGGCTGTTTTTGCCGGCAGCTTGAAAGCCAGGGTTATAAAAAAAATAAAGGTGTGTCCGCACTGCTATTTCAAAAATGATGCGTCACGACGGATATGCATAAAATGCAGAAAACAGTTACAGACGTCTGAGAACACACAGCCATGAGTAAACTATTGACCGTTGATATCGGCGCCGGAACAATGGATGTTCTCTGGTTTGATACCCGAACCGGTGAGCAGTACAAGGCGGTAGTAAAATCTCCGCTGCTATCTATTGCAGAAGAAATCAGCTGTCAAACAGGAGATATTCTTATTACCGGCTGTGAAATGGGCGGCGGGTCGGTTTCAAAGGAACTGAAAAAAAGAGCGACGCGTAACCGGGTTGTTATGTCCGCGTCGGCTTCTGCAACAATCCATCATGACAGAGATCGGGTACGCTCGTTTGCTATAGAGGTTGTGAGTGACAGCGATGCCGAAGAAATAAAAAAAGAAAAGGCCATGGCCCATGTCATGATTGGTGATATTCAGCCCCTGCGACTGAAAAGCATTGTTGAGGGGTTCGGGGTTCCCTTTTGTTTTGACGCTCTGGCGGTGTGTGCCCAGGACCACGGCGTTGCCCCGGCCGGAATGTCTCATCTTGACTGGCGACATACATTATTCAAGGAACGGCTCGACAAAGACCCGTTTGCACACAGGCTTGAGCTATTGTCAAATGTTGTGTTTAGGAGCTTAGGCGGCGATCCTTTCAACT
>CAZFIB010000078.1:0-18345 GCA_964518865.1 uncultured Thermodesulfobacteriota bacterium
TGACAGGCTGTCCAAAATAATCAGGAAATCAAAGTCTCTTTACTGCGGGAATCAATCAGTGGTGATTGCTTCGCAACACGGTAGATGCTATCTGGACGAGTAACGAGAAAACCAAGTAATCGCCCAGCATCACCATCGCGACGAGCTTCTTCGAGGCGACCGCGAAGCGAAAAAACACTCCGGTACATCTCGTAAAAATTCAGCACATCGAATCCGGTTGGCGTCGGATGTTCCTCCTCGTCTTTCTGATCCGAGTCGAAGTGCTCTGTCTCTTTGTCGGTGTCATCACCTTCAGTGTCCTTTGGCATTGGAGGCGTATCTGATGGAAGTCGCCAGCTTTCCAATATTTCGAGCAAAGACATCGGGCGAAAATAAAGCTTGTCGCTTGACTCGACGTTTATTTCATTGATCAACCCATCGAAAAAGACGTCTTCCTTCTTACGGATATAGCGCAATCTAAAACCAGACGATTTCACCGGTCCCTTAGGGTCCGGGATTGAAATTGAGCCCTTTGTTTTATCAAGATTTACTGGTTCAAGACCAGGAAGGACCAAACGGTATTCAGTGGCGTCCGTACTATCTTCCGGTTCGAAAAAGACAATATATTTTCTTGATTGCCAGTCGTAGACAACGACGATTTCCAACGGTGCGGGTTCAGGACCCTCCTTCGCATTCTCATCGGGCAACTGCGGATCATCCAGGGGCAGGTCAACCAGAGATGGAATGAACTTATCAATGTCTCCAGAGTTAGCTTCGAAAACCAGCATCGCCTCGACATTGCCTTGCTCTCCACCAGAAAGTCCCGCACCGGTGAAATTCGCCGACCCAATGCCGACGCGCATTCGATCTCCGCGAGTCAGAAAATATGTTTTTGCATGCCAGAACCGATTGTTTTCCAGACGAGCCAATTTATATAGGTCAAGGTCTTCACAGTCCTTTACGCCAGAGCGACCAAGGCCATACTTCCCATCTTCCAACATCGCAGGGATTAGACTGGCCGTGCGGCAGTTGGCAAGTTGAAGATTTTCCTTTACGCCACCCCAGTAGGGAGAAAAAACTGTAAGTTCGTCCCATTTGGATGTCTGCCCGGTTTGGAGAAATGGCCAAAAGCCTTTTTCATGCAGTGGAGAGAAATAGAACGAAGCATCCTTTGACAAACCTTCGGGGTAATCAGCCCCCATGCTGTCCATTATTGCCAGACACCGCTCAATGGCCGGGATCGGCGTGTTGGCTTTCCCGGAAGCAGCCCCGTTAAGCCATTCAAGCGCTTCACGCACCTCGCCATAGAGTCGTTGTCGATTGCTGCCAATCCACACTTCCCCCATGACTTCTTGGTTCTTTCCCCAACCGGACAGTGTCAAATTGGCCGAGGATGAAGTGAGATATATCCAAGGCCGTTCATCGTCCAGGTGAGTGCCTGCAAGAATTATCAGCTTCGGATGAAAGAACCTTCCAGGCCGGAAAATTCCGACACGTTGATAGCGAAAGAGTCCCCCGCCTTTTGGTCGAGTTGACGCATCATAAAGCACGCAGGTATTTGTCCTTAATAGACGATGATTCACCTGGATTCGACGCTGCTCTTCGCGCCTGTCGTCAATATCGAAAAGGGCGGGAAGGACATTATTTTCGAAAAAATCTGGATGAAAATTGAAGGAAGTAAAAATAGCTGCTTCAAGCTTTTTAAAGCCGACTGCTTCCTCTCGGAGGGTTTGTCGAATCGTTCTCTCCGTCATTGACGCACCCCTGTATAAACGGAGAGCAGTGGCCGGAGATAATAGTCATTATTCCATGTTCGACCTGGCGTAGCGTCGAGTTCCTCTGGACCGCTTTCTTGCGAGAATGCTTGAATTTTGCCGTTTTCGAACGTGACCCAAGGTTCACGATGACGATCTGTTGCTACTTTCAAATGGCATGCAAGAATAGAGCAAATAAAATCCTCTTTTGATGATAGCTGAATCCCGTCTTTGTAGATCGTGAATCGACGAAATGTTCCCCCCGTGTATTTTCCCGAATCGCTAAAGCCATCGAACGCGCCTTTAAAGAGCTTCAGATCAATATCCAGTTCACTCACCACTTTCGAGATCGGCTGACCCACAAAACGAAAGAGGTAGCGGAATACGCGTTCAACAGGCGCAATGAAATTCTCACACAGAAGAATCTGTTCAAAGACTTCTTTTTCCTCAGGGAATTGTTTGATACACAATTCAATGAAAATTCGCCGAAAAGAGCCATCGTTCCAGAATGCTTTACGGTGCTCATAAAGAAGTTGAGCAACGCGTTCCACAAGACTTTCAGATGGCAGGAGATGCCTTCTTAAAAGAGCTTTCTGGGGCATCTTTTTCAGGATTTCATCCAGCTGATTTGGTAAACCCCGAGAGCCGTGAAGATTAAACTCCTCGCCTGCTTCACGATGATCGGTTACTGCTGCGAGGACACGATTGAAGAGTTTTTTTCGCTGTCGCCCGTCAAGGCCGAGCTTGTCACCCATCTGATGATAGAAAGAGTCGGAAAGGCGTCGCAAAGAATCGTGCAGAATATTCGAACGGAAAGCCGCGCCACGATATAACCCCCAGATACCGTTGCCAAGTTGGTTGTCAAGAATGCCCCTTGTTAACCATAGGCGAGCCTGGTCGGGAGTGAACTTCACGACTCGTTCGCGGCCCGGCAGCGGCCATTCTCCAGACCGAGATTGCACCGAGAAAGCGAATGCTTGCTCGACGAGAAGAAAGAACTCTTCCACACGAATTTTAACTTGTGGATTTCGGCTCTGAAAATCCTGCCACAAATTCAGGGTCGTGACTAAAAGTTGAAAACCGCGTGCTTCAACAGTCTGCTCCGTCAGGTTCGGAACAACGGCACGTCCGCGTTGAGACCATATTGGAAGGAAACCCAGCGGATCTCGAGTTGAACGCGAACCGATCAAATCCTTGTCTTCTTCTGTGAACCAATAGGATGTATCCATCATTCGTCCTGTTGAGTCCCTGGATGATCAGCACAAGAATCCGTGATTGGCTGGAGGTTCAGCCACTCGATTCCTTTTTCAGTTAAGCAATAGCCGTTTCGGTCTGGTCCCTTATAATCGCAAGATTCAATCAATTCCCGGTAAAGCAACTCTCCCAAATAGTGCCTATTGAAATGTCTGCGGTTGCTCAGTCGGCACCAAAGATGGTGTCAAATCTTTATCTTGACATATTAATGATCTTTTTTTCGATTTCCTCGAATTGTCGTTTCTTTTTTTATCTGCCGCCAGCCTCGCTCTGAGACGCGTTCTGGCTTGACTTACGGGGGTAAATGGAAACAGATTTATATTTTACACTTCCTAGGCCTGCCCCTGCCGCGCAGCTCTATTCTTCTACCAGGCTTCTTTTCGATTTCGTCAATAAAACGACTGCTGTCAGTCATCTGTTTCCTGCGGGCCGCAAACAAATAATTCCCCTTTACGTTTAAGATCAAATTCAACAACCTTGGAATTATTACTTTAAAAAATCTCCGGCAGGGCTCATCTGCAATGAAGCAAAAGAATTCTTTTTCAGGACAGCATCAATATTAAGTACTGCGCAGTGAGTGGAAAGTTCCGCATCAGAAGCCCCTGGAGTTTTTAAAACTCTGACCACAGAAAGACAGTATCCGCTTTACCGCACAATACATAAAAAGGCAATGCGTTTTTAGCGCTGATCGGGGCGCACCCCCCATCTTGGACTGCTTTTTTGAGATTGCCGCGTTATCCCGCATTCGCGGGATTCCTCGCAATGACTGATAAAAAACGACACCATATAGGACAACACGGTCATTGCTTCGTCACGCCGTGGCGTGACGAAGCAAGCTACCTGCAGCACACCGCACCATGTATAATGAGATTGCCGCGTCGCTTGCGCTTGCAATGACAGCCTCACGGTACGCTGCGCTATCGCTGACGCATCCTGCCTCTGCGAACTGCGGGGCAGGTCATTCAAAAAATATCTTTTTCAGGCGCTCGTCGCAGCCCTGCAAATCCCTCGGGAAAAGGTACTCGAACACCATGTGGTAGAGAAAATTATCGATGTCTTTTTTCTGCCGCTCCGTTACCACTGGGTTCCGCGCGGCTGCATCCAGCACAGCCGGAAACGCCTCCCTGCTGTCGACATCCCGGGTAAACCCCTTGCGGGCATAAAAGGCATCGCCCAGCACGACCACCGGCTTTTTCCTGAACAGCATTTCCAGGCCGAGCTGTGAATTGATGACGATGCCGAAATCGGCGATTTCCATGATGGAATAGGTGTTCATGTCATAGGAGTGCACGACGGATGCGTTGCTGCAGGCATCTATTCCCATTTCCTTCAGCTTTTTCAGCGTAATGTTATCGAAATATTTGTTGGAGGTGATGGTGTGCTTGTCAGCCTCGCGCGGATGCAGCCTGATGATGACATGATAGTCGGGGTGCTTTTCCATCAGCTTTACCGTGTCGAACATGAACGCGGCGGTATTTTTGTAAATGAAGGAGTCCATGGAAATCACGGCATCCGTAATCACCTGCCCGACAACCAGAGCGATTTTTTTATCCTCCGGGATAGACAGTTTTTTTCGTGCCTCCTCGGCCGATATCGCGCTGTCCTGCTCGACCTGGCTGGTGAACTGCGAGCTGAAAAACGCCTGCAGCTTGTGCTCCTGCCCGGCGGTGAGGCAGCGGGCCTTTATCCTGTCCCAGGAATTTCTGGACAAAGCATGCCGGTTGCAGATCATTCCGGAGGTCCGGTCGATGAACACCAGCTGTCTGATAAAAGAGTTTTCAATAGCTACCGTGTCTATGCCGTGCCACCGGGCCGCCTCGACCGCTGCGCGCATATCGTACTGGGCCCCCTGCACAACGACGATACAGTCACATCGGTTCTTTCTGTAAAAAAGATCGAAGCAGTCGATCAGATGAATGGTTTTGTCATAGTAGTGCTTAATAACTTCATGGTCGGACTCATCGTCGATGGAGCATTTCATCAGATGATCGTATACAGAGCATTTGCACAGCTCCCAGAGATAGAGGCTGCGGTAGGTCAGGTTTTGGTAGTCTCTGATATCACGGCTTTGCCAGTAATCGGCAACGGTTGCGGAGCTGTCCGTAAGATCTGTAATATCCGCCGGTTTGTAATAGCCGACCCCGGACTTGCGGAACCCCGCCAAGCTTCTCACCTTTTCATACAGCGGACACGAGTCGACCCATGCGTGGTAGCCGCCCCATTCAAGGAAAAAAGCAATCCGTCGCATTGTCGCTCCTTGTATGTCCTGCAGTTCGGTGCCTGAATATTATTCAGATATTCCGTTACCGCTCGGATCAGAATTTCTCCGCCCAGGCCTTTACGCCCTGCATAATCATTTCAACCGAAACCGTACCGACGAACAGGGCTGTAATACGCCCGGTTACTTCAATATAACGCTGCACCACCGGTTCGCTGCGCGGCCGTACGTAATCGTGAAGATATTTCAGCACAAGCATGATGGTGATCGAAAGCAGCACTGCCAGCAGTATCGCGCCGCAGGCCGCAAAAGCATCATGGCGCTTTCCTACAATCAGGCTGGCGCTGATTGTGCCGGGCCCGATCATGACCGGCATCGCTATGGCGCCGGCCAGATGGTCTGAGTCGCCCCGCAGGAGCTCGATAGCGGTGGGCCCTTTGAAGAAAAACTGAAGGCCGATCAGCAGAAACACAACACCGCCGAAAATCTGAAAGGAAGCGAATTCCGCATGAACGATGTCTGAAAACACCGCATCGCCGACTATGGCAAACGTCCAGAAAACAACAAGGCTGATAAGCGCCGCGACCGCCACGACCTTGGCAAAGCTGCCGAACGAAAGCTTTTCGACTACGTCGATAAGATAGATTATGACGAGAAACGGATTCAGCAGAACCAGTACCAGTGCCGATGATCTGAAGAATTCACTCATGGGTATCGCTGATAATCTGAAGCGTTAGCGGGGGAAAGGCCGTCTGCAGCATCGGGGGCGCGTGTAAGCCTGCATTACTCCAGGCATCCGAGATTCAGTTTGACCAGGGAAATGCTGACAACGTATTTCAGCAGCGTGTGCCGGTCTTCCGCTGTTGCCAGCGACAGCAGGCCGCCCGACTCGCAGGTGTACTCCGAGCCGTTTTTCTTTTCTTTTATCCAGCGCGGCCTGAAGGTTCCATCGATTGTTTTTTCATCAAGAGGGATATCTATCGACAGCTTGAGCTCCTGGCCGACCGATAATACTTCTTTTGTGTGCAGGAAGATACGGGTTCCCTCCCTGCTGATGCTTGTTATTCTGCAGTGCTCCACCCCGCCCGCTGCCGTGTGATAGCGCGCCGTGAGCTCTACCGGTATGCGTTCGCTGTGCCTGCGATTATCCATTCTTGTCTCCACGGGGGTATAACCGACACGCACTCAACTATATTCCTGAGAATTCGGTAAGTCAATTATAAACTGATATCGCCCGGCAGGGGTGCTCAACATGAAAGTGCATCCGGCAGACTGCTCTTGTTTATGCATAGCAGTTCTATTACTTAATACCGTGTTTTTTCATTTTTTCATACAGGGTCGAGTAGGCGATTCCGAGCGCCTTTGCGGTTTTTGTTTTATTGCCCTGATGGGTGCGCAGCGTCTGGATGATGGCGGCTTTTTCAATTTCATCGAGCGGTCGTCCGGCAAGCGAACCCGGGTCATCCCTTCCGGCAGGAGAGGACGCCGACAGCAGCAGATCGCGCGGCCTGATGGTTTCCCGGTCGCCCATGGCAAGGGCGCGGCTCAGCACATTGCGCAGCTCGCGCACGTTTCCCGGCCAGTTGTGCGATTTGAGGATTTCAAATGTTTCGTGATGCACCGAGGGAGGTTTCTCAATATCGTACTCCCGGGCGAGCCCGGCCATGACCTGCCCGGCGATCAGGGGGATATCCTCCTTGCGCTGCCTGAGCGGCGGCACGTGCAGGCGCAGCACCGAAAGCCGGTAGAACAGGTCCTCGCGAAAGGACCCGCGTGCAACCTCATCAGCCAGGTTCCTGTTTGTCGCGGCAACCACCCGGACATTGACCTTCAGCGTCCGGTTGCCGCCTACCCGTTTTACCTCCCTGTTTTCGAGCACCCTGAGGAGCCGCGGCTGCAGGTCGACGCTGAGCTCTCCGATTTCATCCAGAAACACCGTGCCGCCGTCTGCCTGCTCGAACACCCCCTGCCGTGCGGCGGCAGCACCGGTAAAGGCCCCCTTTTCGTGCCCGAACAGCTCGCTCTCGATCAGGTTCTCAGCCACGGCGCTGCAGTCGAACACGATGAACGGCTTGTCGGTCCGGGTGCTGTGCTCGTGGACCGCACGCGCCAGCAGCTCTTTGCCGGTGCCGGTTTCACCCTCGATAATGATGGTGGCGTCCGTTTTTACCACGCGCTCCAGCATGGCGAAAATCATGCGCATCTGCACCGAGCGGCCGTATATGCCGCCGAAGTGGTCCTGGGCGGAGGGGAATACGTGAACGTGGTCCTCAAACGGAACAAAGCTTATACGCGTATTGCCGAGCCCCAGAATCGAGCCGAAGTCGAGAAACACCTCCCGGATGCGCATGTTGTTCAGAAACGTTCCGTTGGTGCTGTCCAGGTCCCTGATCATGTACCGGCCGTCGACCTCCTGCAGCACTGCGTGGTTGCGCGAAACCGTGGAGTCGGACAGAACAAGGTCGTTTTTTTTGCTGGTGCCGAGTGACAGCTCGGGACGGTTCAAAACCACCTCACGGCCCTGGTCCGGGCCCGAAATAACGATGAGCTTGCCGCCGCGGGCCAGCACCGTGGGCGGGGCGGTGTCCCGGTTCAGGTATTCCGTCTGTTTTTTGTCGGGAGTATCGGGCATGGCACAGTCTCTGCGTTCCGGATATGTCGAAAAAACCGTATAGTATAGTATATCGGAAGCTGACTGCATTAGAAGAGAAAAAAATGAATTTGCCTTTTGGATATCCTGCTCATACAATGAGTGTTCCTGTGCGCTCGTAAAACAAACAGGTTATTAGGACTTAGGGGCTTTGCTTGTCCAGAGTGCGGGGATTCCGCCGCGGCGGATACAGGCGTGGCCGAAAAAAGGACACCCTGTTTGCCCTGCCGGCCCTGGGCGGAAGCTATCGCTGGCGAGGATGAGTGCCGGAGGGTAACGCCCCGTTGTGTGGCGACACGAACTGTGATGACCTTTTCCGACCTGCACATAAGGCTTCCCGACTGGGTGGATGACGTCTCCGGTGAGGCGGAAGCACCGTTAGCGAGCGCTGAGGAGCGCATGCGCTTTGTGATAGGCCTTTCCCGGCACAATTCCCGCCGTGGAACGGGCGGCCCGTTCGGTGCGGCGGTGTTCGATCGTGACAGCGGCCGCCTGATCTCTCCCGGCGTCAACCTGGTCATGGCTCTGAACTGCAGTACCGCACACGCCGAGATCGTGGCGCTGTCGCTTGCTCAGCAGATCCTGGGCTGCCATGACCTCGGAGCGCAGGGCCTGCCGTCCTGCGAGCTTGTTACCAGCACGGAGCCGTGCAGCATGTGTCTCGGGGCGGTGTGCTGGTCTGGTGTCAGGAGCCTTGTCTGCGGAGCCCGGGATGAAGACGCCCGTGCAGCCGGATTCGACGAGGGGCCCAAGCACGCCGACTGGCAGGATGAGCTTTACAGCCGCGGCATAGCGGTCAGCAGGGATGTGCTGCGTTCGGATGCCGCTGCCGTGCTTCGTGAATACCTACAGCAGGGAGGTCCGGTCTACAATGCACGGACGGGAAACGGGAGCCGCTGAGTCGTTCGGCTGCACGACGATCGGCCACTCGAGCCATCCGATAGGTGATTTTATCGCACTGCTGCAGCGGCATGCAGTCAGCTGTGTCATCGATGTGCGCAGCGTGCCCTACAGCCGCTTCAACCCCCAGTTCAACCGCGAAAGCCTGAAAACCGACCTTGAGATCGACGAGATTTTCTACCTGTTTCTGGGCGGGCAGCTCGGTGCGCGACGCAGCGACCCGCAGCTCCTTTTCCCCGACGGTACGGTCGATTTTGCAAAGGTGCGCCTGCTGCCCGACTTCGGGCGCGGCATCGATCGTGTTCTGCAAAAGATACGCGAACACGGAAACATAGCGCTCATGTGCGCTGAAAAGGACCCGTTCAGCTGCCACCGGTTCCTGCTCGTTTCGCCGGCGCTTGCCCGTCGGGGTGTCGCGGTTGCACATATACTGTCGACCGGTGAAACGATATCGCAGCAGGCGCTTGAAGACCGGCTGATAAAAAAATACGGTATGGACACCGTGCAGGCTTCGCTTTTCGAGCCGACCGGCAGCAGGCACGAGCGCCTTGCCGAGGCCTATGCCCGCCGGAACAGGGAGATGGGTTGTTTTTCAAAGCCTGATGGTCATTCGAAATCGTGATCGATACGGGTGTACAGCTTCAAAACGGCGGGAAGCACGATCAGGGTACAGAATATGATAAAGCCGATGCACAGCGTCAGCAGCTGACCCATGCTTGCCGTTCCGCGGTGGGAGGAAAACGAAAGGGTGCTGAAGCTCATGATGGTTGTGAGGGCACTGAAGAGCACGGCGCGGGCGGTGCTGGTCTGCAGGACACGCTCCTGGGCGGTGTGATCGGCGCGGAAGCGGTATATCATATGGATAGCATAGTCGACGCCGCTGCCCAGCAGCAGGGGCAGGACGATAATATTGGCAAAATTCAGGGGAATGCCGCACACCACGGCACCGGCACCGGTCATCAGCACGGCAAGCAGCAGGGGCAGCAGAATCAGCAGGACTTCGCTGCCGTTGCGCAGCACCAGCAGCAGAAACAGCACAATGGCGACAACCGCGTACACCGTGGCCCAGGTGAACGCCGAGGAAACGGCTTTGCCCGCCTCGAGTACGGTAACGGGTGAGTCGGTCGCGCGGGGCGTAACGCTGCGCACGGCATCGACAAACCGCTCTATTGCATCGAGATCGGTGATATTGTCCCGGGCAAACACCTGCACGCGGTACCGGCCGTCCTTCGTGACATAGCGGTCGACCAGATCAGCGGGCAGGTCATCGCGGCTGACGGACTGCGGCTGCAGGGCTTTGCCGAGGCTGGTCATCATTTCGGCAAGGCCGCTCAAGAGGCGCTGCTCCACGCTCAGCAGCGTCTCGGGTCCGTCGGCCGCGCCCGTGACGTGCGTTCTGAACGTGCGGATGCCTGCTGCCAGACTGCGGGCGGCCCGGGCAAAGCGCTGCTGCTCTGCGGGCAGGTCCTGCAGCTTGCTCCTGAGTTTTTTCTCGAACGTTTCCAGCGCGGCGATTGTTTCATCAAGCGGTTTTGACGACACGCTCAGGTCGGCGGGAAGGCCGGGCATGAACAGCGCAATGTTGTCGATAAGCTCTTGCTTTGTCTGCTGACCGTCCGGCACAAAATCGGCAATGGTTACGGCCGAGTCGACCTCCGGCACTTTTTTCAGCTTGTTGGCAATCTCCGTGGCCTCGGAAAGGCTTTCAACCAGTACGGAAATGCTCCAGGGTGCCGTGCGCGGGCTCTGAAACAGACGCTTGGCGGTTTTGACCGAATCCGCGGACGGATTGGAGAGGTTCAGGGGGTTGAAGTCGAAATAGATCCCGGGGAAAACCATGACCGATGCAACAGCGGCTGCCGCAGTGATTATTGCTATTGAGGCTGCATAGCGGTAGGGCAGCAGGGTCAGCTTTTTTGCAAAAACCGCCCGGTGCGGGTGCAGGCGCTGCAGGGGCAGGATGCTCAGCAGCGCCGGCAGCAGTATCATGTTCGTCAGCAGATTGATAAACATGCCGGTTCCGGCGATCAGGCCCAGGTCTGATGCTCCCGAATAGGCTGTAGGGACAAAAGCGTAAAAACCGATGGCGGTTGTTATCGTGCACAGTATCAGGACATTGCCGACCCTGCGCACCGCCTGGACAATAGCCTCCCGTGTTTCAAGGCCGCTCTCGAGCATCTCCTTGTAGCGCAGACACAGCTGAATGCTGTAGTCGATACCCAGCCCGATAAACAACACCGAAAAAGAGATCGAGATCAGGTTAAGGCTTCCGATGGCGAAGATAGCGAATCCGAATGTCCAGACCAGGCCCACGGCGAGCGTTATCAGGCTGGCAGCCATCAGACGGAACGATCTCAGACCCAGGTAGAGCGTAATGGTGACAAGAACCAGGGATATGAGGGCCGCCGTGTCCATGCCCTGCTGCACGCTTTTTATGTCATCGTTTCGCAGAGCGACGCTGCCGGTAATGTGCACCTCGGCGCCGGGGGCGAGCGGCAGCTTTTCCGCCAGCCCGTATAGCCCGGCGATTGCTTTTCTGGCGGGAAACAGTCGCTGGTAGTCGAGGTGCGGCTGTACGACAATGAACCGGCGGTACGGCTCCTGTTCCTCATCGCCGCTCAGCATCTCCTGCCAGGAAAATCCGGCAGGCAGGCCCTGCCGCGACCGATCGAGCACCTGCTGCAGTCCGGCAAACAGGGTGATGATTTTTTCATTTTCATAGAGGGCGTCATCCGATCGCTCAAGCACGTCGGTCAGTACGGTACAAAGCCCCTTCAGGCTCATGTCCCTGAGAAGCAGCGCCAGGAAGGCCTGGGCTTCCGCAAGGCTGTCGGCCAGATCCTCGAGCTTTTCCTCCGAGCGGTACAGCAGTCCGTTGTATTCAAAAAACGATTCGCCGCCGGGTGTCTGGACCGTTTTGTACAGTCCCCGTCGGCTGCGCAGGGCCTCTGCGAGCTGCCGGCGGGCCTGTGCGGCGGCTTCCGGCGTGTCCGCCTCGATAACGACGACAAGCGTATCGTTGAACTGGGGAAACGCGCTCCGGTATTCACTCCACAGCTTGCGAAACGGCAGATCGGGCGAGAGCATGTCGGTCAGGTCGGTATTGATCTTCATGTTGTGCTTCAAATACATGAAGACGCATGCCGTGAGAGCCAGGCAGGTCAGTATAACCGCCGGCGCGTGCCGGAGCGGATACGCAACCAGCCGTGGGGGTAAAAAGGGTCGGTGCTCGCGTATTTCTCTAAACATATAATCAGTACTTGTGTGCGGATGGTGCCGTGCGGATACACAGTTCGAGATACATCGTTTATTGAGCAGTATGCCGGTGAGGCCTTTCCGCCTCAGTCAACGCTACAGAAAATAGTGCAGTATCCGGCAGGCGCTGTCAAGGTGATTCACCCGCAGTTGTGCCTTGACACGCCGGAACAGCCTCCCGTATACTTAGCTGCCTTGACCGTTTTTCGTTTGTTTTTTTTACTATAAAATATTTTTGCGCTGCCTGCCATGTATTTTCATTATCCGATGCTGCTGAAAGTGCTCCGCCTTACCTGCTCGCGCAGGCATTGTGCCCTGCCGCACTGCCTGTTCGTTCCGCTGCTCCTGCTCCCGTTTCTGCTGCTCAGGACTGCGGTTCTGTGCTTCAGACAGCTCGACAGGATTTTCTTTCCCGCGTACCGGAACCAGCCGGTCACCGCGCCCGTGTTTATTGTCGGAAATCCCCGCAGCGGCACAACGTTCACCCACCGGCTGATGGCCAGGGACCGCCGGTTCGTGTATCTGAAGCTGTACCACACCATTTTCCCGAGCATCGTTTTGTACCGGCTGTTCGGTCTCGTCGACCGGATTGACCGGCGGCTCGGCCGGCCGGCCCTCAGGCTCGTCAGCCTCATCAGCAATCGCGGCTTCAGGGGCTGGGAAACCATCCACCGGACCGGGCCGGAGGAGGCCGAGTCGGATGAAATGTTTTTTGTGTATGCCATGCTCAGCCCGCTGCTGGGCCTGCTGTTTCCGTTTGTGAGCGAGCTGGAGGAAGCCGCCTTTCCCGACCGCCTGCCCGAGCCGGACCGCCGCAGGCTTATGCGCTATTTCCGCGACTGCCTGCAGCGGCACCTGTACGCTGCCGGGCCGGACAAAATACTGCTTGAAAAAGTAGCCCTGATCGCCGGGCGCCTGCGCTCTGTTGCAGCCGCGCTGCCGGATATCCGTATCGTGCATCTCGTGCGCCACCCTTATGAGTCGGTGCCCTCGCTGGTCAACATGTTTTACGCGCCCTGGAAGGTTCTGGCCCCACATGTAAAAAAAAATTCAGATGAGGCCCGGTCGGTTGCGCGCATGGTTTTCGGTTTCTACCGCGAGCTGCTCGAGATAAAGCGCGAGCTTCCGCCGGAGCGGTTTATGGAAGTGCGGTATGAAGATCTGGTTGCCGATCCGGCCGCCGCAATCGAGCGGATATATGAGCGGTTTTCCCTGCCGCTCAGCGATGAGTACCGGGAGGTTATCCGCGCTGAGGCTGCCCGCGCGCGAACCTACAAAAGCCGTCACGCATATTCGCTGGAAGAGTTCGGTCTGACGAAAGACACGGTCTATGAGGAGCTTCAAGAGGTGTTTGAGGCCTACGGGTTTGAGCGCTGACCGTTTTCTTCCGCCCGGATGCGCTGCAGGTGCCACTGCACGGCATCGCGAACGGACTCCTCGATCGGCCGCGGCCGGTATCCCAGGGTCTGCCGGGTCAGGCTGCCGTCAAAGGCAAGCGAGCGCCGGCACAGCCTGACGCCCACGACCGAGCTCTGCGGCATGCCCCCGGAAAGTTTGCACCAGCCCTCCTCGATGTAGCTCCAGGCAAGCGCCACATGGTAGGGAATCCTGAGCCGGGGTGCCGGCCGGCCGCCGGCCGCGCTCAGAAGAGAAAACAGGTCGTGCAGGCGAATGTTGTGGCCCGCCAGGATGTAGCGCCGGCCGGGTTCGCCCCGCTCCATGGCCAGCACGTGCCCCAGCGCCGCGTCGCGGACGTCTATATAGTTGAGCGTGCTTTCGATGTAGCCCGGGATTTTTCCGCGCAGAAAGTCGGCTATCATGCGGCCGGGGGGCGTCAGGTTGTGGTCCCCCGGCCCTACCGGCATGGTCGGGCAGACGATCACCGCCGGCAGGCCGTTGCGGGCCGCCGCAAACACCGCCTGCTCGGCCAGAAACTTTGAACGGCAGTACGGTCCGATCATGTCCTCAATGCAGGGCTGCACATCCTCGGTAATGACCACCGACCGGTCGCGCTGCGCCAGGATGGATTCCGTGCTGGTAAACACGAGTCGCTCGACCTTCGCCGACGACACGGCCCGCAATACATTCCGGGTACCCTGGTGGTTGACCCGCTCGAACACCTCCGGGTCCCGCTCCCACAACAGCGGGTTGCCGGCCAGGTGGTAGACGCGGCTGCACGCGGCAACCGCGGGTGTCAGTTTGTCCGTATCGAGGATATCGCCGCGAATGATATCATGCGGCCGCACGCTGTACTCTTCAGGCCACGGCGCCACATCGTAGACAAGAACCGTCCGCCTGCGCTCAATCAGTTCGCGCACGAGGTGATGTCCGATAAAGCCGCAGCCGCCGATGACGAGATCCATGTTTTTCCTTGTGCTGTGAGCGTCTTTCATTCATCATACAAATAATGCATGCAAATGGCAAATCAATCCGGACGTGTGTTTATGGAGCAATGCTGTAATGGCGGTTAAAACCAGCGCATATCTGCTGCTGCTTGCCGGGCTCGGCCTGTTTACCGCATTGATCGCCTATCACGGTGTGGGGGACATCGCAGCCGTATTTTCCCGCTGCGGCTGGGGCGTAGCCGTTATTGCGCTGTACCATGCCGTACCATTGCTGTGCACCACCGCGGGGTGGAAAAGCCTCCTGCCGGGATGCCGCGAGGCGGGATTTTCAGGGTTTTTCCAGGCCCGGTGGATCGGCGAGTCGGTCAACTCCCTGCTGCCCGCCGCGCAGGTCGGCGGCACGCTGGTAAAGGCGCGGATGCTGTTTAAAAAAGGCGTGCCCGGCAATCTCGCCGGCGCCAGCTCGGTCGTGGAGCTCACGCTGTCCGTTATCACCCAGATTGTCTTTACCTTTATCGGTATCGGCATAATCGCGCGCCTCGGAAACAACACTGTTGCGCTTGCCTCGCTGATCGCCATGACCGTTCTGGCGGCCCTGGTGGCAGGGTTTTGCCTGGCCCAGCGCTTCGGCATGTTCGCCCGGATTACCGGGGGCATGAGCCGCCTGGGCGGAAACCGGGACTGGGAGAAGATCGTCGGCAGCGCCCAGTCCGTAGACAGTGAAATAAAAGCGATCTACGCCAACCGGCCGATCCTGCTGAAAGCATTCTGCTGGCGGCTGCTGAGCTGGCTTGTCGGAGCCGGCGAGGTCTGGCTGGCGCTGTACTTTCTGGGAGCCGAAGCAACGATCGTCAATGCCCTGCTGCTGGAAAGCCTGGGGCAGGCGGTGCGGGCGGCGGCCTTCATGGTGCCGGGAGCCTTCGGGGTGCAGGAGGGCGGATTTCTTGTGCTAGGCGGCATTATCGGCCTGACGCCCGAGCTTTCGCTTTCCGTGTCGCTGGCAAAGCGGGCCCGCGAGCTGCTGCTGGGGCTTCCGGGTCTTGCCGTGTGGCAGATCGCCGAGGGAAAAAGCTTTGCGGGACGCCTGCGCCGCAATGCGCAGGGCTGAGGAGCTGTTTTTGGTTAAGCTCAACTTGCTATAATACAACGAAGTTGGCGCCTGAGATACCTAGTCACCCCTGAAAAACAACCTAAGTATATGATATAACTTTACAATATATGTATTTAGGTGTATAGTAATCACCAGAAAAGGCAAGTTAAACCTCAAAAAACTGGTGATTTATGCAACCCAAAAACAACAAGAAAAAGGGGAAGCAGGCACCACTGTTTCAGGCCCGTCTGGAGCAGATAGTAAGCCGGGAACACCCTCTGTATCAGTTGTCCAAACAGATAGACTGGTCAGTGTTTGAACAGGAGTTCGGGTGCTTGTATGTGGAGAACGTAGGCCGGCCCGGCAAGTCGATTCGACTGCTGGTAGGGCTTCACTACCTGAAATACGCTTACAGCGAAAGCGATGAAAGCGTGGTGGAGCGGTTTTTGGAGAATCCCTACTGGCAGTATTTCTGCGGTTTTGAATACTTTCAGCATGAGTTGCCGATTGATCCCAGTTCACTAACGCGCTGGCGCAAGCGGGTTGGAGCCGAAGGGATGGAGAAACTGCTGGCCGAAACGGTAGAGACAGCCAAACGGAGAAAGCTGATAACACGGCGTGATGCCCAGCGAGTCAATGTGGATACGACGGTGCAGGAGAAAGCAGTAGCGTTTCCAACCGATGCACGGCTGTACTACAAGATGCTGAGAGCTTTGGTACGTGCAGCCAAACAACGAGGCATAGAGCTACGGCAAACCTATGAGCGTGTTGGCAAGAAAGCACTTGCCAGACAGGGTCGGTACCGACATGCACGACAGATGAGGCGAGCGCAGCGTGAGACAAAGAAACTCAAAACATACCTGGGCCGTGTGAGCCGTGATATTCAGCGCAAAGTTGCAGCGCCTGATGAGACATTGCAGAAACAGCTTGAACTGGCACAGCGTTTATTGAAACAGCAACGTCATGACAAAAGCAAACTCTACAGCATCCACGCACCGGAGGTTGAATGTATTGCAAAAGGCAAGGCTCACAAGCAGTATGAGTTTGGCTGTAAGGTATCAATGGTCAGCACATCGAGGAGCAACTGGATTGTAGGAATCAATGCCTTGCATGGGAATCCCTACGATGGCCACACGCTGGAAGCCGCGTTGCAGCAGGCCAAAAGGATAATGGGCTGGCAGCCCGACAATGCATACTGCGACAGAGGATATCGAGGCAATAGTGGGAAGATAGGCGGAACACAGATTCATGTTGTTGGACGCAGAAAGAAAAGCATGAGCCGGTCGGGGTGGAGGTGGTTTAGAAGGCGGGCAGCCATAGAGCCGATGTTTGGGCACCTGAAGGCAGAAAACAGAATGAATCGAAACCTGCTACAAGGAAAAGATGGTGACCGTATCAACGCAATACTGTCCGGATGTGGGTACAATATGAGAAAGCTGCTCAGGGCTTTCTTTTTGCTCATTTTCAAATGGCTCTTTTGGGGGCAAAAAAGTCAAAACCGATTTGGCCTGTCTGCCGAATCGGTTTTGTTTGCAGCGTAAATACCACTTTTTCAGTAACGACTACCTACCTTTCTTTGCTTGTCCAAAGAAAGGTATGGCCAAAGAAAAGACACCCGTTTGCCCGGCCCGCCTTCGGCGGGTACCCTCGCTTGAGCCCCGTGCGGCGGCGGGCCAAAAACTCGCTTCGCTCAAACAGTTTGGCCCTTTTCTCCGCAGCACGTGATTCAGGCTCGGCACGGTCAAAACGGGACCAGCGGCCTTGATGGAACCCGATGCGGGCCATCGTGAAAATTCAACCACCGGGGGAGGATGAGTACTCTCAGGCTTTGATCAGGGGCGACCACTTGTCGATGACTTTTGTGGTTTTGCCCGCTATGACGACGGAATTGGGCGGCACGTCTTTTTTTATCACCGAACCGGCTGATATAACCGTGCCGTCGCCGATGGTAACGCCCGCCAGAATAATGGAGCCCGTGCCCACCAGCACGCCGCTGCCGAGCGTTACCCTGGCGAACATGTGCGGGGGTATCACTCGCTCCAGCAGGGTCTCGTCGTCACGGACGTCTTTGTGCGGGCTCTGCGACATTATCAGAACGCCCGGCCCGAAATTGCATTGCGGGCCGATTTCTATCTCGCCGCCGCCGAACAGAACGCAGTTGGGGGCGATGTAGGCATAGTCGCCGATGGTGATGCCGCCCTGAAAGTTGCACCACTCCTCACCGCCACAGTGCAGCACGCTTCCCCGGCAGATGTAGATGTTCTGCCCGAGGCGCAGGCGGTCGCTGTTGACGATCTGTACGCCGTCCTCGATGTGGACATTGGTGTGGCGGGTCTCAAGCTCGTATATTTCGCGCAGCAGGCGGTACTGCTGCCTGAGACGCTTTTTAAGCCATTTGTAGAAGCTGCGCTTTTTCATGCATCCCTCTGCTTTTGGCAGATAACGGGTTCCGGCAGCTGTAACGATACATGAGAACGCCCGTTTAGTAAAGCAGAACGATGCGATATCGGGACCGGATTTCCAGAAGAAACATAATCAGGCAGGATCGGTGCTGATGATGCAAAAGCTGTGTGAGCGGTTTTCCCGGCTGATGCCGCTGTGGGTGGTTGTGCTCGGTGCAGCCGGATTTGTACGCCCTGATTTGTTCGTACCACTGAAGCCGTACCTCAACCCCATGTTTTTCTGCACTATGGTCGGCATCGGGGCGGTTTTGAACTTTGCCGATTTTCTGCCAATCCTCAAAAAACCCCACTCGGTCGCCCTGGGCCTTGCTGCGCAGTTTGCGATCATGCCGGCCCTGGGGTACTTTCTGGGTGCTTTGTTTGATCTTCCCGCACCTCTCCGGCTGGGGAGTTATAACTGAAAGTTGTGTTTGAGAGAAAAAGCGGTGTATCCTTTCG
>CAZFIB010000079.1:0-18192 GCA_964518865.1 uncultured Thermodesulfobacteriota bacterium
AGGCTGTCCAAAATAATCAGGAAATCAAAGTCTCTTTACTGCGGGAATCAACAATAGCTCGCATCTACGATAGATGCAGCAAGCTGGTTTATGTCGCGGGGGTTCTTCTTTTTAACAGACATTTCTATTTGCTATTAACAGGAATAAAAAAATACCGCTGAATATGCGGTATTTAAATGAAAAAAAATTGCACTATTTTTTACAGTGTCATAACGGGTTCACAACTGGGGTCAATGGCGGTCATAATTTTTGAAAATTTATCGAGAGAAGGCTTTACCTTTCCTCTTTCATATTGGCTATATGCGTTTGGATATTTTGAGCCCAACCTTTTTGCCACCTCCCTTATTGACAACCCATGTGCCCTACGATGTTGTTTTAAAACAAAGGCCATTAATAATGTATCGTCTGAGGCAGAAACGCTAAATTTATTGTTATCACCAAGTTTTACTTCTACAGAAAAGCCTGCAGCACCAATTACCCCTTCTATTGCATCCTTTGCCATTTCTAATGCTTCTTTTTTGGTGCGTCCCTGTGTATAGATCATTGGCAGTGGCATTTCTACTGCCCACCAGTTTTTACTTTTAATTAAAAGCCCTTCAATCTTCATTTTTTTACCTTCTTGTTTGGGTTTTCCCTCATAACCTTTAATATGTTTTTAGCTGTATTCTCGGTTATTTCCCTGTGTCGTGGTATTGACTGCTTTTGAGCACTTTACACCATTTGTCCAAATAGAATGTTTTCCACCCTCAGAACACAGATACCACCCGTGCTTTCCAGCTTCTTTTAAGAGGTTTTTTCTTTTCATTTATATAGTGAACATATATTTATGTACTTTTCAAGGGGTATTCCAGTTTGCTTTTTATATAATTTTCGCTGGAAAGTTGCAAACCATAAGGTTTTTTTCAGACTCACAACCGTTTACTCCCGGCTGTTTAATGTGCTGGTGCTAATGAAAAAAAAACAGAATAAAACTGACCCACTACCTGCGGCTGAATTTCACGGGGAAAGAAGGGTTCCGAATCTCACAGGCTCCCGACAGCGTATCAGGGACGATGCAAAAGGTCGGTCTGGTCGCTCGCTTGAACGGTTACGGACCGCAGCTCACGGGGCTGACACCGCGCCTGCTCCCACCCGACGATTGTTTCAAGCAGCATGCCCTCGCTCTGAGCTGCAACATAATTCCTTGCCCTGCAGCGCGGACATTCATAATAGACGGTGCCGTCGGAAAGCTCGAAGCGTGTTTCCGGCCTGCCACCGGTCACAATCTGCTCCCCGGCGCTGGTATAACTGATACGCTTCAGAAGAAAGGCGCATGCGGGATTCCTGCATGCAAGCAGCTGATGCCCGATAATGGTGACTGTCTGTGTATCCATATGCTCTGCTCCGCTCGGAAATTGTTATCAAATCAGCACTCAGTTCGATACACAACAACAGCATAGCTGAGCATTATGAAAAATTGATGTCGTTTAGGTTAAATTTTATCACATCATGCCTTTCCCGCTGTTTCGAAAAAGGAGTCATAACCGATGCTGTTGCGTTTGACTTCGATTTTTCACTGACCTATACTGATTATCATAGACACACACAGCATTGATCGGAGGGATCAAACATGCAGTTTCAGATAGATCAGATAGTAATAAAAAACCGTATCAGACATAACCTCGGCGACCTTGCCGCCCTCAAAGAAAGCCTTGAATCGCACGGGCTCATGAATCCTGTTGTAATAAATACAAAAAATGAACTGATTGCCGGAAACCGCCGCCTTGAGTCGGCCCGGGAGCTGGGATGGGAAACGATTGAGGTTCGCGTGGTTGACGGCGACACTGAACTCAAAATGCTCGAGCTCGAGCTTGAAGAAAATCTGCACAGGCTGGACCTCACCGATGATGAAATCGCCGAGGCGCGTGAAAAAATGCACAAACTCAAGAATCCGGGCTTTTTTCAGCGCCTGTGGAACTGGTTGTGCCGCCTGTGGAAAAAGTTTTTCGGATAGGAATTATTCCCGCCCGAAGAACGAGGGGCCAGCCCGGCCCCCGGGCGGGTGCCATCAAGTTTCTTCCCGATGCGCTGCAAGCTTTCGGGTCGAAGCCCCAGAGGCTGTGTTTCCGGATATATAATGACAGCCTTTTTATGCAATCAGGTCGATAATGCTTCCGAGCATTTCACTCTGCGTCAGCAGCACGGATGCATTGGCGCCGTAGCCGTAGCGTGCTATCTTCATCTGCACGATTTCTTCGGCCAGGTTGACATTGGAAAGCTCGCGGGTTTGAAGATTCGCGGGAAGCCCCTGGCGCTCGGCTATGACCGGGCCGGGATCCTGGGACCGGGTAACGGTGACTGCGGGTTGGCCGTCGGCACCCGACTCGATGACGGCCTGGCTGCGCTTGAATTCGTCGGTATTGACGTTGGCTATGTTATGCGCGGCAACCGCAGCTTTTGCGGCATGAACCGCCATGCCGGCCAGGGCTGACCGCATGGGATTGATGACCACGGCATACACCTCCGCATACTACCTACAGGTAATCACCGCGATTGAACTTAATGGTTTCCACAGAAGCTCTGATCAGTACCTCATCGACGATTCCCTTTATCTCATCCCCGGCGGGAAGCGCCTCGGAAACATCCTTGAGGTAGGCGGTCTCCTCTTCGATGGCGTCGACCAGCGGTGCTATCTCCTTGAGCGACACGCCCGAGCCGAGTCTGCTGACGAACGTTTCCATGCTGTCGAGAAATCCTGAAACGCGGTCCGAGAGCTCACTGCGATCGATCATATCCAGAGGAACAACCGGGGCTGCCAGCGGGCGGGGCATTTCAGCAGGCCCGGTCTGAATCTCGGAAACGTTCATTTTCTTGAGATTCGTATCAAGCAGTGCATCAAACCCCCCGGCTGCCCTGTCATGCAGCCTGCCGTGTTTGGGCTGAATCGTTTCTGGTATATGTTCCGGACTGACAATTTTCATGGTATCGGCTCCTGAATAATGGCACTACTGTATATATATATCGACAATTTTAGTAAAAAAGTAAAGCAATTACAATAATCGATTATTTACAACATTTCAGATATATAGCCATGTATTTTATGCAATATTCACGCCATAAAAAGAAAAAAGTGCTGCATGCAACATTATGAGCACAGCACTTCGGCAGGTCGCAGAGCCGTGAGCCTGCAAAGCGGCAGGTGGGCGTTTCTCAACAGGCTGCAGGGGCATTACAGATAGTTCAAAAACCACTCGCAGCTCATGGCTATGGCCTGATGCCGGTCGTGCGTATCGGTCAATGAATGATCAGCATCAGGAAATACATGTAGCTGGCGGGGGACCCCGATCAGAGCATGAATCTTTTCCGCATGCTGTCGCGGCACGACAGCATCCCGGCTGCCGTGCAGTATCTGAACCGTGCTGAGCTTCGGCAGTCTGGCCTCAAGCCGGTACGTGCGCGCATCGCTGAAAAAAGACGCATCCAGCCGCGCAAGGTCATCCTCAGGCATGGTCTCGGCGATCTCCTCCAGAACAATCGGTGTCGCCCATACCGACAGGGCATCCACCGGACGGGATGACGCATACAGCAGCGCCACAAACCCGCCCAGCGAGCTTCCCATCAGGCCGGCCCTGCTGCCGAGACCTGCATGCGAGCCAACAAAGCGAACGACCGCATCCAGCTCCTCAAGCCTGCGGCTTACCGTAGTATCCGCGATGCGGCCGCTGCTGCCGCCGCACCCGGAAAAATCAAATCTGACCACAGCGATACCGTGTTTCACATAATAGTCGGCTAGCGCTGTAAACTTCTCGCTGTCCTTCGAACTGAACAGACCGTGGCAGGCTATGACGCAGGAAGCCGGCGACGTGTCGGGCAGGTGAACGACACCCTCTATGATCCGCTGTGAAACTGGCAATGAAAAAAATTCTTCCATGCAGTCTTGTGTCGTCTGCCCCGGCCTGTTCAATACGGCATATCATCGCAGCCGTTCTGCGACTGGTCCGTTATGTCGAAATCATCACGGCTGTAGAAACGGCGGCTGAGCCGGTAAAAAATATCATTCAGCAGGTCCTCCGGCAGCTCGCATGTCCTGCTGAGTATCCAGCCGTATTCCCGCGTGGGATGACCCACAACCGCATACTCATAATCGTCCCCCAGCTCGATAATCCAGTAGTCGCCCGGAAACAGCCACCTGCCGAAAAAGTTTACAAAGCTTACATTCAGCTTGGCATTTGTTGCAGCATCGGCAACGGTTGCATTGCCCTGCGCGCGCATAATCATACCATTATCGCGGTAGCACTGATTCAACACATTGACGCTGCCGTCGCGATTGAGCGTGTAGGTCGCGGTCGTACCGCCCGCACAGCTGCGCTCGAACCAGGTTGGGATTTTTGCAATTTCATACCAGGTGCCCAGGTACCGCTCAATATCGACAGAATCAACGACTTCAAGCTCCGGCATGGCTGCTGAGACGTTTTCATCCTGTGCATATGCCTGAACGCCGAGTGCAAGAAAAAGAATGGTGAAAACAGCTGTTGCGGTGAACCGTTTCATTTGAATACGTGTCTTCATAATGCATACCCCCGACAAATAATTAACGGTTGTGCAGTTTGCACTGCAGTCTCTGACTAACGGACTATACCAAACAACACATCCTGACAAGAAAAAAAAGACATTTTTCAATAAATACGCGCTCTCGAATCCGGATCTGTTGTAAAAAAACAATATTGGCTGTATGGAATGCACTCAAAACGGGCGCAGGGGCAGATAACGCTCACACGAAACGTGCTCGTTTTCAACAGACTGTTACAGTTTTTTAATCTTCTTGAAAAGCGTGTCGAGTTCTTCCGGAAGGGTTTTAAAAGGGGTGAGCTCTTTTTCAATGTCAGCCAGCTTCCGCCTGATCTCCTCTGCTTTCTCTTCCGGGACGAACCGCTTGCTGCGTGTCACGTCCGGTATGTTTTCATCGCAGTACAGGGAATAATCCGAGATAATCTCAAAAAACCGTCCGAATTTTTTTCGGCTCTCATTATAGCGCTTGCTGAGCGGTTTTGTCTGTGCCGTCGGCAGCAGCAGGTTGATGTCGTTTTCCAGCAGGTACATGTCAATGGCGTTCAAAGCGTTGGTTGCCTTACGCAGTATCTCGTAATAGGTTGTATCGATTCTTTTGACAACAGCATCAACCGAGCCGACAAAGTTTTCAGGCGGGGGGGGTACTGCCGCTTTCTGCTGCGTTTCCTGTTCGGGCTGCCCGGCAGGCTCAGCCGCTTTTTTTTCAGGTGTACCGGCACAGCCGGCCAGCATTACACAGAAATACAGGACACTACTCACGAAAACACAAACACTGCGATTGCGTGCCGACATGCCGGCTCCTTGGTAGTAATTGCATCGAAATAATTGACTGACAATAAGAATATTCTAATATGCCATCAATGTTAAGAAAAAATTAATACCTGCTTATTACCTGTCAAATTTGACGGGCAATCGTGAGCACAGCGCCCCATGTAATAAAATTACGTCCCTCACGTCCGAAGGCCGCTCCTTCTACACAGGAATCCTGAGCCTTCGTATGAGTTCTGTTTTTTCCTCCCGGGACAGTTTTTTGCCGACCGTGATCCGCGGTCCCTTGGCGCGGGCGGTTCTTTGCGAATAGGTGTAGTCAGGCACCGACCGTTTACCGCGCCCGGGATCATATGACGGCGTCTCGTTGAACTGCTCGACGATCAGAAAAATATTGGTTATGATATCGTCGGCCCCGCCGTGATAGCCGCTGTGCGCCTGGTTGATGTACTCGGCGATTTTTGCTTCATAGGCGGTGTTGGCCGGATTGTGATATGAAATCAGCCAGCAAAAGCCCCTGAAGCAGAAGGTCGGCGTCAGGCCGGCCTCTCCGCCGAAATACGACTGTGTGCCCTCGGTATTGTAAAGCGCCATATACGAAAGAGCTGCCATGGGATTGGCGTACAGATTCTGAAAGGTCTTGGTTTCCATAAAGCCGTAATTGCCGTCAGTGTCATCGGAGTTGACAGGTCGTCCGGTGTAGAGCTCCAGGGTTGCAAAGCGGGTCTTGTCCCACAAATCTTTCTCCTGGTACAGCTGCTGGCGCATTTTGAAAATATCAACGGGAATATCACCGCTCGCATACACCTTTTCGACTTCACTGTTGATATAGTCGATCCGGTCTTCTTTGGGTATTATCGTAAAACCCTTGACCGCCGTGTTCAGGTGAAAATCGCTGTCGCCGCGCCTGCCGATTTTTTTGCCGTAGGTCGACAGCATGGGGTGGTGATGGCCGCCGTTGGGGATGGCAAGTTCATCGGTCTCATCCTCAAAAAACCCAATCAGCTGATCATAGTACCAGACTTTTTCATCAAGCCAGAACTGGTGAAATTCATCGTCGAATTCCCGAACCTGATATTTTTTCCACCAGCCGTCCACCTTGGCCGTCACGACTCCGTCGTTTGCCCGGTCGGTTTTTATGGCAGTCGGCACAAAATAGCGGTTCCCCTCACTGTCGGTTCTCCAGATCGCCGTTGTCTCGCCCGCCTCTGCCTCGGATGTCTTTCCCCAGGTGGCGAACATCGGTCCCAGCGTAATACCGAGCGGCGACAGACCGGCAATCTTCAAAAACGACCTTCGCTTGATACCCTCATAGGCTTTCTGCAGCATAGTTCCTCCCCTCCTGTGACTGTTAGTGATTCAAACCGTTTCAATGTGATTTAATTCAATTTATTAAATATTATAAATTATAAATTATATTTTTTGTCAAGCAGAATGACGGGAATAAAAAAAGCGGAAACAGTCGCATGACCGTTTCCGCCGGTATATAATACAGCACCCCCTTGTGCTGAAATCTGCCGAATCCTATTTTTTCGTTTCAGGTGCTCCGGCTGTCTGATTGTCCTGTGCCGGTTTTTTCTGTTCATCCACTTTCGGCTTCAGCGTTTCAGGCAGCGGGCTGCAGGTTTCCAGTTTGTGGTTCTCGATTACATACACCTCGTCCCCGCCCTTTGTGCGGGCATAGTGCTGATAGGTGTTCTTTTCCTTGCCGACCATAAGGGTTTTTTCCGCGCCGTCGCCAAGAACGGCGGTAAGTATGCGAGAGGGCTCGGAAAGGCCCGTCTTTGTGTCATTGTCCGTAGAAAAATCGACACAGCTCAGGCCGGCAAACTGTTTTACCGCCTCTTCGGCGGCTTTGGCGTCCGGGGTCATCTCTTCCGGTGCACGCATCTGCCAGGTACCGTTGTCGCTTTTGCGGAGATGCAGTTCCCTGTCGCCCGAGATTCTGTACTCGACTATGGTTTCATGCTTCAGGTCGAACAGCTGTTTGTCGCGCCAGTCCTTGAGCGGTTTGTCATAGACGTTTTTCAGGATGCCGTCACAGAGAATGACCCGGTCGGAATCCTGTTTCCGTATATACGTGCTGAAGATATCCGGCCCGCTTTTGCCCACGATAAAATGCGCCGGGGTTCCCCCGGATGCATCCTCTATGCGCACCTCGACACCCGTATCCGGCGTAACCTCGTACAGCGTGAACTTGTCGGGATTTCTGGAAGCAACCGTTGTCCAGGTAAGTGTTTCGAGGTTTTCGAACAGCTTGTCGACGGGATCGCTGTCGGCCCGGTAGGTGCTGTTGTCGGCTGTGACAATCCAGCCCTGCCGATCTTTCTGCAAAACAACCGGCGTGTTCTCGCGGCTGTTTAGCTCTATCCGCGCAACCGACTCCCTGCTGAAATTCGGGATAAAGGACTCGGGTTCTTTTTTCTGCTTGCTGCCGCCGGGATCTTCGACGATATAATAGAGAATTCCCAGTATGATAAAAACCGCTGCAAGTATGGCGACTTTCTTTGTATCCATTACAGCTCCCCTGAGATACGGTTACCGTGCCGGTTCACTGTTTTTCCGTCATCCAAGCGCTGCGGCACCGAGGCGCTTGCGGCGCTTCCGGATAAAGAAATGTATAATGCCGAACAGGATCAGCAGCACCGGAACGCCGACCATGTTCAGTATTTTTATCGCTGTCTTGGCGCTGTCGGAAACGACCTTCAGAGGCCGCTCGCCCGCCTCCCGCGAGCGGATATCCATAAGCCTGTCCCCGATCACGAACCAGTCGATTGCATTCTGAAAGAAGGTGCGGTTGCCCTCGAACTGCTCGGGAAAACTGGCCGTAATAAACCGCGAATTGCCGACAACAATTATTTTCGTTTCCGGGCTTTCGGGGATTACGCTGCGGCCCGTGTCCTCGGGTGCCGCACTGTCCTCAGCACCTTCCTCTTCGTTATTGTTCTCGACCGGCGGAATATCCCTTCCGGCGAAATAGCTCTCGAACGTTCCGCTCAGGGCCACGGCCAGCAGGCGCGGCTTGACCTGGTCCCTGGTCGGTGAAAAATTCTGCCGGGGGTTGAGATCGAAAAATCCCTTCTGTGTCCAGGAGTACTCCGTGCTTTTAACAAGCTCGAAAACCGCTTTGCCCGCGGTTGCATTGTCCACGACTT
This sequence comes from uncultured Thermodesulfobacteriota bacterium, assembly GCA_964518865.1. Lineage (GTDB taxonomy): Bacteria > Desulfobacterota > WTBG01 > CAIYCZ01 > CAIRTM01 > JANQGV01. The sequence continues at coordinate 8,472 of CAZFIB010000079.1, forward strand.
CGAGCGGACTCGCCCAGGGCAGCACGATGCTTTCTATGCTGTTGATGATCGGGTGATCGGTTGCAACGCTCTGCCGCACCGCGCGCACCCAGAACGGATAGGGAATGAAGATATTGAACATGCCGCTCTGGAACGATGCCTGGGCGTTGAGCTGGTCGAGCACAAGCTCCTCCTGCACGGAAACGCCGTAGTGCTCGAGCAGGGGTGTTATGCCGCTTTTGAGCGGTGTTCCGTTCAGGCGCTGATTCTGAATCTCAACCGTGTCGACAAGAAAAACAATGCCGCCGCCGGACATCAGATACTGATCGATCTCGAACAGATCGCGCTCGGAGAGTTTTTTCGGGCCGGCAACCACAAGCGCCGCTATATCATCCGGGACTTTCTGTCCCGCAGACGTCTCGACCTTTTTGGTGAAATACTGGTCCTTCAGCAGGTTGTTGATGGTGCCGAGCTCCCGCATGAGATCGGGCTCGCCGTGCCCGCTCAGAAAGCCGATGTTGGGCACTTCGGTCGTGGAAACACGCAGGATTTTGCCGGTAAGCTCGTACTCGAACGACGCCATATCGGTCAGCGCCGGTATGACCTCCTTGCTGTCGCCGTACAGCACTGCCAGGCCCATATACACGTTCGTGACCGCCGCCTGATCCTTTTCAATGATATTCAGCCTGAGCTGCGGAATACCCATAAAGCGCAGCTGCTGCATGGCCGGGTCGTCGCCGGGATCGATGTATTCGATCTCGAGCATGCCGTCGGAGTAGACCCGGTATTCCTCCAGGATGTCCCTGATCTGATTGGTAATCGACACCATGTAGGGCGGCAGCTTGCGCGAAAGATAGACCTTGATGTTGACGATATCATCGAGCTCTGCGAGCACCTTTTTGGTGGAGTCCGAAACAGTGAACTTCTTGTTTTCCGTCAGGTCGAGCCGGACGAAGTGGCTGTAGGAAAATGCGTTCAGAATGGCCAGGATGCCGGCGACCAGCAGTACGATCAGGATGGCGTTCGTTCCGTGCGTTATTTTTTTGAATCCCATACCGTTTACTTCCATTTTCTGCTTTCAAGTGAAAGCTGGTTAAGAAACAGAAAAAAACCGATGACCGAAAGGTAGTACAAAATATCGCGCGAATCGATCACGCCGCGGCCGATGCTCTGAAAGTGGGCTCCCAGCCCCAGAAACGAGCAGACCGGCACCAGGGCGTTGGGCAGGTTCAGCAGCACAAAGTTCTCGCCGATGACAAGCAGAATAAATCCCATCACAATGGCGACGATAAACGCCACGATCTGATTCTCCGAGAGGCTTGACGCGAACAGGCCGATGGCGAGATAGGCGCCGCCCAGCAGAAATGCCCCCACATAACCGCCCCACACGGGACCCATGTCGGGATTGCCCAGAATCATGACCGTGAGCGGAAGCGGAAAGGTAAGCAGGACGGTCAGCACCAGGAACACGAACCCGGAGAGAAACTTGCCGGCTACCAGCTCCCAGTCGCGCACCGGCAGGGTCATGAGTATCTCCACGGTGCCGAGCTTTTTTTCCTCGGCCCAGGCACGCATGGTGATGGCCGGCGCCAGGAAAAGAAACAGCCAGGGCAGAATGCCGAAAAACGGCCTGAGGCTCGCCTGGCTCATCAGAAAAAAGGTTCTGAAAAAAAGCCAGCTGGTTACCATCAGAAAAGAAATGATAAAAATATAGGCGACCGGGGAGTTGAAAAACGATACGAATTCCTTCCAGAACACTGTGCGGATATTTTTCATGACGCCTCTCTCGTTGTCAGATCAAGGAACACATCCTCAAGGTTGATGGTCTTGCGTGTCAGCTCCGTCATGCTCCAGCCGCTGCGCGACACCAGGAAGAAAACCTGCTCGGGCAGGTTCTCCGAGCCGGAAGACGTAATCTCGAAGCTGCCGATGTCGTCGCTTTCCCCGATGAGCTTCACCTCCGAGACATTCTCCAGGCCCTGCAGGGCCTGTTGCACATCCTGCACCGGCCCGCGGATATTGGCCATAACGGCCTGCCCGCCGTGCGACAGCGCGGCGAGCTCTTCCGGCGTGCCGCTGCCGACGATCCGGCCGCGGTTGATTATGAGCACGCGGTCGCAGGTCGCCGACACCTCGGGCAGAATGTGGGAGCTCAGGATGACGGTCTTTTCCTTGCCGATTGTCTTGATAAGATTTCTGATCTCGATAATCTGGTGCGGGTCGAGGCCGATGGTGGGCTCGTCGAGCACCAGCACTTCCGGATCATGGATGAGCGCCTGGGCAAGCCCCAGCCGCTGACGAAAGCCCTTGGAAAGCTCCCCCACATCCTTTGACGCCATTGACGAGAGGCCGCAGATATCGATTGCCTGCCGGACCTTCTGCCTGATCGAGGAAGCCGGCAGGTCGCGCATCCTGGCGATAAAGGCAAGGTAGTCGATCACGCCCATGTCCATGTACAGGGGATTGTTCTCGGGCAGATACCCGATACGGCGCTTGACCTCGACGGGATCGTTGTGGATATCATATCCGGCAACCGTAGCCGTGCCCGCATCCGGCGGCAGAAAACAGGTGAGAATCCGCATGGTTGTCGATTTTCCGGCACCGTTGGGGCCCAGAAAACCGAGCACGTCACCCCTTTCCACCCGGAAGGAAATATCCTGAACGGCTTTTGTCGCCCCGTAGCTCTTGGAAAGACTGGATACCTCTATCATGCAGCTGTCCTCACTGGTGTTTCCCGCAAATTGCGTAAAAAATAAATATCATTCAGAAAGAGTCAAGTGGTTTTCCGAATATTTTTTGAAGCTGCCTGCTCATGAAGAAAAGATTTGGGGTGAAATTATCAGGGAAGCATGCGCTTATTGTCAAGCGATATTTTTTTCGCCCGGCGCTGCGCACGCGCGGGTTCGGAAGGCTGAAACATATCCTGCCGACTGGATACCCCCCCCCTGCCAGTGACCCCCTCGACAAGGCACCGGCCGCGACACGCTGCCTGCTGCAGACCGGCGCATGACCGCAGGCAGAACACAAGCAAGCAAGCACTGCACCACCTGCACATAAAAGCTTTGCCGTTCATGATAGCGCCTGTATCGTGATATTCCCTGATTGACTTGGCATTCTAACATGATTATAGTGTACGTGAAACGAAACGACCGACTCACCGTATTCATAAGGATTTTCATGGCCCCTGTATCGCGCAGTAACCACCGGTGCTGCCTTGCTCTGCTCGTTCTTGTCACCATACTGCCGCACGCGGCGTTTTCCGCCGATGAACGCTTTCCGCGGCCGCAGGGCGCCGTAAACGACTTTGCCGCCGTAATTTCCCCGCAAAAAAAAGCGGTTATGGAAAGCCTGGCGCGCGAGATTCTCCAGAAAACCGGCACGTCGGTGGTCGTGGCGACGTTCGACAGCATCGGCGACAATGACCCTGCGATGTTTGCAAACGAGCTGTATGAGGACTGGGGCATCGGCAAAAAGGGCGAGGACAGGGGCCTGCTCATTATGCTGGCCGTCAAGGAGCGCCGCATACGGATCGAAACCGGCTACGGCGTGGAGGGGATTCTGCCCGACGGCCGCGTGGGCGCGATTCTCGACCGCTACGTTGTGCCGCTGCTGAAAAAAGGCGCTTACGCGCAGGGGCTTTTCAACGGCATGGCCGCAGCCGGTCAGATCATCGCTCAGGACGCGGGCGTTACCATCGGCGAGGGCTACCGACCAACACCCGCTCGAACCCGGCAGGTGCAGCGGCGCGGCGCGGGAGCCGGCTCGCTGCTGATGCTTCTTTTTCTGCTGCCGTTTCTCTTCACCCGGTCGGGCCGCAGGATGCTTCCGTTTCTGCTGCTCATGGGCCTGAGCGGCGGGCGCAGCTCCGGCTTCGGCGGGGGCGGGGGGTTCAGCGGCGGGTTCGGCGGTTTCGGGGGCGGACTCAGCGGCGGCGGCGGTGCCGGGCGCGGGTTTTAATCGGCTTTCGAACGAAAACATTCTGCTTAAACAAAGGGTGACCAATGGCAACCATACCAAAGCAGCCTGAGGAAATTTTTGACGATTTTACAAAAGACTATAAAAATGCCTGCGCTGCGGACCTTGAGAGCATCATTCTGTACGGCAGTGCTGCACGGGGCGACTACATACCGAAAAAATCAGACATCAACTTTATGATAGTCCTGAGCGAACAGGGAATCCGAAGCCTCGGCAAGGCCCTGCCCCTTGTTGAGAAGTGGCGCAAGCGCAACGTGAGCACACCGCTTTTTCTGACCCGGACCTACATCGACACCTCGCTCGACACGTTTCCGATCGAGTTCCTGAACTTCAAGGCCGCCCATACCACCGTGTACGGCGCCGACATTCTCAAGGATCTGCAGTTCGACCGCAGGCTTGTCCGCCTGCAGTGCGAGCGCGAGCTGAAAGGCAAGCTGCTGCAGCTGCGGGAAAACTTTCTCGACACCGGCGGCCGGCGCCGGCAGATCGAGGAGCTTATCGGCGTCTCGCTCCCGACGTTTTTTTCCATCTTCCAGGGCGTGCTGTATGTGTGCGCAAAAGAGCCGGCAGCGGACCGCGGCCTGCTGCTTGCCGAAATGGCACAGGAAACCGGCCTGCACCGCGAGCTCTTCGCCGACCTTGCCGAGATAAAAAACGGCAGAAGAAAGCTTTCGGGAGATGAGGCCGTACCGCTCATGGAGCGCTATATCGAGGAGATACGCAAGCTGGCCCTGCATGTCGACGGACTCAAGACACAGTAATGCATACTCGCACGTTTCTAAAAATCAGCTATCCATATTCGCACACGTACCAGCGGAGGTGAACAATGATGACACGAATGAAACAGCTTCTCCTGATAACCGGTATTATCGTATTGAGCTTTTCCGTATCGGGCTGCGGCACCTACAACAGGCTCGTAACCTATGACGAGGAAGTGCAGGAGGCCTGGGCGCAGGTCGAGACCCAGCTGCAGCGCCGCCTCGACCTGATTCCGAACCTTGTCGAAACGGTCAAAGGCTTTGCCGCCCAGGAAAAAGAGGTGTTCATCAAGGTGACCGAAGCGCGCTCGCGCGTTGCCGGTGCGGGAAACATCCCGGACAAAATCAAGGCCAACAACCAGCTCTCATCCGCCCTGAGCCGGCTGCTTGTGGTCGTCGAGCGCTATCCCGAGCTCAAGTCCAACCAGAACTTCATCCGGCTGCAGGACGAGCTTGCCGGGACCGAGAACAGAATCTCGGTCGCCCGCCGGCGCTACAACGAAGCGGTCAAGCGCTACAATGTCGCCACGCGAAAGTTTCCGTCAAACCTGATCGCCAAAGCGTTCGACTTTGAAAAGGCCGAGTTCTTCGAAGCGCCCGAAGCGGCGAAAGAGCCGCCCAAAGTGAAATTTTAAAAAGAAAGGTCGTTTCGGGTAATTTCCGACGAATTTCCGGGGACACCGGTATATTTACAGTAACTTATACTGTCCTTAAAATACTCGTACGACAGCCCCACACGTTCCGGACAGACTCCGTCATTTCCATCTTCAAACAAATCAATGCGGGAAGTGACCTCATGTGCCGTGCGCATATGTGTAATGAAATGCCGATGATTATTGAAAAGGCAGACAGAAACCATGCAGCAGAACAAGATCAGAAATATCGCCATAATCGCTCATGTCGATCACGGAAAAACAACGCTTGTCGATCAGCTGTTCCGCCACAGCGGGATGTTCCGCGAAAATCAGCGCGTTAACGACAGGCTGATGGATTCACTGGACCTTGAGCGGGAACGCGGTATTACAATAGCATCAAAAAACGGCTCGTTTCTCTATGACGGTTTTCGGATTAATATTATCGACACCCCTGGTCATGCCGATTTCGGCGGGCAGGTCGAGCGGGTTCTGAAAATGGCGGACAGCGCCATGCTGCTGGTGGATGCGCAGGAAGGACCGATGCCGCAGACGTATTTTGTGCTCAAAAAAGCCCTGTCGCTTGCCCTGCCCGTTATCGTTGTAATCAACAAGATCGATAAGCCCGCCGCGCGACCCCACTGGGCGGTGGACAAGGTGTTCGACCTGTTCGTTCAGCTGAATGCGCCGGAAGACCTGCTCGATTTTCCGGTGTTGTACGCATCGGCGCGCGACGGTTATGCCGCTGAAGATCCGCATGATGATCCGGGCTCAATGGATTTGCTGTGCAGGAAAATCATTACTCACACGCCGGCTCCGAAGGGTGATCCCGACGGCCCCCTGCAGCTGCTGGTGAGCTCGATCGACTATTCCCCGTACGTGGGCCGCATGGGAATCGGCAAGATCACCTCAGGTACGCTTTACACCAACCGGGAAATTGTCGTCGCACTGCGCGACGGGTCGATCGTACCGGCACGCATATCGAAGCTGTACCGGTTTGAAGCAAATGAAAAGAAACCGATCGACTCGGCGTCCGCAGGTGATATCGTTGCGGTGGCGGGTATGGACACGGTTACGGTGGGGGTCACCTTCACCGATCCGGCAAATCCCGTTCCGCTGCCGCCCGTGCAGATCGACCCGCCCACCATATCGATGAACTTTATTCCCAATGATTCGCCGTTTGCCGGCCGTGACGGCGATTATGTCACATCCCGCCATCTTGAAGACCGCCTGCAGCGTGAAATGCTTGCCGACGTCGCGCTGATCGTCGAGCCGCTGCAGGCTCGAACGGGATACAAGGTTTCGGGCCGAGGAGAGCTGCACATATCGATTCTAATCGAACACATGCGGCGTGAGGGGTATGAATTTCAGGTAACCCGGCCGCAGGTGATTATGAAGCGCGATGCGGGCGGAAATCTTCTCGAGCCGTACGAGGAGCTTACCGTCGATGTCGACGAGCAGTACACGGGAGCCGTCATCGAAAACCTCGGCAGGCGCAGGGGCAGAATTCGTGAAATGAATCAGGACAGCGGCATGACGCGCATCGTATACCTGATTCCGACACGCGGTCTTCTGGGCTTCCGCTCGGAATTCATGACGCTTACCAGGGGCATGGGAATCATGAATTATATTTTTTCTGATTACGAACCGTTCGCCGGTGAAATCGTCAACCGCCGCACAGGTGCCCTGGTTGTAAAGGATCCGTGCACAACGGCCGCGTATGCGCTTTATAATCTTCAGGAACGCGGAAGCCTGTTTTGCGGTCCGGGGGTTCAGGTCTACCGCGGCCAGATTATCGGCGATCACTGCCGGGAGGGTGACCTGGTGGTGAATCCGGCCAGAGGGAAAAAGCTTACCAATATCCGCGCGGCCGGATCCGATGAGAACATCGTTTTAACGGCTCCTGCCGATATGACGCTCGAAGACTGCATAGCCTATATTAACGACGATGAGCTGGTCGAAGTAACACCGAAAGCGATCAGGCTGAGAAAGATGCAGTAGTCGGTTGAGCTTTTTGTACCACCGTCCCGGCATTCCTCCCATACTGCGATAACCTTGTATTTGCTTCGCCCAGCCCATAAAAAAAGCTTGCGTATGTAAATAGTATATGTGCAATGTAGCTATAAACAGTATACTATGAAAGCTAATCAAAGCCCCCTCAATCAGCCCAATCATATTGAAAAGCTTATTAAAGATTATTATTATTTCAATAAAATTATTTTTCAGGGTACTGGCTCCGGCCGCTGGTAAAACATTAAGCAGCGTGCAGGAAAAATATTGTAATACTGAAAAGTTTATTTGCAGGCCGTAAGCGCCGGGCTGCCGGTGAAAGCACATGCAACGTTACAAGGAGGTGTGTTTTGGCTATTTTACTGCTGGTGGTGTTTTTAACCGTTTTTATTTCCGCTCAGTGTTCACTGTATGAAGCCACTCTCTACTCGACTCGCATGGGGGTCCTGGAAGCTGCCCGGTCGCAAAAAAGGCTGCGCCGTCTTGCGGTGAGTATGATCGGCATGAAGCGGCATATCGATGTGCCGATTTCTGCAATTCTCATACTGAACACGCTCGCCAATACGGCCGGTGCCACCATTGCCGGCATGTATGCCCATGAGGTGCTCGGAACCTCGCTGGTACCTGTTTTCTCCATCCTGTTTACCCTGGCTATTTTGTTTATCGCTGAAATCATGCCGAAAACCCTCGGGGCAGTGTACTGGCGGCACCTGTGGCCCTTTATCGTATGGCCGATCATGCTCATGAAGTATTCGCTTTATCCGTTTATCGTCATTACCAGACGCTTCACGAAAATCTTTACCGGCGCCATTTCGACACCCCCTATCACCGAAGAGGAAATACTGGGCGTTATACGGCTGGGTGCCAGGGAGGGTGAAATATCGCTTCTTGAAAGCAGGATGGTGCACAACATTATCAGTCTTGAAGACAAAAGCGTGCGTGAAATCATGACGCCGCGTACGGTTGTCTTTTCACTTGAGGAAACCCTTTCGATCACTGAGGCCTATGAAAAAGCCTGCGAAAGCGGCTTCAGCCGCATTCCGGTATTTCGTGACGACAGGGAGGACATTACCGGCTATGTGCTGATAAACGATCTGGGTTCGATGAAAAACCTCAGCGATAAAAACAAAAAGCTCTCGTCCCTTGTCAAGCCGATCGTCTTTGTCGACGAGCAGCAGAACTGCCTGGCGCTGCTGGCGGATTTCCTGAAACGGCGCCGTCATATCGCAGTTGTCAGGGATACCTACGGCGGTGTGGCCGGCCTGGTATCCCTGGAAGACCTTCTGGAAACGGTGCTGGGCGCCGAGATTATCGATGAGACCGACAAGGAAATCGACATGCAGCAGTTCGCTCTGAAAAAGAGAAAAAAATCGCGGGATTTGCCTGATTGATGCAGAACGGGCGGACAGGCAACCGTACGTAAAAGGGGACAGAATTATTTGATTGTACTTTATGCGTACATTTGTTAGAAGCGGTGTATGCCACGAAGCTCACGAGTAGTCATAGCTAAGCAGCCGCATCATGTTGTTCAGCGGGGTCATAATCGTCAGGTAGTTTTTGCCGATGCCGATGATTACAGTTTTTATCTTGATGTTCTGGTGGAGTGGAAAGAAAAGCTCAAGTGCAAGGTCTATTCGTATTGCCTGATGAGTAATCACGTTCATATGGTGATAGAGCCTTCGGACAAGGCAGAGGACCTCGGGTTGTTAATGAAACGAGTTGCGGGCAGATATACCAGATATATAAATAAAAAGGAGGACCGAACCGGAACGGTATGGGAAGGTCGATACAGGTCAAGCCTTGTGGATTCGGGGGAGTATCTGCTTGCCTGCTGCCGATATGTGGAGATGAATCCGGTGCGGGCCGGAATAGTCGTGCAACCGGAGGCTTACCGATGGAGCAGTTACGGGGCCAAAGTTGGCGCAGCCCGGAACAGCTGGCTTGACCTGGATGATTTTTACCTTGGTCTTGGTACAAGAGAGTCCCAGCGCCAGCAGCGGTACCGCCAGTGGGTGCTGGATACGGTATCGGATTCGGAGTCTGAGCTTATCCGCCACGCGGCCCGCAGGAACCAGTTGACTGGCAGCAGTCGTTTTATTGACAAAATCGAAAAGAAGCTTGGTAGAAGAATAGAGCTGCGCGGCAGGGGCAGGCCCAGGAAGTGTAAAATATAAATCTGTCCCCATTTATGATGTGCAAAAACAGGCAACAACACAAGTCATTATAATGAAAGGCTTAAATAAATTGCAGATTGATATGAATTTTAATTTTTACTCGGATTCGAATGGCGGTGACCCTGACAGATTCAGCCCAAGAGTTATAACTGAAAGTTGTGTTTGAGAGAAAAAGCGGTGTATCCTTTCGGAT
>CAZFIB010000080.1:0-18016 GCA_964518865.1 uncultured Thermodesulfobacteriota bacterium
TGTTTTCAGGAACCAACGAGTTTTTCTTTTTTTTAGGTGGTGAATCGGGGCCTTTGGGTTGCCGTTGACGCCAAAATAGCGTATAGTCGGTGCCGTTACAGGTATCGCTGAAATCATCGCCATAGGCTGTGAGCCGAAAAATCCGGATCGTCAAGGAATCAAAAACCTCGTCCTCCGGGCGGGTATTATTACTCTCACTGAAGGGAGGTGCGGCATGACCGCGCAGGCAAACGATTATTCCGATGTTACCGCCGCTCTCGAGCAGGCGCGCGAGCGCGGAGACATCAAGGAAGCTTCCTGCCGCAATGCCTGCCGCTGGCTCGGGCCCTCATTTTCAGCGGTCGAGGTCGACGGCCGGCGGGTCGGCGACCACATCCGGATGCTGGTCGAAGAGCGCCGCTGGGGCGAGCTTGATGACGCCTTTTTCCAGGTTAATGCCTTCGGGACCGCCGGCGTGCGCGGCAGGCTGGCTATCGGCACGGCATACTTCAACACCATAATCCTGTCGCTGGGTGTCGAGGCGCATGCGCGTTACATAACCGGGGCCTATGCCGGCAACGGCCGGCAGCTCGGCCGCGAAATGGCGGTTGTGCTGGCATACGACTCGCGGCGGGGCTCATATGATCCGCAGACAGGCGGGCCGGGGTTTCTGGTCAGGGACGCGGCCTCGATATACGCCGCTCATGATATCAGGGTGTATCTGTTCGACTCGGTCGCGCCGACCCCGGAGCTGTCATTTGCCATCGCAGAGCTTGAGGACATCAGGCCCTATGCCGGCGGTGTTTTTACGGCTTCGCACAATCCGGCCGCCGACAACGGGTTCAAGCCCTATGATTACTACGGCGGACAGATCGTGCACAGCGGCGTGCAGCGCATCGCAGACAACATTCAGGATTACGGGCAGGTCAGGCGCATGCCGTTCGAGGAGTGCGTCCGGCGCGGCCTTGTGCGCATGATCGGACCCGAGGCGGATGCCGCCTATATCGAAAAAGAAAACCAGACGGCTGTCTGGACCGATGCGCGGGGACGCTTCCGTACCGATATGATCGCGACGGATCTCAGGGTGGTGTTTTCCTCGCTGAACGGCACCTCTCAGCGGCTGGTGCCGCGGGTTCTGGAGCGCCGCGGTTTTGCCATGGAAAATTTGATTTGTGTCGAGGAGCAGTGCGTACCGGACGGCTCGTTCGAAACCTGCAAAAAGCCGAATCCCGAGGAGAAACAGGCCCTGGAGCGGGCCGTGCGCCTTGCTGCCGAGGCCCGTGCCGATATGGTAATCGCAACGGACCCGGACAGCGACCGCATCGGCGTGGGCGTGCGCCCGAGCGACGAAGAGCTCGAGGCATTCGGGGATGACGCAGCGCTCAGCGGGTGCTGCTACCTGCTCAGCGGCAACCAGCAGCTCGTGCTGCTGACCGATTATATTCTCGGACAGCTCAGCATTCGCGACGGCCGCCTGCCGCGTAACGCCCTTGTATCGAAAACCCTTGTTTCCACCGACCTGGCGCGCAGCATTGCCGCGGCGTACGGTGTCATGACGGTCGAGCCGCATGTGGGCTTCAAGTTTCTGGGCGAAAAGCTTGCGCTGTATGCCGAAGCAGCCTTCAGTCGGGCACGTGAAGAAAGCCCCGGCGAATACGACGGGCGCGACTACCGCAGCCTCAGCCGGGCCGAGCGCTGCGCACTGCTCGAGCGCCACAGCCTCTGCTGCCTGTTCGGCGGGGAGGAGTCGTACGGCTCCCTTGTGGGCGACTACGTGAAAGATAAAGACGCTGTCACGGTGTGCGCCATGTTTGTCGAAATGGCGGGCTTTTACAGGCTGCGCGGCACAACACTTCTGGGTCGACTCAGGCAAATCTGGGAGCAGTACGGCTACTGGCGCGAGGAGACCATATCCCTCAAGTATGAAGGGGCCGCCGGCAACGATATCATCCGCGCGATCATGCGGCACTGCCGTGAAACACCCTGGCGGGAAATCGCCGGAAAATCGGTCATTGCAGCCGTGGATTACCTGACGCCGGCAAACAGCCGCCACCGGACCGCCGTCGATCCTGAGGGCAGGGTGCTGTTCGACGATTCACCCCCGCCTGACGACGGCTCGCACGACGGCTATGTCGATGTGCAGGGAATCCGCATTCCCCATTTCTGGCACGGGGACCTTCATATCATCGGGGAGAAGGCCCGGCTGGGCGAGGCAAATGTTTTCATGTACGTGCTGGCGGACGGTTCAAAAGTTATCATGCGCCCGTCAGGCACCGAGCCCAAAATAAAATTCTATATTCTCGCCAAAGGCACGTCCGCGGACGGGAAGGGATCGTCCGATGACCGCCGGCAGGTCGACGGGTTTTTCGAAGAGGTCAGGCGGCACCTCATGCAGACGGCCGACCGTATTGCAGCGGGTATCGGTTAAGGCAACCCACAGGCCGGCGTCGTCGGCACGCAAACCATAAAAACGCTGCCGGGGAAACCCGTCATTGCCGGGTACGGTGCAGTGTGCAGAGAGATTGCTTCACTTCAGTTCGCAATGACGTTGTTTTATAAGGGTAGGCAGCCACGCTCCGTCGTGGCCGGAATCACAGCAGGTGCAATAGTAGAGACGAAAAATATTGCACCTCTCCAGGGGCATACATCCAGGGCTGTCATTTCGCATCCCGCCCCGGCGGGATGATTAATCCGGCGGAACGAAAAGCAATTGATTCCCGCCTTCTCAGGGGAGCACGTTTACAGTACCCCTGTTTCGCTTCGCTCCCCTGCGGGGGCGACGAGGCACCTCTCTTGCTTCAGCTTGCTTGCGTAATCCGTGACGGGGACTGCAGCAAAAACAGCTTGCACTGATAAAAGAATTAGTTAACACTGGTTGTTATACGGAAAGTATCAATACAGTAACAATATTCTCCCTATGGAAGACACCGCTCACTTAAGTGCCAGCCTGGAAGACTACCTGGAAACCATTTTTCTGATTGTCCGGAAAAAACAGGCTGCGCGGGCCAAGGATATCGCCGATCATCTGCAGGTGAAAGCCTCCTCGGTTACCGGGGCTCTGCGGCTGCTTTCGCAAAAGGGCCTTATCAATTACACACCATACGATATTATCACCCTTACCGCCGAAGGCGAGGCGGCGGCCCGTGACGTACTCAAACGGCATGAGGCGCTGTATGATTTTTTTACACATGTTCTGGGTATCGACCGCAAGGAAGCCGAAGAGGGGGCCTGCAAGCTGGAGCATGCAATTTCGCCGGCAATTCTGCAGCGTCTCATCCATTTCGTCGAGTTCGTGCAGCAGTGCCCCCGGGTCGGGACCCAGTGGATCAGGGAGTTCGACTCTTTCTGTCAGCGCGGATCCATGGGAGAAAGCTGTGAAGAGTGCATCAAAGACTGTTTGAAAAAAGTAAGGAAATCGTGATTTCACGCTCCTGTCTCTGCGAGATTCTTCAGATAGTAATCCTGCCTCGATAGCCGCCCGTCGTATGCTGAATAAAAAATTCATGTCACCGTCAAAAAAAGCTTGCATTACAACATAATTTAGGTTTAACTAAAAATATACTGCGTGGATAATAATGCAGAAACGAGATAATCGATTTATAGATCGTACATGCAGATTCATACCCGCAACAGAGATAGTGCTACGAGTACCTCGCTTGCCGATGCCGAACCGGGAAGGCGGGTGCGTCTTGTCGACGTTCATGCAGGACGCACCATGCAGGGTCGTCTTTTGGCCCTGGGGATGATTCGGGGTGTGGAAATCAGTGTTATTACGAATGCAGGACAGGGCCCGCTGCTGGTGGGCCTGGGTGAAAGCCGCATGACCATCGGTCGCGGCATGGCCAAGAAAATACTGGTAAAATAATTTTTTTGTCACAAAACTTAGTTACACCTAAATTTAATTTTACTATCTAACAAAGGAGCTTTGCGGTTTATGAAACAGCAGCTATGCCTCCGGCAGATGAAGGTCGACCAGAAAGGAACAATCATAGCCGTCAAGGCCAAAGGTGAACTGGGACGCCGCATACGCGATATGGGTCTTGTGCCCGGCACCGCACTGAGGGTTGTCGGACGGGCCCCCCTGAAGGATCCGGTAGCATTGCGGCTGCAGGGGTTCACGCTGACGCTGAGAAACAATGAAGCGGATTTCATAACCGTAGAAGTCGAAGGAGAACACCAGCAATGAACCCATGTACCGTTGCCCTGGCCGGCAATCCCAATTCCGGCAAAACCACACTGTTCAACAGCCTGACCGGCGCGCGCCAGCATGTCGGCAATTATCCGGGTATAACCGTTGAAATAAAGGAGGGCCGTTGTGATCACAACGGTGCGGCCCTGCATGTCGTCGATCTGCCCGGCACCTACTCCCTGACCGCCTATTCGCTCGAAGAGGTGGTGGCGCGCGATTTTCTGATGCAGGAGCGGCCTGCAGTCACTGTCGACATCGTCGATGCCTCCAATCTCGAGCGCAACCTGTACCTGGCCCTGCAGTTCCGGGAGCTCGGCATACCGCTGGTCATTGCACTCAATATGATGGATGTGGCCGAGGGCCGTGGTATCGCCATCAGTGCCGAAAATCTCTCAAAACTGCTGGGCGTTCCCGTTGTCCCGGTTGTGGCCCGCAGCGGCAGAGGCAAAAAAGAGCTTCTGGATGCCGTTGTCGAGGCTGCCGGGTCCGATACTAATCGTGAGCCCCTTGAAATTTCCTATGGTGAAGACCTGGACAGCGCCCTTGCCGAGATGGAACAGATCATCGGCACGGCAGACTTTTTGACATCGCTTTACCCGGCCCGCTGGACAGCGCTCAAATACCTCGAGGACGATTCGCAGATCCTGGAAAAAGGACGTTCGGCAAATCCGCAGGTTTCAGATCAGCTCGAGAAGATTGTCGCGCGGCTTTCAAGCCATATAAGCGCTACGACGGATACCTATCCTGAAGCCCTGATAGCCGATCACCGCTACGGGTATATCCACTCGATCATGAAGCAAAACATCATCCGGCGGGACGACGAAAACAACCGCATGTATGTGTCCGATAAAATCGACAGGGTGCTCACCAACCGGCTGCTCGGACCGTGTATCATGCTGGCGATTCTGATGGCGCTGTACAAGTTTACCTTTACCTACAGCGAGGTGCCGGTAGGATGGTGTGAAAGTTTCTTCGGCTGGCTCGGCGGCGCCGCCGACCGGATGCTTCCCGACGGCCTGCTCAAATCGCTGATCATATCAGGCGTAATCGACGGTGTCGGCGGGGTGATGGGGTTTGTGCCGCTTATCCTGTTCATGTTTTTCGGCATCGCCGTTCTTGAAGACACTGGGTATCTCGCCCGGGTGGCATTCATGCTCGACCGGGTTTTCCGCATTTTCGGGCTGCACGGCAGCTCGGTAATGGCCTACATCATTTCCGGCGGTATAGCCGGGGGCTGTGCCGTGCCGGGGGTCATGGCCACCCGGACCCTGCGCTCGCCGCGGGAGCGTCTGGCCACGCTGCTGACCGCACCCTTTATGAACTGCGGCGCCAAGCTGCCGGTCATGGCCCTGCTGATCGCCGCTTTTTTCGCCAGCCATGAGGCACTTGTCATGTTTCTGCTGACCCTGCTTGCCTGGGCGGTTGCTCTGCTGGCAGCCCGTCTGCTGCGCTCAACCGTCATCACCGGCGAGTCGACCCCTTTTGTCATGGAGCTGCCGCCCTACCGGCTTCCCACGATCAAGGGCCTGCTGATCCACACCTGGGAGCGGACCTGGCAGTATATTAAAAAAGCCGGAACCGTGATTCTGGGAATCTCGATACTCGTCTGGGCCATGATGACGTTTCCGGGGCTGCCGGATGAAACCGTCAGAAAATATGAGCTGCAGCGCAGCGATACCCGCTTTGAAAGCCCGGCTGCCGCTCAGGAGCTTGATGAAGCGCGGCAGGATGAAGCGTTGTCAGCGGCGGCCCGGGCACTGCAGGAAACCCTGGAAGAAATCGACGGTAAAGAAGCAGAGGCAGCGCTTCGCTACTCCGTTGCGGGCCGTATGGGCACGGCGCTCGAAAGCCTCAGCAGCCTGGCCGGCTTTGACTGGCGTACCAATATTGCCCTTGTGGGCGGATTTGCTGCCAAGGAGGTCATCGTCTCAACGCTGGGCACGGCCTACTCCCTCGGCGAGGTCGACCCGGAGGAGAGCGGCGGGCTGTCCGACACGCTGGCGGCCTCACCGAATTGGAGCCCGCTGGTTGCCGTAAGCCTGATCGTGTTCGTCATGTTTTATGCTCCCTGTTTTGTCGTTGTGGTGTGTATCGCCCGCGAGGCCGGCTCCTGGAAGTGGGGTGCTTTTTCCATGATTTTCAATACGGTGCTGGCATTTGCCCTGTCGGTCGCGGTTTACCAGGCGGGAGGGCTGTTTATATAGTGGAAACAATCATCGTTATTATCATTGTCATCGCTGCCGCCGTGTATCTCGTCCGCCGGTTCATGAAACAGGGGCCCGGAACCGGCTGCGGATTCGGCTGTGATTCCTGCGGCTGTGCCGAGAAAAAGAACGGCAACGGTTCGTGTGCAGGCACTGAAAAAAAACGCTTGACTGATATATGCCGCCGGGGGCATGCCTGTGTCCGGTGCATCCGCTTGAGGCATATACAGAGATTAAAGCAGACAATCGGTGCGCACGGCGCACCCTGGACTGAGAACCGCTGGCGGCCCGGAAAAGCTGTTGACACAAATAAAGAGAACCGTCCTCGTTTCAAATAAATTGACTTAAAGTCTATTTTGTCGTACATTTAAGACATATGTACCAAAGAATAATTAACATATCGAATTCTAACAGCTTTTTTCTTTTCGGTCCCAGGGGATCGGGGAAATCAACCCTGCTTTCGCAGCTTTATCAGGATAAAGACACATTCTGGGTAGATTTGCTCGACCCTGACGAAGAAGCCGAATATCAGCTCCATCCGGGGCATCTTATAGAAAAATGGCTCGGAAGGTCGCCCCGCCCTGAATGGATTGTGATCGATGAAGTCCAGAAAGTCCCAAAGCTTCTTGACCTCGTACATCTTGGCATTGAAAAGTATGGTATTCGATTTGCCCTGACAGGATCAAGCGCACGAAAATTAAAGCATGGTGCTTCAAACCTTCTGGCGGGACGGGCCTTTGTTTTTCATTTACATCCCCTCACCGCGAGTGAACTGGGTAAGGATTTTACTATAAACCATGCGCTGCAATGGGGAACCCTGCCGAAAGTATTTTCGTTCACATCAGCAATCGACAAAAAAAGATTTCTGAAATCCTATGCGCTGACCTATTTAAAGGAAGAGATTCAGCTTGAGCAGTTTGTGAGAAAAATTGAGCCGTTCAGAAAATTTCTCGATGTGGCCGCTCAATCAAACGGAGAAATTCTCAATTTTGCCCGCCTTGCTCGTGAGGCGGGGATTGATCAGAAAAGTGTAGAGCGGTACTTTGAGCTCCTGAGCGACACACTGATCGGTTTTTATCTTGAGGCCTACGGAACGTCCGTCAGGAAGCGGCAGATGAAAAAGCCGAAGTTTTATTTTTTCGATACCGGTGTATGCCGGGCGTTGCAGAACCTGCTGGATGTCCCTCCCGCTCCCAAAACCTATGGCTACGGTAAGTGCTTTGAGCACTATGTCATCCTTGAATGCATACGGCTTAATGACTATTATGAAAAAAACTTTCGTTTTGCCTATCTGCGAACAAAAGACGGCGTTGAAATCGATCTTGTTATTGAGCGGCCGGGAGACAGCCCGGTTCTTGTCGAAATCAAATCAGCTTCCACCATCGACCCCGCCGACCTTCATTCGCTCAAAGGTCTGCGGGACTCTTTTAAAAACCCGCTGTGCATAGTGCTCTGCAATGAAAAGGATGTCCGCATAAAAGACG
This sequence comes from uncultured Thermodesulfobacteriota bacterium, assembly GCA_964518865.1. Lineage (GTDB taxonomy): Bacteria > Desulfobacterota > WTBG01 > CAIYCZ01 > CAIRTM01 > JANQGV01. Next base: position 7,857 of record CAZFIB010000080.1, read on the forward strand.
GCATTCATATATATCCGTGGCTGGAGGGGCTCAGCCGCATTTTTTCATAAAAACATAAACCCTTTCAATCTGCCGAAGCAATAAAGCGGGTATGCCGTTGTGACGGCATACCCGCTTTGATACTGCAGTAATGCTGCTGCCTGCGCTTATCGAGCCGGACCGTATAGCCACAGCGGCCTTGCGCCGACCGGCCCATGGGTCGTCGTCTGACCCCCTGCGTCGACATCTTCAAGTATATAGAAGTATTTCTTTCTGTTTTTCACGCTGTCGTCGATAACGGCGCACGAAGCACCCTCAGTCGCCGAGCCCTGCGCCGCTATCAAAGCGTCGTTGATTTTGACATATGAATAAAAAGGGTTCTAATTAATTGAGGTGATCAACTTGAAATAAAGAGAACCGTCCCGGTATCTGCATTATCTGTTATCTGTGCTGTAATTCTAATGCCGGTTTGTGCAGTTCGAGGGAATGCCGAGCGCTCACTGTGCAGGGTGCGGGGGAGCATCAAGCACGCGGCGGATGATTTTTGCGGTTTCCTGAAGGTTGATCGGCTTCATCACGAATTCGCGTATGCCGGCGGCGCGCGCTTTTTCCCGTGAAACGGTTTCGCTGTATCCCGTACAGAGCATTACGGGTATGTCCGGTCTGATCTTCAGCATTTCCCGGGCCAGGTCGTAGCCGGTCATGCCGGGCATGGTGTGGTCGGTAATGACAAGATCGAATGTGCCGGGATCGGCCGTGAAAAGAGCGAGTGCTTCTTTGCTGCTCTGAACACCCGTCACGGTATAACCGAGCATTTCGAGCATTTCCCTGCCGATTTCCACCAGGCTGGCCTCGTCATCGACAAACAGCACGTTTTCGCTTCCTCCGGGCGGCAGGCTCTCCGGCGACGGCTCAGTCCTGTCACCCTCACCGGCGTATTCGGGAAGCAGTATGGTAAAGGCGGTGCCCTCGTTGAGCGTGCTGTCAACCAAGATGTGGCCGCCATGGCTCTTGATGATGCCATGCACCAGCGAAAGGCCCATGCCGGTTCCTTCGCCGACGCTTTTTGTTGTAAAAAAAGGATCGAAAATACGGTCGATGATATCCGGGCTGATGCCGGTGCCGGTATCGCTGACGGTGATTCTGACATAGGAGCCCGGCTCGCAGCCGTCGAGCTGTCGTGCTTCGCCGGAGTCGATGACCGCGTCCTGTGCGCTGAACTTCAGAACGCCGCCGCTGTCACGCAGGGCATATGCAGCATTGGCACCGAGGTTCATCAGAACCTGCTGCATCTGTGTCGGATCGGCGAACACATAGGCATGCGTTGCGGTAGTATGCCTGATATCGACTGTCGTCGGCAGCGTGGCACGCAGCAGGGTGACCGTGTCTTTGATAATGCCGTTCATCTGTACCGGGCATTTTTCCTGTTCGGTCTGTCTGCTGAAGGTCAGAATCTGCTTGACCAGATTCTTGGCGCGCGTTGCGGACTTGAGCACCTGGTCGATGTTCTGCTCAACACGGCCACGGTCGTCGAGCGACGACAGGGTAAGCTCGGCATAGCCGAGTATGGCGGCAAGAATGTTGTTGAAGTCATGGGCGATGCCGCCCGCAAGCGTGCCGACCGACTCCATTTTCTGCGCCTGGCGCAGCTGTCGCTCGAGATGGAGCTCATGGGTGATGTCGCGGCCGATTGAAACATAGCTGATAATGGAGCCGTTTTTGTCGCGGATGGGCGTTATGGTGGCTTCAATTTCGCACATTGTGCCGTCGCGCTTTTTGTTTTTCATGCGGCCCGACCAGATCTTGCCCGCGCTGACTGTCTCCCAGACGTTTTTGTAAAAATCGGACGTGTACTCGCCGCTTTGCAGCAGAAACGGGTTTTTTCCTATAACATCCAAAGGGCTGTAGCCCATAAGCGACGTCATGGCTGCATTGATGTAGCGGATGTGACCGCTTTCATCCATCAGCAGCACGGTTTCGGCAGCCTGGTCGAGCGCAGTTGTAAGCCTGCGGCGCTCGTCATCGGCGTGCTTGCGCTCGGTAATGTCGCGGTTTACGTTGGCGATTCTGAAGCCCCGGTCTGTTTTGATCGGGAATATCGTCGAGTCGAAAACCCGCACGGTTCCGTCCCGGCGATTTTTAAATTCCTGGTCAATTTTAACCGTATCGGCAAGCCCTGTTGTGAGATAGTTTCCGAAGAACCGGTCGAACTTTTCGAAGCTGTCGAACCCCAGGGCCTGTTTTCTTGTATCGGGAATCAGGTTGAAGAGAACGCCGGTGAGCGAACTGCCGACCGCCTCACCGGAGGGTACGCCTGAAACATCGGCAAATGCGGGGTTCCACTCGACGATCGTACCGTTTTCGTCCGCCAGGCAGATAGGATCTTCAGATGTCTCGATCAGGCTGCGAAAGCGCTTTTCGCTTTCGAGCAGCGCCTCCTCCGCCTTTTTGCGCTCGGTGATGTCATGGCAGAGGTTGCCGAGCATGGTGCCCTTGGGGGTTTTTATGGGAAAAATGATCGACTCGAAGGTTCTGCAGGAACCGTCCCGCGTGTTCTGAAGCATCACCTCGTTTTTAAACGGTGTATCGATGCTCTGTAACAGAAAGTTGTTGAAGAGTTCTTCCCAGTCGGCGTAGCGCTCGATGTTATAGAGCACTTTTCTTTCCGGCGGCATAAGCTTGAAAATGACCTCAGCGGCTGACATTCCGTAGGCTTCCTGCTTTTCAATGCTTGAAACGCGGGTCATGGCGGGATTCCACTCGACGATTTTACCCTGCTCGTCGGAAATCATTATCGGGTCTTCGCAGGCCTCGATCAGGCTGCGAAAGCGCTTTTCGCTTTCGAGCAGCGCTTCCTCCGCTTTTTTGCGCTCGGTGATGTCATGGCAGACATTGCCGAACATAAAGCCTTTGGGGCTTTTTATGGGGAAAACGATCGATTCGAATATTCTGCAGGAGCCGTCGCGGATGTTTCGAATCGTCTGTTCCGATTTGCAGGACTCGTCGATACCGTGAGCAAAAAAATCCCTGTACGCCGCTTCACAGTCTTCATAGCAGGTGAAACCGATCTCGGCTTTCCTTTCGGACGGTGTCAGGCGATATTGTATTTCGGCCACAAAGCATCCGCAGGCATCCTCCCGTTCGATTCCGGTAATGCGAACCATGGCCGGATTCCATTCAATGACATCTCCCTTTTCATCGGCGATCAGTATCGGGTCGTCAATTGCTTCAATGAGACTGCTAAAGAGTTCCTCGCTTTCGCGTTTTTCAGCTGCAATACGTATGCGTTCTGCCATGTCGCGCAGAATGCCGAACGAGCCGGTTATGTCGCCGTTTTCATCATACAGCAGCACCGCATTCTGCTCTACCGGCACAAGTGTTTTATCCCTGCGCATGAAATAGGAAACCCAGTTGAGAATTCTTCCCGTGGTGAGCATGGTTTCCATGGCGTCGCGCACGTCCTGAAAATACGATTCATCGACTGTAACGGACTCACCGGCGGTTGTCGTATAGGTGCCGCAGTCGCGGGGCATGTATTCGACAATGTGATGGCCTGTCATTTCATCCGCCGGGTAGCCGAGGGCATCGGCAAAATACTTGTTGACGCTGCGGATGCAGCCCGCCTCGTCAGCCACAATAATGAAATCCTGCGAGCTTTCTATGAGGTTCTGCAGGTGGTCGCGGGCCTGCCGGAGTTCTGCTTCCGCCTTTTTGCGCCTGGTTATGTCGCGGAATGTACCGACGCCGCCGGCACGGTTGCCCTGCTCGTCGAACAGCCGCGTCATGGTAACCTCAATGGGGCACAGGCTGCCGTCTTTGCGGACAAGCTCGGTCTCGAACGACTCGACCACGCCCTTTTCCACAAACTGTTCGATCATTGCCCTGCCTGCGGAACGGTGCTCTTCCGTCTGGGGCGTCAGTTCGTAGGAGTGCCTGCCCACAATCTCTTTTTCGCGAAAGCCGAGCATGTCCTCAAGCGCGCGGTTGGCGCGTGTTATGTAGCCTTTTTCATCGGTTATGAGAATACCGTCGCCGATCGACTGAAATATGTGCTCAAAGGCATAGGGGGTTTGCTGCGGGGCCTGGGTCTGTTTTTTTCGGGAAGACGATTTGTTCATAATGGATTTAAATAAACAGTCCGGTACATGATGTAATCCTAATCCTTTTACCATGATTGCAGTGTGCCTGCAAAATAAAATTACGCCAGGGATGGATGGTCGCTTTTGCGTTTCCTGTCCGGAGTTGACAGGCCCGCCTTGTTTATTTTATATCTAATACGCAGGTATGCAGAAAAGAAACCCTCAGGAGGACAGGACCATGGTTGCACCGTCCGTACGAAAAAAACTGCAGGCAGCCGTTATGGCTGCAGTCGTGCTTGCGGCACTCGGCTTTCCGCTTGTCGAGCTGATAGAACATATCGGTGAAGAGCGGCTGTTCTCGAGGGAATGGTATTTTTCTGCCGGAGCCCCCTTCGGTACGGCGGCGATCGTTCTTTTTTCCATGCAGTTCGTCATCGCAGCCAGGTTCCGCTTCCTCGACCGTATTTTTCCGCTGAACCGCCAGTTTCTGGCGCACCGCTTTTTCGGCTGCACTGCCTTTCTGTGCGCGCTTGCCCACCCCCTCATTATGTTTTGGCCCGCGATTTTCAGTCCCTGGAATGTGTCGCTTCGTCACTGGCCCGAGCTGATCGGCGCCGTCGTCCTCCTCGGTCTCGGCGGGGCCGCCGCTGCAGCTCTTTTCCGGGAGCGGCTCCGCATTCCGTTTCACCTCTGGCTGCCCATGCACCGCGCGGGAACCATCGCGCTCGCCGTGCTCGTCGGCGTGCATGTCGCCGTTGTGGAAGGTCATGTCGAGTTCGGAGCAGCGCACCTCCTGCTTGCCGCCGCGCTGGCGGCTTACCTTGTGTCTTTTTTCCGTAAAGGGGATATCTATACCGTAAAAACCGTCAGGAATATCGGCAGGGATACGACGGCTGTTGATCTTGCGCCCAGGGCCGGCAGCGGCTTTTCACATGCGCCCGGCCAGTTTGCGCTTGTTACGTTTTGCTCCGAGGCCCTGCCTCGAGAGCGGCACCCCTGGACGATTTCATCCGCACCTTCGAACGCCGGTACCCTGCAGTTCACCATCAGAAAAAGCGGTGATTTTACCTCCCTGACAGACAGGCTGCGGCCGGGTGACAGTGCATTCATCACGGGCCCCTACGGGCAGTTCAGCCCCGCGGCCCTGGGCGATGACAGCGTTGATCTGGTTATGGTCGCCGGCGGCGTCGGCATCACGCCTTTTTTGAGCATGCTGCGTTATATGGCGGACACCGGAGACCGGCGCAGGGTTGTGCTGATCTGGAGCACACGGACGCAGGACGACATACTGCTGCAGGGCGAGCTCGATTCGCTCAAAAACAGCCTTCACGGATTAGAGGTTCACCGGGTTTTCACGCGGCAGGACAACCCCAACGGTTGTACGGGCCGCCTGAACGGCGGTATTTTGAAAAAAATGCTTTCCGGCATGGACCCCGAACAGTATATATTTATCTGCGGCCCGCCCGCTATGGCGTCGATGATCAAAGCGCAGCTTCAGTCGAGCGGTTTCAGTGCCGGGCGGATCGTAACCGAGGAGTTTCGTATTTAAATAGATTCAGTGAGGATTACGGGCATATGGGCACCTGCTTTAATTGCGGAACACGGTGTCCCCTCTCCGGCAAACCGGGGAGATCCGACACCTGTCCTTCCTGCGACGCCGACCTGCGCTGCTGTCTGAACTGCAGGTTTTACGACGCGGCTGCGTATAACGAGTGCCGGGAGCCGCAGGCCGAGCGCGTGCTTGACAAGGACCGCGCAAACTTCTGCGATTATTTTTCGTTCCGAAGCGACGGGCGGGAAAACGAACAGGGTGCCGGCGGCAGCGGCGGGAAAGCCAATCCGCTGGACGCACTTTTTGAAAAGTAGAGCGGGGCGTCTGTGGCAGCGACTCGAGCGTTTAAAAATCTGATGGCTGCGTTCACGTTTTTTGCGGCGGTCCTTACACCGTGCTGCGGGTTTTCTGAATTATTTACACCGATCAGCGAACACGGTTTCGACGCCGCTGACAATGCCCGCGATCTGAACGACTACCCCTGGGCCATGACATATTTCGCCCCGGACGGCGCAGATGCCGGACATATGTATGTCGGTACCGGCAACAGCATGATGAACCTTATCATGGAGCGCCTGGGGATCAGGGTGTCCGCAACACCGCTGAAGCGGCCGCCCGAAATCCGGCGCTACCGGGCCGGTTCCGGCGGGACCGCCTGGGAGCGGGTTTTCGACTACCGCGATATCGAGCAGGAGCCCGACTGGCAGACCTCGGGCATACGGGCCATGGCTGCCTACACCGCCGCTGACGGAACAGGCTATATTTATGCCGGCACGCTCGGAACGGTTCCGGCGCTGTGGCGCAGCCCGGCCGGTGATGCCGGCACGTGGGAGCAGGTGCTGTCTGTTCCGGCCGACGGATCGATACGGGCGCTTGCCGTGCACAACGGCCTGCTCTACATCGCCGTTACCCACGAGTTTCTCGTTCCGCCGCCCCCTGCCGAACTGTATGTTACCGACGGCAGCACGGTGTGGAATGTCAATGATGACGGCTTCGGCAACCCCGCGAATACGGGGATTTTTTCGCTGGCCTCGTTCAACGGCCGGCTGTACGCGGGCACCGTCAACCGCGATCAGGGCTACGAGGTGTGGAAGCTTGCCGGCCCCGACAATGAAACCGGGCCGGTGTGCGTGGTGCGCGGCGGCGGCCCGTTCAGAGGCAACCAGGCGGCCGCTACCATGCAGGTGTTTCAGGACCGTCTGTATGTCGGCGGCGTCATCTTCGCCGGCATCAACACCGCCGGCGGTTTTCCCCTGCGCGGCGCGGACATGATCCGCATCAGCGCCGACGACTCCTGGGAAACGGTTGCGGGCCCCGATTCTGTCGGCGGGGTCGGCTCGGGATTCGGTAAAATCACCAATGCCTATCTCTGGTCGATGGCGGTGTATGACGGCGTCCTGTACTGCGGCACCTGGGATGCGGCGAGCTTTGTGCCGGTGACGGAAAAGTACCTGCCCGATATACGCCGCTCGATCTGGGAGTTTCTGCTCGGCATCTATCGCAGCGCCGGTTCCCCGACGCTCTTTGACCGGCTGACGGGCAATGGTGCGGAGCTGTACCGCAGCGCCGACGGAGAAAGCTGGGAAGCGGTTTTTACCGACGGGCTGGGCAATCCCGACAACTACGGTGTGCGCACGATGCTTGCGATCGATCAGCAGCTGTACCTCGGGCTTGCAAACATCGACGAAGGGCTCGAAATATGGCTTTTGGAGTGACCGGTGCCGTTAATAATCATGGGTAACCCTCCGGCTCCGCCGGAGGACTCACACTGTATGACATATGCGGGAATATAAGAAAACCCCCAGACTTGGTGAACCGCTCAAAGTTAACCGAAAGAGCAGTAGGGTGGGTGAAACCCACCGTTTACGGGCATTGAAGATGCAGTTTGTTTTTGATGTCGTTGACTGTGTCAGGCATGCGACACCATGCACGGTAAAAACATACCAGCAAAACAGCAAAGGTGATTGTCAACAAAAGACCGGTCGGTACATCGATATCGAACCCAATAAACAATATCAAAGTTCGTAACAGGTGGGTTCCGCTTGGCTGCACCCACCCTACAAAACAAATATTTGCGTAAAGCCGCCTTGGGCGGCTCACGTTTTTCAAGCCTCCGGCTTTGCCGGAGGTGTCTGACTTTATGAGGTGAGCTTTCTATGGGAAAAAAAGTACGTGACGAATTCCAGAGCATGACAGCCGGTGAGATGCGGAATTATTTCAGCAGCTTCAGCCCCGAGCGGTTCAGCTGGAAGCGGTCGTGGGCGCTCGCGAGGTACTGCTCGGCCTATTTCACGCAGTGGTGGAACCGCGAGCGCTTCGTGTACGATAAAAAAAGCTCGGAGTACCTGGCGCTTCGCTGCTGCAATCATTTTTCCCGTTGGTGGAACAGGAAAAAGTTCGTGTACAACCGGGACAGCTGCCGCTACCTCGCCATGAAGTGCGGTGCGCATTTTGATCTATGGTGGAACCCGGACGCGTTTGTGTGGAGCCAGTCGCAGTTTCTTGCCCGCTGCTGTCCGGACCATTTCGAAAAATGGTGGGATCCTCTGCGCTATAACTGGGAGCACCGCCGGGAGCTCGAGCACCACTGCGCACGGCACCGGGAAGTATGGAGCAGCGTGGACGGCGCGATTGCATCCGGCCGCGGCACGATCAAGCTTATCAGCACAAGCCTGCAGTCGGGAAAAAAGCTGCGGCATGCCGTCATCAATCCCCGCACAAACAAAGTCGAGTCATACTGCACCTATGAGTACGGGCCGGACGGGCGGGTGCGCAGGAAAGATCTGCATTCGGGCGACAATGTTTCAAGGGGGTACGTTCTGTACGCGTATGACGACCAGGGACGGCGCACGAAGAAAGTAACCCACAGCAGCTGCGGCGACATTCAGTCGATCATAATGTTCGATTATGACGACAAAGGCCGGCGCATAAAAAAAACGCATCGCGGACCGGACGGCGCACTTGTTTCGTATGAGCTGTACGAATTCGGTAAAAAGGGCAGGCCCGTGAAACGCTTTGTGTACGACACCGACGGCAACCTGCGCATGTGCCTCGACTACGAGTACACGCCCGGCGGCAGAAAAACAAAAAAATCGGCCTTCGACGACCACAGGGAGCCGCAGGCATACACCCTGTACAAATACCGCAAACAGCTGGGAGACGGTTCGACTGATTCCTGAAAAACGGCTTGAATCCCCTTCACGGCCCGGTGGCATCAGCCGCCTTCCAGCGCCTGCAGCACGTGTGTTGAAAAGTAGGATGTTTTTTTATCGAGCCTTTTTTTGCGCGATGCATAGCTGAGGTTGAAAGCGCAAAACGGGCATGCGGTTATCAGGTGCCCGGCGGGAGCCTCTTCGATCAGCCCGGCGGCGATTTCAAGCGAAAGACCGCGGTAGACCGAGCGTATGCCGCCGCCCGATCCGCAGCACGCTGCATTTTTTCTGTTTTCAGGCAGTTCCCGAAGGTCGATTCCGCAGGCATTCAGAAGACTGCGCGGCTCTTCGGTTATACCCTCCCCGCGCGCAAGCCTGCACGAATCATGGTACGCGGCGGTAAAACCGAGCTGAGCGATTTCGGGTTTTCGATCCTTTATCAGTTCCCATATGACCGAAACCGCATGACGGACTTCGAAGGGAAAATCACCGAGCAGCTCCGGATAGTAGTATTTAAAACACTTCAGGCACCCGTTGCACGGCACGACGATTTTTTTTATGCCGAGCGAAGCAAAGCGCTCGCTGTTTTTGAGGAAAAACTCTCCTGCGCGGTCGACTGCGCCCGCCGAGTACAGATAGATGCCGCAGCAGCCCTCATCGTCGAGAACGGTAACGTCAAGGCCGAGCTTTTTTAAAACACCGTATGTGCCCCGAGCAGCTTCAGTGACAAGATACGAGGCCATGCAGCCGAGATAGAGCAGGGTATCCGAATCGTGCCGAACATCTTTTTCGGGCAGCCAGTCAAGGCGTGCAGCCGGGTCGCCGCCGACAGCGTTGCCGTCGCGCATGACGGAGGCAATGATGCGCTCCTGTTTTTCAAGGGGCCCGAAGCCGCGGCGGACGAGTTCGATACGGCTGCGGTGAACAAGTGCGGGGACAGGCACGTTTTCCGGGCAGACCTGCACGCAGCGCCCGCAGCCCGGACAGGAATACACGCTCTCAATCAGGGATTCATCGGGCTGTGTGCCTGCAATGATGCTCAGGGCTGACTGTATGCGCCGGACAGGGCCGAGCAGCTCTCTGCCTGAGGCTCTGTAGGTAGGGCATACGCGCAGGCATGCTCCGCATCCGGTGCAGCGGGCGGCGGTTTCGATGCTTGTTTCCATAGCTCAGTGCTCCGGTATGCTGCAGCGTCATCGGACCGTGTTGCGCTGCGGCGTAATGCAGGTTGCCTCACTGTTGTTCATGTCCTGCAGCGCTGTGGCCCGCTTGAAAATCCCCGGGCGGACACCGCAGGCATTACTTGACCAATAGTATACTTCACTATACTATCTTATAGAAGATCATTGCTGTCCAAAATAATCTGAAAAAGCCAATTTGGACGGGCTAAGTTGTTGA
>CAZFIB010000081.1:0-17996 GCA_964518865.1 uncultured Thermodesulfobacteriota bacterium
CCCTGTTTTCAGGAACCAACGAGTTTTTCTTTTTTTTAGGTGGTGAATCGGGGAAAGGCACATGGCAGCAGGGAGGAACGCCGGCTCAATTAAGACTTGTCAATTTGTTGATCGTTATTCATAATGCAGACAGAGCTATACGGAAAAAAGGCACCTATGGAATCTGTCACCGGTACTGCCGACATCATCAAAACGCTTGTTGCGATCGTAGAAGAAAAGGACAGGCACCTGCGCGGTCATGCAGAGCGCGTGGCTGCAACCTGCGCCCGGTTTTCGAAAAAAATCGGCATGTCCGATGCGGTCGAAACGATTTCGCTTGCCGCCCTGCTGCATGATATCGGTATGATATTTCTGCCGCGTGAATTGCTGGAACACACCGAAGCGTTCAGTGAGGATGAAATGGCGGTCGTCAGGCACCACCCGGTAATCGCCGAGAGGATTGTCGCCAACCTGAAAACACTGAACGAGGTTCTGCCGGTTATCCGCTCTCATCACGAGGCCTATGACGGCAGCGGATATCCCGACGGACTGACGGGCGATGCGATACCGAAGCTTGCCCGCATCCTCAGTCTCGCAGACGCATATCACGCCATGACCGCACAGCGAAGCCACCGCCGGGCCAGGAGTACGGCCGACGCCCTCGAACAGATCCGGCAGCGCTCAGGATCCGTTTACGATCCCGAGCTGACCGGCCGCTTTGTAGAGTTCATACAATCCGATACCCGGATTTCGGCACCGGCACCTGCCAAAACGGAGAACGCCGAAAGCAACACCGCTGCCCTCAATACGGTTATCACGAAAATCATGCTGCAGTTCAGGCAGCAGAATATCGAGCTGCCCGTGCTGCCGCAGATTATTCAGGAAGCCGAAACCATTATCAGCAGTCCGAATGCAAGCGCCGACGATCTCGCTCAGGTCATCGAGCGTGATGCGGTTATTACGTTCAGGCTGCTGGCCGTCGCCAACTCGCCGGTGTACCGCGGAACGGATAAAATCACCACCATACGGCAGGCGGTTCTGCGCCTGGGCATGCAGGAATCAAGGAATATCATCGCGGCGATCGCAACAAAAAGCATTTACGGCACCGGTCATCCACAGTTCAAACTGCTGCTTGAAAAAATGTGGCTGCATTCGCTTGCCTGCGGCTATGCGGCGCGAGCACTGGCCGGAAAGCTGCAGGAGAAGAACAAGGAGACGTTTTTCCTGCTGGGCCTTCTGCACGATATCGGCAAGCCGCTGCTTGTAAACGCCCTGACAGCCGAGCTTGAAAATCTCGATCGCTATGAAACGGGCACTGTCGCCCACAGCATTCAGGAAGTCCACCGGCGGTTCGGCAGTATCCTGCTGCTGCGATGGGGGTTCCCCCGCGAATATGTCAGGGTTGCCGAACAGCATGAGAATGAGGATGTCAACCCCGGGGCCCGACGGGAAGTGCTGATCGTCAATCTTGCCAACAATCTGACCAGGGCAATCGGATGCAGCATGTTCGACGAGCCCGATCTCGAGCCGGCCGGGCTTGCCTCGGCAACGCTGCTGGGTGTCGATGCCGCAGCCATCGATCACGTCCGGGAAATCGTCTGCTATCTTATGCAGGAAACCGCCACGATGTTTTAACAGACTGGTAACAGTTCAAAAGACGAACCCGACAGCGATACCGGCCCCGAACCCGGGCAGACAGCAGGCAGGGGTCGGTGCGTTCCCCGTGCCATCACCGTACAAATCACCTTTTTCGAACAGGAACGGTGTCTGCCTTCGCACGTGTAGAGACGCACCTTTTTGCGTCTCTGCGGTTCCACCTGCAACGGCGTGCAGAATACCCGCGGTCGGGGCTGTCTTTTAATTTCAGGCAAGGAAGTATTCAGCCGGCTGGATGCCGCGTGTGGAAGGGTGCATGCTTTTGACGATTTTACGAAGCGGGGCCCCGGTTTTCGGATCCGTTTCCGAAAGGTCCACAACGGAGCCGCGCCCGAATCCGCCCTGCCCGTCGTGCTCCAGCAGAAGAATACGCGGAAGCGAGCCGTCGCTCTGCTCGGGCGGCTCCATGACCAGGCCCAGTTCGCCGCTGTCCAGCTCCAGCAGGGTGCCGACCGGGTACAGGCCGACCATGCCGATGAAAACCTTCAGCAGCACGGGATGAAAATACCTGCCGGACCCGTGCAGCATGAGCACCAGAGCCCGGTCGGGACTGTACGGCTCCTGATACGGGCGCGGGGTGGTCATGGCGTCGAACGCGTCGGCAATCGCCAGGATGTTACCGAAAAAGCTGATCGAACCATGACGATGCACCCTGGGGTAGCCGCTCAAGTCATAGCGCATGTGGTGCTCGAAGGGGGGAATAATGATCCGCGATTTCAGGGCGCGCGAGGCCTTGAGCTTCATAACCTGCCTGACCGTGTTGAGGGGGTGCTTTTGAACCTCCTCGATTTCCTCTTCGGTGAGCCTGCCGGGCTTGTGGAGAATGTCGAGAGAGATGTCCACTTTGCCCAGGTCATGAAAAAGGCCGCAAATGCCAAGCCGCTCGAGCGACGAGCGCGACAGGCCGATTCGCTTGCCCAGATACATCGACAGGACGGCGACATTCACCGAGTGGCTGAAGGTATAGTCGTCGAAATCACGAATCGTGCTGAGCCCCAGCAGCACGGGCTCGTCCCCCATTATTATATCGACCATGTTCTGGACAATGCGTACCGCTTTCCGGCTGCCGACCGGCTGTTTGACGGATACGCGCTCGGCCACGTTTCTTATTGAGCTCAGGGCGCAGGCATAGGTTCTGCGGGCGCGTTTTTTCTGCCGGCGCACACGCTGTTCCTGCTCCGACAACGGCTCGTGATGCTCGATTTCAGCCTCGGCTTTTTTTACGACTTCAGCCCATGGATAGCCGCCGCGCTCCATTTCGGCGCCCAGCCACTCAAGGGGATGGTCACGTTTGCCCGCGGCATTCAGGAGGCGAATGAATGCGATGACATCCGTGGATGAGTGCGGCCTGTTTTCCTGCCCTGTCTTGAAGCGAATGCCCTCAAGCCCGCGCTCCTGAAAAAACTGCAGCATGTGCTGAATCAGCTCCGCGGTTTCCCGCTGGTAGATCAGCTTCTGCCCCTGCACGAAGAACCGGCCGTTGACGATCTGGACGGTTACCTGCGGCTCTTCCTCGCTCAGCTGCAGCAGGAGCGTCATAAACGATTCGGAGCAGTCTATCAGAATCTGATTGTTGTCCTGATGTATTTTCGACATCTGCACCAGGCGGTTAAACGTAATGAAAAACTGCTCCTGCTGGCCGTGTTGCTGTGTGCCGACCGTCATGTTTGTTTCCTCGCTATCGGTCCGCATGAAAACGCGCGGCACCTGCTGCGGCAAAGCTCTCGGGCGTGAAGGCCTGCCCCGCTTGTCCCTGCTGCCTGTGCCTACGGTGCTGCTGCGGCACGCTCAGTGCTGGTGCTGGATGAACTCCCGGCCGCGCTGTGCGGCCCGCTTCAGTGTCGGATACAAACTGTTCTCCGCTTTTTCGATTATTTCTCCGGCCGACTCCGTCTGCATCGCCATCAGTGCGACAGCCGCACACTGCCGGTCGAATGCCCGCTTGTTGCCGAACAGTATCGGCTTGCCCAGAAGCCGCTCCTTCAGAAACGGTATCGACAGCGATGAACCGCAGCGGCCGAGCGCCCGGTAGCACTCAACGATATGTGAACGGTTTCTGTTTGTGAACGCGTTCCTGCGCAAAAAGTCGAGCAGCATGGATTCGGCCTCCATGCTTTTCTGTCTGCCGAAATACCGCAGCGCCTGCTTCCAGACCTGCTCGGCGGGATCATCGACAAGAGAGAACAGCTCTTTGAACAATCCGGCTTCACGCGAGGAGAGAATCGATACCGCAATCGAGCGCACCGGTGCCGAAGCGTGCCCGAGCATCTGCAAAAGCAGCTGTTGCGGGCGTTCTCCTTTCATGCGTCCCAGAACATTCACCATGTTGCGCACCAGCGACTCGTCCGTACCTGCAAGCAGATCCTCGAGGGGCGCTATGTCCCGGGCGGCAAGCGATGCCAGGACTTCGGTCAGAAGTTCCCGTATCCAGACTTCCGACTCATCCTGCAGCATGGGGCCCAGGGTTTTTACCGCTTTCGGGGGCAGCAGCACAAGCAGGCCTCCCAGGGCCGACTGCTGTCCGGTTTCCCTGACATTGAGAATGTGCCAGACGTTCTGCAGTACCTGAAGAAAGTCCGGGCCGGCGATTTCGTCAAAAAAGCGCTGCAGCAGGGGGACCGCCCACGGCTTCTGTATTTCAAAGGACATGGTGAGTCCGTACATGCGCTCCAGAAAACGATAGGCGCACTGGATGTCACCGAGTTCCAGGCAGAAGCTGAGCTGCTCTTTCAGAAAATCCATTATTGCACGGGAGTCCTCCTCGGCGGTATCCTCCCGGACGATAACCATCACAATTACGTCGAGCACATCGAGGATATCCTCGGTCCCCTCCCGGCACTCTTCTTCGATGACCAGCTTTTCAAGTGATTTCAGCTCATCGTCGGTCAGCTTCCACAGCGAGTCGTCCACACCCGGCCGCGCAAGGCTCGGGAGCGGTGTCGGCATCTGCAGGCGATCGCGGGTATCGGTTTGCTCCGGGGCAGGCAGGCGGTCCCGGCCGAGGCTGAGCTCCGAGAGGTTGATCAGAGCTTCGCTGTCCGAGAAACCGTCGTCGGCTTCATAGGCGATGTGGGGGAAGTTCGCTTCCCACATGGCTGTGATCAGGTCGCTTTCGGCATTTTCCTGCGGTATGCGATAGGTGTTCAGAATATTGAAAAAACCGGCGATCTCGGGCATCTGCAGATCTTTTTTGAACTCGATCCAGTGCATGCCGTCACGGTACAGGGTAAAGGGCAGGCTGCCCTCGGCAGGCGGCTCGGTGTGCACGACCTCTCCCCGGTACAGCAGACTTTCGCGGCTGATGGTAAGCTGCAGGCCGCCGAATTTTGAAAAATACGTATCGAGGTTGGCCCTGACGCCTGCCAGTGACTTCTGGCAGATTTCATGCCGCTCCGGATAGAGCGCGTAATTCTTCATTGCTATGAGAAACGATGCAATGACGGTCTTTACGTTCAGTATTTCTTCAGAAGCGGCCCTTGCATCGGGTTTTTCAGTGCTGCCGTCGGCTTTGCGATTCATGGTAGTATTTGTGCTGTGTCCGTATCTGACATAAGCGCATGCTATATTTTCGCATGTTTTCAGACCGGAATTAAGTGTATTTTAAAAAAAAGACGCATTTCTTTTTTCGTAATAATTATCAGTATCAAGAAGTGAGGTTCTGCAAGAGCATTCTTGACCCGGGGCCGTATAATGGTATACGTTACCACCGGTAGTGTGTTTCCATGATGAGCGGGGATTTCTTTGCATGCCCTTACATGTATACAGCAGCAACAGGCTCGAAAAACTTGCTCAGAAGCTGGCAGCGATTATTGTTTCCGATCCCCTGCCGCCCCTGCAGCCTGAAACCGTCGTGGTGCAGAGCCGCGGCATGCAGCGCTGGCTGCAGATTGAACTCTCGCGTCGTAACGGTATCTGTGCAAACCTGTCATGTCCGTTCCCGAAAGCGTTTCTGCAGCAGCTTTACCGGCTGATTTTCGGCGAGCCCGCGGAATCACCTTTCACCCCGGACATTATGACATGGAAAATCGTCGGCGCGCTGCCGGGCCTGCTCGATGAGCCTGATTTCACCTCTCTGAGGGGATATTGCGCCGACGATGAAAACGGTTTAAAGCTGTATCAGCTTGCCGGTCGCATTGCGTCGGTTTTCGACAACTACATCGTGTACCGGCCCGCCATGGTCCGCGCCTGGGACAGCGGTGAAAACCCGGTGAAGGACAGTGAGCCGGCAGCCTGGCAGCAGCGCCTCTGGAACGTCATCTCGGAGCCCGAGCGGGGCATGCATCATGCCGCCATGTGCTGCCGCCTGAGGGAACCGCTGCGTGACGATGCTGCTGTGCCGAAGCGTGTTTCGATTTTCGGCATTCCGACGCTTCCTCCGTCGTATCTCGACGTGCTGGAGGAGGTTGCCGGGCGGGTCGATGTGCATCTTTTTTATCTCAATCCCTGCCGGGAATTCTGGCAGTATGCATTCACTCAAAAAGAAATACTGGCGATTACGCACAGCGGTACAAACGCGGAGGAGCTCTATTTCGAAACAGGCAACAGCCTGCTGGCATCTCTGGGAACCAGCGGCCGTGAATTTTTCACCCTTCTCATGAACCGTCTGGAGAGTGAGGGCGATGCCTGCTTTGAGGAGCCGGGACGAGCCACCATGCTTGAGCGCATTCAGTCGGACATCCTGTGGATGCGCCAGCCCGCGCGGGACGATCCGGACAATCCGCCGCTGCCTGATTCCGACACGAGCGTGCAGGTGCATGTCTGTCACAGTCCCATGCGCGAGGTGGAGGTGCTGCATGACAATCTGCTGCGGCTTTTTGAGGAGTCGCCCGGCCTGCAGCCTGCCGATGTCGTTGTGATGATGCCGGATATCACGGTGTACGCACCGCTTATTCATGCTGTTTTTGAAACATCCCTGCATGACCCGCAGCGCATTCCCTATTCCGTAGCGGATACCAGCCTGCGCTCGCGCGGCAGAATCGCCGATACCCTGCTTGCCCTGCTTTCCGTGGACAGGCGCCGTTTCAATGCCGAGGCTGTTCTGGAGATTCTGGAAAACCCCGCCGTGCTCGAGACATTCATGCTCGGCGAAGGAGACCTGGTGCTCATCCGCGAGTGGATCAGCCGGTCGGGTATTCGCTGGGGGATAAGCGGGGAGATGCGCGCCGCCGCGGGCCTGCCCCCGTTTCACGAAAACACCTGGCGCTTCGGGCTGGACCGGCTGCTGCTGAGCTACGCCCTGCCGGTTGAGGACGGCCGCAGACCTTTTGAAGGTATTCTGCCCGGTTGCGACATCGATGCCGACAGCGCCCGCGTGCTCGGAGCGTTTGTCAGGTTTTGTGAGCAGCTGTTCAAAAGCGCAGCGGCCCTGCAGGCACCGCGCTCCCCGGCAGCGTGGTGCGATGACCTCATGCGGGTCCTCGTGGATTTCTTTACCGTAACGGAATCGAACGAGGCCGAGATACAGGAGCTCTCCGGCCTGCTGACCGACAGCGGCCTTGCCGGGCACGCTGCGCGTGCGGGCTTCAGCGGACCGCTGTCACGCGATGTGATTATCGCCTGCCTGCGGGAACGCATCGAGCGCAGCACATCCCCGCACGGCTTTCTGAGCACCGGAGTGACGTTCTGCACCATGCTTCCCATGCGCAGCATTCCGTTTCGCGTTGTCTGTGTGCTGGGCCTGAATGAGGGAGCCTTTCCGCGCCTTGAGAAAAAAACCGGTTTTAACCTGATGGAGCAGCGCAAAGAGTTGGGCGACCGCTCGCGGCGCAATGAGGACCGCCTCCTTTTCCTGGAAACGATGCTGTCGGCCCGCGAAACGTTTGTTGTAAGCTATGTTGGCCGCAGCATCCGCGATAACGCCAGCCTTCCGCCGTCTGTGCTGCTCAGCGAGCTGACAGAATATATCGAGGCTTCATTCCGGGTTGACGGTGCGGAACGCGCGCGGGATCACATTACGCGGATACATCCCCTGCAGCCGTTCAGCAGCCGCTACTTCAGCGGCGACGAGCGTTTCTTCAGCTATTCGGCGGACAACCGGGATGCCTGTGCCGCACGGAAGCGCCGGCACACCAGGACCTTCATCGATACGGCGCTGCCTGCCGATGAGAGTGCGGCAGAGCTTTCTCTCCACGAGCTGTATGCCTTTTATTCGCGACCACAGGCCTATTTTCTGCGCACCCGTCTGCAGGCCGATATGCGGCTTGACGACCCCCTGATTCCGGAAATCCGCGAGCCGTTCGATTTCACCGGCCTCGAGCGGTACGGTCTTGACCAGGACCTGCTCGAACAGGCTGTGACCGGCAGGGACCTCGACGATTATTTTGAGCTGGTTCATGCCTCAGGCATACTGCCCCACGGGCCGCTCGGAAAGACACTGTACCGCGAGCGGCGAATTGCTGCGGAAACCCTCTGCGCGTCGGTTGCGGAGCATACCGGCGGTACGCGGCGTGATCCCCGAACAGCGCGGATCGAGTACTGTGCATCCGGCCCGGAGCTGGTTGCAGGATTTGAAAACCTGTATCCCGCCGGCCAGGTTTTTTTTCGCAGTGCGGCAATAAAGCCGAAAGATCTTCTGAGGGCCTGGCTGTTTCATGCGGCGCTCTGCGCGGAGGTGGCGTATGCCGGCAGCAAAAAAACAATCCTGATCGGAACCGATACAGCAGTGTGGTTCGAGCCGCTTGAACGGGAGCGTGCCTGCCGGGAGCTCGCAGGCCTGATCGATCTGTTCCGCAAGGGGATCTGCACGCCGCTGTGTTTTTTTCCGGGCTCATCCTATGCGTATGCCAAAGCGGTCAGCGGCAACGCCGGGCGCCGTGAGGGGCTTGATCGCGCACGCCGCGTCTGGGCGGGATCACCCTGGTCGGCTGCCGAGCGAAGTGACCTGTGCATCAGAACCTGCTTCGGAGACGAGATGCCAGCACATGAGGCATTCGAACAAACCGCTCTTCAGGTGTATGCCCCCCTGCTGGAGAAGATGGAAAAGCCGTGAGGAACCATGCAGTCATACAGCCCCTTTGATATTGTGCGAAGCCCGCTCGAAGGCATGGCTCTCATAGAGGCGGGCGCAGGCACCGGTAAAACCTATGCCATCGAACACATATACCTGCGGCTGCTGCTGGAGAAGTCCCTGGGCATACAAAAGCTGCTTGTGGTCACGTTCACCGAGGCGGCAACAAAAGAGCTCAAGGAGCGTATCCGGGCGCTGCTCGTTAGTGCGCAGCAGGCCTGCACCGGCCGGACTGAAGGCGAAGAAGCGCTGCACAGCATTGTGGCTGCCGCGGTCGAGGCCTCCGGAGCGCAGGAGGTTGCGCTGCAGCTTAGAAAGGCGCTCGTCTCTTCGGATGAGGCCGCTGTTTTTACAATTCACGGATTTTGTGCCCGCATGCTCGGCGACCATGCATTTGAAAGCGCGCTTCCGTTCGATCTCGAGACGATCAGCGATCAGTCACAGCTGGTGCAGGAAGCCGCCGATGATTATTTCCGCAGCGCCTTCGGTACCGGTGACGAACTGACGGCTGTGGTGGCGCAGGCCTGCGGCCTTACTCCGGACGGCCTGGTCAGGCTTGCCCGCCGGCTCGTACCGAAGCCGACCCTCAAATTTCTTCCCAGTGAAAGCGGTCCTGCAGCCGGAGACCTGCGGGCGCGGTACGAAAAGCTGCGTGCGGCCTGGCGCGAAAGCGCTGCGGATGCGGTGTCGCTGCTGAGCACACATCCGGGCCTGCGGCGCTCGAAGACCACTTTCCGGCAGGATGTGCTCGACGGCGCAGCCGCAGCCGCAGGCCGTTTCCTCAGCGGGAGCCCCGCACCGGAGGGGTTGCGGGCGCTTGCACTGTTTTCCGACGACATGATCACCGAATCGGTGAAAAAAAACCACGCGCCGCCCGAACACCCCCTTTTCAAGCTGTGCGCGGAATTCCTGGGAACCGTGGACGGTTTCGCGGCAGCGGTAAAGCGTGATTTCGCGAAGAATATTCAGCGGGATCTGCGTACCAGAAAACAGGCGCAGTGCCTGCAGTCGTTCGACGATATGCTGCTCGGACTGCGGGATGCCCTGCAGGGGCCGAACGGCAGCCTGCTGAAGCAGACCGTACGCAGGCGCTTTCCGGCTGTGCTGATCGATGAGTTTCAGGACACGGATCCCGTTCAGTATGAAATATTCACTGCGCTTTTCGACTGTCCCGGCTGCAGCCTTTTTTTTGTCGGAGATCCGAAACAGTCGATTTACAGCTTCCGCGGAGCGGATATTTTTTCCTATCTGCAGGCGGCGGCCACGACACACGCCGACAGGCGATATACCCTGCAGGAAAACTACCGCTCCGAAAGCTCCGTGATCGAAGGTGTCAACTTTCTCTTCGGCGAATCGCGGGATCCTTTTGTTCTGCCGGATATCGCCTACCGTGACGCCGGAGCCGCGCCCGGCAGCAAGGGAAATGCCGCACCCCTGCGCATAGAGGGACATGATCCCTGCAGTATCGTTTTGTGGCCTGTAGAACGCAGCAACAAAGAGGAGGCCGCATTCGAGGCTGCGCGGGCGACCGTTTGTGAAACGGTGCGTCTGCTCGAGCTCGCCCGCGCCGGCCGGGCGCGTATCGGCCCGCGTGTCGTGCAGCCCTCGGATATCGCCGTTCTGGTGACGCGCAATGCAGACGCACAAATGATGCACGAAAAACTCTCGGCTGCGCACGTGCCGTCGGTGCTCAAGAAAAGCGGCTCGGTTTTTCACTCAACCGATGCCGAGGACATCGAGCTGCTGCTCACGGCCGTAGCTGCGCCCGGCAGCACCCGCAGGCTGCACGCGGCGCTTGTCTCCCCGCTTGTGGGGGTCTCCGCCGCCGCCCTGTGGCGCTGCTGCAATGAGCCCGGCACCTCCGGAGAGTACGATGAACACCTGGAACGATTCAGCCGCTATCACAGCCTGTGGCGCTCACGGGGCTTTATGCGCATGTTCAGAGTATTCCTTTCGGAGTATGAAATCCGCAGGCGCCTCATGGCGCTGCCCTCCGGGGAGCGCCGGCTGACGAATGTGCTGCATCTGGCCGAGCTGCTGAACGAAGCCGAATCCGCGGGTCTGAGCATGACCGGCCTTCTGTTCTGGCTGGCAGCGCGCCGTGCCGGTGATGAGGACGTCGACGAGGAGGAGCTTCGCCTTGAGCGGGATGATGATGCCGTACAGATACTGACCGTTCATAAAAGCAAAGGGCTGGAATATCCGATTGTTTTCTGCCCGTTTCTGTGGCGCCGGGATGCGGCGCAGCAGAGCGGAGAACTATTCTTCCACCGCGACGGCAGCTCCTTCTGCCATATCGGGCCGGGTGGTCCCGGTGAGCAGGACCGCCTGCAGGCCGAGCGGGAGTCTCTTTCCGAGCTTGTTCGCCTGCTGTATGTAGCGATAACCCGTGCCCGGAACCGCTGCTACCTCGCCTGGGCAAAAACCGGCAGGGCCTCGGTTTCCGCACTTGACTATCTGCTGAGCGGCGGCAAGGATGCCGGCGGTGTGACGCTTGAAGGACTGCGCCGTCAGCTGAAGAATTTTTCCGCGGAAAAGCTCAGGGAGCGGCTGGAGGAGCGAGCGCCGAAGACACTGAGCCTCGATGCCGCTCCGTCGGATGAGCATAGCGAGCTGCCGCCAGCCGCCCGCACTGATGATTTCCGCAGCGCCAGAGTGTTTGCCGGGCCCATACGGACCTCATGGGCTCTTGCGAGCTTTTCCGGCCTGACGGCGGGCGAGCACCATGCTGCACCGGCCGTGCACGAGCCGCTCAAGCTCGATGAGCCCCGCACCGAACCGGGCGCTGCCGGGCAGGGTGCCGGCGGCTTTTTCTCCTTTCCCCGCGGACCGGTGCCGGGCACCTGCATACACACGATTTTTGAGCAGCTGGATTTTGCCTCGTCCGACTCTGTGGAGCGAAAGAACCTGGTGTCTGCAGCCCTGAAACAGTACGGTCTGCTTGACGGGCAGCAGCGCGTCATCGATGTCTGCGACATGATAGAGAGGGTGCTCGCCGCACCGCTGCTGCCCGGCTGCCCGGAAATGAACCTCGGCATCCTTGGAAGGGACAGCCGGCTGAGCGAACTTGATTTTTTCTATCCGCTCAAGCGGCTTTCGCCGGATCTTATCCGGAACAGTATCGCACGGCACGAACAATCGTGGCCCATGGGTGCGGGTGTTTCGGCACGGATCGGTTCGCTTGATTTCAATCCTGTCGAAGGATATATGCGCGGCTTCATCGACCTCGTATTCTGCTGCAGCGACAGGTACTACCTGCTGGACTGGAAAACAAATTACCTGGGAGATTCCTGCGACGACTACCGGGCCGAGTGTCTGCAGCAGTGCATGCTCGAGCAGCACTACATCCTGCAGTACTGTATCTATACCCTGGCCGTACACCGCTACCTGCAGTCACGCTTACAGGAATACGACTACGGACGGCACTTCGGCGGGGTGGTCTACCTGTTTGTGCGCGGCGTGACACCGGAAAAGCCGGGCAACGGCATCTTTTTCGACCTGCCGCCGCAGGCGCTTGTAGAGGATCTTGACCGGCTCTGTGCAGCCGGTCCGTAAGCCGACGATAACAGCGAACAGCCTGCGGCGGCACGGGCATATGTTTTCGATGCAGCGGCCGCAGCATACCTGACAGGGAGTCATGCAAAAGGACACCACACGACAGCTTCACGCCAGCGGGCTGCTGGGGCATATCGACATAGCGTTTGCCGACCTGCTGTGCCGTATTACGGAAAAACCCGACAGCGAACTGCTCAGATTCAGCGCAGCCCTTGTCAGCTCGTGTACGACATCCGGCAAGCATGTATGCCTTGATCTGCGCCGGGCCGGCGGGCAACCGCTGCGGGAGCTTTTTCCCGACATGCCCGACGGCCTGCGCACCGGTATCGGCAGCCTGCGCACTCCGGAGACGGCTTCGTGGTGTGAACGGATCAGGTCGCTGCGTGTCGTCGGCGAGCCGGGAGATTACCGGCCGCTCGTGCTCGACCGCAGCGGCCGGCTGTATCTTTATCGTTTCTGGCAGTACGAGCATCATCTTGCACGCGCTCTCTGCCTGCGGGCGAACACCCCCCCGGAGGGTATCGACAGTGATGCTTTACGAAGCGGGCTGCAGAACTGTTTTCCGCCTGCGGGGCGGCAGCCGGATCTGCAGAAAGCCGCCGCTTTTATCGCAGTCACGAGCCGTTTCTGCCTCGTCGCCGGGGGGCCGGGAACAGGCAAAACCGCGACCGTGGCCAGGATCATCGCCCTGCTTCTGGATCAGCAGCCGGAATGCCTCATCAGGCTGTGTGCCCCGACCGGCAAGGCCGCCGCCCGGCTCCAGGAGTCCATTCGCCGGGCAAAGCCCGAGATCGGCTGCAGCCCGCGCATCCGTGATATGATTCCCGAGACGGCAGCAACCATTCATCGCATGCTCGGCAGCGGCACGCACCGCCTGGCGGCCGATGTCGTGATCGTCGACGAGGCCTCCATGGTGCCCCTTTCGCTTATGGCACAGCTCGTTTGCGCCCTGCCTGAGCACGCGCGCCTGATTCTCCTGGGCGACCGCGATCAGCTTGCATCGGTTGCGGCCGGTGCGGTGCTCGCCGACGTGTGCGAGGCCGCCGGCATGCAGTCCTTTTCGCCGGAGCTGCGCCGCCGCTATGCATCGCTGACTGCAGAGCAGCTCCCCGCTGAGCACAGCGGCTGCCCGGCAGGTGCGCTTGCAGACTGCTCGGTCGAGCTGCAGCACAGCTATCGCTTCGAACCGCACCGGGGTATCGGGGCTGTCAGCCGGGCCGTAAACAGCGGAGATTCCCGCGGGGCTCTCAGCCTGATTGCGGGGGACGCATCCGCAAGCATATCCTCCTGCCGGCTGCCTTCGCCCGAGCGGCTTGCCGCACGCCTTGCCGACGTCGTGCAGGAGGCGTATGAACCGCTGTTCGCCGCCGCGGGCGTCGAGCCGGCCTTTGAGCGTTTCAGCCTTTTTCGCATCCTCTGCGCGCACCGGGTCGGTCCCTGCGGCGCGGTTGAGATCAACCGAATCGTCGAAGAAATACTTGTGCAGCGGGGTGTCATCGACCCGCAGCGGAACGTATATCAGGGAAAGCCCGTGCTCATCACCCGGAACGACTACAGCCGGGGTCTTTTCAACGGCGATACCGGCCTGCTGTGGAACGATGCGGCAGGGGCGCTGAAGGCATGGTTTCCCGCCGGCAACGGGATGTTCAGGGCTTTTTCCCCGCTGCTCATTCCCGAGCACGAGACCGTGTATGCCATGACCGTTCATAAAAGCCAGGGATCGGAATTCGACCGGGTGCTGATGATACTGCCGGATTACGGCACCGATCTGCTGACACGAGAGCTTATCTATACCGGCATAACCCGCGCACGAAAGCATGCGGAACTGTGGATGGACGAAAACATTTTTGCCGCGGCTGTTTCCCGGCGTGTCGAGCGAACGTCGGGCCTGCGTGACGCGCTGCGGGAGCAGATGCAGGCGCCTGCTTCCGGCGGCGCGGATGCCTGACGCTTTATATTGCAGAATATCCCCCTGTCCGGGGATAGGGACTGCCGACCCCATGCGGGACTCAATTGCCGGAGACAATCGTGTGCTGATACCGGAACTGGTTTGTGATGCTGAAATGCACGGGCCGTGGGGGTAATGCAGAAGACGGCATACCGGCGTATGGCTGCGCATATGCCGTTTAGCACAATGATTACATCACATTCTGCAGGCTACCGCCACATGAGCAGAAACTGCATGAGCAGTATGATTATTATGCTCACCGTTGAACAGTAGAGTGCGAACTCTTTTATAACATCTTTCATTTTTTTCCCTCATTTTAACTGACGGAGTCATTGGTTAAATATTGCAATGCGCATGCCGATTTTCGATTTTTAACGTTTTAATAATAATTAGAAAAATACAAGTAAAAACAAAATGATATTGATCGTCGAGAACAGCGCGGTTCGGGGCAGGTTTTATTTTATTTGTGTTTATGGCTGAAAAGAGCCGATTCAGTGGACACAGTACCATGTGACCGGACACGGATGCATACTTCCATGAGAGGAGAGGAACATGCGGTACGGGCGTTTTTCACACAACGGAAGAATGTTTCACGGAATTGTCGAGGCGGATACGGTCCGGGAGCTGAGCGGGTCGTTTCTATCCGACTTCACGCGGACCGATGTCTTTCATGCGCTTGATGATCTTACCGTGCTCACGCCGACAGAGCCGGGCAAGATTATCGGTGTCGGACTGAACTATCGTTCGCATGCCGAGGAGCTGGGCATGCCGCTGCCGGATGACCCCCTTGTTTTTCTCAAGCCCCCGTCCGCGGCTCTCAGACACCGGGGCGATATCCTGTGTCCGGCCATGGCAGGGCGAGTCGACTACGAGGGGGAGCTGGCGGTTGTGATCGGCAGAAAAGCCTGTCGCATTCAGCCGGAGGACGTTCCCGGCATACTGCTGGGGGCTACGTGTTTCAATGATGTGACGGCCCGAGATCTACAGAAAAAAGATGTGCAGTTCACCCGCAGCAAGAGCTTTGATACTTTCGCCCCGTTCGGCCCCTGGATAGAAACCGACATCAATCCGGACGATGTAACTGTCCGGAGCATGCTCAACGGCCGGCAGCGACAGAGCGGCCGGACGAGTGATTTTATTTTCCCCGTCAATGTGCTTGTCTCGTTTGTTTCACATGTCATGACCCTGCTTCCGGGTGATGTTATTACAACCGGCACGCCATCGGGAATCGGACCGATGAAGCCGGGAGATTATGTGGAGGTCACGGTCGAGGGGGTAGGTACTCTTTACAATGATGTCCGGTAATGAAATACTTCATGGATTCCTTGACTGAGAGCAGGGGGCACATCATACAATTACTTTAAATTACTATAAAATAGTATGTTATTTATGCCACGTTTAACGCCTTCATGTAATCTTAAAATACTAGAATTATACAACCATTTTACCCTATAAAATTACTTATTGACAAAAGTGACTTTTTGCATTTAGTTTATGTATATAGTTTTTATCGTTTTTTAAGCATTGCTGGATAGTATATTATAAAATATTTATATTAAATATTATAAATTATAATTGATTTTATCATAAAATAGACATCACCATACGGCGCAGTCGCGGGGCAGACATACTCTTCCCGTTAAGACCTGTGTATGCCGGTAGTGGACGCCGAACAGGGCCGGTTTTTCAGGGTGGTACAGGATACTCCGAAAATCATATCGAAAGCCGCTGATTCGATGAATGCCGTTTCATCACCAAAATGCGAGGATCTTCAGCAGAAAATACGCGAACTGGAGGAACGGGTCGCCGAATGGTCCCGGGAATCGCTGTTTCCTGATTCCGCGCTGCTGGCTCTGGAGCATATGGAAAAGCAGTGCAGGCTGATCGTATGCGATGCTGCGGGCAAAATCATCCATGCGAGTGAATCGTTTTTCACCCTGCTCGGCTATTCACGCGATGAGGTTATCGGCAAACACCTGAATATGTTTTCACTTGATGAGCAGGGCAGCTATGAGACGATTTACGGAGAACATATTACGGTTGAAAGTGATTTTTTTTCGAATACCTCTTCCTCATACGCCCGGTTTCTGAAGCAGGGCCGGATTTGCAATCTGAAAAACTACTATAAAACAAACGACGGCAGGCTCGTTCCGGTTCGGCAAAGCCTCATGCTGGTGCGCAACAGCAGCAGCATGGTCGCCGGTGTGCTGTGTTCGGTGGATGTTGAAAGTCGCACGTGCGATTCGCAGCATGATCGGGTTCGGGAGGACTCTGCCGGCGACGAGCTTTCCGCACCGCCTGCAGACCGGGTGGGGGCCGGGCCTGAGGCCTATGATGAGTCTGTTACGACGCGGGAGGAGTTCGACCTGCTGCAGACAAAAATCCGTGACCGTATGGGCTTTATCCTCAAGAAGATTCCGACAGGGCTGCGCTCGCTGGTTGCCCGGCGAATGTTTGCCTACTGGACGGGCAGCAAGCTCATGCGTTTCAACCCCCATATCTGCTGGGACCCGGAACACGTCAGCCCGGGCGGAGAGCGCCTGCTGCGACCCCTTCATATTGTTGTTGTATGCCCTGAGGGGCTCGCTGCCTATGAAAAAGCTTTCTTCGGGATGCCGTTTTCTCACAGCATTATCGGATTGCATAAAACAGGCAGTGCGGGCACCTTTCTCGGGTCCAATGATGCAATAAGCCGCTATCTTAATGATATGAACCTGAAAACAGCGCTTCGACACGACTACGAGATTGTGATCGACCGTCAGGATGACGGCGATGAAAAAATAGAGCGCCTGACCCACACAACCCTTGACGTTCGCAATGAAACGCTTTTCATCGTTTTCGACGAGCAGTACGGACTGTATACCCACCTTGTCAGAACCAAGTTTCCGAACCATCAAATCGTTACCGTTATCAAGGGTGCCTGCATGAATAAAAACGATCATAAAACATTCTTTTCGGCGCCCGAAGACCATCTGGCCGGAGACAGCTATCTTGTTCCACGCAGAGACTACACCAACATCGGTTTTTATTACGGAAAAACATTTTTTGCAGCCGATTGCTCAGCGTTTTATGATGATACGGAAGCGCTGGCTGAAAGCGGCTATATTTTCGGCATAACGGGGCTGTTCTCCAGCCTGGGTGTTGACTATTCGGGACCTGTCTGGGGATCACGTGGCGGGGCTGAGGGGGCTGCCCGAGCTGCTCGCGCGCTGTTTGGTGTGAGGGGCGCACAAACACAGGAAGAGCTTGCCCGGGCGATCAGGTGGGCAGACGGTGAGGAGTGACAGCCGTATGACCACCTGATGCCATATAAAAAGAGGGGGGCGTTCTGCCTCCCTCTTTTTTCATGACGTATCTCGATCCGCGTGATGCTGCCATTACATCAAAACATTCAATTCAGAGCGTTAAAAAAAACACAACAGCCGTCTACCCGAACATTTTTCACAATAGTACAGCTCGCATCACCAGGCGGGCAGCAGAAACATGCTCTGGAATAGTGTGAAGTGCAGGCCGGGCAGGAGCGGCCTTTGGCCGCGAAAAGAAATCGCAGCTGAAGCAGCTCCTACAGTTTCACACCACCAGGCGGGCAGCAGAAACATGCTCTGGAATAGTGTGAAGTGCAGGCCGGGCAGGAGCGGCCTTTGGCCGCGAAAAGAAATCGCAGCTGAAGCAGCTCCTACAGTTTCACACCACCAGGCGGGCAGCAGAAACATGCTCTGGAATAGTGTGAAGTGTAGGCCGGGTAGGAGAGCGGCCTGCGGCCGCGAAAAGAAATCGCAGCTGAAGCAGTTCCTGCGGTTTCACACCACCAGGCGGACAGCAGAAACATGCTCTGGAATAGTGTGAAGTGCA
>CAZFIB010000082.1:0-17921 GCA_964518865.1 uncultured Thermodesulfobacteriota bacterium
GAAGCAGCTCCTACGGTTTTACAACACCAGGCGGGCAGCAGATACCCGTCATTGCGAGTCACGCCCGGGCGGGACCGGGGGGTTATTCATGTAATGAACACATGGGTGCAGGTACTATGGCAGGTATCAAAATAGTGTAGCCGGGTAGGAGCGGCCTCCGGCCGCGAAAAAAGATCGCAGCAGAAGCAGCTCCTGCATGCCCGCACCACCAGGCAAAAAATGCTATGGACTAGTGTGAAGTGCAGGCCGGGTGGGAGCGGCCTCCGGCCGTGAAAAAAATCGCAGCTGAAGCAGCTCCTGCATGCCCGCACCACCAGGCGGGCAGCAGAAAAATGCTCTGGACTAGTGTGAAGTGCACTAAGGAATATCAAAGTCGTACCGTATGCTCCTTAGGAGGAAGCAATGTCCGCAGCCGGCAGCAAAAAGCTCTATGACCTGATGCCGATGACCTCACATGCAGTGCTGAGAGAGGTCGAGCATACACTGGGTCTTGCATTATCGAGCCTTGATTATTCCTGCATCAGAGAGCCCTTCGAGCTGGCCCGCAAACTCTACAGCGGCGACTTTCCCAATTACCGGGCCTGCAACACGCAGTATCATGATTTTCAGCACAGTATCGAAACCTTTCTTGCCATGGCACGTCTCATTCACGGGGCCTCCGTGGAGGGCAATGTATTTTCCGAGCGCATGGTTTTTCTCGGTATGGTATCGGCGCTGTTTCACGATGCCGGCTACATACAGGAGATCGGCGACACCACGGGTACGGGCGGCAAATACACCGCCGTGCACGTGCAGCGCAGCATGGACTTTGTTTCCCGCCACCGGCGCCGGATCGGCATAACGCGCGAAGAAGCGCAATACTGCCGCATAATGATACTGTGCACCGACCTCAACGCCGACTTCCAGCATATCCGATTCCCCTCGGATGACGTGGAAATCCTGGGAAAAATGCTCGGTTCAGCCGATATGCTGGCTCAGATGGCGGACCGCAAGCACTTTGAAAAGCTGTTCTACCTGTATGACGAATTTTCGGAAGGGCAGGTGCCCGGTTACGACAGCCCGTACGATCTGCTGAGAAAAACCGTCGGTTTTTACGACCTGATTCATGATCGGTTCACCTCAAAGCTGAGCAACACCCATATTTTCATGCAGCCGCACTTTGTCGACCGCTGGAACATCGACCGTGACCTCTATATGCAGTCAATAAATAACGCCAGGCGCTACCTTGAGAACATCGTACAGTCACCCGATACCCAAATGCGCCACAACCTGCGGCGCGAGGGAATCGTCGCCCGGGCAAGCGGCGCGGCATAGTACATCTTTCACTGCACGCACCTGACAGGTTGTTGATAAAACCATTTTTTTTGCAGGCTGTTCAAAAATGATCGGATTGCCTGGCAAGTTGAGCGAAGCGAAATCCCGCTCTGCGGAAGGGCGCGGCATCATGAGGAATCCCCGACACGGGTCGGGATCCGCAAGAGTCGAACTTGTTCGTACGTCACAGTGATCCCGCTTCAGCGGGAATGAGCGCAACGCAGCAGATGGGCGTTTTTCAACAGCCTGCTGCTAAAGGCATTCCATGAAACATATCCGTCTCGGCAGAACCGGTCTTTCAGTCACCCCCTGGGGCCTCGGCGGCATTCCGCTGTCGACGATTATGGGGGGCACGACGGAAGAGGCTATCAGTTCAATCATACACGCCGCTCTTGACCGGGGCATCAACTTCATCGACACCTCCCGCATGTATATGGACTCAGAGACCAATATCGGGGAGGTGCTCAAAACGCGCAGGGACGAATGCATCCTGGCCAGCAAGTCGTTCAGCCGGACACGGGATGAGGTGCTGGCCGATGCGGAGGAAAGCCTCGCCCAGCTGCAGACCGACCGAATCGATATTTACCAGGTGCATGCCCTGCGCCCGGAAGAGGCACAAGCCTTCATGGCCGGGGGCGGGGGTCTTGAAGGATTCCGCGAGGCGCAGAAGCGGGGCCTGATCGATTATGTCGGTCTTACCAGCCACCATGTTGATTTGATGGTTGAGCTTGTCGGCACCGGCGAGTTCGATACGGTCATGTTTCCGTACAATGTGATCGAGCGCGACCCGGAAAACGAACTCATACCGCTGGCGCGCGCGCGTGATGTCGGCTCGATAGTCATGAAGCCCCTTGCCGGCGGTGCAATCCGCAACCGCTCCGCAGCCTTCCGGTTTTTCCGCTCAAGCCCCGTCGACCTGATTCTGAACGGGGTTTCAAACACAGCCGAGCTCGACGAAAACCTGGCCTGCATGCACAACACCGAGCCGCTTGCAGCGGAGGAGCTGCGGTCATTCGAGCAGGAAGTCGCGCCGCTGGGCGAGCAGTTCTGCCGGCGGTGCAGCTACTGCATGCCCTGCCCGAACGACATCATGATCCCTGAAATGATTCACATGTGCTGGCAGATGGTGGCCGGAATGTCGCCGGACGACCTGCCTCCCGAAAAAAAAGCCATGGGCCAGGGGGTGCTTATGTGGCTGCAGGCCTGCACCGAATGCGGAACCTGCCAGGAAAAATGCCCCTACGATCTTCCCACCATTCAGCGCAAAAACGACCTCATCGAGCTTTTTTCACAGTAATACTGCAGACACCGCTGCGCTCGAGCTCAAAGCCTGTGCAGCAGGCAAAAAGCAGGCAACGTGCAGAAAAAGACTGTGCTAGTGATCCAGCACATCACGAACCGTTTTTGCGATTTCCTGTTTTTTGAACGGCTTCATGATGAAAGCCCTGATACCGATTGTTTTGCAGTCTTCATCCGATATCAGATCGCTGTAGCCCGTACAAAGAATGATGGGAAGATCGGGCCGGATGGTCAGTAGTTCACGACAAAGCGTTTTTCCGGTCATGCGCGGCATGGTCATATCGCTTATGACGGCATCATAGCTCTCGGGAGCTTCCCGGAAAGCTGTCAGGGCCTGCTCGCTGTCCTGGAGGATCGTTACCGTGTATCCCAGGCTTTCAAGCATCCGCTTTCCCACAGCAAGCAGGGGTTCCTCATCGTCAATCAGCAGGATGTGCCCTGTTCCTCCCGGCAGCGGTTCTTCTTCCGGAACCGGTTTGGCTGTCTCTGCCTGAGCTGCCACCGGCAGCAGCACCGTGAATGTCGTGCCTGTGCCTTCCACGCTCTCCACACTGATCGCACCTTTGTGGTTCTGCAGAATCCCGTGCACCACCGACAGGCCCAGGCCCGTGCCTTTCCCGACCTCCTTGGTGGTGAAAAACGGGTCGAATATTTTATCGAGTTTATCTTTGGGTATGCCGTGACCCGTGTCGCCCACCTGCAGCTGCACATACTCTCCCGGCCGCAGGCCCTGATAGTGCTGCATGTCGTTTTGTGTCAGGACAACATTTGAAGCTGCAATCGAAAGTCTGCCGCCGGTCTCGTGCATGGCCTGCTCGGCATTCACGCACAGGTTCATCACGACCTGGTTGATCTGGTTCTCATCCCCCAGGATGGCAGCATCTGCACAGCTTACCTGTGTTTCAATATCGACAGTTGCCGGCAGGGTCGATCTGAGCATCGTTATGCTTTCCTGCAGCAGAGAAACCATACTGAACACCTTGAAATTCTGGGGGGCTTTGCGGCTGAAAGCCAGTATCTGTTTTACCAGGTGGCGGGCGCGCTCAGCCGCATCCCGGATCTGTTCGGCGTTCCAGTATGATTCATCCCCTCCGGGCAGATCATCCAGAAGCATCTCCGCGTTGCCCAGGATCGCCCCCAGGATATTGTTGAAATCATGGGCTATGCCGCCCGCCAGCGTACCGATGGATTCCATTTTTTGTGATTGCTGTAATTGCTGTTCCATACGTTTGTCGCTGGTGACATCTCTGTTAATGGAACTGAAAAACGTCTGCCCGGCAACTTCCCATCGGGATAATGAGCTGTTTATATACACCTCCGAGCCGTCTTTCTTGTGTGTCAGCGTCAGGTAACCGCTGTCGGGATCAGATAGTACTGCTTGCTTCAAATGATTATCGACTTCATTGCGCTTTTCCTGCGGAATAAGAAGTTTGACTGATTTGCCGATAAGTTCCCCGGGGTCGTAACCGAACACATCACGGGTTGCATTATTACAGGTTATGATCATTCCGCTGCTGTCTGAAATGATTATCGAATCAGTGGAAGAGTCGAATATTGCCCTGAAGCGCTGCTCAATCTTTTCCCGCTCGGTAATATCGCGAATAATCGAGCAGAAATAAAACGACCCCTCGCGCTCCCAGCACGAAAGCGTTACCTCGAGCGGGAATATGCTGCCGTCTTTGCGCCTGGCATATGACTTCTGGACAGTGCCGAACTGCGTTGAGTCCCTTACGTCGTCATAGGTTGCCATAGCTTCATCTTTGTCCTGCTTTACTTTTTCCGGCAGGAGTATATCGATCGATTTACCGAGAATTTCTTCACCGGTATAACCGAAAATCTTGCCGGAGCCCTCATTCCAGTAAATAATCGTTCCCTGTTCATCGGTAATGATGATCGAATCGGAAGTGTTTTCTGCGACGGCACGGAATTGGTCTTCCCTTTCACGCAATGCATCTTCAGCCTGCTTGCGCTCGGTGATGTCTCGTGTAACGGTACCATAGTTTGTTATCTCACCGGTGTCCGGGTCGTTTGTACGAAACAAATCGTACAGCACATTCACCGGTTTGCCGTCCTTGAAGTGCCGGAACCGGAACTCGCCCACCCAGCGACCATCAGAGGCAACGGCAGGCAGTATCTTCTCTTTGACAAACGGTACATCTTCGGGAAGGAAATAATCTTCTATAGTAGACCTTTTGACTGCATCATCGCTATCAAGACCTACCAGCTGCCGTCCGGCAGGATTGACATAGATGGCATTCCCGTTGACATCAGCTATTCCAATGAAATCCTGACTCCGGTCGACCACATCGGCAAGAAGCCTGTTCCGCTTCTCCAGTGCCTTGCGCTTGGCGACATCCCTGGCTACGGACGTAATAACTTCCGCGCCCTGAATCAGGCTTTTACCGATCCGCAACTCCACCGGAAAGGTGCTGCCGTCTTTGCGTCTGTGAACGGTTTCGACTGTTCTGTATTGATTCGGTTGTATTGAATTAATCAATGCCAGAACCCTCTCGATCGGATACTCCGGATTGACATCAGGCACAGACATTTTCCGAAGTTCGTGTTTAGTGTAGCCCAGAATCTCACAGGCATAGCGGTTCACATCGAGAATTCTTCCGGCAGTGTCTATCACAAAAAGTGCGTCCCCGGCCTGATCCAGAGTGGTGCGAAGACGGTCTTCGCTTTCCTGAAGCCGGTTGAGATACAGCAGATTGCCGATGCAGGTGGTAATTCGATTTCCGATCATCCTGAACAGGAGCTGCTCGTTATCTGTCCAGACACGGTCATGGTCGCACTGGTGAAGCCCGAACATCCACGCGCTTCCGATGTGAGGTTTCAGTGCCATACACATCAGGGACTTCACATTGAATTCAAGCGCTATGTCATTGGTGATTTTGCGGCCCGGCGGCGGATCGATTACGGGTACTCCCGCCTGTGACAATGCACGACGGCAGTAGTGAGCCATGTCCGCCGTCATGGGAACTGCTTCCTTAAAGGCTTTTGCACCCGGATACGCGGGCTGTGTGCTTTCAAAGTTTACGTTAAAAGCAGCCATCTCCGGATCACAGGGGCAAAAGAGCCAGGCCCGATCCGACTGGAAAACTGCAAAAACCTCATCGATAACCCGTTCCAGAACAGCATTGACATCCGAGGATAGCTGTATGGCGCTATCGATTTTCTCTATGGCCCACAGAATCCTTGCGGGGTCGTCAAAGTGCGGGGAACCGCTGCACCCGGAACCGGTACTGTCACTGCCTTTTTTCATATCACTCAGCTTGATACATGCCCGTGTTGTTACAAAAACTATACGGCTACAGGTGACTGTTCGTCAATCAAAAAGCCTTTACGGGAAATGTAGGGAGTATTCTTCAGCAGGCGAGCTGACGTAATAGAGATAAGCTTTCGCCAGGGTGTGTTCTCAGGGTAGTTTATCCGACAAGATCGTCTACAGAATCAAGCAGCTTCTGCAGAGAAAACGGTTTTTGCAGAGTCATGTCCGCACCGAGGCTGCCGGCAATGTTTGCGTAATAGCCCGGCTCGATTACACCCCCACCGGTTACGGCCAGTATCTTTATTACGGAATTAATTTCCCGCAATGCATTGATGACCTCTACGCCGTCAGCACCGGGCATGACCATATCAGTGATAACCAGGTCAACCGGTGATTCGGCAAAACGATGCAGGCCCTCCAGACCGTCTGAGGCTTCGATCACCTCATGTCCGGCGGACTTCAGTGTTTCGGCTATCATTGACCTGAAATCGAAGTCATCATCAATCAGCAGTACCGATGCCATTTCATTCCCTTAAAACCTTGTGCGCAACTGCCATAAGGGTTTATTGTTCAAACGTATAGCCTATGCCTCTCACGCTTTTGATGTGCCTGCCGTACCGCCCGATTTTGTTGCGCAGGTTCAGAATATGCACATCTATGCTGCGGCTTTTCACTGTCTTGTCCTCCCCCCACAGACTGCTCAATATCGTTTCACGGGTAAACACCCAGCCCTGCCGTGCCGTGAGCAGTTCGAGGATTCTGAACTCAAACGGTGTCAGCTCGACCGTGGTGCTGTCAACACTGACACTGTACCTGTCGTTGTCGAGCACAAGACCCCCGATCTCGGTCGTTCTAGACTGGTCTCCAGCCAGGTACCTGCGCATGATGGCCTTGACCCGCGCCACCAGCTCCCTGGGAGAAAACGGCTTTACGATATAGTCATCTGCGCCGAGCTCAAGACCCAGGATTTTATCCACCTCGTCTGATTTTGCCGATAATATAATTATCGGCAGGGCGGCTGTTCCGTCATTGTTTTTGATCTGCCGACAGATGTCATAGCCGTCCATATCGGGCAGCATTAAATCAAGTATCAGCAGATCAGGGCTGCTGTTTTCCGTATACTCGTAAAAAGATGCCCCGTCACCGAATGTCTTTACCCGGTACCCTGATTTTTCAAGGTGAATGCCTATGAGCTCCGCAATGTCAGGCTCGTCCTCAATAATTGCTATGCGCTTTTCCATTGTCAGTGCTCTGCCCCTCCCCCTTGTGGTGTTTAATTACGGTCCCCTCTGCTGCAAATATCACGTCCTCGCAGACATTTGTTGCCATATCGCCGATTCGCTCGAGGTTTTCTGCAATCCTCAGGATGTGGATACAGTCATTTATTTTTCCGGGGTTCTCCGTCATGTAGGTAACAAGCTCCCTGAATATTTGATCATGCAGATTGTCAACCAGGTCATCCTGCTCGCACACCAGCCGTGCCAGCTGCGGGTCTTCCCTGATAAATGCATGGATAGTGTCATCCAGCATCTTTTTTGTTATGTCGTTCATGCGGGGAATGTCGATAAAGGGCTTCACGGGGGGCCGTGTTATGATCTCAAGGGCGCTTTCTGCGATATTAACGGCATGGTCACCTATGCGCTCCAGGGCATTGCTCATGTTTGAAAGCACAAGGATCGTTCTCAGGTCTTTTGCCATGGGCTGATACATCGCAATGAGCTGAACGCAGGTTTCCTCCAGGTCGAGTTCATACTGATTGGCTTGTGGCTCGTGGGTTTTGATAACATCGAGAAGGATGTGCTCGTCCCTGCTGATCAGCCCCCTGATGCTGTGATCCTTCATCATCTCGACATGGGCTGCAAACTGGATGGTACGCTCTTTTGCTTTGTCAAGCTCGCTTGTCAGCATGGTACTGTTTTTTGTATATATACTAAATCAGGTGGGTTCCGTAAGCATTGACTACCATATATGCAAAAAGATAATCAAGTGATTATTCGACTCAACTTTTCAACATCGGGGTTTTTTGTCAGATATTTTTTCACCGGGCAGGTGCACACTGTTCTGCTGCCGATTTTACAGCGGAATGTACAGGTTTGGCTGTCGAGGCATTTTTCATAACAGTAAAGAACAGTGTCGCCTTCAATAGTGTCAAGAGTCGGTTTGCAGAGGCTGTCTTGTTTATCGTACAGACACTTATGGTCTTTATCACATTGGGTATGCAGGAGTGCTTCGACTAAGCTCTGGTAATCATTCATGCCGACATCCCCCCCTGTTAAAGCATAGTGAATACCAGGCGAAGAAGTCAACCTGTTTGTTAATATACTGTTAATAATAATGCGGCGACAGACAGCCGAAATCAAAGTGTTGTGCTGGACGGGCAGCAAAGCACAAGATATGGATAGTGCTGTTTCAAAATAAAAGGATTGGTTACGGCGTGGATGTTATTAAAGCAGGCTTTTTTAATATATCTTAACAGCACTGCTCACATCAGGGGGGTGCAGTGTGACATTTACGCACCCTATTCCGCAAAAAAATGCATCTGTTCGCTGCAGGTTTGAACATGGCGCAGGATATCCCCTATGCTTTCCCTGTAATAGTGCAGCGCATCGCCTCCTTCGCGCAGCGCGCGCGCAATTGCCGCCCCACAGCGGTAGCCTGAATCCATCGCAGCGTGGATAGACGCATCGTTGAGGTACATGAAACCGCCTGCGTCACCCGCCAGCAGCACCCTGCCGCAGCCCGGATTGGGCGGCCACATTTTTATAACGCACCCCTCTGCGCGCTCATGCTGCCCGAGCACAGCCTTGAAATTTTCCATGAGAAACTTTTTAAACGCTTCCATGGTTGCGCGCACATTATCACCCTTCAGACCGCCGACGCAGGGCACGAGAAAACCGTCCTTGCGGTGCACACAGCACAGCAGCCTGCCGACCGTTTTTTCGAAAAATACATGCCAGCAGCCCTCGCGCAGCGTGCCTGTATCCTTACAGGGACAATACTCCTGATAGTACACGACTGCGGGCGCTGCATCCCACTCCTGCGGCGTGAGCGCCCTGCGCACGACCGATGCGCTGCCGTCGGCCCCCACCAGGTAATCACACTGTATGGTCCGGTTCGGGTCTCCCGTACCGCCCGGGCCCGTGATTTTTTCATCACGCAGAAAAACCTCGACACTGACCTGTTCCTGTTCAGCCGTACATCCGCGAAACAGGCACTGCTCCCGGACCGGGGCGCCGGACTGCTGCACCAGCCAGTGATCGAATTTGTTTCGCCAGGTATTCAGATAGGTTTGGGGAAATGCATGTCCGTCTCTGGGAATCTCCCAGGGATATTGTATAAAGCCCTGCTCATGCTTCCACTCGATAATCTGCGATGCATGAATTGTCCTGGGCTCGCTGTAGATGTCCTCCGGCGGCATTGTACCGAAGTACTTCGGCAGCAGCTCCTGCGCCTCCCCGAACAAAACACCCGAACAGTTTTTATGCCGCGGCAGCGATTCTCTTTCAATGATAAGCGCTTCAATACCCGCATCATGCAAAGCCTTGGCACACGATGCGCCGGCAGGCCCGGCACCGACAATGACTACCTGATGTTTTTCCATGTCAATTCCTTATAAAGCAAAAAGTTTCCATTTCACAGCGTCTACCATGCCGGCCATAAGCTGACTTCAGCCACCTGCCGGGGTAAGATTTGTTTGGCCCCGGTTCAGGTATGAACAGGAAGAGGCCGCCGGAGAATAATCCGGCGGCCTTTTCCTGTTTGCGGATTTCGGACCCGTGCTACTCGATACCAAGCTCACCCATGCAGTAGTCGCCCGAAAGCAGGTACGCCGTGCCTTGCTCGGCTTCGGTGCCGATCATAATAATCAAAAAACGTGTGTTGCCCAGTACGAACTGAAACAGAATTCGCACGTCAAACGAAGCATCAGAAGTTACCGGGTCTTTTATGTTGAACCCCTTTGCCTCATCGCCGGTAACGCGCAGCACATATACTTTTGGATGGCTTCCTCTGCCGACCGCGGGCGGGGTGACGGTCAGGGGACAACTGCTGCGTTCGCTGAAGCACTCTTCATCGTCATCGTCGGCCAGGCCGTCGCAGTCGTTGTCGATACCGTCATCGCAGATCTCATCGGCCCCCGGATATGCCTCCGTATCATTGTCGTCACAGTCCACGGCACCGCAGCAGCCGCCTTCAACCGCGTAGCCGTCGTCATCAGCGTCGGTACAGTTCGAGCCCAGTACCGCCGTAAAGCCGGAGCTGCTGTCGGCTTCTCCGAAACCCGGAATCCTGAGGCTGAAAGTCACATCCCAGGTTATGCAGTCCGTGTCGACAGCATTCAGATTCGAGGCGGTATAGTCACTGGTGGCATCGGGGGTGCCGATAACAGGATCAACCCCTGCGCACATGAGCGTCGGGCCGATACAGTTTTCGACCGTTGACGTGCCCAGCCCCGTCGTCAGATCGAAGCTGCCGGAAGTGATGATGTGACTTTCTCCCAGGGCGTTTTCAATGAACTGATCGATAGTGAAGCTCAGCTCATTTTCTGACAGTGTGCCGGCGCCGGAGTAGGTGTAGGTGGAATCAACGGCCGGGTTGGTCCGCCCGATCAGCGATCCGGTACCCCGGATCACATGCGTGCCGTCCTCAATCGGCTCCGGCGGCTCTTCTGCCACGACCACTTTTACATTATGCCAGGGTTTGACGGCGTATTCCTGAAGGTTGTCGCGGTAGAACACCGCGCTCGGCGTCGTGTTGATAAAGGCGTCCCAGGGGGTTGCGATTGCATGTACCGTTACGGAGTCTGGGATGCGCACCGGGACATCCAGTGTTTCGGCATCGTAAAACAGCTTGTCGCAAATGCCGTTGCGGTGGCAGACAAAATCTCCCGCTTCGATCCAGTCCGGGGAAAGGGTCTTTTCAGTGCCGCCCTGCGTATCCAGCGATGCGTCGAAATCGATTGTCGAAGACGACAGAACGCTGCGCGCCGTGCTTCCGGCCAGGCCATGCTCAACCCGGCTCGGCAGGTTGATGAGGCCGACCGGGTCCACCGCGGCATCTTCGGTCAGCAGCTCGATGATCATACACCGCTCGCGGCCGCTGCCCTCATCCACATATACCCGCCACTCGGCGCGGGTACCCTCTACAGAATCCCGGATCTCATAGAGCGCAAGCGTTACATAATAATCTTCGGCTGCGGGATCGTTTTCAAAAAACCCGGTTCGGGCGAGACGGTAGCCGGCGGGAAGATCGAGCGCCGCCGACATGGCCTCCGGATCGGTTATCCGAAAATGGTAATACACAGCGGGTGTTGTGTTCGCGACCGTGAATCTGATCACTGCGTCGTCCGTACCCCTGAAAGCACCCCGCACGGCATCACGCATCAGGGTCAGGTAGTTACCGTTATTTTTGAAATCATACAGGTCGCTCAGCCACTCGGGCGTAATGTCCAGGTACGCTGAATCCAGGTTCCACCAGGGCGAGATGACGTATTCGAGCGTATTGAGGTAATACACGGCATAGGTGGGCTCGTCGTTCAGGTACTGCCGCCAGCGGGTAGTGTCGGCGGTAATGTACACCGGAACGAGCACCGAATCATGGTTGAACGTCGTCGCGTTGTACAGGCCGCGGTCGAGAACCCCGTTGCCCCAGTAAATGTAGTCGTTGCCGATAGCCATTTCTTTCGTGAAGCGGGCGGTTACCGGTGATGTCTGCGGCCAGGGGATGTATGACGAGAAAACAGTTTTCTCGACACCGTTCTCCCTGACACCCACCTCAGAAACGATGCGGTTGCCGGCGAACGCGTGGGAAACGGGCTCGGGCGGCGTCAGCCCCCGAACCGAATCAGCGGAAACCGCCGCAGCCAGCGCATCGATGCACATGTAGCGGGGACGCGTATCGCCGTCGGGGGGCTGAACGAAAATGTCCCATTCCGCACGCGCCCCGCCCACAATCGGACCGGCGGCGTTGTAGAGATTGAGCGCGAGAAAGTATCCGGGCTCATCCGATTCCAGAAAGCGGCACGGCGCCAGCGTAAAGCCCGCGGGAAGCTCGTTCTCCTCAAAAGCATCGACAGCATCCTGGTCCCTGAACTCCCACCTTATAAAAACCGATCCGGGTGAGTTGTCCCCGTCCTCCTCGCTTTTCACTATGAGATCCAGCCAGGGTTTGTTGCCGGGGTCGCGCACGTCCTCGGCGTAGTCATAGGCCTGCATTAGCGGAAAAAGTTTCTTCAGGGTGTTTCGTGAAGCAATGAGACCGGCGGCGGATTTTTCGACCGGTGTCGGGGGTATGGTGACGACCACCCGGCTGAGATTGTCGGCCAGAGGTGGTTTCAGGGCCAGCGGCTGTTCACCGGATGCGCTGTTGAGTTCGTTGTAACTGTCGACAAAGCCTGCAGCATTGGAGGTGTGAAACGACACGCTGCCCGAGATATCGGGTCCGTCGAAATCCAGCGAACCGCTCACCACTGCTGCGCCCCGCAGCGACCGGTCGGCTGCAATCGAGCTGTCAAACAGTGCCGGCAGCCCGTACACAAAGCTGAATGAAGACCCGCTGTGCAGGGCGCCGATAAAGGGGCCGATAGCAGCGGCGTTTGGCGGTGCAACCCCGTCGGCGACATCGAGGACGGACCGGACAGCCGTCACTGAGCCGGTTATCATCACGCCGCCGGCAAGCAACGCGAAGCTGTTGCCGTTCAGGTCACGGTACAAAGCGTGGCTGCCGGCTCCGTACGTGCCGTCGGCGGCAAGGCCCGCACCCTGAGTCACTTCGTCGATTGTGTCGCAGCGCAGCGCGGCAAGCAGAAAGAGCCCCTCTGAAGCGTCGGTTGTCTGCACCAGCAGCGCGGTTTGCATGACACCGGCCGGATCGACAGCGGCGGCCAGCTTATTAATGGCGCTGAACGGCTCGTTGAGTGCCTGATCGCTGCCCTCGCCGTTCAGCAGGCCGGTAACCTCAGCGGCGGAAACGCCGGAAAGAAGATCGTCGATATCGACGGCGAGCACTCCGCGGACGTCCCCGGGCAACAGGCCTGTCAAGGCGGTGATATTTTCAGCATGCGTGGTCACGGGCAGCCCGCAGCCGGCGTGAGCCTGCATCGATACGCAACAATGGCCGGCTACCAGCAGCAGCGACCATACGCACATTGCAGCTTTGGCATTCATTATCGCCCCTCACAAAAGAATTTCGAACATCTCGTTTTGTTACTACGCCAGTATACAGTAATGTGTAACATTTTTTATACCTTTTATAAAGATGCGATGCGTCAAACGTTCTCAGTGGGATGTGCAGCTCAAGAGCGTCTCTTCGCATGCCGCATGAAAGCAGAAGCATACCCTCCAGGGCTCTCCGTGCCGGGGAGCTCTGGTCACCGTCACCTCAGAAAAAAAGTGTTTTTTCATTGAGCTCTCCGTCTCAGCGCGTATACTGTTATAACAGAGTGACCGTACCGTTTTTAACCGGCCCGGGGTATATAATACAACGTCAATTGCGAACACGTTACCCCGGGCGGTGACGGGGGGTATTCCTGCAATGAACATATGGGTGCAGGTACTCTGGCAGGTATCAAAACAGTGCAGGCCGCGAAAAAGATCGCAGCTGAAGCAGCTCCTGCATGCCCGCACCACCGGGCGGGCAGCAGATGTTATTCGGTTTTTGCGGTTATACAATGCACTTTGCTCTACTACGGTGAAAAGGGAGAAGAAGTATGGCGCTTTTTGAATACCGGGGTGTACAGCCCGCGGTCGGTTCCGACACCTATATCGCCGACTCAGCCGAAATCATCGGAAACGTCGCTATCGGCAGCGGCGTGTATGTGGGACCCGGTGCCAAGATCAGGGGCGACTACGGCAGAATCGTCATCGGTGACGGGACGGCGGTGGAGGAAAACTGCGTGCTTCACGCCCGCCCCGGCGATATCTGCACTATCGGCGATCGCGTAACCCTGGGGCATATGTGTATTGTCCATAACGCAAAAAAAATCGACGATTACGCGGTGATCGGCATGGGCTCGATCATCAGCGACTGGGCTACCGTAGGCCGCTGGGCGGTTGTTGCCGAGGGCGGCCTTGTCAGAAACCGGCAGGAAATTCCACCGGAGACAATAGCAGCCGGTGTACCGGCCAAAATCATCGGAGAGGTAAGCGCCTCCTACAAAGAGGACTGGACCGGATTCAAGCAGATATATGTCGATTTAGCCTGTTCCTATAGAGACGACCTGAAGCGCATCGGCTGACCCTGATCCTGCAGAATCACCGCCCGCTCCCCGTACCCGTTCGCCTGGCAGCCACCCCGTGATCTGAGGCACATCAGCACTCCCGCACACGCCTCCCGGCGGAAAACCGACGTGATCCGACACCCGTATTAATAACTTAATAAAAAATAAAATAATCCGATATATATTTTTATAATACAGGCTTACAGGCTTATATAACACGAGTCCGTGATGAATACCAAACGCCCGCACCGAGCACTGCCTGATGGCCTCGATCTGGTCTGGGATATCAGCTCCGAGGCCCTTGTGACGATTGGCGATGATTTGCGCATTATCAGGGCAAACCCGTGCTTCGTGCGTCTTGTGGGCTTTGCGGAGACCGAGCTCTCCGGCCGCAGGCTGAAAGATTTTCTTTCCACCGACCTTGCCGACTCCCCAATGCTGGACGAGTTTTTCCGCCGGGCCGAACAGTCGCGTCTCGATATAAATATTGTCGACAGCGAAAAGCGGAAAAAGCTCGTCAGCATACAGTGTAAGCGATTTGTACCGCATAAAAAAAACGGGGCTTTTCTCCTGCTGGTGCTGAACGAAACCGGCCGGCACACGACCGCCAGGGCTGCCGCGGGCACGACCGTGAAAAACGATGCCGAGCTGCGGGAGGTGATCAAAAGCCTGGTGAATATTTTCGAGAGCCAGCTGGACGGAATAATGGTCAGCGACAGCAGCGGACACATCACCCGGGTAAACAAGG
Source organism: uncultured Thermodesulfobacteriota bacterium (assembly GCA_964518865.1). Classification (GTDB taxonomy): domain Bacteria; phylum Desulfobacterota; class WTBG01; order CAIYCZ01; family CAIRTM01; genus JANQGV01. Next base: position 14,848 of record CAZFIB010000082.1, read on the forward strand.
CGCTTACCCGGCTGGTCGGCTATTCGCGCAAGGAAATCCTGGGCAGCACGCCGATGATGTTCACCCATTTTGATGAAGGAACCCATCCTACAGCCATGGGCACGTCCGTGGAAATCGATGCACATTATTTCAAACGACTGAGCAGGAGCGCAGAGCAGCTTTTCAGCAAAGGCGAAATCGATGCCTGGGAAGCCTACTACAAGCGCAAAGACGGCATTCTCGTTCCGGTCGAGCAGAGCATCGTCTTTCTTCATGACCGAAAAGGCAGCCGGGTCGGGTCGGTCGGCATCATCAGGGACAACACAAAGCGAACCAAAACAATCAACGAACTGAAAGAAACCAGGGACTTTCTCGACAACCTTATCGAAAGCTCGCTCGACGCCATTTTGATCAGCGACAGCAGCGGTACCATCACCAGGGCCAACCGGGCCGTCGTCGACCTGCTGGGCTATGAAAAAGAGGAGCTGCTGCATAAAACAACCTTCATGCTGTCGGACATCGGTGAAGGGGTGTATGAGTCAACCGCCGGTGAACGGGTAGTGATCGACAAGTCGTTTTTCGACAGCCAGCATAGGATTATTGAACGTCTGCTCGACAAAGGGCGCATATCGAACTGGAAAACCTACTTCATACGCAAGGACCGTAAGCTCGTGCCGGTCGAGCAGAATATCGTTCTTCTGAGAAACCTGCAGCGCGACATGATCGGGGCCTTCGGCATCATCAGGGATGCAACGGAAACACGGCGGACGGAAATCGAACTGCAGGCACACCAGGAAAATCTCAATGAAATGGTCAGAAAAAAAACCGCCGAGCTGTCCGTCCGCGATCAGGAGCTGCAGGCAAGCGAGCTGCGCTACCGACAGCTTGTCGATACCATGAACGAGGGGCTGCTCATCCGCGACAAGATAGGGATTTGTGCGTATGTCAACGACCGCTTCTGCAAAATGCTCGGATACAGCCGCAGCGAGATCATCGGAAAGCCGGTTACCTATTTTCTGGATGAGCGCAACAGGCAGGTTCTGCAAGCAGAGCTTGAACGAAGAAAAAAGGGTCAAACAACCGCCTACGAGATTAACTGGAAGAAAAAGGACGGCAGCGACATTGTTACCCTGGTGTCGCCGCGCCCGCTGTTCGATAAAAACGGGGTTTTTGAAGCCAGCTTTGCGGTCGTCAGCGACATAACGTCACGCAAGCTGGCCGAGCAGGAAATTCGCAACGCCAGGGACTTTCTGGAGAATGTTTTCAGAACAACCCTCGACGGCATTATCGTTACCGATCACATGGGCACCATCATCCGCATCAACCGGGCTGTCGAAAAAATGCTGGGCTACCGGGGTTCCGAGCTCATCGGCCGGCACATAACCGAGCTGGGGTCTGCTGATAACGCCCACATGCAGCGGGGCAGGCACATGCTTGAACAGCTGCTGGAGAAGGGGTCCGTCGAAAACTGGGAAACCGAATGGCATCGCAAAGACGGGTCGATCTGCTTTGTTGAGTGCAGCATTTCATACGTGCTGGACCACAGCGGAACGCCGATACATTCGGTCGCGGCTGTCAGGGATATAAGCGAGCGCAAGCAGATAGAGGCGCAGATGCTGCAGGTTGAAAAGCTCAAGTCGCTCGGTGAGCTCGCCGGAGGGGTTGCACATGATTTCAACAACGTGCTCACGGCGGTGCTGGGCCGGGCGCAGCTGATGAAGCGTGAGCTTGAAGCGCCGAACCGCAATGCCGAGCGCAGGAGATCCTCCCCCCGCATCATGAAGGGACTGGAAACCATAGAGCGTGCCGCGCTTGACGGCGCCGAAACCGTCAGACGCATTCAGGAATTTTCACGCAAAAGCGACGGTGACAGAAAATTCACCGGCGTCGATCTCAAGAAAATCATCAGGGGCGCGGTTGAGTTCACCAGGGCCAGGTGGAAAGACGATGCCGAAGCGCGCGGCATCAGGTATCACATCTATACCAGGCTCACGAACCTGCCCCCGGTTGCCGGCAATGAGGCAGAGCTGCGGGAAGTCTTTACAAATCTTATCAACAATGCTCTCGACGCAATGCCCGGCGGGGGCAGCCTGAGCTTTACCGGCTCGCTCAGGGATCAAACTGTGCATATCAAGGTGCGCGATACCGGTCAGGGCATATCCGCCGAGGTGCGTGACAGAATATACGACCCGTTTTTCACGACAAAGGGTCCGCAATCGACCGGGCTCGGCATGAGTGTCTCCTACGGAATCGTAAGCAGGCATAACGGCACCATTTCACTGGAAAGCAGGGAGGGCCGGGGCACGACATTCCTGCTGACATTTCCTGTTGCCGGAGAAGCCAAAGCGTCTCAGCCGAAGGCTGCCGGCTTACTCGAACAGCAGGCAATCAAAATACTCATAATCGACGATGAGCGCGATGTGCTCGAACTTCTGCACGATGTGCTGCAGACAGGCGGGCATACCGCCGTCGCGGCATCCAGCGGTCCTGAGGGGATAGATATTTTCAGAAATGATCACTTCGATATCGTCTTCACCGACCTCGGCATGCCGGAGATGTCGGGCTGGCAGGTTGCCGACGAAATAAAAAAACTGAGCCCCGCTACCCCGGTTGTTCTCATCACCGGATGGGAAATGCAGAACCAGAAGAAAAAACTTGCGCGCCACGGCATCGACCTGGTTCTGAACAAGCCGTTCCAGATAACCCAGATTCTGCAGATTGTGCACCAGGCAGTTCAGCTCAACAGCAATAAAAAAAGCAGCGGATGACTGCCTGCCGCCACGCGCTGACCGTAGGAGCAAGCTGCTGATTGATCTGTCATTGCGGGGTACGCCGTGCGCACCGATTGTCCTCCCTCCATAGCGGCCTTTGGCCGCGAAAAATATCGCAGCTGAAGCAGCTCCTACGGTTTCACACCACCGGGCCTGCATCGGAACAAGGCTATGTAACAGTAATCCGGGTTGTCAGGGTAGGAGCGGCCTTTGGCCGCGAAAAATATCGCAGCTGAAGCAGCTCCTACAGTTTCACACCACCGGGCCTGCATCGGAACAAGGCTATGTAACAGTAATCCGGGTTGTCAGGGTAGGAGCGGCCTT
>CAZFIB010000083.1:0-17684 GCA_964518865.1 uncultured Thermodesulfobacteriota bacterium
CCTGTTTTCAGGAACCAACGAGTTTTTCTTTTTTTTAGGTGGTGAATCGGGGATGAATATCCTTCTCATCTAAACAGTCCTTTATGTAATGAAGATAATGTGCATAAATCTTCCGTTGACATACACATTTCTAATGCCTATTATGTGTATAAAAGGAGGTGAGCTGCATGGGTAGAACAAATGTTGTTCTCGATGACGAGCTGGTAAAAAAATGCCGGGAAGCTACCGGCATAAAAACACGTAAAGGCTTGATCGATTATGCCCTGAATGAAGTTTTACGGCGGAAACAACAAAAAAAGATCCTTGAGCTGAAGGGAAAGGTCGAGTGGGAGGGCGATCTCGCCTCATGGCGTAAAGGACGATAGGCCTGATGATTCTTGTTGATTCAAGTGTATGGATTCCGTTTTTCAAAGGCATCCACTCCGCCCGGGTAGACAGCCTGGAACGGTTCATCTCTGAGGAACAGGACCTTTGTACGTGCGGCGTGATCATGGCTGAAGTGCTGCAGGGTATCCGCCATGATAATCACTATAAAAGGATCAAAGGGTTTTTCAGCGATCTGCTTTTCCTTCCCATGACAAAAGCCACCTTCATTACCTCGGCCGAAACATATCGATTTTTACGCAAAAAAGGCATACCCATACGCAAACCGATCGATTGCATGATAGCGGCAGTCGCTATCGAGCATGACATCGTACTTCTGCACAATGACCGGGATTTCGACAGTATTGAAAAGCATTGCAAGCTGAAAACAGTGAAAACAGAAGTATAGGCAAGCAGTAGTTTTCTGCAGCGTATTGAAAAGCTACTGGGCACGACAAGAAAGAAAAATTTTTATAAAAAGTTCGATAAAATTTTTTTCAGCTCCTCGATCGCCCGGCGGCGGTGGCTGATGCTGTTTTTTTGCTCCGCACTCATTTCCGAAAACGTCAGGTTGAAATCTTCATACAGAAACAGCGGATCATAGCCGAACCCCTGCCCTCCCCTGAGCTCGCCGAGAATGCGACCGGGGCAGGCGCCCTGCACGGTCTGCTCGGGCCCGCCGGGCGCTGCAACCGCAATCACGCAGGTAAACTGCGCGCCGCGCTCCGGTGCCGGGACCCCGGCGAGTTTCGAAAGCAGCAACCGGTTGTTGTCGTCATCGGTCGCCGAGGCTCCTGCGTACCTGGCGGAATAGATGCCGGGCGCGCCTCCAAGAAAGCCGACCTCAAGGCCGGAGTCGTCCGAAATGCTGACCCGACCCGTGTGTGCCGCAACACTGCGCGCCTTTTTCAGCGCGTTTTCGGCAAACGTTTCACCGTCCTCCACTACCTCGGGACAGTCGGGAAAACTGTCGAGCGCAACGATTCTCACATCGTCATGCTCGAGCATCTGCCGGAACTCGCGCAGCTTGTGCTGATTGCGCGTGGCGAGCACTATGTCCATAGTCGTCACTTGTCCTTACTATCGCAATTATTTATGCAAAAGAGTACGAATCTTGGCGGTTCCGCCGTCAATGAGGCTGTAAATCGACGGCAGGATCACGAGCGTCAGAAAGGTGGATGTCACCAGGCCGCCGAAAATGGTCACCGCAATGGGAGAAAAAAGCTCGGCGCCCTCCCCCCGGCTCAGCGCCATGGGTATGATCGCCAGGCTGGTCGTCAGCGTGGTCATCAGAATCGGGCGCAGCCGCGCAAGGCCGGCTCTCTCGATCGCCTCGTCTCTGCTCAGGCCGGCGTCCCTCAGCTGGTTGATGTAGTCGATGTACACGATGCCGTTGTTGACGACAATCCCCACCAGCATCATGATACCGATAAACGACATGACCGAAAGCGACTGGCCGGTGCCGAGCAGCCCGGCAGCCACCCCGATGAAGGCAAGGGGCACGGCGATCATGATCGCCAGCGGGTGGGTGAGCGACTCGAACTGCGCCGCCATGACCATGTACACCAGCAGAACGACCAACAGAAACACCAGCATCATGGTTGAGGACATCTCTTCCATGTCCTTAATGGAACCGCCGAAGCGGAAAAAGCAGCCCTCGGGAAGCGGGTTGTCGCTGAAATAGTCCAGGATTTTCTGTTTTACCTCGCCCAGGTCGATAGTGTCTGCATCGAAGTTTGCGCTGACCGTCGCCATCCGCTCCTGGTCCTCACGCTTGATTTCAATCGGGCCTTTGCCCTCGCGGATGGCGGCGACATCGGAAAGATTCACCTGAAAGCCCATGGCGCTGGTGATCGAGATGTCTTCCAGATTCTGAAATGTTTTGCGGTCCTGCTCGCTGAAGCGCACGCGTATATCGTACTCGTCGCCCGCCTCGCGGTACTTGGTGACCTTGCGGCCCAGAAAGGCGGCATCCACCGTATCGGCAACCTCTCCGGCGGTTATGCCGAGGTGGGACGCCTTTTCGCGATCGACGTCGATCTTGAATTCCGGCTTGCCCATACGCAGGCTGCGGTCGGGATTGAGAATGCCCTGGGTCTCGCGGAAAAACGACGCCAGCTTCAGGGATTCCCGGTGCAGCACATCCAGATCGCTGCCGAACAGGTTCACCTCGACCGGCCGGTCGCCGCCGCGGGTGAAGTAATCGGTGGTCTGCATGAAGTAGCACGAGCCGGTAGCGAGCTCGGGTATCGAATCGACGATCTGCTGGTTGAACTGCGAGCTGGTAACGGATCGCTCCTGCTTGGGCGTAATCTCATAAAACAGCTCGGCTTCGTTGACTCCGGCCGGGCCGGCTCCCGAAGCCAGGTCGAACTTGGACGAATCCGAAAGGCCGGTCAGCGATATGATGGAGCGGAACTCGGGCCGCTTCATGACGGCGTTCTCTATGCCGGCGACGTATTTATAGGTTTCTTCGAGTGAGGCCCCCGGCTCCATTTTGATGACACAGGTAGTGTAGATTTCATCGAGCTTCGGCATATACTCCTGGTTGACAAGCCCCATACCGACGATACTTGCCACCAGTACCGCAAAGGCCCCCAGGACCATCAGCCAGCGGTGCGCAAGGCTGAAATGAATAATGCGCTTGTAGTGTTTGGACAGGCGGTCATACAACCGCCGATCGTCCTGCGAGGCGCGCGGCCTGAGAATGCGCGAGGCGATCATGGGAATAATGGTTATTGCAACAAGAAGCGATGCAAACAGGGCAAACGTCACCGTAAGCCCCAGCGGCTTGGTAAACTCGCCGGCAATGCCCTGGGCGAACACCAGGGGCACGAACACGATAACGCTCGTGAGCGTCGAAGCGGTTATTGCCGTAGTCACTTCCGAGGCTCCGCTGCGGGCGGCTTCCATGCGGTTCTCGCCCGCCTCCACATGACGAAAAATATTTTCAAGCACGACGATGGAGTTGTCCACGATCATGCCGACCCCCAGGGCCAGGCCGCTCAGCGTTATCAGGTTGAGGGTGTATCCTGAAAAATAAATGGCAATGAATGTCGTGACAATGGCGAAGGGTATCGAGATAATCAGGGTAAGCGTCGTGCGGAAGCTCCACAGAAACAGGAACAGGACTACCATGGTTATAAGGCCGCCCCAGCGCACGGTGGTGCCGAGCTGCTTTACCGAATCGCTCACGATTTTCGAGGTGTCCCACACATCCCTGATGCGGATGTCGGGCGGCAGATTCTGCTCGATATTCTCTATCTCCCCGCGCACGGCCCGCACGACCCGCACCGTGTTGGCGCCGGACTCCTTGGTGACCCAGAAGATGATCGAGTCGCGCAGGTTGGTCTTGGTGATGTTGCGGACCTCCTTGTGGGAGTCATTTACCTCGGCGACATCCTTGACATACACCGCCCTGCCGTCCTGTACCGTGACGATGGTGCCGGCGATATCCTGCGGCCGCTTGTATTTTCCGATTGTGCGCAGCACGTATTCGCGGGTGCCGCGCGTGATGTGCCCGCCGGGGATATCCCGGTTCTGCATGCGGATGACGCGGATAATGTCATCCAGCGACAGCCCGTGCGCCTCGAGACGCTTGCGGTCGACTTCCACGAGTATTTCGCGCTCCAGCCCGCCGGAAAGCGTGACCGAGGCCACTCCCGGCAGGCTTTCCACGCGCTTCTCGATATTGTCCTCCACCAGCTTGCGCAGGTTGCGCAGGTCGCGGTCGGTTGTACTGTACACGCCGTAGTACAGCACGGGCATGAGGTCCATATCGCTTTTGACCACAAGCGGCCGGTCGACTTCGTCGGGCAGCATGTCGTAGGTTATGTCCATCATGTTGCGGACATCCTGGGCGATCAGGTCGAGGTTGGAGCCCCACTCGAGCTCGACCATTACCAGGGAGACGCCCTCCCGGGAAATCGATTTCACCTTGCGCACGCCGGACACCGTGGCTGCCGACTCCTCCAGCGGGCGCGTGATCAGGGTTTCTATTTCCTCGGAGGACGCACCGGGGTACGTGGTTATCACCGATACTTCGGGGTACTGCAGGTCGGGGAAAAAATCGAGTCCCAGCCGCGTAAAGGAAACCACGCCCAGAACCATGAGTATCAGCATGACCATGGTTGCGGTCACGGGGCGCTTGATTGATATGTCGGAAAGGCGCATATGAAACGGGGTGTTTTACTCCAGTATGTTTATGGGCGTGCCGTCCTTGACGGAATACAGCCCGTCGATTATGACACGGTCGCCCTCGCCGAGCCCGCCGGTGATTTCGATGAGCGTATGGGTCGTCAGGCCGGTGGCAACCTCCCGCTGCTCGGCAGTGTTCTGCGCTGCGCGAAAGACAACCTGGACCCCGTCGCGCTCGGTAACGGCAGCCGACGGCACAAGCAGGGCCTGAGCATGCTGCTCTTCAGGGATGTGCACGCGGGCGAACATCCCTGATTCGAGCTCAAAGGATTCGTTCGGAATTTCTATTTTAACCAGAAATTTTCGGCTGGCCGGATCCACATACGGATTTACTACCGTAATGAATCCCGCATACTCCCTGTCCGGAACCGCATCCACGCTCACCCGGACTTTCTTGCCGGCAACGATGTACTTCTTTTTGGTCTCGAATATATGCACTTCAACTTTCACGGTCGAGGTGTCGACAAGGTGAAACACATAGTCGCTTTTCTGTTTGGAAAAAGATTCGCCGGTATTCATCCTGCGCTCGACCACAAAGCCCGAAAAGGGCGCGTTCAGCACCGAGTCCTTCATGTCCTCCCGGGCGCGCTCGAGCCGTGAAGCCGCCATGTCGGCGCGCGCCTCGGCAAGCCGGACTTCGGTAAGGACATCGTCGTGGAGCTGCCTGTCGGCGATCCCTTTGTCATACAGCTCGGTGGTTCTTCTGAGCCGGGCCTGCTGATTTTTAAGATGAGCGCGGGCCTCTTTGTGCGCCGCGCCGGCCTCTGCCAGGGCCAGCCGAAAGCGCACCTGCTCAAGTTGCAAAAGCGGCTTGTCCGCTTCCACATAGTCCCCTTCATCGGCAAAGATTTTTTCTATCCGGCCGCCGACTTTCGGGGCAAGATATGACTCGCGGTTGGGGGCGATGGTGCCGGTCGCTTCTATCTCGGTGGCGATATCATCGCGCACGACCGCGGTAACGCGCACATCAGCCGGGCGGACGCTGTTGTCACCGTCATTGCCGCCGCCGGAACAGCTTGTAAAAAAAAGCAGTGCAACAGCAGTCGACAGCAGCAGCAAATAAGAGCAGGGATTGTTTCGTAATTTATTTTGCATACTAATAGTTTAGTTCTTAATCTTTTTCTGTCAAGCTTTCTTTTTTAGTGCATGAACGCAACTATGGCATGTATCAAAAGAGTACAGCCGGGCAGAAGCGGACTTTGGCCGCGAAAAAATCGCAGCCAAAGCGGCTCCTGCGTGTTCGCACCTCCATGCGGGTACCGGAAAAAGGCTATGGAATCGTGTGAAGCGCACTGCGCTGATTATATATATTGTACCCGATACTTTTTGTTCGTCCCCGCCAAAGACGGTGGCTTTAGATATAAAATAAACGGTAAAACGGGCCTGGCGAACGAAATCCGCCCAGCCGCTAATGCGGGACTTCGGGAGCGATGACCACCCGGTCTATATTGGCCGCATCGCGCAGCTCCTGCGGCACGTTCGTATTTTTGAAAAAAATCGTATTGCCCTTTCTGATAAGAAGCGTGGTCATTACGGAGTTGTCCAGAAAAAAAGTGTATTTTCTGCACTCGCGGCCGCAGGGAAAAACGCCGATAAAACCTTTTTTTTCGGGATCGTCACAGTTTGCAACAAGGCAAAAGCGCGTTGTCGACACATAGGCAAAGGGTATGTGCAGCGAGAGGTGCAGCCCGTCCGGCACATCGCTCAGATCGAGCCCCTGCAGGGGATTGTCTATCTCCACCCGTACAACACCGTTGTCGGACAAAAAATTACGGTACACATCGACGCCCAGGTTGGTTCTGCGCAGGTGGTCGAGCGCATCCGGCGGAAGCCGGTCGATAAAATTCATGATCCGTGGGCCGCGCTTGATTTTTGTCAGCAGCCTGCCCATCACCGGTATCAGATCGGGGTGGCTGCTGCGCAGGCGCCGCAGAACACCCCAGTCATTGAATACGACCTCGGTGCCGCCCGGCAGCTGTGCCAGCAGCTGTTCGACCGACTGCAGGCCGCGCTCCGTCACGTAGGGCGTAACGAAAGTAAACGGGACTCCCTGGCCGGCTGCCGCACTGATGGCCGCGGCAAGTTCGCCTGACGAGGGAAGCAGCCGTTCGCAGAACTCATCACCGAAATAAAGGCGCTGATAGTCATCTGTCAGATAGTGCAGATTATCGCTGTGTGAAATAAAGAGTGCGTGTTCGCGTGCCACGGGCATATTACCTTTTGCGTTACCGTGCTCTTGGAACCGGCCTGCCGCCTTCAAGCGCCCGCAGCCCCTCCCAGGCCTTTGTGGAATAAAAAGAGTGGCTGGGTGCTTTCAGGGCAAGCTTGTACAGATACAGGGCCTTGGCGCGGTACTGCTCGGCTTTGCTGTGGCTGCGTATCGCCGAAGCACCAGAAAAGGCATACAGACCGTACAGCACGTGACAGCGGTGCGCCATTCTGTACAGTATTTCATAGCGCAGGGTGGTCGTGGGGTAGCGCTCCAGCACCTGCTCGAGCCTGCCGATCTCTTCGATATGCGGCTCCGGGTCGGGCTGCCGGTCGGGAGTGCGCGGAACAAGCCGGTAGGCCGACTCATCCGCGATCGGGCTGTCGGGAAACTCCTTTAAAAGCCTTCGGTAGTGAGACCCGTCGTAGACGAGGCCCTCGGCGGTTTCCTGCCAGCAGTCATACTCACCGAACCGGGAAAGAAATTTGGTGCGGGCGGATTTTTCATCAGCGCCTTCTTCAGTCTCCGATACATAGTATGTCTGCAGCAGCCCTTCAAAGGATTCCCCGAGTCGGTGAAGCGCCCATGAATACTGCTCGGAGCGGGGATGCTCATTCATGAACGTTTGAAAAAGCTCAATTGCCCCCGGAAAGTCGTTCACATCAAGCGCGTGCTGGGCCTCCATGAAAAGCTTTTTGTCCTTTCGCTCGACATTCAGCAGGCCGGCACCGCCGCAGCCGGTGAAAAAAAATGCTGCTGCCGCAAGCACAAGCAGTGTCGAAAAAACCCTTACACACATAGGGGTCCTTTCGGCAGCCGGGCTATCATATCGATTTCTTTCATGAGCACGGTGAACTGCTCCGGATACAGCGACTGGGGTCCGTCGGAAAGCGCGCACGTCGGATCATTGTGCACCTCCACAAGCAGGCCGTCGGCCCCGACCGCGACCGCCGCCCGCGACAGCGGAATGACCTGCTCGCGCTTTCCTGCGGCATGGCTCGGATCCACGATTATCGGCAGGTGGCTGACTGCCTTGACCGCAGGCACGGCGCTCAGGTCCAGCGTGTTGCGTGAGTGATCGGCGAACGTTCTCACCCCGCGTTCACACAGGATGATGCGGTGATTGCCCTGCGAGGTAATATACTCGGCGGCCATGAGGAACTCTTCTATGGTGGCGGCCATGCCGCGCTTGAGCAGTATCGGCTTCGGGCTTTTGCCCGCCCTTTTCAGCAGGCTGAAGTTCTGCATGTTGCGCGCACCGATCTGCACGATGTCGGCAACCTGCTCGACCATGGCTATATTGTCGTGATCGATTGCCTCCGTCACGATGCAAAGTCCCGTCTCCTTGCGGACGCGCTCGAGAATGTTAAGGCCTTCCTCCCCGAGGCCCTGAAAGCTGTACGGCGAGGTGCGCGGCTTGAAGGCCCCGCCCCTGAAAAACCGGGCACCGGCCTTTCGTACCGCCTCTGCGACAGCCAGGCACTGGTCGATGCTCTCGACCGCACAGGGGCCCGCCATGACAACGATATCGCCGCCGCCGACCGTAACGTCGCCGAACGTCCAGCAGGAATCCTCAGGCTTGACATCGCGGCTGACAAGTTTGTAGGGCTTTGAAACGGGAATGGCTTCCTTGACGCCGTCAAGACAGAGAAACGCGGCAGGATCAACCGGCCCTGCATTGCCCACAATGCCGATGGCCGTGCGCTGGGATCCGGGCACGGGTACCGGCGTATACCCGCTGCGGGTTATCGCATGGATAACCCCGTCGATCTGCTCGTCGGTCGCATTTTTTTCCATTACAATCAGCATTACGGTACACTCCTGAAAACAGGGAAAAATGAATGTATAATTATATCACATTACAAGACATTCCCGCAAAAACTCTTTGCCCCTTAACAAAGCAATAGAAACAGCAGTGTAGTGCTGAATTCTCTGCTGTGAAATGTTAGAACGGACTATTGCAGCCTTTATAAAATTCGGCCGCGACGGTGCGAAGCCTTCGATCTTCACTGCACAGCATCATTACGAATGCCGAGCGCAATCTGCAATATTGTTATTACCTCTGCGTGCCGCGAAGAATCCGCATCCCTTTCCGGGCAAGGGCATAGCCTGCATCATAGCCCAGGGCCTGTAAAAAAAGCTTTTCCGCGGCATCGCGCCTGCCGTGGCCCACCTCGTACAATCCGCGCGCGGAAAGCATGAAGGCATAAAACGAGCGCAGGGCTGCATGATAGCGGTCGTTCGTCCTGAAGTCAGCCGGGTGCGGCAGCGAGAGCCGGCTGTAGTCGAACGGCACGTACGCCTTCCCGGGCGGCAGCAGCCTGAACACCATGCCGACGGGAATCCGCTCGAGGCCCGCACCGATTTCCGGCTCCTGCTCGCAGGTCAGGTATACCGGGCGGTCGTCGATATTTTCCCGTATGAAGCTTGCAATCAGCCCCATGTAGCGCGACTGTATAACGGCCGGATCGTACGGCCGGTTGTTCTCGAATTTTTCGAGCTCCCGACTGAACAGCTCACGGGCCTCCCGGGATCGATGCATAATTCCCGGATGGTTGACGTCAAGCTGTGTGAGATACCATGAGCGCCTGAGCAGCTGCACCTCGATCATGGCGATATCCCGGCGAACCCCTTCGGCATGCTGAAGATACAGAAACGGCGAGCAGAAGTAGTCCCACTGATATGACAGCACGATGCCGTTTTGCCCGATGCTTTTCAAAACATTTTCCGTATACGATTCAATCAGCCGGTCGTCGCTTTTATCCACCTCGCTGAAATGTGCTGCGAGTGGAAACAAAAATATCAGACACAGGGCAGCACAGGCTGCCGGGGCATATTTTTTTATCCTGTCGCGGATAAAAGCCGCGCACCACAGCATGCCGCCGCCGATCCACAGCGCGCACACCATGAGGGCCGGCAGAAAGTAGGTATCGATATCCTTTATGTCATAGTTGACGGCATAGAGCACATCAGCCGCAAACACCAGCAGCACAAACCAGAACACCCGGCGCCGCAGGTGGAACAGATACCACATGCCGAACGGCACAAACAGCAGCGGCACATAGCCGAAGCTGTCCGGCACAAGGCGGCCGAAGTACACGGAGTTCTGCACAGCCGTCTCTAGCGAAGAAAACATCCAGACCCGGTACTGCCTGCCGCTGACATGCCGGAAAAAATTTGTCCATGATGAAGGATCGCCCCAGTTGAGCACAGGCGCTTGCAGCGCCCGCAGCGGCAGATACAGGTACGGTACAAGCCCGGCTGCAAAACAAGACATCCCCGCAAACAGCCTGCGGGGTGACCGGCACGGCGTGCATGTGCATACCAGATACAGCAGCGCCGGCAGCAGCAGAACCGTGCTCATGTGGTTGCAAAAGCCGATCCCCAGCAGAAAAGCGGCGGCGGCGCCCCGGCGCGCCTGAAATTGTTCCGGTGCAGAGCGGCCGAACGCCCTGATCGCGGCAAACAGCACCAGGACGGTACACAGTGCCTGCAGGGAGTAGACTTCCGTAACCAGCGCCGCCGACCAGAACACGCTGCAGAACGCCTGCACAAGCACTGCTCCGCTGATGATACAGCCGGTGGTTACTGCCGGAACGGCAACCCGGCGATGCCGGTCGTCAGCGGTGTTTTTTACAAAAATGTCCGCTAGAAGCAGTGAGAAAACAAACAGGGCTGCCGCCCCGTACAGTGCCGAGGCGATATTTAAAACCAGGACAGGCCTTCCCGGCAGCGCGTTCGTCGCGACAAGGCCGAGAAGCGTATACAGGGGATAGCCGGTCGGGTGGGCGATGCCGCCGGTTGCGCACACAGCGGCGAGCTCGCCGCTGTCGACAGCCGCCGGCCCGGGTGAAAGGGTTCTGATGAAAACACAAAAAGCGGTCAGCGCGGCTGCCGCCCCGCATAAGAGAGGAATCCTGCGCGATAGCGGCGTTGAACTGTTCACGATTGAAAGCACGAAAACTGCCGTACGGCAAGGGGCTGCGGCATGCGTCTATTCTTTTACGAAAAACTCCATTTTAGCGGAACCGATTTCGATGGAGTCGAACTCCTTGAGCAGCACCGAATCCTTTACCGGCTTGCCGTTCACTTTCGGCTTGGCCATGCCTTCGACAAAGTTCAGGTAATAGCCGGTCGGACGTTTGCTGATAGTAGCGGCTGTTTTGCCGACCATAAAACCGCTCAGAACGATGTCGTTGGTTGCGTCTTTTCCGATTTTTACAAGCTTCTTTGTCAGCTCGAATTCCCCTTCCCCGCCCTTTACAAAAGAAAGCACCGCTGTCGACCCCGCCTGACGCTCCTCGCCCGCTGCGGCATCCGGGGAGCTTCGATCAAGCATCGCCCGGTACTCTTCGGTATCGAGCATCATTGTTTTTTCGGTCATGTCGTGAGCGGGAGGAGGCTCTTCACCCTCGGCAACGGTAAACAGGAGGTTGTGTTTTCCGATGGAAATGACATCCCCCTTCTGCAGCCAGTGGGAGGTAACGATTTTGCCGTTGACGAACGTACCGTTTTTACTCTTCAAGTCCGTGAGCAGGTAGCCCTCTTCAAGGCAGTCGATTTTTGCGTGGTTTCCGGAAACGGCAAGGTTGTCGATAACTACTTGATTTGTATCCCGCCTGCCGATTGTAAGCGCCGCCCCCTTGGAAAGCGGGTACTCACCCTGCTGAACATCTTTAAACTGCAGAATCAAGCTCGGCATCTCTGTACTCCTCCTCTATATAAATAAGTCACGATAGTACATGGTGAACGTCTCCCGCAAATGTGAAAGCAGCCGCATAATCAACCCCTGTTGCCCGGCGTCACCCAGCACCTTCAAAACGATGACGGTGATATTATCGTCACCGCCGCGCTCATTGGCAATATCCACAAACCGTTTGCAGGCGGCATCCGGCGCATGAGTTCCCACTATCTCAAGCATTTCCTCGGGTGTCACGAGGTTGCTCAAGCCGTCCGAGCATAGCAGAACCGCATCACCCCCGCTGCAGGGCATTTCGCACACATCGGCCCGCACATCCTCGTTGACGCCGATAGCGCGTGACAGCATATGCAAAAATTTGTCGGGAAGCAGTTTCAGCCGCTCCGGATTGATCGCTGCCTGCTCCGCGGCTACCGTATGCATGACGGAAATGAGCTCGATTTCGCCGTTGTGAATAAAATAAATAGGGCTGTCACCGACGTTTGCAGCAATCAGGGTGCTGTTGTCGAACAGTATGGCAGCCACGGTCGAGCCCATACCGCGACATTCGAGCTGGTCGTGAGATTTTTTATGAATCTCGCTGTTTGCCTTGCGTATACAGGCAACAAGCCGGTTTGCCTCCTCGGATATTGTTTCATCAGGCACATAAAAGTCGGGGTCCTGTCCGTTTTTTTCAAAGTCACGAACCGTATCGATAACGATACCGCTTGCCACCTCCCCGGCCAGATGTCCTCCCATGCCGTCCGCAACAACATACAGCCTGCCGTCATCATTGACAAGAAAAGCATCCTCATTCTGTTCCCGCTTTCGGCCGACATCCGTTAGGCCGGCGGACTCAATAAGAATCATTTAAACAAATCTTTCATAATATTAATAAAATTTTTGATGAAACAGTATCATTTTTTTAAGGATATGGCAATTCTAAATCCGAGCGTATCGGCAACCGAAGACGGCGTGTGCCCTTTCCTCGCCGCGCTCCGCGCAAGGGCCTCATCATGCAGCCCCCATGCCGAGCCCAGATACATCCGCAGGTTCTGCTCCTTGTCGAAAAAGGTTTTCGACCACTCCGAAACATTGCCGGCACTGTCCTGAACGCCGTATACCGATTCATCGAGGGGGAAGCTGCCGACCGGGCTCGGTCCCTCGCGTTTTTCGGCAAGCGAGTTGGCCATCGAGCAGAAGCGGTAGTCGAAATAATTCCCCCAGGGAAAAGCCCGGCCGTCCACGCCCCGGGCCGCTTTTTCCCACTCCCAGTCCTCGGGCAGGCGGTACACCAGGCCCGCTTCCTTGTTTTTGCGTGTCAGCCACTTGCAGTAGGCCCGGGCATCGTTCCATGATATGCCCAGAACCGGCCAGTTTTTCGGAAAATCGGCCGCATAGCGGTTTCCTCTTTTTTTCCAGTAAAAACCGGCTGTTGCAGACCGTCTGGGCAGATATTTCTCCGCCGAGCCGGGCAGGCGTGACTCCATGAAGTTGATGAAATCAAGATACTCGCCCACGGTGATTTCCTGCCGTGAAATGAAAAACCCCGGGACAGTCTTTACCGTGCGTTCGGCCGAGTACGGTGCCTGAGGGTCACCGCCCAGAACAAACGGCCCCGGCGGGACATAGACATAGCCGGCCGGGACAGCGCCTTTTTCAAACAACCGGATATTCTTGAGATGCACCTGTTCTCCCCGCTCTATTGCAACCGGAATACGGGTGTCCTCGAAGCCTTTTTTGCGGGCCACGACAATGTAGGACCCCTTGGGAAGCATCACATCCTTCACGGCAGCCTGCCTGTTGAATGCGCCGAAGGACAGCAGCGTACCGATCGGTTTAAAAGCGCTCTTTTGCAGGTTGAATGACGGGTCTGTGCCGGAGGACACGGCCGTGCCGTTGCCTGCCGTGCGAAACGCAGAAGCGCTGAACGGCACGGGAACCATGCGGCGGTCGGGGCCTTCCCGGTTGATAAAAACATAAAAAGCATCGGCTGCCGGCTGTGTCTGAATGGTGAGCGAGCCGTTCTGGCTGAGCAGTTTTTTGTAGGTTCCGTCATCAAAGGCAAGCGTCAGCTCACGGTAATAGGCCATTTCCTCACGATTGCCGAGAGACTCGGCCGCCCTGAACTTATCGTAATACAGTGCCGCCAGGGCCTGCCGGGCCTCACGGTTCTGACCGTCATAGCCGAGCACCGCACTGTAGCGCGAAACAATCTGTCCCTCGGTCTGCAGCTTGGCAATGTTTTTCTCCTGCAGCTGCCGCTCCTTTTCCCAGAGCGGCTTCTTCCTGGCGAATCCTTCATGCCCCTCGATGGTGCTTTTCAGCTTTCTGATGGATTTTTTAAGCCCTTCCGCAGAGCGGGAAAGCTCCTGCATGCGTTCCTGCAGACGGGAGCTTTCGGCAAGCAGGGGCCTGATCTTTTCGAGAGCTTTTTGCTTTTCCGCCATCACGGCGGCGATGCCGATCTGGGATCGCGCCGCCTCATTGTCCGGGTCGAGCGCAAAGGTCGCCACAAAGGCCTCATACGCCTTCACATACTCCCCGCTGTCATACAGGCTCTGGGCTTCCTTGACCTTCGCAGCCGCCAGCCGCTTGTTCTTCAGCGCAAGCGCCTTGCCGCTTACTTCAGCCAGGCCACGCCGGGCCGCTTCATTTTCGCTGTCCAGCCCCAGAACGGCGAAAAACGTTTCCTCCGCCTCCTCATAGCGCTCTGCGGCCTGGTACTGCTGTGCCTCGCCGATCATCGCGGCGATAGCTTCCCGCCGCTTTTGCTGCTCGTAGACCGCAGTCAGGATGATACCTGCAATCAGGCAGGCAATGGCGGCTGCTATGCCGGCGGTTGCGACCTTGTTGCGGGCCACCCATTTTTTCACCTTGACGACGATGCTGTCTTTTTTGGCTGACACGCTTTTGCCGTCAAGGTAGCGCTGCAGGTCATCCTGCAGGGCCTGCACCGTGGGATAGCGGTCTTCCTTTTCGCGCGCCATTGCTTTCATGCAGATCGCCGACAGCTCCGGGGGTATCGTGTTCCCGGGAGACCGCACATCCGGCGACTGCATCTGGCGCTTGCGCGCCTTGTCGAGCGCTTCCCGCGCGGTTTTTCCCTTATACGGGGCGTGGTAGGTCAGCATTTTATACAAAATACCGCCCAGCGAAAAAATATCCGAGCGCTCGTCAAGCTCTGATATTTTTCCTCTGGCCTGCTCCGGTGACATGTACGAGGGTGTGCCCATCACCTGCCCCTCGATAGTGTGCAGGGGATTGCCGTGCTCGTCGAAGCTTTTGCGCGAGTCGGATGCCTGAATATCCTCGCGTCCGAGCACCTTTGCAAGGCCCCAGTCCATAACCATCACCTCACCGAAGCCGCCGACCATGATGTTTTCAGGCTTAATGTCGCGATGCAGCACTCCTTTGGAGTGGGCGTACCCGATGCCGTCGCAGATTTTCATAAACATCTGCAGCAGTGTCCCCAGACTGTACTGCCGGGCATACTCCTCATCACCCTTGGCGATTTTGTTGACAATGGACTCGAGATTTTCCCCGCGCACCATCTTCATGGTGAAGTAGATTTTCGACTCTTCGTCGATGCCGATTTCATGGACCGGCACGATATTGGGATGCTCGAGCTGCCCCGTCACCTGCGCCTCTTCCAGAAAACGCTTGAGGTGCTGCGGGCTGCCCGCCGCCGCAGGCAGCATGACCTTCATGGCGACCTTGCGGCGGATATCCTGATCGACCGTGGACAGCACGGCCCCCATGCCGCCGCGCCCGAGCTCCTTGTCCACGATATATTTTGAATCCGCGCCGGTGCGGGAGATCAGATCGTTGATCGATGCCTGCGTCGTATCGCTCGCAATGTCATCCCTGTCACCGAAATACATGCGCGAGGCCTGCTCAAGGTCGACATCGGGCTTGATTTTGAGCATCTCCCGAATGACCTTGGTTGCGGCGACGCTTCGGTTCATGGTAACGAATGTCTTTTCCTGCGTCACATCACCGCCGGCAACTGATGAGGCGCGCCCGGATCCCGTCCCCGAAACATCGAGCGTCGCCGCGGCATCCGGCTGAGCGCTTTCAAGGGCCTGGGTTTTATCGGCATCCTGTTCGGTGGCGATGGTCCTGTCGCCGTCCTCCGGCCCCGTTGCAGCTATCGTGCGGTCCGCATCTTCCTCTTCCAGCACGAGCGTTTCATCCACACCCTCGAACAGTGTTTCGGCATGATCCGAGCCTGCAGGAGCCTGATCGTCGACCACCAGGGTCTCCGCATCGGCGTCCTTTCCGGCATCATTGCTGTGTGCAGGGGGTTCCTGTGTCATGGCGATTGTCTTATCATCAGCGACGTCATCCGGCCTGCAGCGCTCGCAGTACACCTTTCCGTTGATGGTATACACCTGTTTTTCAACCGTGCTGCCGCAGGTCGGGCACACCGGGCGTTTCTTTTCCATGGATTCTCCTTATGTGTTTATACATCCGGACGATGCTGCCTGTGCTCTGTGCGATCAGTTTTTCTGCTGTATGCGCTTTTGCAGGATATCGATATTCTGCTGCACTTTGCCCGCAGATGCGCTGTCATCGAGCTGCCGGTACAGGGCCAGCGAGCGCTGCAGAAAATCAAGGGCTTCCCGGTCCTGACCCAGCAGAGAGCAGCTTATGCCGAGCGAGGAAAGCGCTTCCGCCTTTTTCTGTTCGTCACGAAGTGCAATAAAACAGGTAAGGGCATCGCCGTAGGCCTTCCGGGCCTTATCGGGGTTTTTCACCCGTCGGTACACGTCACCAAGAAGCATCAGCACCGTTGCCTTGCGGCCCGTATCGTCTATGCCGTCGAACCGCTCCAACGCCCGCTCATAGTGCTGCAGCGCCTCCTGATAGTCACCCCGCTGCTCGAGCTCAAAGCCCCGCTCCACATATGTCTCGCCCTCGATTATATGCTTTTTCTGCCGGGTATCGAGCCGCTCATAGTCCGCAAGAATCTTCTGCAGCGCATCGCTGCCAAAGGCCCGGCGGTAGTGCTTCTCAAGCAGCCGGGCCAGCAGCTTCGCCTTGTGCTCCTCCTGCGGATTGTCGGCCGCAGCCGCGCTCATGGCCTCAGCCAGCAGCCAGTCCAGTGCCTGCTCGGCATTCTCCTTCTGCCCCAGCACCAGCAGGCCGAGCGCCCGGTCGTTATCCTCTTCCACCCGTGAAAGGAACCTGCCGACAAACTCCTCCAGGGTGAGCTTCTCCTTCAGCGGGCGCGTTTCTTCCGGCCCGGGGAGGTTCGCCAGGTTCTTGCGGGCGATATCGCGCACGCGCGTTTTGCCTGCAGCGGTGCTCAGCTCTATCGCACGCTCGTAACAGGAGCGGGCCCGTTCATAGTCGTGCGTGACGAAATGATGGATCGCCGCACAGTTGTTCCAGGCCTCTGCCATGTCGGGCTTGATTTTGATTGCTTTTTCAAAGTAGTCGACAGCCCGTTCGTATTTCCGGGCCGCATACAGTGCATACCCCAGACCGTAGCTTGCTCCGGCGCTGTCAGGATTTTCAAGAAAAAGGGCCTCCATAAACACGACCGCTCCCTGCGCATCACCGAGGGCCCGGTAACTCTCCACAATGCCCCGCAGCGCCTCGATCAGCTCAGGATTGCCGGCTGCCGCCTTTTCGTAGAAATTCAGCGCTTCAGAGTGCTTGTCGGCGGCGCGAAGAGATTCCGCCTGCTGAAGAAGATTTGCCTCGTTTCCGTAAACGGCAACGGAAAACAACACCGTCAAAACAACGACAGCCGGGGTTAGCGCCGAAAGCAGCCTGCGTGTGTTCATCGAATACTATATTCGGATATTCAGTCTAAAAAACAAGGTTTTTTTTATTAATCACCCTCGCCCGGAGAACGAGGCCCCAGGATGGCCCCCAACCGCAGCCTTAACATTTTTTATGGCAATTCACATCATTTCTCTGCGCGTCCCGCCCGGTACCTCATGACAATTGATGGTGTGTCTTCTGCAGGAGACCGCTCTGCGGGCGAAATTTTATCTTTATCAGGCAGGAGGTTGCCCTGTCATTGCGGAAACGTGCACCCGGGCGGTACCGGAATTATTCATGTAATGAGGAGCGGCCTCCGGCCGCTTTAGGATGGCACCCCGAAGGGGTCCATCAAGTCATTGGGGCCCATTTTGACCGTGCCGAGTCTGAACCGTGTGATGCGGATCAAAGGGCCGAACTGTCTGAGCGCAGCGAGTTTTCGGCCCGCCGCAGCACACGGTT
>CAZFIB010000084.1:0-17613 GCA_964518865.1 uncultured Thermodesulfobacteriota bacterium
TGCTATAGGGGAGAGGTTTATTTACTTGACAGGAAACCTTTAATGGGTGACCCCATCTCTGGGTCGGTAAATATATTGTGAAAAAGAGTGCAGCTGACCCGGATTGTCAGGCTATGATCCGCTGATCACCCACACGTGAACGACCGCGGCATTGGCTTCGCCCTCGCCGAGGCCGCGCTCCACCACAAACAGCCGTCCGGTCTGCGCGTCGAAGGCCATGCCGCCCATGTTGAGGCATATGTCGCTGCCCAGAAACAGCTCATGCGGGCGCCATACCGCGTAGGGAACAACCGACCAGGGATCCTGCAGGCCTTCGGCGCTGCTGCCGAGCTGCTCAATGTCATAAAAAACAATCTGGCTTTCGTACGGGTGGCAGTGGTAGCCGTGGGAGTCGCTGCAGGGATCGTTGCACACCACGGGCGGCTCGTCATAGCAGTTTTCCCCCAGGCCCTTGAAACCCAGCAGCATGACAGCGCACTTCTCGCCGTGCTCGGCGAACACCGCCCCGGTCCACTCATCGCACATGGTGTAGTCGGGGTAATCGCAGGCGGCAGCATCGCCGACATTGGGGCCGGCACACCCCGGAAATTTGACGCGATAGTACAGCACGGGCAGCGCGTCAAGGTCGCCCGTCGGATCATCGCTTTCAAAGGCGTGAAATGCAAACAGCGCCGGGCCCTGCGACCCACCGTCCACCGAGACCTCCTCCAGGCCGCTGCGGGGTGTTCCCCGGGAGCGGCCGGTGACCAGCCGGCGGCCGCCGAGGTACTGGTCGGCATACCACTCGGGTACCGAGAACAGGTAGGAGCCCATCTTGCGGCCGTGGCAGGGCGACTCATCCGGCCCGACATAAAACATGCCCCGGGCATCGGTCCCGTCCATGTCTGCAAACCAGACGGTCGGAAACGTTTCCTCGCCCATCACGCCTTCCGCATACCAGAGGTTGAGCGAGCCGTAAATCTTGTCGTTTGTCTGGGAACCCCGCCGCGGAACATATTCGATGCCGCTGATATAAATATATTCGCGGTGGACGGTCGATGCCAGACCGCCGTCGAAATCGGTCATCGATCCCGCAAGAGATGCCTCGGGAAGGCTTTCCCAGTCCGATGAGACCGCGGGTTCCGGAATAGCAACCTCGCCGTAATACGCGCTGCAGTTCCAGGCGGAATTCCAGCACGACTCCCCCGGGTGCCGCGTGTCATAGGGCAGCTCGAATCCCGTTATCAGCAGAGATCCGGCCCCGCCGCTGCCGGCCGGGTAGTAGGTCATGCCGCGCGCGCCCCAGTTGAATTCGGACGGAAGCCGGAACGCGCCCTGATAGACGAAATCCGACTCCTGCAGGCGGCCGGCGGAGCCCTCCGGTGCGGTGCTCGTGGTCGTGCTGACCGGCACTGTCGTCGTTGTGCTGTTGTCGCCGGGCATGCCGTCGCATGCCGCGCAGTACAGCAGGGCGGTCACAGCCAGCGTCAGGGCTGCAGCCGGCCAGAACCCCGCGCTACGCATGTTGTCTTTCAATGAATTAATTTTCATGGACTGCGCTCCTTGTCCTGCAGATTATTCGGGCGGGAATACATTCCGCATCCACACGGTTGTGTAGACCTCTTCGGACGCGACGGAGCGCGTCCCTGCCTTTCTGTTTGTTCCGTCGGATTTTTCATCCCGCCAGGGCGTGACGCGCAATGCCGGGTTTGCTGATCACGAGTACACCTCTGTTCATTATACGAACAACACCGGTCCCGCCCGGGGTCACGTGCTCGCAATGACAGTAAAAATCTCACTCGGAACAGCCCCTCGCAAAAAGCGGGGCCGGTTATTATTACATACCTTCAGGCCGAAGGCCGCTCCTTTTGACGACGGCACTCACAGCTCCGGGTCATACTGGTAGTATACAAAGCTGACGCTCATGTTTGCCGACCCATAGGAGAACGATGTCTCCCCGCGGATGCCGACCCGGCCCTGCTCGTCGGCGATGGGAAACTCGTACTCGTCTTCCGCAAACCGCATGTTGTACAGGGCGGTATCGTCAGGCAGGCAGCCGGTCGTATCGGTATCGGAGTCGCCGTTGAGCGTGCTGGTAATCGTGACCCAGTCGCTGCCGTTTTCGGCCAGGTCGACCGTTATGCTGTTGTCGTCGTTGAACACAATGCGCCGCGGCTTGTCGGCGTCGCTGTCGTCGTAATACTCCTTCGTGTAGGTGCCGCTGCCGATGTTGGAGTAGTCAATCGGCGGCGTTCCCTCAATCAGGGGATCGAGGTGGCCGCTCTCGTTGTAGGAGCAGGAGACTTCTTCAGTGAGAATCAGAAACGAGTCATAGGCCAGGCTGTAGAAGATGTCGTCCTTGCCCGTCATCACAATGTTATACTGTTTCTCGGTTCCACCGCCGTACAGGTTGACCGAAAACGTGCCGTTCCACAGGGCGCCCGAAGGATCGGTCGGCGGGTCTGTGGGCGTATCCGGCGGGTCGCAGCTCGTGCACGCCAGAAGCATGCCCGCAAGCAGCACTGCTGTTTTTTTCAGCATGATCATACTCCTTGTACATTGTAGTGGGCTATCACCCTCCACACTTTTGCATCCGCATCAAAAAACATGACCTCGGCGGCCATCAATCCCTTGACGGATTTGTAGTAAACGGTAATCGAGTCGACACCCTGCAGACACTGTACCAGCTCGAAGTGAAGATCCGGCACTTTTTCGAGCGCTGCCTGCCAGTATGCGCGCACCGCCTCCCTGCCCTGAAGCGTACCCGTATCCGCCCCCGTCGCGATTCCGATCATCGGGCTGGTGACCGCAACGTCGTCTGCATAATGTGTCATTATGCGGTCGAGATCGTGCGAATTCCATGCAGCAATCCACTCAGCCGCAAATTTCTCAGAATCCGGTAGCATGTTCATTCCCTATTGCAAAATAGTGTAATCAGGGAAGTAAATCAAGTGTGAATATTCACGTCAGAAGGACTGATGCGGTGCGTTCCCAATTGTCGGACAGTTGCCTGACAGCCGAGCACATCTTCCGCCTCCGCATTCAATGCATCGGCCCGCTTGTTGATAATGATCAGGTCACGCTTTTCACACTCCCGGTGTGCCAACTGTTTCAGAAATCTGCGGGCGGCAGCCTCAAAAAACTCCGACCGACTGCGAAATGCATCGCCTCGCCGATCGATTTTTTTCAGCACATCCTGAGAGAGTGTAATTGATGTCTTTACTCTCATATTACCAATATTCTACCGTTGATTTTTTTTCAAGTACTGTTTCCCCGCTTACGGTACATAACGGTTTGTGCGGGAGGCGTCGGCTCAGCCGATCGATGTTCTGACCGTCTCGGCGATCTGCAGGCAGTATTTTTTGGTAATCGATTCGGTGGGTCCCTCGACCATAACGCGGCACAGGTTCTGCGTTCCCGAATAGCGCACCAGCACCCGGCCGTCTTCGCCGAGCTCGTCCTCGATCTGCCGGATGGCCTCCACGAGCAGCGGTATTGACGCAAAATCGGGCTTGCTGGAAACCTCGATATTGACAAGCTCCTGCGGATACACATCCATGATATCGGCAAGCTCGGAAAGCGGCTGCCCGGAGCGGACCATGGCGGCGATCAGCTGCATGGCGGTCAGGATACCGTCGCCGGTGGTGTGGTGATCGAGAAAAATCATGTGGCCCGAGTCCTCGCCGCCGACAATGCCGCCCAGGCGTATCATGTCCTCCAGCACGCAGCGGTCGCCCACCTGGGAGGCATGGTGCGAAAAGCCGTGCTTTTTGCAGGCCAGGCGAAATCCGATGTTGCTCATGACCGTGCTGACGACCAGATTGTTTTTCAGGCACTGCTGCTCGTGCAGCATCTTGGCGCATATCAGAAGAATCTGATCGCCGGTGATTTCATGGCCGTTTTCATCGATCGCGATCAGACGGTCGCCGTCCCCGTCGAAGGCAAGACCTATGGCAGCACCCGTCTCGACGACTTTTTTCCTCAGGTCCTGCGTGTGCTGAGACCCGCAGCGGTCATTGATGTTCAGCCCGTTGGGCGTATTATGGATAACCTCTACCCGCGCGCCGAGCTCGAAAAAAGCTTCCGGGGCTACTTTATAGGTCGCACCGTTGGAGGCGTCGATCACGATTTTCATATCTTCCATCGAGAGGTCTCGCGGGAAAGAGTTTTTGAGAAACACGATATACCGTCCGTGAACATCTTCGATGCGGAAGGCCTGCCCCATTTCATGGGCCGGGGGAACCATGTCGGGAAGCCTGCCGCCGAGAACCAGCTGCTCGATGGCCTCCTCCTGCACGTCGGAAAGCTTGAATCCGTCACCTGAAAAAATTTTGATGCCGTTATCCTGATAGGGATTGTGTGAAGCGGAAATAACGATGCCGGCATCGGCGCGCATGCTTTCGGTAATAAAGGCTATGCCGGGGGTCGGCAGCACGCCTACCAGGTAGGGGTAGCCGCCCATCGAGGTGATACCCGACTCCAGCGCGCTTTCAAGCATATAGCCCGATATGCGGGTATCCTTGCCGATGATAATCCGCGTGCGGCGGCTGTTCTTTTTCAACGTGTGGGTAACGGCCTGCCCGACTGAAAACGCCATCATGGCGTCCATCGGATAACGGTTGGCCTCCCCGCGAATACCGTCGGTACCGAAAAGCGTACCCATGTTTGCTCCCTTATCTTTACCCGTTACTGAAAAAGCTGAACGACGGCAGCACCGCAGCCGCCTCCCGGCAGTAGCGGTCCACGACCCCGCTGAGCCACTGAACACCGTCGCGCTTCAGGCTGTCCGGCATGCTCTGTACAACAGCCGGATAGTTTTCGTCCCGAGAACGCCGGTATGTTTCAAAGCCCCGCACAAACCGCTCTCCGGCATCAGAAAGGCTGCTGTCGTGCGGCGGCCCGCCGAACACCTCACACAGTGCGGACATGTTGTTTCTGACTTCGTTCCGGCGCCTGTCCGCAGAGCTCGTACCGCCGGCAGCACCGGCGGGTATTTTTTCGGCCATGGCCTTGAGCCGTCTGGTGCGCTCGGCGCGGGCCCGGTCGAGCTTGTCGAGAGCACCTTCATAGACGAGCCGTCCGAGATCCTGCCGCTCGAAAAACAGGCGCCTGACATGGCGGTACCACATCTCCAGGGCCATGAGACTGGCACAGTACATAATATTGTTTTTCAAAATACGGGAAAGGCCGGCAAAAGTGGTCGGCGTGAAGTCCGCAACCGTTTCCGGCAGGGTCTTGCCGATAACCAGCTTGCCCCCCTCGAGCTGATCCCGACGCAGGATGGTGCCCGCGACCGAAACCGTACCGTAGTCAAGGCGCATCGGGCCGACCATGCCGCCCTGTCCGCCGAGAAAAATCCGGGGCTGGTCGAGCATGACCCCCCTGGGCACATCACCGATAAGCGATGCGGTTGTCTTGTTGCCTTCCGGCGTGAAATTAAAGTGGATATAGGAGCTGCCGACCTCGCTGTGGTCGTGCCTGCCGGTGCCGCCGGCCATAAGACAGTCACAAAAGTTGATCAGGCTCCCCAGCGTGACAAAGGGAAAAAGGATGGTCTGTTTCAGACCGACGCAATGGGCGATGCTTGCCTGCTCTTCCAGAATGCAGCCTTCCCGGACGTGTGCGGCGTATCCCGCACATGCGCCCTCGAGGAAAACCGAGCGGCACACATAGCCGCCTTTCAGCTCGACACCGGGCCCCACCTGACAGTCCTGTATCGTGACCGGCCCTTCGGTCCCGATCTGTGCTCCGGCACAGACTGCGGTTGCCTGTCCATAAATACGGGAGCCCGGAAAAATGGTGACCCCGTCGGCCGATATTCTCTCGACATCCACCTCACCGCCGATATCGACAGACAGCGGATTGGGTATGGCCACGCCGCGCTCGATCAGCGTTTCGATCTTTTCAAATCCTGCAGGCTTTATGTTCATATACGAAAGACTCCGGTAAATGCAGCTGCGTCGGGCTGAAACCGGGCGCAGATGATCGATAATCCGCGCCCGCAGACGTTTGGCGTGCTAGAGTGCCGGCAAGCGTACAACAACCTCTGAACCTCGGGGTTTCGGGGGCTTTGACGGCAGGATGCTGCAAAAGCCCGCGCATTCGTACCCTTATAAACCGCTGCACAATAAAAGCGGTCCGCAATAGAAAACGGGAGTAAAATTAGCATGTTATAAACATATTGTCAAGCCGGTCATTATAGTAACGTATTCCCGGTACTTATATATCCTCTACCAGCGGATGATCTCCGGGGGCCCGCGGCGGGGGCGAGGAGGTCAGATATCGGCCCGCGACCGCTGTGCCGACGATTCCCACGGCAACCGAAAAATAAAATACCGCTTTCAGCCCGAAAAAATCATGAATAAGCCCTGACACAAGCGGTCCGCTGCCGAGCCCCAGGCTCATGGCCACGTTGAACACAGCCATGGTGGACCCCATACCGGATAACCGGCCCTCCTCGACAACCAGTGCCGTGGCTGCCGGAAGCGAGGCAGCGCCCAGAACGCCCAGCAGCAGGTTGACACTCAGCAGCTCGGCAAACGAGTCGGTATACGGAAACAAAACAATAGCGGCCGCGTACAGCACATTGCCGACAAGGATCTGGTGTCGGCGATTCAGCCTGTCGGCCATCCTGCCGAACGGATACTGCAGAAACGACGACACGAGAACACCGGACGAGATGACGAGTCCGATCCGGGTGCCGCTCAAATTCAGGTGGTAGCTCGCATACAGCGGCAGGAACGTCAGCACGGATGCCCGCGCAAAAGCGTTTACGTACCGGTACAGAATAATGCCGACGATTCTCTTTTTTCGAAGAATTTTTCGATATGACGACGGCTCCGGCCGGGTAATGTGATGAGACGTGTGCCCTGCCGGCAGCAGCACGATCACAAAAACAAACGCAACCGCGCACAGGGCGCCCATTGCAATAAACGCGGCGTTGATGCTGAAAAAATCCTGTATGCACCCGCCCAGAAACGGCCCGACGCTGAACCCCAGAAACAGTGAAACCGTAAACATTCCCATATAGCTGCCCTGCTTCTGATCAGGACAAATATCGCCGATATAGGCCATTGCGATAGGAACGATCATGGCCGAGCAGAAGCCCTGCACCACGCGGACACACAGAAGCGTGAGGGCGTCGAAGGCATACAGATAGCCTATGGATGAAATGGCATAGATCAGCAGGCCGGTGGCGATAAAACTTTTGCGAATGCCTGTGGAATCGGAGCGCCTGCCGATCAGGGGCATGAAAACAGAACGCGAAATTGAAAAGCCGGCAAAAATCGCTCCGAGCCATATGCCGCTGGCACCGATACTCTCGCTTCTGGCATAAACCGGCAGAATGGGAATGATGATCCCCAGCCCCAGCATCGCGGTAAATATAGCGAGAAACAGAACCGAAAATATTTTTATTCTAAGCGACTGGTCCAATCGCACCGCCTCCATATGACCGGGATGTGACACTGACGGGCATGCCGGAGCAATGTTCTGTTTGCTGCAGCCAGCTGTCTTTTGCCATTTCGGCCAACAGGAGAAATCTCTTCTCGGACTTGAGATTTCTCATTCGCTTCGCTCCTTCGCATTGAACTACTACCCCGACACGTCGGGATAGATTCACCCCCGACTGCACGCCGGCTGAAGAAAAACACAACGGCACTGAAATTCTCACGAGGGGTTACCTGGTTGATATGCTGCACTGATCGTGCATACTAACGTCTTCGCCTAACGGCAAGGGCTTCTCTCCCCGAGAGAGACAATGAAATAATGGCTGTAGTGTAAAAAACTCTAGCCGCGCTTCCTCTGCCGCATGGCTTCAAACATCGCCACCGCGCCGGCAGCCGAAGCGTTGAGTGAATCAAAGCCGCCCTGCATCGGAATTGAAAGGCGCACATCGCATTTTTTACCGACCAGCGGCCTGATGCCTTTCTCCTCATTGCCGATCACGAGGGCGCAGTCGGCTGTGAAATCAAAATCATATATAGAAGTGTCTGCATCCGTGGACAAACCCGCTGTCCAGATGTTCTGTTGTTTAAGCTCTTCAAGGGCGGCGGCAATGTTCACGACCCGGCATAAAAGCACGTGCTCGATCGCACCGGCGGAAGCCCTGGCAACCGCACCGGCAAGCCGGGCGGACCTGTCTTTGGGGAATAGTACGCCCTGAACGCCGCTGCACACGGCGCTGCGCAGCAGGGCACCGAAATTCTGCGGATCCTGCACGGAATCCAGAACAAGCAGCAGTGCAGGACCTGTCCGGCGCGTCCATGACAACAGCGCCGGCAGATCAAGCGTCTCAAAGGCCGCGACCTCGGCCACGACGCCCTGATGATGTTCGGAACGCACCCGGCGCGTGAGCGCTTCCGCTGGTTCGCGGCTGACGGGAACGCCTGCCTGGGCTGCCAGATCGGCGATCAGGCGGCAGGATGCCTCATGTTTCTGCCTGGCGAGAAAAACACGGCGGAATGCCTGCGGCCGCTTTTTCAAAGCTTCACAGACGGGATGTATACCGTAGAGATCGAGGCTCATCCGGCACTGCCGCCTTCCGGCGCGCCGGTGACGGCGGTGTCGATCTCATCAACAATCCGCTGAAGCGCCTGCGCGGGCTCAGGTGCCGCGGTTACGGGCCTGCCGATAACCAGATAGTCGGCCCCTGCCCGGAGCGCCTCCTCGGGTGTCATGGTGCGCTTCTGATCATCCTGCCCGCAATACGCGGGGCGAATTCCGGGTGTCACCACAATGCATTCTTTACCGCAGTGCCGCCTGACCGGTTCTATCTCCCGGGGAGACGCCACCACGCCGTCAGCGCCCGCCTCCCGCGCGAGCACGGCAAGCCGTACGACCGTATCCTGCACAGGCCCTGACAAGCCCAGCCGCGCGAGCTCCTCCGCATCCATACTTGTCAAAACCGTCACCGCGAGCAGCAGCGGCCGGGGGCGGCCGAACTCTTCGGCTGCTGCACGGGCTGCCTGCACGGCTTCCTGCAGCATGGTTTTGCCGCCCAGGGCATGAACGGTAAACATACCGGCACCGAGGCGGCAGACTTCGCGCGCCGCTTTGGCGACGGTTGCCGGGATGTCGTGATACTTCAGGTCGAGAAACACGCCGGCGCCGCTCCCGGTCGCCGCGCGCACCGCTTCGGGGCCGTAACGCGTAAAAAGCTGCTTGCCGATTTTAAAAGCACCGACCCTGCCCTGCAGCTGTGCTACCAGCGCCTGCGCCTGTTCAAGCTCGGCAACATCCAGGGCCACGATAATTTTTCCGTAAAAATCAGTGCGGCTCATCGAGCAGCCTTTCGATCACGCCGTTCCGCTGCCGGCAGCGCTCGGCGACAATTATCGACTTAAGCTCTGCTGCAGCCTCCTCAAAGCGGTCGTTGACCACAACATACCGGTACCATGTCATGCGCCGCAACTCATCCTCGGCGCGCATAAGCCGCCCGGAAACGGCTTCTCCCGATTCGGTGCCGCGCTCGGCCAGCCGCTTTTTGAGCTCCTGCATGGAAGGCGGCAGTATAAGCACCGTCACCAGATCGGGATACACGGCCTGCAGCTGCCGTGCCCCGCGCTCATCGATATCGAAAAGGATGTCCAGATTCTGCTGAAAGTATCCCTCGATGGTGGATACGGCGGATCCGTAGCAATTGCCGTAAATCTCGGTCCACTCAGCCATGCTGCCCTCAGCAACCAGGCGCTGAAACTTTTCAGGAGAGACAAAAAAATAATTGCTGCCGTCGGTCTCCCCGGCGCGCGGCTGCCGGGTGGTGTGGGACACCGAAAAGGTTATGCCGCTCAGGCTGTCGACGACCCGGCGGCACAGCGAGGTTTTCCCGCTGCCGGACGGGGCGGAAACAGCGATTACCAGTTTTTCGCCGGAAGCGGCCTCATCAGGACCGGACATGTGCCTATCCCTTCATGTCGCCGGGCTGCAGCCCGGAGAAGCAATCATCCCCGCCAGACGGCGAGGTTTCAGGATGGCCCCCGGCGGGGGCCATCAATTCCTTCGGGGCCCATTTCGACCGTGCCAAGTCCGAGTCCCGTGCTGCGGATCACAGGGCCGAACTGTCTGAAAGCAGCGAGTTTTCGGCCCGCCGCTGCCCGGGGCGCAAGCGAGGGTACCCGCCGGGGCGGGCCGGCAAACGGGTTTCTTTTCTTTGGCTCCACCTTTCTTTGGACAGGCAAAGCACGGTGGAGATTTCGTGGTTTTATATTTTATTACGCTATGACTCATTTCATCTCGAAACGCTTATAACGTTTCAGATCCCGCCTCCAGAGGCGGTGGTTTTAAATACAGAATAATCAGACAATGTTCTGCACCTGCTCCCGTATCTTCTCGAGCTCGTTTTTGCTTTCGACAACCTGCAGCGAAATATCGGCATCCGATGCCTTGGCGCCGATAGTGTTGAACTCCCGGTTTATCTCCTGCAGAAGAAAGTCGAGGCGCCTGCCGATCGGCTCGGCGGAGTCAAGCCACGAGGCAAACTGCTTTATATGGCTTTTCGCGCGTACCAGCTCTTCGGTTATATCGCTCTTGTCGGCCATAAGCGCGATTTCCTGCAGAAAGCGATCCTCCTCCACCGCGGCACCCTCAAGAAGGGCCGCAAGCCGCTCCCGCAGGGCCTCCCGGCGCAGCGCGAGCGCCTCGGGCATGCGCTGCTCGACAGCCCGGATTCTGTCCTCGAGTATCCGCAGCCGCCCGCGCATGTCCCGGCACAGTGCGTCGCCCTCGCTGACCTGCATGTCATACAGCTCCTGCAGGGCCCGTTCAAGGCAGGGTCGTATCGAAGCCCAGGCCGAAGCCTCATCGGTTTCGTTATCGTCCTGGCGCACGATACAGTCGCGAAACAGCAGCACATCGGCAAGGCCGGTTTCGGCCGTCACACCGGCTTCGGCTTTAATCAGGTCGATCATGGAGCGCACGTGCCTGATCTGCCCGGCATCGGCATGCAGCAGGGGCCGGTCGCTGTCGCAGCACTCCAGCTGAATGGCGACATCAACCTTGCCGCGCGGCACACGTGCGGAGACAAGCTTTTTTATTTCCTGTTCAACCGGCGAGAGGCTGCGCGCGTTTCTCACCGAGATATCCAGAAAGCGGTGGTTAACCGATTTGATTTCAACGACAATACGCCACTGTTCACCAGTGTCCTCGGCACGTCCGTAGCCGGTCATGCTCTGCACCATAACGATTCTCCGGTTGCCTCGCCCGCAGTCTCCTGCGGGATACGAAATTATTTCCGCCTTCCGGGCGGGTCGTTATCCAGCGCTCCTTGCTCTTTCAGCTGCCGGTAGTAAACGGCTCTGACGGCATTGAGCATGTCCAGAATCGCCGGTGAGCCGTAGTCCGGAAACGTCCACTCAAGGGCTCTGAACGAGCCGCCCCGGAACACAAGCGTCAGGTCGGCATACACACCGTCGCGCAGATAGGGCCTGTGACCGAAGGCTTTGCCGGTGGCCAGAACAACATGCTGCAGCGCCACATATCCGGGATCGATATTAACGCGCCGCCGCCCGTCCTCCCGCAGCAGCCGTGCTTCGAGCCCGTTGCTGAAAAGCTTTATGTCCGGCAGCATGCCGGGCCCGATGAGCCTTTCGAACGCGACAATCTTTCTGCGCAGTTTTTCTCCGAACTCGGCAGCGTAATACTGCGTAAAGTCAAACGGCATGGGACCGCTGTCGGCATCGACCTCGCCGAACCGGTTCCGCAGCGTATCCAGCACCTCCCCGGCCGACCGGTCATCGGAAAACAGAATGCTTGCAATCAGCTTGACCGGTTGCGGAGCACGGGGGACGCTCATGGTTTCGGAAATTCATTATGCAGAACCGCAGCCCGCAGAAGCTTTGCATCAACGGAGGTGGTACCGATAAAATGAATTACGATTCCTGCCGCAATATTGGCGATCCGGGCGGCCTCCTCCCAGGTTGCGCCGGCGGTTCTGGCAAGCACCAGCGTGCTTATGACCGTGTCTCCCGCTCCGGTTACATCGAACACCTGCTCTGCGGCCGTCTGTATCGCAACCGTTGAGCCGTCCCGTTCCAAAAGGCGCATGCCGAGCTCGCCGAGCTTGACCAGTACGCATTCGCTGTTGAGCTGCTCCAGTATGTAGCGGGCGGCCTTCAGGGCGTCCTCGTCGCTGATGATCTCATGCCGGCAGAATCCGCTGGCCTCTTTTCTGTTGGGAACGACGACGCTGACATCCCTGAAATGCCTGAAGTTGGTGAACTTCGGGTCGACTGCCACGACAACCTTGTGGTGACGCAGGGCGGGCAGCAGGTCCTGGAGCAGCTCCGCCGTTATGACACCCTTTTCGTAATCGGAAAAGATGACGGCATCCAGGTCATCGAGGCGTGATCGTATGTGCGAAAGCAGGCGCGTTCGCGTCGCGCTCGATATCGGTGAGCTGTCCTCACGGTCGAGACGGACTACCTGCTGGTTGTGGGCGATAATGCGCGTTTTTATCGTGGTCGGCCGCGCATCATCCACTATGAGGCCGCGCGTGTCCGCACCGGCCGCAGCAACCTGCTCCTGCACAAGCGCCCCGTTCCGGTCGTCGCCGATAATGCCGCACAGGTCGACCCTGCCGCAGGCAAGCGACAGGAGATTGTTGAAAACGTTCGCCGCTCCGCCCGGCCGCACATCGCGCTTTCTGCCGTTGGTCAGGTTGACGACCGGGATGGGCGCTTCAGGTGAAATGCGCTCGACGCTGCCCTCGAGATATTCATCGAGCATGATATCGCCGACAACCATAATGCGGCTGCGGCTGAATTTTTCGAAAAACGTGCTGAACCTGTTCTGATCGATCATACCGGGTCGCTGCTGCGTGCCTAAAACGTTATCAGTGAAAACACATCATGTCCGGAGAGCAGGTCCCTGCCCTTCAGGCCGGCAAGCTCGACGACAAAGCAGCAGGAGGCGACAGCGCCGCCCGCCTTTTCGACCAGCGTGCAGGCGGCCGCCGCTGTTCCGCCGGTTGCCAGCAGGTCGTCGACGAGCAGCACGCGCGAGCCCTTCTGCAGGGCGTCGGCGTGCATTTCAATCCGGTCGGTACCGTACTCCAGTGCATATTCGGCGCTGATCGTCTCGGCCGGCAGCTTGCCGGGCTTGCGGATGGTAACAAACCCCGTACCCATCCGGTCGGCGAGCGCCGCCCCGAAAATAAAACCCCGCGATTCGATACCGGCGATACAGTCAACGCCGCTGTCCCGGTAATGGGCCTCCAGCTCGTCCAGGGTTTGGTGCAAGGCCCGCGGGTCTTGCAGCAGCGTTGTAATATCCCGAAACAAAATCCCCTTTTTGGGAAAATCAGGGATGCTGCGGATGGTGTCGGCAAGATTCATATGTGGCTCCTCGATGTCGTGGTTACTTGCAAAAAGCAATCATCCTCGCCCAGCGGATACGGCGTTAGGATGGCCCCCGGCGGGGGCCATCAATTATTCGGGTCCCATTTTGACCGTGCCGAGTCCCGTGCTGCGGGACAAAGGGCCGAACTGTCTGAGCGTAGCGAGTTTTCGGCCCGCCGCTGCACAGGGCTCAAGCAAGGGTACCCGCCGGAGGCGGGCCGGGCAAACGGGTGTCTTTTCTTTGGCCATACCTTTCTTTGGACAGACAAAGAAAGGTATGGCACCTGTTGAAAAGAGCAGCTTGGTTCCTCACCAAAACGCGTAACGCTTTTCGGGTCGCACCGCCAGGGGCGGTATTGTTTATAAAACAAAATCACTTCAGCCTGCAGGGCGCGGCACTCCCCTTACAGCGTGGACGTCGTAACCGCGTGGCGGCAGGAGCAGTCCTCGAATTGTATCCTCGGAAGTGCCGCAACAATGAGCTTTGTGACGTTTTCGACATTTCTTCCCATGGTTTTCTGGATGAGCTCCCAGGTGACCGGCTCCTCGCTTTCGTGCCAGCAGTCATAATCGGTACTCATGGCAACGGTTGCGTAGCATATGCCCGCCTCGCGCGCCAGGATTACTTCGGGCACCGTGCTCATGTTTATGATATCCGCACCCCACATCCTGAACATTTTGCTTTCCGCCCGCGTTGAAAAGCGCGGCCCCTCGATGGTAATCACGGTTCCCTGTGCATGACAGGGCAGCGACAGCTCGGCGGCGGCGGCCGACAGAACCCCGCGCAGTTCATTGCAGAACGGATCGGCCATGGGGATATGGCAGACCTCCTGGCCCTCGTAAAAGGTAGAAATCCTTCCGGTTGTCCTGTCGATGAACTGGTCGGGAAACACGAGATGACCGGGCTCGATCTCCTCCCGCAGCGAACCGACCGCCGTAACCGCGATGATGTGGGTGACGCCGAGCTCTTTCATCGCCCGGATGTTGGCGCGGAAATTGACCGCGGACGGATACACCGTATGGCCCTCGCCGTGCCGCGCTATGGCAGCAACCGGTACGCCCGCAAGCGTGCCGGTAACCGGCAGGGTCGAGGGCGCACCGTAGGGTGTGTGCACTTTCTGCTTTTTGGCATCCGTGACGACACCCGGGCTCGCAAATCCCGTACCGCCGATTATGCCGACTTTGATCATACCACCTCCCGGATTCATGCATTTCGAACTATAGCGTATAGTTTTATAACTTCACGGGCTGTATTGACAAGTAAAAAGTGTCCGGCATATTTCCCCGGGGCGGGCTGCACGCGGCCGGGCAAAGAGGAAGGGATACTGTTTTTTCGCTGCGGATACGGCATGCTCCCGATCAGTGAAAGACCCGCTGCGCTTCCTGGCCCAGATATTTCACCATGGTCGTCACATTGCCCGATTCATTGAACGACAGCTCGTCCATCAGATAATGAACGATAAAAAGGCCGCGTTTTGTCGGAAGCGTTTCCGCATTGTCGGAAAATTCATTCATAAGGTTCTTGTAATCAAAGCCGCGTCCCTCGTCCGCGACCGTGATAGTTATCTTTTCATGATCGAAAATCATTTTGACATGGATTTTTCTGGTTTCATCGAGATCGTTGCCGTGGATGAGCGCATTGTTCAGCAGTTCATCCATGCAGATCGATATGTTGCTCAAAAACGATTCATCCTCTATGCCGCGCCACTGGCACTCGCGCACGATATACAGCGCAGCCGACGGCAGCAGGTGGGGGTAGCTGGGGATGTCCATTTCGGTGGTGTTGGTGATGCCGTCGAGCAGGCGATGGGTGCCGAGGGAAAACTCGCGCAGCCGCAGGCCGCGCTTGACGATGTTTTCGATTTCCTTGATGGTAAACGGCTTGGTAATAAAATTATAGGCCCCGCGGCTCAGGGCGTTCACCACGTTGTTCACCTCGCCGTGTCCGGAAATGACCGCAATAGGTATGTTGACGTTGAGCTGCCGCGTTTTGGCGATCAGCTCAAAGCCGTCGACATTGGGCATCATCAGATCGGTGATGATCAGATCGATCTTGCGGGTCCGTATCTTTTCGATCGCCTCGGCACCGTCACCGGCCGTGATCGGGTTCACCCTGAGCTCGGAAAGAATCTCGGCCAGCGTGCTGAGAACCTCCCTGTCGTCATCCACCACCAGAACATTAACCTGCTTCATATCCCGTTCCCCCGAAAGGATTTGTTTAGTCTCGGTTAAGTTTTCTTTATATACCGCTTCACAAACCCGAGTCAAGAAAAAGCTTGGGAAAACGGACGGGTTCTGTTGGTGCGGGTGCGCAACGGAATTGAGAGTTCACGTGCCGGCGTTATGGCGGCGCAGGTTTTTAGCGGCTTCGACTTACGATAGCGTCCAGGTCCCGGATCCTGAAGGTGAGGGGCCGATTGTGAACATGTCGATTTCCTGCTTTCAGGTTCTGCAAAAGATAGCAGATAAAATACTGAAAAAATTATACTTTTAACAAAAAACAGAACTGCTATACTATATATATACACATACGGGGGTCAGCAAACGTGAACGAAACCGTATCGATCTCGTGTGATGCCGGGTATTCCGACGATTACCGTGGCACAAAAAATCGTGAACTGTCAATGGATGAGGTGGGGATATGAACAGGATCAATGCCGGATGGCGGATTCCGTTGTGGTGTATCGGCTTCTTTTGTGCGGGCGTGCTTGCCGTTTTTGTTTCCTGCGAATACCCGAAGGATAATAAGGACACCGAAACGTTTACCAATGGAGAGCTGACGCTCACCGCTAGCACTTCCGAAACGGGCGGCTCGCGAACGGTTGTGGTTACCGATGCCGATGACTCCACCGTGGTGAGCGTTGAAGCGACGATTTCAGGGGGACTGCTTACGCTGCCCGACGGCAGCACGCATCTGATCGAACTCGACGAGCCGCTTGACGGTCTGCCCTCCTCGTATGAGCTGAACCGGGCGGCCGTCTTCCTTGCCCATAAAATACTCGGCGATCCGGAGGGCGAAGGAAGGGTGGCTGCTCTGGATGCACCGGGCTGCGATCTCATGTATGATTTCGAGTGTATGATCGGCTGCTGTGCAGACCACGATCAGTGCTTTGACGAATACGGCTGCCGGGCGTTTTCGTGGTCGCTCATCTATGATTCGGAGCCTGAGTGCCGCAACTGCAACGATGAAGCATTCGCCTGCATCCTGGGCGCCTGCTACAGAGGCGAGACGCCGAAGCAAAGCGGCACATGTTACGACAACCGCTGCGACATGTACTATGACTGTCCCAGCGGGTATTGCGACTGCACCTCGCCCTGTGACCTGGAAATCTGCGACAACGACAAGGATGACGACGGGGACGGCATAGCGGATTGTGATGATGCAAACTGCAGCGGTCACACCGCCTGCATTGAGATTTGCGACAATGACTGTATCGACGATGACGGCGACCTTCTGGCCGACTGCGACGACGCCGACTGTGCCGACGATCCGGCCTGTATCGACAGCGGAAACACCTGCATCGACGATACGAGCACAAGCAGCACGACCACAAGCGTAGCCGCTCAACAGGAACTGCGCTGGGTGCTCACGAAAACCGAAGCCAATCCCAATGACGAGACAACCGCTTTCGCGGGCGGGACTAACGGGTACCCGGACGGCTGGTACACCGACCCCCGCTACGCAGGCAAGACACAGACCTTCGACGTCAAGGAAAACAGCATCAGCATGCAGGACCGCCATGTCGATCATGAATTCGAGTACCACAACGTAACGCTTACCTCCAGCTTCGCAACGCCCCCGACGGTGCTTGTCCCGCAGGAACCCCTGACGTTCGACGTCACCTTTTCGCACGACGGCACAGTGACCGAGGGAGACGGAACCGGTCTGACGTTCATCTACTTATTGGACGGGCGATGGCCCGACAGCATGCCCGGCTACTGCTACACCCCGTGGAGTACCAACTGTTCCGATGTTCCGTCGACATCGTTCGATATCAGTATCCCGTATGCTTCCTACGAGGGCGATGAGTTTCAGCTGGGGGTTGGCTGGCTGAACTGCGCAGCATGTTATGTTGTCTGGACCTATACGGCGTATTACGACAGGTAGCAGAACGGCAAAGCCGGCCGGTAGTCATGCACCAGCTTTTGATTCGCTTTAGGCTGATACTGCGTACCACCCGGGAGAAACGATAAAGGGTCTTGGTGAGCCTGATATCCAACAGGTAAGGCACGGCCGCAGCTTTGGCGGTCTCTCGGGTCAAAGCCTCGATGGGCAGCCGCACCATGAAAATGGCCGTCA
>CAZFIB010000085.1:0-5695 GCA_964518865.1 uncultured Thermodesulfobacteriota bacterium
CAGATATTGAGCGTCACCGTTTTGCATAAAATGCCCGTTTTACAGGCCTTCGCCGACTTTAAACGTATAGAAAATGATAACCGTCCGGCTAACCAGCTAAATTTGTTTGATATTTAACCGGACACTACTGATTCGAAACAGTTGCGCGCCGAAAAGACGGAACTGAAATAATCGTGGAGGCATCCCACACCAGCTGGGAAGAAGGCCCGGACACGTTTCACAGCGTTATAGTGCGGGACATCACCGCACGCAGACAGGCCGAGCAGCAGCTGAAGGACAACGAGGAACGGTTCCGCAGCATTGTCGAGTCATCACACGATGCTATCGTCACCTGCGACAGCAAAGGTATCATCGTCTCGTGGAACCGCGCCGCCGAGCAGATGTACGGCTACTCGCGGGAGGAGATTCTCGGCCGGTACTTTTCCCTCATCGCCGATCCCCTGGAAAAAAGCGCGCAGGAACAGGCCCTCGGCATGGTTGCCGCCGGTCGGCAGGCCTTTAGCCCCGTTACCGGCAGGCAGTACACCGCCACCCGCAAAGACGGCTCGACGTTTCGTGCCGAACTGTCCCAGTCCACCTGGACCCAGCAGGGAGAGCTGTATTTCACCGGTGTCATCCGCGACATCTCAGAAACCCGAAAGGCCGAGGATGATTTGCGCTTCCAGGCCATGATTCTCGATCAGATCGAGGACCGCGTTACCGCCACCGATCTGGACGGCAGGATAACCTATGTAAACGATGCCGAGTGCCGCACGCTGAAGCGCAGCCGCGACGAGCTTATCGGACAATCGGTCGAGCTGTACGGCGAGGACACCTCCCGCGGCGCCGCCCAGCGTGACATCATCGAGGCCACCCGCGCAAACGGCGCATGGCGCGGCGAGGTCGTGAACTATGCAAAAGACGGCACTGAAAGTATCCTCGACTGCCGGTCACGGGTTATTTACGACCGGGACGAAACACCGGTGGGCATGTGCGGCATCAGCACGGACATAACGCGGCAGAAGCACCTCGAGCAGCGCCTGCTGAAAGCCGGCAGGGAGGTCGAGCTCATCAACAGGCTGGCAAATGTCTTTCTGCTGTCACCGCCCGACAACATGTTTAATGATATCCTCGACATACTGCTGGCATCCCTGGCAAGCAAACTCGGGTACATCGGATTTATCGATGAGCAGGGAAGCCTGGTCTGCCCGAGCATGACGCGCACGGTGTGGGACAAATGCGAAATGGCGGAGAAGTCTATTGTTTTCGACCGGAATGCCTGGGGAGGGCTCTGGGGCAAAAGCCTGATGGAGAAAAAAACTCTCTGCCTGAACAGTAATCTTTCGCCGCCGGAAGGGCATCTGCCGCTCGACAACGCTCTGGCGGTTCCCATTGTGTATCGCGGCACCCTTATCGGACAGATCGTGGTAGCCAACAAAAACACGGACTATGCTGAAGACGATATCGAACGGCTCGAGCACATAGCGCATTACATATCCCCGATACTGCATGGAAAGCTGGAAAACGACAAGCGTGAAAAAGAACGCCGGCACATGGAGGAGCAGCTGCACCAGGCCCAGAAAATCGAATCCATCGGAACGCTTGCCGGCGGTATCGCGCATGATTTCAATAACATGCTCGGCGTGATTATCGGCAATATCGAAATGCTCATGGATGATGCCCCGCCCGACAGCCAGGCATACCGTACCGCAGAACAGGTTCAGAAAGCGGCCTTCCGGGCGCGCGATCTGGTCAAACAGATTTTGACCTTCAGCCGCAAAGACAAACAGAAGATGGCCTCCCTGCACCTGGGACCCCTGGTAAAGGAAAGCCTGAAAATGCTTCGCTCGACCATACCCGCAACCGTCGACATCCTGTCCTCTATCGACTGCCCGCATGACTGTGTCATGGCCGATGCCACCCAGATCAACCAGGTCCTCATGAACCTGTGCGTCAACGCGGAACAGGCAATGACCGATACCGGCGGCAGCCTCGAAATCGGGCTTGAAAACATTACGCTTGAAGAAACCCACATAATCGGTTTCGAAGAGGTGGCTGCCGGAAACTATGCCGTCCTGAGCGTGAAGGATACCGGTTGCGGCATACCCGAAGACAGTATCGATAAAATATTCGATCCGTTTTTCACGACCAAGGAGGTTGACAAGGGAACCGGCCTGGGCCTGTCGGTCGTCTACGGAATAGTAAAAAACCACAAGGGCGCGGTAACGGTTGAAAGCGAGCCCGGCCGGGGAACGACATTCAAAGTGCTGCTGCCGCTGGCAAAAGATCAGGTGATTGAAACCGCTTCAGCCGAACGGCCCCTGCCCGGAGGAAGCGAACACATCCTGCTCATCGACGACGAGCACCCCCTGCTGATGATAGCCGAGCGCATGCTGCGCAAACTGGGATATGCCGTGACCGCCTGTACCGACAGCCGCGGAGCGCTCGATCGCTTTATGCAGGCCCCCGGGACATTCGACCTTGTCGTCACCGACATGACCATGCCCGTGATGACGGGCAAAGTGCTTGCCGAAATGATGCTGTCCGTGCGCAGTGATCTCCCTATTATCGTGTGTACCGGGCACAGCGATCACATAAGCGAGGACATATGCCGCAGGACGGGTATCAAAGCACTGATAATGAAACCGTTCAACCGGCGTGAACTGGCCGCGACTGTGCGCGATATTCTGGACGGCAGAAGCCTGTAGAGACGCAACACTCTGCGTTTCACTACTGCCTGACTACCGGTATGGCCTTGTACAGCCGTACACTTCTCCAAGCGTTATTCACTCCGTCGTTTCGGATAAGCGTCGCGACCGAGAAATCTCACGCCCTGAAGAGATTTCTCGGTCACCCGGCCCCTCCAGATGAACATAAGCTGAGTTATTGATTTTCCATAACGTTAATTTGTACTGTCATTGCGAACGAAGTGAAACAATCTCCATGTACACCGCACCATACCTGGTGAGATTGGTGAAGCATCTTCTGCAGGAGACCGCTGTGCGGGCGAATTTCGCGGCCGGAGGCCGCTCCTGCCCGGCTGCACTATTTTATAAGCGCCATACAATCCCCGCAACTGTCTTGCACAACAGGACATGTCCTGCAATAAAAGACACCCACGCCGCACCACTACCGGCAAGCACTCCAGTAAATTTTATAATTATATGATTTATCTTTGTTTATTATTTGTCTGATTTTTGTGGACATTGGCACGCATCTTGGATATTTCAACAAGTGTTGCTGACACCAGCGACACAGCGTATGTTTCATACTCGAACGAAAACGGCTACCCCCTGTATTTTTTCAGTCCGGCCCAAATAATGTGTACAGGTGTGGTTCGGCGCATCCGGAGACGCGTGTGGTTCAGAAAACAAAGAAGAATGCAGGCAGTAACATACTGCCGGGGCTGGTAAAAAACGATCAGTGGTTTCGAACGTTTTACGAACTCGGTATCGTCGGCATGGCCGTCATTTCTCCCGACCGGCAATGGATTGAAGTCAACGACAGGCTGTGTGAAATATTCGGCTACAGCCGTGATGAGCTTACGGGAACAGCCATAGACCGCATAACGCATCCGGACGACCGGGAGTCCGGAGAGGCGCTGTACGGCAGGATTCTGGCCGGAGAAACAGACGGCCTTTCAATGGAAAAACGCTATATCCGCAAGGACGGCTCCGTAATCTACGCCCAGGTATCAGCCAGGTGCATTCGCAATGATGATACAGGCATAGATTTTTTCATAGCCATTGTCAACGACACCACCGAACGCACGCAGGCGGAAATCGCACTCCGGGAAAACGAGCAGCGCTTCCGCTCGCTGGTCGAGTCACTGCCCGAAGCGGTCGTCATCGTGGATGACAGCCTGAACATAATTTTCTGGAATGAAAGTGCGCAAACCATGTTCGGCTACACCGCTGAAGAGGCGGTCGGCCGGCCGTTCTGGATGCTCTCACCCGACCACATGAAAGACGGCAGGGGGCCGACCATAGACGAAACCGTAGCGCACATCGAAGCCGGCAGCGTCGACACAATACGCAGAGGCAGCGGGCAGCGCAAAGACGGCTCCGAGTTTCCCAGCCAGATGACCGCGTCGACCTGGACCGAAGACGGGCGCATACGCATCGGTACGATTATCCGTGACCTCTCGGAGAGAGCCTCCATGGAGGAACAGATCCGGAAGCTTCAGAAAATGGAGGCTATCGGGATACTGGCCGGCGGCATCGCCCACGACTTCAACAATATTCTGGGCATCATCATGACCAATACCGAAATGGCCATGGAAGACGTGCCCACAGGCTCCGATACCCATCAAAGCGTCTCCCAGATTCTCAAAGGCTCACGC
Source organism: uncultured Thermodesulfobacteriota bacterium (assembly GCA_964518865.1). Lineage (GTDB taxonomy): Bacteria > Desulfobacterota > WTBG01 > CAIYCZ01 > CAIRTM01 > JANQGV01. The sequence continues at coordinate 4,322 of CAZFIB010000085.1, forward strand.
CGGGCGCAGGATCTCATCAAACAGATTCTTCTGTTCAGCCGGCGCACCGAAAAGGAACTCGCACCCCTCAAGCTGACACCGCAGCTGAAGGAATCGATCAAGTTTTTGCGGGCAAGCCTGCCGTCCTCCATCAACATACGCCAGAATATCCTGGCCGAGCGCGACACGGTCGTGTGCGAGCCGAACCATCTACACCAGATACTGGTCAACCTCTGCACCAATGCTGCGCGCGCAATGGAGGACTCGGGCGGCATTCTCACCATAACGCTTGAAAACAGAACGGTAGCGCCCGGAGACACTGCAGGCCTGCCCGCAGGAGAGTATGCGGAATTGACGGTATCGGATACGGGCTGCGGCATAGCTGCCGATAATCTGCATAAGATATTCGATCCCTACTTCACCACGAAGCGGGTCGGTGAAGGAAGCGGTCTCGGTCTTTCGGTAGCCCTGGGCATCGCCAAAAGCATCAAGGGCACGATCACGGCCGATAACAATCCCGGCGCCGGAGCGACCTTCCGCGTGCTGCTGCCGGTGGCTGCTTCACAAAAGCCGCCGGAGGGCGCCGGGGTGGGGGAACCATCGGGCGGCAGCGAAAGAATACTGTTCGTCGACGACGAAGAGCTGTTTGCAAGCGCGGCCCGGCGCATGCTCTCCCGGCTCGGGTACACGGTGACCGTTGCTGCCGACCCACTGAAGGCGCTTGACATATTCACCGGCAGCCCCGATGCCTTCGACCTCGTCATTACCGACAAAACCATGCCGACGATGTCCGGCTTCGAGCTTGCAAAACAAATAAAGCAGGTGCGGTCCGACATCCCGGTCATACTCTGCACCGGCATGAGCGAGGTTTGCGACATCGGCAAAATATCCGATATCGGCATAGCCGAGTTTCTGCACAAGCCGCTGGTGAGAAAAGAGCTGGATGAAACGGTCCGCCGGGCAATCGAAAAAAAGCACGGTGCTTGAAAAACATAATGGGATTGTATTCGGCTGAACAAGCAGCACATACAACCTGTTACTACAGAAAAGTCGTGATAACGGTGCTCATTGCGGGCACGTGACCCCGGGCGGGTTCGGGGGTTATTCATGTATCGAACATATGGGTGCAGGAGCGGCCTCAGGCCGCGAAAAAAGAATCGCAGCTAAAGCAGCTCCTACGGTTTCGCCCCACCAGGCGGGCAGCAGAAAAGCAGTAATTGCGAGCAATTGACCACGGGCGGGACCGGGTTATTCATGTATCGAACATATGGGTGTAGGAGCGGCCTCAGGCCGCGAAAAAAGAATCGCAGCTAAAGCAGCTCCTACGGTTTCGCCCCACCAGGCGGGCAGCAGAAAAGCAGTAATTGCGAGCAATTGACCACGGGCGGGACCGGG
>CAZFIB010000085.1:5795-17484 GCA_964518865.1 uncultured Thermodesulfobacteriota bacterium
GAACATATGGGTGCAGGAGCGGCCTCAGGCCGCGAAAAAAGAATCGCAGCTAAAGCAGCTCCTACGGTTTCGCCCCACCAGGCGGGCAGCAGAAAAGCAGTAATTGCGAGCAATTGACCACGGGCGGGACCGGGTTATTCATGTATCGAACATATGGGTGCAGGAGATCAGCAAAACCGTCATTGCGAGTCACGCCGGGGCGTGACTCGCAATGACGTTGTTCAAAAAAACAGTATTACCTGAAAAATTTGCAGAAAATACAGCTGACGAAAATTGTCCTGCTGCAAAAAGCATTGAAAGGACTGCCTGTCACATGGCCCATATTCTGATTATCGACGACGACCGCATGATGTGCGAAACACTTTCCCGCATTGTCAAAAGCATGGAACACCGCTCCACATGCGCGCTTACCTGCGCTGAGGGTCTCGCTGCCGGTCGCGGCGAAACATATGATGTGGTCCTGCTCGACGTCCAGCTGCCGGACGGCAGCGGCCTCGACCTGCTGCCCGATATCCGCCGGTGGCCGGGATCGCCCGAGGTTATCATCATAACATCCATGGGCAGCCCTGACGGAGCCGAGCTGGCCGTTAAAAACGGCGCCTGGGACTATCTTGAAAAGCCCTTTTCCAAGCAGAACATCGTGCTCCAGCTCACCCGCGCCCTGCAGTACCGTGAGGCCAGACAAAACGCTGCGGGACGCACGCCTGCGCTGAAGCGCGACGGAATAATCGGGTCGGGCATTGCCATCAGCGAGTGCCTCGACTGCGTGGCACGGGCCGCGGTGTCCGATGCACCGGTGCTGATAACCGGAGAAACCGGCACCGGCAAGGAGCTGTTCGCGCGCGCAATCCATGAAAACAGCAGCCGGCGCCGCAGCAATTTCGTTGTTGTCGACTGCGCGGCCATTCCCGACACGCTGATTGAAAGCAGTCTGTTCGGCAGCAAAAAGGGTGCCTTCACGGGTGCGGTGCAAAACGTCGAGGGCCTGGTCGCCCAGGCCCACAACGGAACCCTGTTTCTTGACGAGGTTGGTGAGCTGCCGCTGCACATCCAGAAAATATTCCTGCGGGTGCTGCAGGAGCGCCGCTTCCGGCCGCTCGGTGCGAGCTGCGAGCAAAGCAGCGACTTCAGGCTGGTTGCCGCAACCAACAGGCCCCTTGCGGAAATGGCTGCAACGGGAGACACCTTTCGCAGCGATCTGCTGTATCGACTGCAATCGATCATAATTAACATTCCGCCCCTGCGCGAGCGGCCGGAGGACATCAAAGAGCTGACCCGCCATTATGCAGGGCTGATATGCCGCCGGCGCAGCATCAGCATCGAGGGATTTTCCGATGATTTTTTCGACGCCCTGAGCAACTATCCCTGGCCGGGAAATGTGCGCGAGCTGATCAATACGATCGAGTGGACCCTGGCGACTGCCACGCACAAGACTACGATTCACCCCAACCGCCTGCCTGACTCCATCCGCATCCACCGTGCGCGGGCGTCCCTGAAACACAAAGGCACACCACGGACATCAGACACAATGCAGTCGCATGCAAAACTGCCCACACTCAAGCAGGTGCGTGAATCGGCGGTCAATGAAGCTGAAATAACCTATCTGAAACGTCTCATCGACGCTGCCGGCGGTGATATAAAAAAAGCCTGCAGGCTTGCCGGTGTTGCCCGCTCCTACCTGTACGGCCTGCTGAAAAAACACGGCTTGAGCCTGAAAAAAAATCCGCCGGGTGGTGCCGGATTGCAGGAGCTGCTTTAGCTGCGATTTTTTTTGCGGCCGGAGGCCGCTACAGCGATAGAGTCATTCTGTCATTTGGAAGGAGCACGGCGACCGGGAAATCTCACGCCCGCAAGGGTTCGCCGTATGGAGAAAACAGTTTTGTAGGGTGGGTGCAGCCAAGCGGAACCCACCTGTTACGAACTTTGATATTGTTTATTGGGTTCGATATCGATGTACCGACCGGTCTTTTGTTGACAATCACCTTTGCTGTTTTGCTGGTATGTTTTTACCGTGCATGGTGTCGCATGCCTGACACAGTCAACGACATCAAAAACAAACTGCATCTTCAAGGCCCGTAAACGGTGGGTTTCACCCACCCTACTGCTGCTTCCGACAGAAAATCAGAGCACTTTTTGTTAATTATCCCGTAAACGGTGGGTTTCACCCACCCTACTGCTCTTTCGGTTAACTTTGAGCACTTCACCAAGTCTGGAGGTTTTCTTATATTCCCGCATATGTCATACATTGTGAGTCCTCCGGCGGAGCCGGAGGTTTACCCATGATTATTAGTCGGTATGTGCAATGTATTATACCCGTGCCCTTGAAGATGTCTGGCTTGAGACATCGGAACAATTTCCGGTGTTACTGCTGACCGGCCCGCGACAGGTCGGCAAAACAACCATGCTTGAGCGGCTCTGCACACCGGATCGCAGCGACCCGCCACACCACAACGCCATTGCGGGGACAAAAAGCCGGACACGAACCTTCTGCTGAAGCGTACCCGTAGGCCGGACAAAGCGTAAGCGTGTCCGGCAATAATGAGGGCATGCAGGTATCTTCACGGTTCTTAGTCCGGCCTACACTGTTTTACCCTTTTACCTCTTTGCCTCTTTACCTTTAACCTGAGATTGCCGCGTCATCCCGCATTCGCGGGATTCCTCGCAATGACGGGTTGACGGTACACCTCTTTTCATTACATGAATAACCCCGGAGCAGCCCTGCGGGGTCAATCGCTCGCAATGACAGTATCAAATACGGCGAAAGGCACTCCGGCTCACGTGCTTCTTTTCCCCCTTCCCTCCGGCCTCTTGACCGTTCGCTCCTGTCTTCTTTTTTCAGACATGTCTTTTTATTCAAGACAAAATGAGAGCGGCACGGCCCGGAATCAATACAAATTCAATATGGTATATGCTTTCAACTAATTGATTTTACTATATTAAATTTAACTCACCACACTGCCTGCGGTTTGGCACATACCTTGTATTATCAGGACACAGATAAAGCCAGCGAAGTCCTTGATTTTAAAATTTATTAATAATCTTGCAAGATGGAGGAGGAGAGCATGAATTGGAAAAATTTAAAAATCGGAAAAAAACTGGGTGTCGGATTCGGTCTGCTTATCGCAATAGCCGTGCTGCTCGGCGCTCTTGCGGTTAAGAACATGGGGGACGTCCAGACCGAATCGACAAAGCTGGCTAAAGAGTTCGTGCCGGAAGTCGCGGTTTCCAATGAAATCGAGCGCAATTCTCTTCAGACCATGTATGCAATGCGGGGATATGCGTTTACGGAAGAGACGGCCTATCTTGATGCCGGGCAGGAAAAACTAAAGATGGTCTATTCCTACCTGAATGAGGCAAAGGAACTTGCAAAGAAGTCACCGCATCTGGTGGAACTCAAAGGCGCGGTCGACGAAGCTGAAGCGAAGGTCAGAGAATATGAAAAACTTTCCAAGGAGACCATAGCTGTCAACGAAAAACTGGCTGCAAACCGCAGCAACCTTGATGCAGCAGCAGCAGTGTACATGAAAAACTGCAACGAGTACCTTACCGGGCAAAACAAAAAAATGACCGAAGAAATAAAGGACGGCGCTTCTTTTGCGGCACTTGATGAACGTCTTCAGAAAATAACCCTTATCAATGATATCATCGACCTGGGCAATGCCGCGCGTGTAGGCAACTTCAAATCACAGGCTATACGCGATCCTGAAATGCTGAGAAAGACAATCGCCGATTTCGCCACCGTCGATCTGAAAATGGAGGCGATCAGAAACATAACCCGGCTTGACGTAGATTTGCAGCGGCTCGATGAGATAGAACGTGCCGGCGCCGACTACAAGCAGGCCATGGAATCGTTTCTCCAGAACTGGCTGAAGCGGGAGCAGCTGAACAGGGAGCGTACAAAGGTCGCCGATGAAGTTCTGGCAAAGTCGCAGGCGACTGCCCAGGCCGGCATGGAGCAAACCCTGCAAATAGCCGATCTGGCAGTAGACTCGCTGTCTTCTGCATCCCGCATCATGATAATCGGCCTTGTGGTGGCATTGATTATCGGTGTCGTGTTTGCGATATTTTTAACACGCATGGTAACTGTCCCAATAATCAAGGGCGTGGATTTTGCTAAAAAGGTCGCCGACGGCGACCTGAACGCCACCATCGATCTCGATCAGAAAGACGAGATCGGCCAGCTCGCCACGGCGCTCAAAAACATGGTCGCCCGGCTGCGGGAAATCATGCTGCAGGTGCGCAACAGCGCCGACAGTGTCATGTACATGTCGGACAACGTGAAAAACGCCGCCGACAATGTGGCCAGCACCAGCGAAGAAATGAGCTCCAGCGCGGAAGAGCTCTCCCAGGGCGCGACCGAGCAGGCAGCCGCCGCCGAGGAGGCCTCCAGCTCCATGGAGCAGATGGGCGCCAACATAAAGCAGAACGCCGACAATGCCATGCAGACCGAAAAAATCGCCCTCCAGGCGGCAGGCGACGCCGAGCAGGGCGGCAAGTCGGTGGCCGAGACGGTCAGCGCCATGAAGGACATCGCCAACAAGATTTCCATCATCGAGGAAATCGCCCGCCAGACCAACCTGCTGGCCCTGAACGCGGCCATCGAGGCGGCCCGGGCCGGCGATGCGGGCAAGGGGTTTGCCGTCGTGGCATCCGAGGTCAGAAAGCTTGCCGAGCGCAGCCAGACCGCTGCCGCGGAGATCAACGAGCTTTCCGGCAACAGCGTCATGATCGCCGAACAGGCCGGCGAGCTGCTCACCAAGATCGTGCCCGACATTCAGAAAACCGCTGATCTCGTCCAGGAAATAAGCGCGGCCTGCAACGAGCAGAACTCGGGCGCCGACCAGATCAACAAGGCCATCCAGCAGCTCGACCAGGTCATCCAGCAGAATGCCTCGGCATCCGAGGAAATGTCCTCCAGCTCGGAAAACATGTCATCCAGCGCAGAGGAAATGTCCGCCAGCGCCGGCGAGATGACGGACCAGGCCCGCGGCCTGCAGGAGGCCATTGCGTTTTTCAAGATCGGCAATGAAGGCGCCGCGCAGCAGACACGGGTGACCCGCCCGCAGGTGTCCGCGGCAGCCGCACCCCGCGCGCCCCGGCAGAAACCTGCTGCAAAACAGCAGAAGGCCATTGCCGACAAGACAAACGGCGGCACGGAAAAAAGCGACGGCGTAAAGATCGAAATGAACGAACAGACAGCCAAAGCGGATCACCTGGATGACGAGTTCGTAAAATACTAAACCCGGACAGACTGCGGCGTGCCGCTTTCGTGAAAGCCCGGCACGCCGCTACAGGAGGACATACCATGGCCGTAGAAAGCATTACCGAAGCAGCCCAGTATCTCACGTTCACCCTGAGCGAGGAAATCTTCGCCCTGCCCGTGCTGAAAGTCCGCGAGGTGCTCGACTACATGAACATAACCAAGGTGCCGCAGGCCCCTGATTTCATGCGCGGCGTGATAAACGTGCGCGGCAGCGTGGTGCCGGTTGTTGACATGCGGCTCAAGCTGGGCATGACCGCCACCGAGCAGTCGGTCAACACCTGCATCATCCTGACCGAGATAGCGATCGAGGAGGATACCACCGTCATCGGCGCGCTTGCCGACTCGGTCAAGGAGGTCATGGACCTCGATCCCGAGCACATCGATCCGCCCCCCAAGATCGGCTCAAAGTGGCGCACCGAGTTTATCCGCGGAATCGGAAAGCGCGATGAGGATTTCATCATCATTCTGGACATCGACCGCGTGTTTACGACGGATGAACTGATGATGGTCGGCGCCGGAAGCGAAGCCGTGACGGAAGCCGAAGCAGCGCCGGAGCAGGACGGCGGAATGGAAGCACAGGTCTGAAAAAGGATACCAGCAATGGCCAGGATATTGATTGCCGACGATGATGAGAATCTCAGGTCGACCCTGCGCAGGCTGCTCAAGCGGGCCGGCCATGAGGTCATGGAAGCGCCCGACGGCAAGGTCGCCCTGCAGATGCACGGCACGCAGCAGGCCGATATCGTTATTACCGACATCATCATGCCCGAAAAAGAGGGGCTGGAAACGATCAGGGAGCTGAAGCACGATTATCCCGCGACAAAGATCATAGCGGTTTCCGGCGGAGGCGTCGGCACACCCGACAACTATCTGCTGCTGGCAGCAGCTCTGGGCGCGGACTGCACCCTGACCAAGCCCTTTTCCAGCCAGAAGCTGCTGAGTGCGATCGACGAACTCGCGCACAACAGCCCGGCCGATCATTAAGGCTGATGGCACACAACCGCCGGCCTGACGAGCGGGCGCTTTCGAAGAGTGAAAATGCGGTACGAAACGCACAGACTGCCGGGCATCAACCGTATCGTTCGTATAGGGACGCAGAGTGAAACTGCCGAAAGAGCTTGCGGAGTATGCCGATCTTCAATCGGCAAAAAATCATGTGCGGCTCAAGCCGGGGGAGTACTATGCGGCAGACAGCGACTGCATTATATCGACCCTTCTGGGGTCATGCGTTGCAGCGTGCCTGTATGACCCCATCAACAAGGTAATAGGCATGAATCATTTTCTGCTGAGCAACGGACGCTACTCCAGGGAGATGCCCGCATGCATCAGCGAAGCCGGGCGCTACGGCGTCCATGCCATGGAACTGCTGATCAACAGGATGCTGGAGCTCGGCGCGCAGAAAAGATACATGCGCGCCAAGGTGTTCGGCGGCGCCACCATTCTGACCGCACAGAACGGACAAGAGACGTTTGCCTGTGTCGGTGAGGTCAACTGCCGCTTTATCTGCGAATTTCTCAAAAACGAGCAGATACCCGTAACCGCCCGGGATCTCGGCGGCCCGCTGGGCCGCGTGATTGTTTTTTCGCATTCGGATTTCTCGGTCTTTGCGCGTAAAATCGCCAGCACAACAAAAATCAGGATAGCAGAGCAGGAAAAACAGTACTGGCAGAAGCGCCTTGCCCAGCAAAAAGCGAAAAGCGAGAAAAATGTTGAGCTGTGGTAGCAACGCTCCGTGATGAGCCTGAAGTGTGCCCCGCATGTCCGCGGGGCTGGAGAAGCTTTCTTTTGCAGCCATCTGGTTTTTTGTCATCGCGACCGCAGGGAGAACTATCTGTACTGGCTTGAGATGTCTCAGTCGCAATGCTCCTGCCAAATGACAGAGTGGCTATAGCGTTCTGGAAAATGCTCTCATCGTAAACCCAAGCTGCGTTATAAAGGATATGGTCGGTATGCAGAAAAAAACACACGGCCCGCTCACCGCCGACTGCACCGATAGGGATGCGGCCGGGCAGGTTCTGGAACGGTTCTCGGAAACGGCAAAATGCCTGCTTGCTATCGAGCAGCGGATCGATCTGTTTCTGCAGAGCACGCAGATCGGCCTGTGGGACTGGGACCTTGCAGCCGATACGCTGATCCTCAGCACCTGCGCTGCCGGCAGGCTGCGGGACTGCGAAGATGACTGCCTCAAAACCCGCCGGTCCTGGAACGACATTGTGCATCCCGAAGACCGACCGAAGGTGCTGCGTGAGCTCAACGCCTGCCGGTCCGGTGAAAGCGACCTGTTTCAAAGCGAGTTCCGCATGCAGACAGTATCAGGCGAGTGGCAGTGGGTGCTCAGCCGCGGCAAAATCGTCGAACATGCACAGGACGGCCGCCCCCTTCGCATGGCCGGGTCGTGCATTGATATTACCGACAGAAAGCAGGCAGAGATCGAACGCGTCCGCCTGTCGACCGCCATCGAGCAGGCCCGGGAAACGGTGATGATTATCGATACGAACGGCGTGATTCTCTACATCAATCCCGCCCTTGAAACGGCCCTGGGATACACGCGCGAAGAAATGATCGCGCAGGGCCTTCGTATCTTCAGCAACGGACACGGCAGCAACCCCCACTTCATCGATGTCTGGGATACGATCAGCCGCGGCACGGTGTGGTCCGGTCACATGGCTGCGAAGAAAAAAGACGGATTTACCTGCGAACTCGAGCTGACCATATCGCCGGTGCGTGATACATCCGAAGCTGTTTCGTGCTTTGTCCTGATCGGGCGTGACGTCACCAGGGAAATAAAGCTGAAAAGCCACCTGCGCCAGGCCCAGAAAATGGAGCCGCTGGGCATGCTTGCAGGCGGCATAGCCCATGATTTCAACAACATTCTGGGGGCCATTATCGGCTTCACACAAATGTCGCTGGAAGATGTCCGCAGCCTGCCGAAGGTGCACAAGTATCTCACGCATGTGCTCAACGCCGCCAACCGCGCCAAAGACCTGACCGGTCAGATACTGGCAATCAGCCGCCAGACCGAGCGCAAAAAACAGCTTGTCATGCTGACGCCCATTATCAAGGAAACCATAAAATTTCTGCGTGCCACCCTGCCCACGACCATAGAAATCCGTATGGATATCAAAGCGGTTCAGGATACGGTCATGGCCGACCCCACCCAGATACACCAGATAATCATGAACCTGTGCACGAACTCCTGGCATGCCATGAAGAACGAAGGCGGTGTTCTGACGATAGGCCTGCGAAAAACAGCTCTCGTGCCCGGTGAAAACGGCTGCCCGTCCGACCTGCCGCCGGGCAACTACGCCAGAATTACCGTCGGTGATACGGGCGTCGGCATAAAAAAAGAAAATATCGAAAACGTTTTCGAGCCCTATTTTACGACAAAGGAGCAGGGTGAGGGAACCGGCCTCGGGCTTGCGGTCGTCAAGGGGATTGTCGCCAGCCACAGCGGCTCAATTACGGTTGAAAGCTCACCCGGCTGCGGCACAACCTTTGAAATCCTGCTGCCGATTGTCGAACGACAAAAAACGGAACACGCCGAACAGGCGGAAAAGCCCGTCCCGCACGGCAGCGAAACCATTCTCCTGGTCGACGACGAGCCGCAGCTCGTGGACGCGGGCAGGGAAATGCTTGAACGGCTCGGCTACAAAGTAGTGGGAATGACAAGTCCGGAGGAGGCCCTGGCACGATTCAAACATGAGCCGCATGCCTTTGATCTGGTTATCACCGATAAAACCATGCCCAAAATCACCGGCTTCGACCTGGTCGGCAAACTGTTACGGGTCCGGCCGGACGTGCCGGTGCTGCTGTGTACCGGATTTGCGGAACCCGAGGATGTGTTGAAAGCCCGCAATCTCGGCATCAAGAATTTCATCCTCAAACCGCTCAGCAAGCCGGACCTTGCATACTCGGTACGCGAAGCACTGGCATAGCAGGCGCCGCGATGGCCGGGCGCAGGCACGGGGCCGGGCTAAAAAAAATGCTGTTTTGTGTTTACTGTATTGAACCCCTGACGTGAAGATGGTAATACTATATACTGTTGCAGCCGGTTTTGCGAGTGCCGGCAGATGATGACGCTCAACGACGGCAAGGGGAATGCGATATGACCCTGAACACGACAGACAGCACAGGCAGTGAACAGCATGCCGGGTTTGTCCGGTCTGAAAAGTATTTGACGTTCAGTCTCGGCAATGAGGACTACGGAATCGAAATCATTAAAGTAAAGGAAATCATCGGCCTGATGGACATAACCCGCGTTCCACGCACGGCACCGTTTGTGCGAGGTGTCATAAACCTGCGCGGCAAAGTCATTCCGGTCATAGATCTGCGAAAAAAGTTCGACATGGAGACAATCGACGACACCCAGCAGACCTGTATCATCGTCGTCGAGGTCGCATGGGCTGATGCGTATCTTCAAATGGGCATCATCGTTGATTCGGTCTCAGAGGTGCTCAACATTCCTGAAGACAAAATCGAAGATGCTTCAGCGTTCGGCAATGCGGCGGACACCGAGTTTATCAAAGGCATTGCCAAAACCAAGGACGGTGTAAAGCTGCTGCTTGACATTGAAACGGTTTTGACCAAAAAACCGCTTACGGTGGATTCCGAAGCCATACGGTCAAGTGCAGTTATTTCCTGATTCAGCAGGACTACAGGCAACGGTTTTTTTGATAAAGTCATTTTTCACAGGGAGCTCCGGGTATGAATGTTGAAAGGTCGGACACGCTTGACGGCACCACCTATATTATGACCGAATCACATACATATTCAAAAATTCTGCAGCGTCTTCGCGAGATAGAGCCGCGCGCTGTTCCCATCAAGCATGTCGGCACGCAGAAAACAATCGCGACCGGCTACAAAGTACCGTCAAACACCGCATCGCTCGAAGATATTCTCGATTTTCTGCGAAGCACCCATATCTAGCAGGTCGTTGAAAAAGTCATTTTCTCCAGGCTGTTCAAAAATGCCCGGAGGCAAGGCGCGCGAAATCATGAGGAATGAGACGTACTTGATTGTACGTCGCAGTGACGAATGATGAGCGCAACACAGCATATGGGTATTTTTCAACAGCCTGCTGTTCGGGCGGCAACCCACCTTTCCTGCATTCTATCAGGCAGTCAATGCGCACCCGGCTCCCTGCCGTGTGTTTCGCTCCTCGAGGCGTGCAAGTATCATGGCACGCGTTTCATCCTTCTGAAGCGCCCACACCGGTGCGGCGAGCTCGCCGGGATGCGGATCGCCGGTCAGGCGCTGTATGACCATCCCGGGCGGCAGCAGCTCGAGCACGTCACAGACACTGTCGGCATAGGCGGCCTGTTCAAGCGGGCGGTACCCCCCCTGCCGATACAGTCGTTCGAGCTGTGTGCCTTTGACAACATAGAGAAGATGAATTTTGACGCCGTCAACCGGAAGCTGCGACAGCTGCCGCGCTGTTTCGCGCATGTGACTGCGGTCCTCGCCGGGAAGCCCCAGAATGATATGAGCGCATATTTTTATACCTCTGCCTGCCGTGGCGGCAACCGCCCTGCGGAAGCAGGCGGCGTCATGCCCGCGGTTTATGCGCCTGAGTGTTTCATCGTGCATGGACTGCAGGCCGTACTCGATCCAGACATGATGCCTGCCGGCGTAGTCCTGCAGCAAATCGAGCACCGGCGCCCCGACACAGTCCGGCCGGGTTCCGATAGACAGCCCGATGATATCGTCTGCGGCAAGTGCCTCGTCGTACAGGCTCCTGAGCCTTTCGAGCGGAGCATAGGTATTGCAGTACGATTGAAAATAGGCCAGAAACTTTTTGGCCCGGTACCTGCGCCGCAGGCCTTCCTGCGCCAGCAGTATCTGCTGTGTAATTGAACGCCCCTGCCGAAAGGCGCCGGTGCCGGAGCCGCGTTCGTTACAGTAGATGCAGCCGCCGCGCGACAGGGTGCCGTCGCGGTTGGGGCAGGAAAGCCCGGCATCCAGGGTGATTTTCTGCACCCGGCAGCCGAACAGCTCCCGCAGGTATGTATTGAAATCCCGGTAGCGCCCTGGTGACCTCATGTGGTTATTGCTCCCGCAAACATGCCTCCTCCTCATGAACATACGGTAAGTCTTTGATATTCCTTAGTGCACTTCACACTATTCCAGAGCATTTTTCTGCTGCCCGCCCGGTGGTGCGAAACCGCAGGAGCTGCTTCAGCTGCGATCTTTTTTTACGGCCGGAGGCCGCTCCTGCCCGGCTACCCTGTTTTGATACCTGCCATAGCACCTGCACCCCTATGTTCATTGCATGCATAACCTGGTCCCAGCCCGGGGTCACGTGCTCGCAATTACTGCTTTTCTGCTGCCCGCCTGGTGGTGCGAAACTGTAGGAGCTGCTTCAGCTGCGATTTTTTTTCGCGGCCGGAGGCCGCTCCTACACCCATATGTTCGATACATGAATAACCC
>CAZFIB010000086.1:0-17397 GCA_964518865.1 uncultured Thermodesulfobacteriota bacterium
TCCTAAAGCGGCCGGAGGCCGCTCCTGCCCGGCCTGCCCGGTTTTACTTTTCCCGCTGCCCGCCTGTGGTGGTGCGAAACTGTAGGAGCTGCTTCAGCTGCGATTTCTTTTCGCGGCCGGAGGCCGCTCCTACACGGTTTGCCCGGTTTTATTTTTCCCGATGCCCGCCCGGTGGTGCGAAACCGCAGGAGCTGCTTCAGTCCCGGTTCATCTGGGCGTCGCTGCGGTACAGGTAAATACCCACGCCCTTGTTCGTCCGAATGGCCGACTTGATCGATTCCGGGTTTTTTTCACACTGCAGGAGAGTTTTCCAGGAGTAGAGGTGACGCGGCTCGTGAAAATCCGAGCTTGCGAGGTAGTTGAATTTTTTCAATCCCACAACGTTGAACAGGTCATCGCGGTTGGCGACCTCCCAGGCATCGAACATGGTGCTGAAGCGCTCGTGATTTTCCCAGAGATAGCGGGACTGCTGCTCGGCGATATGGTTGCGCTGCTGCGGGTGGCAGGCAACCGCGATACCGCCCTGCCGGTGTATTGTCTCTATTATTGTTTCAACCGGCAGGTCGGGGTCGATGAACTCCCTGATGTCGATGCAGAGCAGGTGAAAAGCACGGGTGTCGTTGGTGATTTCAACCCCCGGTATCAGAACCATGCCGTAGGTTTCCCGGGCCCGGCGCGCGGCGGCCCGCATGCGAAGGAGGTGATCCTCGAACCGTTCCGCCGGCAGACACCCGGGCTCGATCCCCTCCCGGCGGCAGCGGGCCAGGGATTCCGAATCGAGCACATGATCGGTAATCGCGACGGCGTCGAACCCGTGGGTGCCGAACAGATCGACGACCTCTTCGATTTCAAGCGCCCCGTCGCTTCCGCGGGTATGAATGTGAAAGTCACACAGCAGCCATTCGCCGAACATGGTGCCTGCCTTGTACGGGGTCACTCCACGTCGCCGGTCGTCATGTCGCCCGCAAGGCTGTTGTCCTGAGGGGGCAGATCGGTGTACCAGCCCCTGACCAGATCGCCCTGAACGACCCCGACCAGCACGCCCGTGGCGCTCACACCGGTAAAGTCCAGATACGTGTCGGGCTTCTGCTCGTCGCCCTGCAGGTGGGTGACATAGGCCTCCGATATCTGCGGCGTGAGAAGCTCCTGGTCTTTTTCGGGCACGCCGTACTCTACAAGGGTTTCGTTGATGATGCCGGTCATGCCCTCGAGCACGAACTGCTCGGAAAACTCGCGAAAGTCCTCAGGCCGGCTGTCGATCGCCTGCACCGTGTAGCTGGTTACCGTCATGATCTGGTTCCGGACGGCAACGTGCCGCCAGGGCACCGGGTAGGTGACCAGTGAGCCGGTTTCGATGTCGAACAGGAAGTGGCCCGGAATGGTCGAGGCCCATGATTTTTTCGTCACGTCCTGGGCGTGGTAGTGGCCGGTGAACACGAAGCGCATGCCGTAGGCTGCAAACATTTTTGAAATCGGCTCGAAGTTTTCGAGCAGGTAGTCGTCGAAATGCTTTTCATTGGCCGGGTAGTGCTCCAGCACCCCGTGGTGCAGGAAGCCGATAACGGCTTTCTGCTGCCGTATGGCCCTGATGAGCTGCTGCTCGATCCAGGTCAGGGTCTTGTCGTAGAATCTGCCGTCGGTCACCGGGTGTCCGTTCTCCTCATTCTCGCGGTAGCGGCAGGAGTCGAGCCCGAACAGCCACAGCCCCGGCACCGGCTCGACGATGTAGCTGAGCGAGTCGGGGTCGACGGCTACGGCTTCGGAGTAGCCGAAGTCATTGTATATGGCCGCATACGATTCCGGGTCGACCGTGGGAACGCGCTGGGAGGTTTCGCCGGTAAAGCTCATGGACTCGCCGTTGCTGACATCATGGTTGCCGGGCACGACGTACACGGGCGTTCCCTTCGACTCGATGCCGGCAAGCACGGCGGCAACCTGCCGGTGGCTCTCGAGCTCGCCGTCTTTTGTCAGGTCGCCGCAGATGATGACAAAGTCGGCTGATTTTGTTTCGATATCCGCAACCGCGGCCTGCAGTATTTCCGAGCTTTCCTTGAGCATTTTGCGGTCGTGGCTCAGGTACTCCTCGAAAGCGCTTCCCTCGGTGCCCAGCTCGGGAGCGAAATAATGGGTGTCGGCAAGGACGATAAATTCCATGTCAGGGTAGCTGGGGCTGTTGTTCTGTGCAAGCGACCTTGTTTCTGGGTCGGTTTCGTACAGAAACGTGAGCGTATCATTCGTTTCGCACGAAGCAAGCACGGACAATACGAGAACGGCAGAGAGTAAACGGATGATTTTCATGGTGCTGTCTCCTGTTTTTTTCTTTTATAATTGTATATATGTGACATAGTAGTGTTAATTTATTGTTATTGCGTGCGCGGAACCGAAAAAAAGGCCTGCTCCGGTTTGCATCAGAAGAATCATGCGTGGTAGTATAAGGCAGAACAAACATATATCGGGGATTTTGTTACATGCCTGGTGATGTCAGAGCCCGGACGGCTGCCGTTACAACCGCCTTGAACACGCTGCTGACCGTACTGAAATTCATTCTCTACGGTATGAGCGGAAGCCTTGCGGTTCTGGCCGAGGCCTGGCACAGTTTTTCTGATATCGGCACCAGCCTCATGGTGTTTGTTGCCGTGCGGCGCTCAGGCAGAAGCGAGCCCGGGAACGAGGGGAGCGCCGCGCCGGGCATCGGGCGCTTTGAGCTGCTGATAGCGCTGGGCATCGGCCTGCTGCTGTCGGTAGTCGGTATCAGCCTGCTGGTCAAGTTTTTTTCCGCCGGGCAGGCAGAGGTTCAGAAGCCCCTTGTTTCAGGCCTTGTGTTTCTTGTGTTTTCACTCGGCTCATACTTCATCTGCCGCTTCGAGACGCGTGTCGGAGAGCGGGAGGGGTCGCTCGGGCTTGTGGCCGACGGCATGCACGCCCGGGCGGACATGACCGCATCGCTCCTTACCGGTTTTTCCCTTATCCTGTATTCGCTGGGGCTCGATCTCGACCGCTGGGTCGCGGGCCTGATAGCTGTTTTCATTCTGTCGTTTGCGCTGGAGACGATCGTAAATGTCGCCCTGTCATACCGGCACGGCAGGGAAGACAATCTGTTTACCTACCGGTCGTTCAAGATACTGGGCTTTCTTCTCGAGCGCGACGGCCTGCAGAGCGCTGCGTCGGCGGTGAAGCTCTTTCTCCGGCAGCGTCTCGGCAGCACTGCAGCGGCTGCGGCAGCATACCGGATAGTACTGTATCTTCCGGTTCTGGTGCCGGCGCTGCTGTATGCAAACACCTGCTTCTACCGTGTGGGGGTGCGCGAGCAGGCGGTTGTCGAGCGCTTCGGCAGACCGGTTTCACGGCAGGCGGTTCAGCCCGGGCTGCATCTGAAATTTCCGTGGCCGGTCGACCGCGTGCGCCGCGTGCCGGTCAGGCTCATCCAGGAGCTCAATATCGGCAATGTCGCCCCCGCGCAGACCCGCGCGCTGCTGTGGACGCAGCGCCACGGCTCGGAGGAGGCGTTTATCAGCGGTGACAACAATTTTTTCTATCCCTATATCGTTCTGCATTTCAAGGTCGGCGATGTGTTCGACTACCTCTACAGCACGGTGGAGCCGCGCCTGCTGGTCAGCAACACCGCCCACCACATAGCCACGCGCATGTTCTCAGCAACTTCGTTTTACCGTCTGGCGGCGACAAGCCGCGGGGCGATAGAGCACGATTTTTTCGAGCGCCTGCAGGGCGAGCTCGACCGGCTCGAAGCCGGGGTCGAGGTGCTGTCGGTCAACTTTCGGGACATCCACCCGCCCATATCGGTCGCCGACTCGTTCGAGCGCGTCATCGCCGGCTTTCAGGAGAAGCAGCAGACCATCAATGAAGCTCTCAAGTACCGCAAAAAGGTGCTGCCGGAAAGCAGGGCCGAGGCGGCGAGGGCTGTCGAGGCATCCCGGGGCTACATCAGCACGCGCACCAAGACGGCCCGCGGCGAGGCCAGGCGTTTTGTGCTCAGGCTGCCGCCCACAGCGCGGGACAAGCGGATCGAGCGCTCCCGGCGGTATCTGAAAACCATGCAGGAATCGCTCAGGGACAAGGCCAATATCATTATCGACCCCGCGGCGGGGCAGGCCCAAATCTGGGCCGGCTTTGAAAATATGCTTCCGAAACAGGAAAAGGGAGATATCGGGCAATGAAAAAACGGGCAATCGCTGCGGCCGCCGCCGCACTGCTTATTGTGCTTGCCGCGACAAGCATGTTCAGCGTATCGGAGACCCAGCACGTGATCGTAACGCGGTTCGGAAAGCCGGTCCGCACCATTCAGGAAGCAGGCCTGCACGTCAAGCGCCCCTGGTTTCTGGAGACGGTAAACCGTATCGAGCGGCGCCTGCACGGCTTTACCACCCAGCCCATTCAGCTGCTGCTGGGCGACAAGAACCCCATCGTGCTTACCTGCTACATATGCTGGCGCGTGAGCGAGCCGCTGCTGTTTTTTCAGTCGCTCGTCAACATGGACATCGCCATGCAGAAGCTCGGCGATATGGTCAACTCGCAGATGGGCAATGCGCTGGGTGACTTTACCATCCGCAACATCATCAATACCGACATCCAGGCCGTCAAGCTCGATGTGCTCGAGCAGCGCATTCTGGAAAACACCAATGCCAGCGCGCAGTCGAAATACGGCATCGAGGTCGTGCAGGTGGGAATCCGCCGCATAGCCTATCCGGCCATCGTGGCCGATGCGGTGTACAACCGCATGCGCTCGGAGCGCGAGAAGGAAGCCATGAAGTACCGGGCCGAGGGCCGCGAGCAGGCGGCCAAGATACGGGCAAAGGCCGACCGGGAGGTTACGGAGATACTCGCCGAGGCCGGTCTGCAGGCCCAGGTGCTGCGGGGCGAGGGCGATCAGGAGGCCCTGAAAATATACACGGAAGCCTACGGCAGGGACCGGGAATTTTTCGAGTTCATCAAGTCGATGGAAGCATACCGCGACATTCTCAACCGCAAGAGCTCGGTCGTGCTGACCACCGACTCCCCGCTGTTCAAGTATTTGAACGAACCTGAAAAACAATAAAAATATTTTATGCAGATGAGTCAGCACGATATACGCTCAACCGTTTTCGAGTCGCTCAGGCACATGCTGCGGTTCCTGCGCTGGATCGCCGCCGCCCTGGCCGCGCTCTACCTGCTTTCCGGCCTGTACTCTATCTCCACCAACGAGATCGGCGTGCTGCTGCGCTTCGGCAGGGCGGTCGACAAGCGGGTCCAGCCCGGCATCCACTACAAGTTCCCCTGGCCGGTCGACCGCGTTGTAAAGGTGCCGGTCAAGAAAGTCAATCGCATCCTGATCGATGATTTTTACACCGCCCTGCAGGCCGGCAGCGGCCGCTCGACCGCCCTGGTGTTCAGCTCGCTGACGGGGCTCGACTCATACTGCGTTACCGGCGACAACAACCTGGTCAACGTGCAGTGCGTCATACAGTATACGATTATCGACCCGTTTTCCTATATGCTGGAAATGAAAGACCCTGAAATAATGCTCAGGAGCATGGCCTGCTCGACCATCATTCACTGCCTGGCGGACATGCATGTCGATGACGCGCTCACCAGGGGCAAGCAGGCTGTTGCCGGCCGCATCAAGCTCGGGCTGCAGGACCGCCTCGACCGCAGCGGGTGCGGAGTCGGCGTCTCCTTTGTCGAGATCAGCGACATCAAGCCGCCGGACCGGGTGCAGGAATATTTTTCCGATGTGGTCAAGGCGGGCATCGATTATTCCAAGATGATCAACGAGGCCGAGTCATACTTCAACGAAAAGATTCCGGCAGCCAAGGCGGATGCCGAGCGCGTGCTGCAGGAAGCCCGGGCATACAAAAAGCGTGTCGTGCTGGAGGCCCGGGGCGAAACCGGGCGGTTCGAACGTCTGCGCACGCGCATTGCACGCGGGGGCGGGGCAGGGCGCTCCATTATCTATATCGAGACGCTGCGCGATATCCTCTCGCGCGTGGGCAGAAAATATATCGTCGGCAGCGGCAAGGACGGCTCACCGGTCCGGCTGAACCTGTATGAGCCGGGGGAAGCAAAGTGATCTAAAGTGAGTTAACGTTAAAAAGAGACAAAAGCGGTGGCAGGAGCGGCCTGCGGCCGCTTTAGGATGGCACCCCGAAGGGGTCCATCAAGTCATTGGGTCCCATTTTGACCGTGCCGAGTCTGAACCGTGTGATGCGGATAAAAGGGCCGAACTGTCTGAGCGCAGCGAGTTTTCGGCCCGCCGCAGCACACGGTTCAAGCGAGGGTACCCGCCGGAGGCGGGCCGGGCAAACGGGTGTCCTTTCTTTGGCATACCTTTCTTTGGACAAGCAAAGAAAGGTATGAACTTTGTAAGTAGGCCGGAGTAAGAACCGGGAGGATACAGGCATGCTGGAACTATTGCCGGACACGCTGACGCTTTGTCCGGCCTACGGGTACTGTGCTCCTTCGAGATGACAAAACGGCAGGAGCGGCCTCGGGCCGCGAAAAGAAATCGCAGCTGAAGCAGCTCCTGCGGTTTCGCACCACCAGGCGGGTACCGGAAAAGTAAAACCGTGTAGGCCATGTAGGAGCGGCCTCGGTCCGCGAAAAAAGAAATCGCAGCTGAAGCAGCTCCTGCGGTTTCGCACTACCCGGCGGGCATCGGGAAAAGTAAAACCGTGTAGGCCGTGTAGGAGCGGCCTCGGTCCGCGAAAAAAGAAATCGCAGCTGAAGCAGCTCCTACAGTTTCGCACCACCGGGCGGGCACCGGAAAAGTAAAACCGTGCAGGCCGTGTAGGAGCGGCCTCGGGCCGCGAAAAGAAATCGCAGCTGAAGCAGCTCCTACATGCTCGCACCACCCGGCGGGCAGCAGCAATGACATTGTGTTTTTCATACGGAGGATCAACCGCAAGGGTGCGCCGCGCGCACCGGCAACAATCCAGGGGAAGAACCATGATTGCAGTCAGCAAGCTGTTTCGTATCGTATTCTTTTGTGTGCTGTGCAGTGCCTGTCTTCCGGTAACGAGCGCTCTGCCGCATCCGCATGTGTTTATCGAAAACACCGTGCAGGTGGTGTTCGATGAAAAAGGCATTACCGGCATCCGGCTCGCGTGGACGCTCGATGAAATGTTCAGCAATGTCATCATTACCGACTGCGATGCCGATCAGAACGGCACCCTGAATCAGCGTGAAAAGCAGAACGTCAGGAAAACCTATTTCAACAACCTCAAGGAATACAAGTACTTCAGCCGGATTGCGGTTGACGGGTCACCGCGCCCGACAGAGGCGGTCAGCGACTTTCAGGTGACGGTGAAGAACGGAAGAATCGTATACACGTTTTTCGTGCCCTGCCGCATTCCTGCTTCAAAGGCGGAGCAGAAGGTCGTCATCGGGGTGTATGACGACACCTATTACTGCGATGTGCTGCTTGTGGATTATCGCTGTAGCCCGGAAGCAATGATGAAAAACTATACGTACCGCATTCGTTCTGAAGACAACACGGAAAAAAGCTTTTATTTCGGCCAGATTTCTCCGGAGGAAATAATCGTTACCTTCAGGGATGCGGCATGACGGCTGTGCGTGTCCTTTTGTTTCTTTTGTTCCTGCCGTGCCTGTGCTCTGCACAGGCCGACAATCCCTTTACGGCCCCGCCGC
The DNA here is from genome assembly GCA_964518865.1 of uncultured Thermodesulfobacteriota bacterium. GTDB lineage: Bacteria > Desulfobacterota > WTBG01 > CAIYCZ01 > CAIRTM01 > JANQGV01. The sequence continues at coordinate 7,642 of CAZFIB010000086.1, forward strand.
CCGGCAAAAAGGAAGCCCCTGCCCGCGTTCGGCAAACCCGCTATCCTGAAGCCGTTCAGAAACTTTTTTTCCATGTGTCCAGAACGCAGCGCACCCTGCACGTGCGCTTGAGCGCCTTCGCCCGCCGCATCAAGGCTTCCCCCTCACCCGGCCTCATTGCCGCGCTTGTGGGCCTTGCCTTCTGCTTCGGAGTTGTCCATGCGGTCGGCCCGGGGCACGGCAAGATGTTCACCGTGTCGTATCTGCTGACCGAATCGGCAAGCATCAGGAACGGCCTTCTGTTCGGCAACTGCTTTGCCTTTGTTCATGCCGGCTCGGCAGTGCTGCTGGTGCTGCTGCTGTACTACCTGTTCAGGCAGACTGTTTTTACCTCGGTTGAAAACCTCAGCTATTATATCAGGCTGGTCAGCTATACGCTGATCGCGCTTATCGGTGCCGGCCTGCTGCTGCACAATATCCGGCGCCGCTGTGCTTCGGGCGGGCAGCCGCTGCAGCGCGGCGCGCTCAGCCGCAGCCCCCTTCTCATGGCCCTGTCGGTCGGGATCGTGCCCTGTACGGGCACGGTCATCCTGATGCTGTTTTTCATTTCCCTTGAAATGCTCACGTTCGGCATTCTGGTTTCACTGAGCATGGCCCTCGGCATGGCGGTCACCATCTCCGCTATCGGTCTAACGGCTGTTTTTTCCCGCAAGGGTATCGAAGCGTCGTTTTCAGGCACGAAAAAAGCCGGTACCGTTGTGAGTGCCGTTTTCGAGATCGGCGGCGCATTCGCCATTTTCTGCATGGGCTCGTTTCTGCTGTTTGTCAGTAGTGCCTGATGTGCGCCGGGGAGGCGGGGAGCGGAGAGAGGAGCGGCCTTTGGCCGTGAAAAAACCCGTCATTGCGGGGAGTCCCGCGAAAGCGGGATGACGCCCCGTCCTCCGCAGTAGCTTTGCTGCGGAGGGAGGAGGCACTCTCACAAGGTACGGTGCTTTGTCTATGGAGATTGCTTCACTTCGTTCGCAATGACGCTGTTTGATTCAGTTGCCAGCTGTGTGTGCATCGCTCCAGCCGGCGGGGACGCAGAGACACAGAATGTTGCGTCTCTGCACGGGACAGGCATTCGGTGTTGTCATTTCGAATCCTGCTCCATCGGGATGAGGAATCCGGCGAAACGAAACAGATGGTTACAAACCCAATTCTTTTTTCAACTGATCGTGATTCTTCCATTTTTTGTTTTTGAGTTTTACTTCCAGGGCAGATATGTAATCAGTTCTGTCTTCCTCGATTTGTTTGAGCCGTTTATATTCTTTATAATCCATTAAAACAGCAATAGGCTTTTTCCCTTCTTTTACAATTTGTGTTTTAATCATTATAAGCCTCCTGTCGATGCTTGACTTCATAGATATAAAGAACATTGCCGTCATCATCAAAAATTATTCGATAATTGCCGGCCCGAAGTCTTTTGAAATCACCGTATTTACCTTTTAGTATCTTAATGTCAAAATTTGCATGAGGGTTTCTGCTGTATCTTTCGATAGTACGTAAAATAATGCCGGCACTTTTCCTGTCACCTTTAGCTATCTTTTTTATCTGTCGTTCAGCTTTTTCCGAGTATTTAATTTCCATACAGGTACTGTATAGCGTATTGAGTGATGAATCAAATGTTTCTTTTTCAAGGCGGTATACTTAAACCGTTAAGGGGCGCCGCCGGTATTTTGTGCTGTTGTTTTGAAAATTGACGCGTTTTCAAATCTCCGTAGCATGCTGTTGCGGAAGACCGGCGTTCGCGATGACGCTGTTGTTCATGCAGGCGGAAGGCCGCGCTTTGTCGCGGCCGGAATCACAGCACAGGCAGACGCTCCTGTTCTGCCTGCGGAGGGAGGAGGCACTCTCACAAGGTACGGTGCTTTGTCTATGGAGATTGCTTCACTTCGTTCGCAATGACGCTGTTTGATTCAGGTAGAGGATCAACCGCACGGGTGTGCCGTGTGCATTGATTTTTGCATTTGCCGGCGCATAAAAAAGGCGACCCTGCCCGGGGGACGGGGCAGGGTCGGACGAGGGGTTGGGAGGGTGCTGAGGGCAGCAAGCATTAAAAAGTTTGCTGCGTTGAAAGCTCTGTAAAACCGTATTACACTGCTAACCACACAAGGCACGACAGCAACGAGCAGGCGATAACAACATACAGTTCCTCACCGGTGCCTGCCGATACCGCCTCGTGTGGCCGATTCCTGTTTGTGGTCATTGTTTTTTCCTCCTGAATGCTCAAATTTCAATCATTCATGATTGCATCACCCGTGCCATTTTGACGGATTAGTAAAATAAAAGAAAAATCAATATATTGAGGGCTAACCAGTCGTGCCCTTTCAATCCCGTCACGCGGCCGTTTCGCAAAAAAGCAAAATCAATTTTGAAATTTAGCCAAATCAGCTGTCTGCCTACTACTATCTTCGTATTTTATGAAACAGTAAAAATAAGAAGAAAAATACTACCATCAGGCGATTGTAGGTTTTTACGCTTCCATGCTATTATTAATTTAATTATTAATATTTAGTTTATACGAAACAAATCTCTTTGGTTATTCGAAAAATAAAGTAAAATAAAGTATTGAGTATCGTCTATTGGTATAACGCTGCACCTCCTTGTTTTACGGTAACAATTCAATACGTACGGTGCCCAGATAAGGCCACGCCCCGGCATGCCGGGGCACGGAAAGTCACGGATTCGACTCGGGTCGGAAAGCCGGACTGCCTGGACAGATAAAGGCAGTCCGGCTTTTTTTCAGGCAGAAAAACCAATACCCCCTGCGGGGCACTATGAAGCAGGCAACCGCTACAGCAGACATTTTTCACCATTCCGGGAGACGGATTATGCAGTCACGACCGGTGCGTTTTTTAATAACGGTTTTTTTTCTCACCTCATGGACGATCCTACAACCTGCCGGTGAAAGCTGGGGTGACGTAACACCCGGTACGCTCGATACCTCATTCGGCACTAACGGCTATCAAACGTATGATTTTTTCGGTCGTCACGATTCGATTCACAGCATAGTCAGACAGCCGGACGGTAAGTTCGTTCTCTTCGGGGAAACACAAAACATATCCGTCTTTTCGGGAGAAAGGTATTTCTATGCATTTTTAAAACGAATCGATGCCGCCGGTATTGCAGATACGGATACCTTCAACAGCCCGACAGGTCAAGTGCTGTACTTAATGGAGACTGAAATGAACTCGGGCCTTGCCATTGACGATGACGGCGACCTTGTTGCCGTTGCCCGAAAAAACATTACCGCATTTAATGACGACATGCTTGTTCTTCGATACTTGAGCTCAGGAGATAATGATACGAGTTTTGGAACAGACGGCGCCGCATCATTTGATCGTGAAAGCAGTTATGATGAAGCACATGCCGTTGCAATCGATCCTTCCGACAATGACATTATCGTTGCCGGTTACGCTACGAATGCAAGCGCCAACAAGGATGCTGCGCTTTGGCGCATCACCTCATCGGGACAGCTTGACCCGTCCTTCAACGGCGGCAGTGCAGTATATTTTGATAGAGGTATGTCGTCCGACGAAGAGTTTCTGGATGTCGCTTTGCAGGAGGATGGGAAAATTATCGTTGCCGGCCATTTTGATTACAGCGATGAGATGTATGATGCTTTATTGATGCGCTACAATCCGGACGGAAGCATGGATTCTACATTTGATGGGGGCGGGCAGGTTTGGTATTCCGGAGCTTCTTTCAGGGCTTTGTCCATTCAGGAAGATGGAACAATTCTCGCTGCAGGTCAGACAAACAGTGATGAACTGATAGTTGTGCGTTACAACTCCGACGGTTCGATCGATACGGGTTTTGGTGTCGGTGGAACCGCTACATATTCAGTCGGGGCAATTAATGCTGCATATGATGTTGTAGTACAGTCCGACGGAAAAATCGTCGTCGCCGGCGAAACATATAGCAGCGGGATCGATGTTCTTGTTCTGCGATTCAACCAGAACGGTACTCTCGATACTACCTTCGGACCTTCCGGTAATGGAGCATTTATTAAGGACATCTATTCCGACTCTGACAGAGCATTAGCGGTTACGCTCGATGCAGATGAAAATATTTATGTGGCCGGCGAAGCGGATGCAAGCGGATTTAATGACGCGCTGGTTCTGAAGCTTCATGGTGACCCGCCTCCCCCCGCCGTACCGTTTTCGGGCACAAAAAACATCAAGACATCGTTCGATCAGGCTAATGCTTTGTGGCCTGCCGACATAGACGGCGACGGTGATCTCGATGTGGTCAGCGCCGGTTCGGGGCCATTAGCCGATAGACTCAAGTGGTCTGAAAACACCGGAACCGATGAAAACTGGATTACTACTGTAATTGATACGGGATCATCTGCATATCGTTCGGTGAAAACAGCGGATATCGACCGCGACGGCGATACGGATGTTGTTGCATGTATCTATGGCTCTCCCGGGTGGGTTCTGTGGTGGCAGAATGTAGATAACGGAACCTTTGATTTTGATCCTGCCCGAAATATCATTGAAGACACGTTATTATTTGCATTCGATGTGGAAATCGCCGATATCGACGGCGACGGTTTTCCGGATGTCGTTGCCTCCCATAACGGATCGAGCAGGGCCAGCTGGTGGAAGAACAACGGCGACGGCAGTTTCTGGACCGAGTATCAGATCGGAGATACGCTGAACGGCATCAAAGGTATCCATATTGCAGACATCGACCGCGACGGCGATGAAGACGTTCTAACCGCAAATGCGGATAATGCCACCTGGTGGGAAAACAACGGCGACGGCACCGGATGGATAGGACATGTTATCGACAACAATTTTTATAATGCAACCGCTGTTATTGCTGCCGATATCGACGGTGATGGAGATATGGATGTTGTCGGCGGCGCTGATACCGACATTGAAGGCGAAAATAAAATTGCGTGGTGGGAAAACCGCGACGGTGCCGGCGGTTCATGGGGCGCTCATTCGGTAAGCACTGCTTTCAACAATCCTGAGAACGTCTACTGCTCCGATATCGATTCCGACGGCGATGTCGATATTCTTGCAAACTCCTCCGCTAATGATCTGGTAACCTGGTGGGAAAACGACGGCTCTCCCCGCGACGATACCGGCGGGGACGGCAATTCCTGGTCCATGCACGATCTGTGCAACACGATAGACGCTCCCCGGGCTGTCTGCGCGGCCGACCTCGATTCGGACGGCGATCAGGATGTGCTGGCTGCAGCGCATGACGGCGACACCATCAGCTGGTGGAAGAACGAGACTATTCATGGAAGCGCAAGTTTTCTTGAAGAAGCCATCGTTTATACTCTTGCCTTTCATAACCCCCGATCCGTATATTCTGCCGACGTCAACAACGACGGCGAACCGGACATCCTGTCTGCTTCGACTGCTTTTCCGGATGCTTTACTTGAATGGTTTCCGGGAAACGGTGACGGCACATTCGGCGATCCTCAGTTGATTTCCGACAATGCGTCTTCAAACAACAATCAATTATGCGTTTTTGCCTCCGATATCGACGGTGACGGCGATATGGATGCTCTTTCCGCTTCCCGCTCAGATAATAAAATAGCCTGGTATGAAAATCTTGGAGGTGGTAATTTCGGCAGCACGGCCACAAATCAGAAAATTATCGATAACAATTCTATTGAGGCTGCCTGCGTATATGCTGCGGATATGGACGGCGACGGCGACATGGATGTGTTATCGGCATCAACCGGTGCTAACCGTATTGCGTGGCATGAGAATACTGCGGGTGACGGATCGACGTGGGATACGGTAATTGTTTCGAGCACGCTTCAGGAACCCTACGCTGTTTCCGCCGCCGATCTGGACGGTGACGGCGATATGGATATTGTGGCGGCTGCGGGAACATCCTCTGAAATCGTGTGGTATGAAAACGATGACGGTTTTACAGAGCGTACTCTCTCTACAAGCACGTCATCATGGAACGTGCGATCGATTGTGCCGGTAGATCTGAATTCGGACGGTACGATCGATATTGTGGCCGGAAGCGTTTCCTATGGAACCGCCTGGTATAAGAATACGGGCGGCGGAAATTTCGGCATTATTTCTAATAATGATATTGTTATTAATGGTGACGTTGTTCAAATTACTTCGGTTCATGCCGCTGATTTTGATTCGGACGGTGATCCGGATATAGGGGTCACTTCATACAACTCACCTAACCTGACATGGTTTGAAAACGGAAATGCATGGGACAGAAAAGACCTGCCGGCAAACGCCGACTATGTGTATGATATTACATCCGCTGATTTTGATTCGGACGGTGACGTCGATATAGTTACAGGCCATTATGACGGAATATCTTACTACCAGAACCGCGGCGGGCAGTTTGCCCTGACAACAGACAACGCAAGCTCTCCCGGCACAATCGAAGACGGCGGGACAGCGGCTCTTTTGAAAATCATCGCATATCACCGCGGTGCCATCTCAGACAGCCCGGTCGAACTGAGCACATTTGAGTTGAGTTTCGACAACGGCACGGACAGGAGGCCGTTGTCATCAGCCGAGGCGAATGCCCTGATCGAGAACCTGTATATTTATTACGATGACGGCGACGGGTCGTTTGACGCACAGAGCGATTCTCTTTTACTGTCTGTTGATACCCTGGCGCTTACCGGCGGCGTTGCGACGATTGAACTGCCCGATGTCGGAGACATTTCAATAGATCCTGAATCAGCAGTATCGATGGCCTATTTTGTCGCTGTTGAAATGACAGATGATGCGTCCTCCCAGGACCCCGGTCAATTCCGCATCACGCACATAACCGAAGCCTCCAGCACGGCCCGTGACGGCAGTGCCGGGTCGCCGTTGACACTTGAATATGCACCAAACTCTTCATCCGGAACAACAGGGGTGAGCGCACCCACATCCTCCCAGCCTTCAAGCACCACCACAACCGCCGGCGGAGGTAGCCCGGGCGGTGGAGGAGGAGGCGGCGGCGGTGGCGGTGCCACGACCACGGTTCTCACCACGATAACGACCACGGTTCCATCCCCGCCGCCGGGCGGCGGAGGTGGGGGCGATGATCCGGGGACAGAACCCGGCACCGACCCGGGAGGTCCGGGCGGAGGCGGGTCGGGCCTGGAGCCCGCCTTTGCGGCCCTGCCGCTTGCGGGATATGCGCCGCTGACGGTCAGCTTTCTGAATGCTTCCGAAGGAGACCCGGCCTCCTTCCTGTGGGATTTCGGCGACGGCACCACAGCCGCGGCCGAGAACCCGGTCCACATTTACGAAACGCCGGGGTCCTACCCGGTAACCCTCACAATCATGAGCGGGGACGACAGCCGGTCCCTGACCATAGAAGATTTCATTACGGTAACGCAGCCGCCGGTCAATGCCGATTTTACGGCTTCGCCTGCCGCGGGCAACGCACCGCATGCGGTGCAGTTCACCGATACCTCCACCGGCACCATTACCTCGTGGGCCTGGGATTTCGGCGACGGCGCAACCGGCACGGAGCAGAACCCCGCGCACACCTACGGCGCGGAGGGCCTGTACACCGTAACGCTGACGGTTTCCGGCCCTGACGGCTCGTTTACGGTCATCAAGCACGATCTGATCGATGTGAAAGGCACGCTGCCGGAAGCCGATTTCACGGCGCGCCCCACGGAGATCGAGCAGGGCGGGACGGTTGTCTTTTTGGACCGCTCGACCGGCCAGATCACCGAGCGCGAGTGGAATTTCGGCGACGGGCAGACCGGCGACGGCCGCATGGAGCGCCACACCTACGAGCAGCCCGGGACGTATCCGGTCTGTCTGCGTGTCAGGGGGCCGCTGGGATCGTCCACCAAACTGGAAGAAGCACTGATTACGGTCACGCCTGCGGCAAACACCTTTGAGATAGGCGGCGAGGTAAGCGGTGACGAAACAGCCGGCGTCAGCGTGAGCCTGATCGGTCCCGTGCAGGCTGTTGCAGCGACAGGCCCCGACGGGCGCTACGGCTTTGCGGGCCTGCCGCTCGGCGAGTACACGGTGCGGCCGTTCCGGCAGGGGCTTTCCTTTGTGCCCGAAAGCGCCCTCATCAGAATAACCGACGCAGGCAGGGATGATGTCGATTTTGTGTCCGGATACGAAGGCCCGCGCATCGAGCGCCTGGCCGTTGATCCGACATCGTTCGAATCGGGCACCGCAGCGGCCATTGCCTGCGTGGCTGCCCTGAATCATCCGGGGGGGCTCGACAGAATCGCCTCGGTCGAAATCGATCTGTCCGCTGTCGAGCAGGGCAAAACCGCCGTCATGGTCGATGACGGCTCTGGCGGCGACGAGACCGCCGGCGACGGCCTGTACACCTATGTCGGCAGCATAGAGCCCACGGCAGGGCCGGGCAGCGCCATGATCGTCTGCACGGCAGTCGACACCTACGGTGCATCCTATGCGGCCTCAGCCGAGGTGAAAGTGGTGTCGGTGATCGACGGTCAGCTCGGCGGGGGTGACACGTTCGAGTTCTCATACCAGAACGGCATTCCCGGACAGACGCTTACCATCCGGGCCGGCCTCAAGGGGGGCGGCAGCACGCGCGTGAGCGCTCTGGCCGAGCAGAACCTGCTGCTGCAGATATTCAAACCCGGCGGAGAGCCTGCGCTGCTGACACCGTTCCCGATCCCCTACCCGGCAGGCGGCCGGGCCACCGATATTACCATCGAGGATGCCGAGCCGGGCCTGTGGACGTATCAGATCGACAACCCCTCGTCATCATCGCAGTCCTTTACCATGAAAACATCGGGCTCCGGCACGGGAACCGTGAACGGTTTCGTGGCTGATGCGCAGACCGGCGAGGGCGTGGACGATGCGGCCGTGAATACCAGTATCGGGGTCGTCACGGTAACGACGGACGGTTTTTACGCCATGCTGCACCCGGCAGGCATGTTCACCGTGCAGGCGGTCGACCTTGCCTACATGACCGCATCGTGCTCGGTAACCCTGATGGCGGGAAGCGCGGCAGAGGTCAACCTGGCCCTTCCGGCACTGGGCGATCCGCCGCCGCCCGCGAACAACTGTCTTCTGAGCAATCTGCTCGGCGGGCAGGACAGGCGGCAGCTGCAGCTTCTGCGAGCGTTCAGAAACGAGGTGCTTTCCCGGACCTCTGCCGGCACGTACCTCTCGGGCCTGTATTACCGGCACTCCCCGGAAATAACCGCGCTCGTGCACGGGAACAGCTCGATCAGGGATGCCCTGAGCGGGTGCACCGCCGATCTGATGCCGCTTGTCGCCCGGGCGCTCAGCGGGCGGACTGCGGAGCTGGGCGTGCATGACCGGTCGGCGCTCGTCGATTGCCTGGAGCTTGTGAAACAGCATGCCTCGCCCGCGCTTGCGCGCGATATCGACGATATCCTGCTGCGGGTGGAAACGGCGCGCAGCATCGAGGAGATGATACGGTAGGAAAAGTGACTGGAGTGCATCTAAAGTTAAAGGCAAAAAGGGCAAGAGACATTCGGTGCGCACGGCGCAAGCCTGCAAACGACAAACGGTGAGATTGTTTCGTCCCGTTTCAGCGGGACTCCTGATGAACCTACGGTAAGCTTCGCCCGCAGAGCGGTCTCCTACAGAAGACACACCATCAATTGTCATGAGGTCCCGGGCGAGACGCGCAATGACGGGTATCTGCTGCCCGCCTGGCGGTGCGAAATTGTAGGAGCTGCTTCAGCTGCGATTTTTTTTCGCGGCCGGAGGCCGCTCCTACCGTTCTGTCATTTCGAAGGAGCACAGCGTCCGGGAAATCTCA
>CAZFIB010000087.1:0-17018 GCA_964518865.1 uncultured Thermodesulfobacteriota bacterium
TTGAAAGGATCGCCGCCTAAGCTCCTAAACACAACATTTGACAATAGCTCCCGTCCGTTATCGTACCGGCTCCCGGAATCAGCGCGTCGTTGATTTTCTCGTAGCTGCCGGTCTGTGAATCAGCGCGATAGATGTTAAAGCCCGCATTTTCCACCTCAGCGCTGGTCTCCCAAATAACCGAAACACTTCGGCTTCCCGGAACGGTATCAAGCAGCGCAAGGGTGATCATGTTAGGGTCTTCACACTGGCCGCTGCAGTAATTGCATTTATACTCTGAATGCCAATCTGTTGCGATGGTAACACCCCCGTACGTTCCTTGCAGCACGTTGCACAGGAACTCGAAACTGTTGGTGCAGAATTCAAGCACTTTCGGCGGATCGCAGCCGTTAATGGTAACCGTTATGTCGCAGCAGCCAAGCTCGCCCAGACAGTTGAGGTTGTCGATTCCCACTTCATTTTCGGTTTTCCCCGGCAGGATGCCGGGCGCGTTCTTTAACGAAAGCAATCCTGTCCCGGAGCCGAAGAGACACTCGAAATCGTCGAAACGGCACATATGAATCGTATTTCCTCCCGTAACGGGTGAATGAATCAACGGTGTGTTGAGCAGTGCCCGGCCTCGTGAATCCGTTACCGTGGACCGCAGGGGTATGTCGGTAAGCCATGTCGGACTGCCTTCTTCAGGATTGGAATATACATTGCCAAGGAATTCTGCAATCTGACCTGCAGCGGGCTCCCCCTGTTCATCCGTGCATTCGATTTCAAGGCTGTAGATACCCGTTATCCATGTATTTATATCTTCTTCCTGCCATAACTCGTCGGCTTCATAACTTCCCCCGATAATGACACAGCCGGCATCTGCATAGGCAGAATGTATGCATAAAAGCATTAAAAAAATTGATATTGTAATTATTTTAACAGATTTAAGTTTTAGCATACTTTTTATCCCCCTTTGTAATAAATTTAGCAATATGAATTTATTTGAAATAAAAAAAATACCTATTAAATCATTATGTAATTTACGGTATAATTGCCCTCCGGTCAAAGGAATAATTCATTAATCAGTAATTATTTTCTTTATCATAAACCGGCCGTGTACCTTTCCGGTAATATATGATACAGTTTATTGAAATAAATACATGCAAAAACAACCGTACCCATGAGCATTAAAATACTTTCTCCGCTCAGCAGCCCTGAAGAAGTCGAAGAACTTGTTGCGGCCGGAGCCGAAGAATTCTACTGCGGAGTTATGCCGCAGGAGTGGCGCGACAATTACTCTGTCGCAGCCTCGCTGAACAGGCGTCAGGAGGACAATACGGTTCTGAAAACAAGCCCTCACATGGGGTCCTTCGAACATCTGGCACAAAGCGCGGCGCTGGCACACAGGCACGGTGCCCGCATCGTTTTAACGCTCAACGAGCATTATTACGACCGCAGCCAGTATCCCGTTCTAACACGTTACATAGAAAAGGCCCTGGAGTCCGGCATCGACGGGTTTATCGTCGGTGATGTCGCCATGGTGCTCACTCTTCGCAGCATGGCCCCGCAGACCCGCATTCATATCAGCACGGCCGGCACGGCATTCAACGCTGAAACGGTGCACTTCTACCGCGATCTCGGAGCGCAGCGTGTAATCCTGCCCCGCCACCTGTCGCTGGAGGAAATCGGCGAACTGGCGGGACGCGTGCAGGACATCGAACTCGAGGCCTTTATCATAAACTCGCGGTGCGCCAATATCGACGGCTTCTGCACCTTTCAGCACGGGCTTGCGGATTTCGTACAGGACCCGGAGCAGAAGCGTAATTATGAAAACGCCTGCATGGTGCTGTGCAAAATATCGGCTGATGTCAAAGGATGCCCGCCGGACGAGGCCGAAGACCTCCTGAACAATAAAATATCATGGGAGCGCCAGCACTTCTGGTCGGCAGTCCACATCGATGATCGCCCCTGCGGGGCCTGTGCCCTGTATGAGTTTGAAGAGATGGGGCTTGCGGGAGTAAAAATAGTCGGGCGCCAAAACACGCTCGAAAAAAAAATGAAGGATGTGCGGTTCATTAATCAGGCCCTGGGCTTTCTGCACACTGAAAAGCCATCCCGCAAGGAATTCCGGCAATATGTGCAGACACTGTATCATGATCGCTACGACAGCCCCTGTCTGATCTTCAAGTGCTATTATCCCTCGGTTCTGCTTGACGAAGCCGAGTAACACCTTACCCGCGCACACAACAATCGGCGGGGGCACGTTGCTTTTTTCGTGCAGGATACCGGCTATGAGTTCCGAGTCGTTCCAACCGTCCTATCGTAAAGCCTGCAGTTCCGGCCTGCTCGAAGAGCGCATCGAGCAGGCACGCCGCATGCTGAGCCCCTGCACGCTGTGTCCGCGCTTCTGCCGTGTCGACCGCATCAAAGGAAAGACGGGGTACTGCCGAACCGGCAGATATGCCGAAGTTTCAAGCTGCGGGCCGCACCACGGCGAGGAAGCCGTGCTGAGCGGCACATACGGGTCCGGAACCGTTTTTTTCACACACTGCAACCTGCTGTGTTCCTTCTGCCAGAACTTCGATATAGCCCATGAGGGCAGGGGACACGCAGCCGACCCGGAAAAGCTTGCGGACATGATGATCAGCCTGCAGCGGCAGGGCGTTCACAACATTAATTTCGTCACGCCCACACACGTCGTCCCCCAGATTATCGAGGCCCTTCCCGCGGCAATAGCAGGCGGCCTGCACGTGCCACTTGTCTACAACTCCGGCGGGTACGACCGTGTTGCCGCCCTGCGCCTTCTCGATGGCATTGTGGACATCTACATGCCGGATGTAAAGTTTTTCAGCAGCAGGCCCGCCGAGCGCTACTGCAATGCGCCCGATTACCCGCAGGTGGTGCAGGCTGCGCTGCGTGAGATGCACCGCCAGGTCGGCGACCTTGAGGTTGACCGGCATGGCTATGCCCGCCGGGGACTGCTGGTTCGTCATCTTGTGATGCCGGGCGGCGCAGCCGGTACCGAAAACGTCATGCGATTTCTTGCCGAGAGCATTTCTCCCGACACGTTCGTCAACATCATGCCCCAGTACCGCCCCTGCGGCCGCAGTTCAGAGTATCCGGAAATCGACCGCCCCGTAACCGGGAGTGAATACCGCAGCGCGTGTGATGCCGCCCGGCAGGCCGGCATCACACGGCTTGACGAGCGCAGCACCCGGGCATGGCTGCCGTGATGAAGTTGCCGCGGTTGTTGAAAAAGTCATTCTCAACAGGTTGTACGTTGCAGTGATCCCGCTTTAGAGGAAGTGAACGCAATCCCGCCATTGCGGGACAGGCGGGCGTTTTTCCAAAACCTAATAGCAAAAACGCCCCTTTTCATAGATGACGTTCCGCTTCCCGTTTTTCAGACAGGCAGTCACCGTCTTGTCCTCGGTGTTTACAAGGTCCCAGTGAAGGGCCGAATCATTGAACCCGAGCTTTTGTTTCTTCTTCTGCGTAAGGTGTGACACATCGCCTGAAAACGTATCTGAATAGGATGCCCCCAGGGCCACGTGGCAATTGCCGTATTTACCGCCGTAGTTTTCATCAAACAGGGTATCTGCCATAAACCGGTCGATCTTGGAAAAACGCGTATCGGTCAGGGAGAACTCCCCCAGCGCCTTTGCCCCATCGTCCATGCCGAGCTGTTGTTCTACGAACCGCCTGTTCTGCTCTGCATCCATAGCGATAACCCTGCCGTTTTTGAATTCCAGCCTGACACCGCTGACGATGTTGCCGTTTCTGTATGATGGCTGGTCTGCGTAGTACACTCCCCGGGTTCCGTGCCAGTCCGGAGACAGGAACAGCTCGAAGCTGGGTATGTTGTGGCCGGAGATGCCGATCCAGCGGCGCTGTTCACCCCGGTCTATGTTCAGATCGATTTTTCTTGACTCAATGTGGTAGCTTTTTGCAGGCATCGCGGTCAGCCATTTCTTCAGCGTGCGGGCCCTGCGAAATATTTCCTCCCACTGACCGACGGGGTCCCTGCGGTTCAGATAGCAGGCTTTGACTATCTGCCCGGTATAGTCTTTCTCCGACATCCCGGCATGTCCGGCAAGCTCAGCGGTCGTACAGGAGCACAGCGTCCAGCCGAACAGCCCCTGCTCCTCTCGTTTGAAAATAATATCGCGAAGCGGCTTTCGGGCTATGGCGGTCCTGGCAATCTTTGAGGAGTCTATATGCTGCAGATGGGTCAGCGACTCGGGGGCGTTCAAAAATATGCTGCCGTTGAGGTTCATATAGAGCCGGCGCTCTCCCGGCGGCTCAAAAACAAGCTGGGCGCTGTTTGCACGCTCGAAAAAGGCTTTTTCCATGCCCGCGGTGCCCGTCATTCTGACAATGGGATTGAGCCGCATGTCGAGTAACTTCACCTGCAGCTTTTCCGCAAGCGGCAGGGCCGCCGGATTGTATCTGACCATTACGATATCGTTTTTTTTAAAGCGACCGGTTCGGGCTTTTCGCATGCCCCAGACAAGAACATCTGCATACCGGTCAAGCTGCTGAATGGTAAACATAGGCTCTGCTCCTCGTGAGGTGAAGATGTTTCATCGCTGAAACCGCTCGATAAAGCGCCGCACCTGCTCCCTTCCCTGTATGACGCCGAAATGACCTTCACATAAAATATCGGCCTCCAGCCCCTGAAGCATTGATAGCGAAACGAGATAGTCGTCGCGGTTGGAAAGCAGGCTGGGGTGCAGCGGCCCGTGGATATCCTGTCCGAAGAGCACTTTCTTGTCATCGCTCTCCATCACATACACAACAGAGCCCGGCGAGTGACCCGGCCAGTGAAGCGCTTCGATCCGGCTGGCACCGATCTGAAAATGCATGCGCGGCTCCGTGAAGGCAATATCGATGCTGAAGGGCTCCATGCTGCTGCCGTACCAGGCCGCGGCAGTCACCTCGTTGTCACCGCGCTCAAGAAAATATGCATCCTGGGCGTGGGCAGCTATCGCACAGCCGAAATGCGCCCGCAGGTCCGCGGCACCCCCGGCATGGTCATAATGGCAATGGGTAAGCAGCAGGTAATCGAGCGTTACCTGCGCAGGCAGGCGGCGCTCGATATTTTCTATAATTCCGTCGGAGGCCCGGCCGCACCCGGCATCAATAAGTGCTGCGGCGCCATCGCCTACGGCAAGATAAACCGCAGCGTCCCCGGAAGCGGACACGCCGTCTCCGCCGACCTGATATATAGTGCTCGTGATTGTGACGGTCATTGCAGTCAGGAGGAAACGCTGCCTTTGTTTTTGGTGCGTGCTGCAGGCCGCTCAGCGCAGAAACGGTTTAAAATTCATATAAATGCTCATCCCGCCTGGGCTCGTTCGGGTCGGGTTCATCTGCAGAACCGCCTGCCGCCTCTGCTTCCCGGGCGGCTCCGGGCGGATTTTTTGTGTACATCTCGTCGAAGCGCACCCCCGATATCTCCGTAAAGCGCTTAAGCATGCGATCGCGCTGCTGCGGGTCATCGCTCAGGCGCTCGACCTCGCGGTCAAGCTTTTTCATGCCCTCCTGCAGCCGCGCCTGACTCAGAGGCATCTTCTCGACATCTTTTTTTCCGCGTGCCGGATCTGAAAAAGAAAACATCGAAACCCGGCGCTGCAGCTCACCCCCGCAGCCCGGGCATGCCGGAAGTTCTTTTGAACCGATTTTTTTTGTAAAAAAACTGAATATGGTGTTGCAGGTACGGCAGTAAAACTCGTAGATAGGCATGTTCCGTTTCAGCAGTAATAAAATTTTTTAAGCTTGCCGCGCAGCCGAATGACCGCTTTTGTGTGAATCTGCGAAACACGGGATTCGGTGAGATTGAGGATGGTTCCTATTTCCTTCATGGTAAGCTCATTGTAGTAATACAGGGAAACAACCATTTTTTCTTTTTCCGGAAGCCGCTCGATGCTCTGGGTGAGCACGTCACGGAGTTCTTCAACATCAAGCTTGTCATTGGCGTTTTTGTGATCATCAGGAATCAGTCTTTCCAGCAGCGAATGCTTGGAACTGTCGTTTCTATTGTCACGCTCAAGACTTACCATGGAAACGCTGCTCACCCGGTTGACGATTTTATGAAACTTATCAACCTCAATGTTCATGGCCTGTGCCGCTTCCTCATCCGTTGCCGGTCGCCCAAGCTTCTTTTCCAGATCCACATAGGTGTTTTCAAGAAGGGTGGCCACTTTTCGGACTGATCGCGGCACCCAGTCCATGGCCCTCAGGCTGTCCAGAATCGATCCCTTGATGCGGTACTCGGCATAAGTTTCGAACTTAACCCCTTTCTCGGGATCATACTTTTCTATCGCATCCATCAGGCCAAGTACGCCGGAATTAATCATGTCCTGGATATCAACATGCATGGGAAGGCGGGTAGCAATTCTGCTGGCAATGTATTTAATCAGAGGGGCATATTTGAGTATTATGTCTTCGTTGCGCCGTTCAGAGCTTTTTACAGCACACCCGATGTTTGTCAGTGCTGCTGCAGTTCCTGATTTTGGCATAACATCCCCCCGGATTTGATGTTCAGTATTCAGATGTAATGCACTTTCTCTAATTCATGCAAAGAGGATTCTTCTATTGCAAACTGTAATGTTATTTTGAATTATTTGGCAACATTGTTTAATATTTACTTAAATTATATTGATAAAATTTCAAATTGCAAGCAAAAAAAGCAACTTTCAGCACTTTTTTTGATAATTAACTTAAAGAAAATGCCAATAAGGCCTATGATTAACATATCATTCCATATATTGTGCGGTTTTTGAAATTGGACACAAAATATAGACCATGCTGGAAGAAAACAGGTCTGATTTTGTTTTTTTTTGTTGTTTTCTGGTTAAACCGCAGACAAAAATACGGGGCAGGCACAAGAAACATCTGCTGTGGCAGCGTGCATCCGGTAGGCGCTTTTATAAAAAAGCCCGGCGGCGGTAGCCGTCGGGCTCACTGTCTGCAACGTTCTGCTGTCAGGCAAGACCGTTGCGCTTGTCGTCCTTCCAGCCCTGTTTGATATCGACCGCGTAAAACAGTTCCAGAATCATTTCGCTCATTTTCCACACTCCGTTTTCCTTGCGGTACGTGTCATATTCCTTACCGGCCAGAAAAATGTCCTTGCCGCTGGCCATGGTGCTTGTCTGCCACAAATACCACGTTCCCTTGGCCTCTGTTTCGCTCAGAATTTCAATGCGGGGCTGCAGAAACCAGTGAACGCCGAATTTGAGGCTGTTGGGGGCTTCCGCGAAAAAAGCGCAGCATGCCTCCAGCCCTTCGTGTTTTCCGAAGCCTTCCTTTTCGCCGTCCCACACTGCATCCTCGGTAAAAAGGTCTTTCATACGCTCGGGATTGTACATGTCGTCGCATGCATCGGCATATTCGGCCTTGAGCTGTTTGATTGCTTCAATGTCCTCAAGAATCTGAATCCGCCTTTCAAGATCATTGCTCATAGTGAATCTCCTTTGCCTGTGCGTTTTTCTTTATTCAATTGACTATTAACAGCAGTCTGATAGCATCTACGGTAATCTACTAACTTTACTTTCCGGTCGTGTAATTGTCAACATAAAATACCCGGCATGCCGGCGTTGAAGGGTACAGCAACAGCAATGCAGCAGGATCAGCGTTTCGAAAAACGGGTCCGCCGACTCATGCAGCTTGCGGGCGACCGCGTTGACGGCATGCTTGTTACCAGCCCGGAAAACATCCGCTATCTCTGCGGCTTCTGCGGAACCGAAGGCACCCTTGTGCTGACTGATGCATCGCGCTGCTTTTTTACCGACGGCCGTTATACGACACAGGCCCGGGACCAGGCTGCCTGCTGCCGGGTGATAACGTATAAAGACAAATTCAGGGAAATCGGACGGCACCTCCACCGCGGGGGAATTCGGCGGGTCGGCATCGAATCCAGGCATATCAGCGTAGCGCTTCTCAATCAATTCATGAAGGAGGCGGCAGGAGTCGAGCCTGTGCCGCTCGGCAGTGAGCTGGACGGGCTGCGAATCGTGAAAGACGCGGCTGAAACAGCCCTTCTGAGAAAGGCGGCGCGAAAGGCATCGGAGAGTCTCGCTGAGACACTTGCCTGCGTGCGCCCCGGGGTAAGCGAGCTTGACGTCGCCGCCGAGCTGGAGTTCCGTATGAGACGAAAGGGCGGTGACTGTCCCGCCTTTCCAACCATAGTGGCCTCCGGCCCGCGTTCCGCCCTGCCTCATGCCGCCGCCACAGACAAAAAGCTTTCAAAAGGTGAGTTTGTTACCATCGATTTCGGCGTACAGTGTGCCGGTTACTGCTCAGACCAGACCCGCACCTTCATTCTCGGGCGACCCACGAAAAAACAGCGTCGTATTTATGACGCGGTGCTCAAGGCTCATGACAGGGCCATAGCGGCGGTTCGTGCCGGCAGGCCGCTGAAGGCAGTCGATGCAGCAGCCAGAAAAGTTATCGAACGCACAGGCTATGCAAAGCGTTTCATTCACGGAACGGGTCACGGCCTGGGCCTGTGCGTACATGAACCTCCTGTCGTATCACCGCACTCCACGGGCAGCGCTGAAAAAGGAATGGTGTTTACCATAGAGCCGGGCATCTACCTGCCCCGCTGGGGCGGGGTCCGCATAGAAGATACAATAGTCGTAACCGCTCAGGGCTGTGAGCGTATTACCGAAGGAGACTGCCGGCTGATCTGCCTTGATGCCTGACGGAAAAAGCCTGCTAAAGTTTTATTGTGTTCTACCGATTCGGTATATGCTGTTTAATTACCTCCTTGGGAGCCGCCGATGCCGTCCAGCGACGACATGCTCAAAGAAATCATGGAAAAAGTCACCCTGCGCCTGGCAGGCGAGATAAAAAAAAGCATCAATGACACAATTGAGCGCGAGTTTACCCAAAATTTTTCCCGCGTACTGGTTGAGAGCGAATTTTACAAAAGAATTTACTCGGAACTGCAGGAGGGGCTTTGCGAAATCTATCAGGAGATATCCTCTGCAAACGCCGAAAACAGCCCGAGCGTATCAGTCGACCGCCGGGAAACCGAACAGCTGTTTACGGAAACATCAAGCCAGCTCGATGCCATTATCAGCGCCACAGAAAAGGCAACCGTTGAAATAATGGAGGTTGTCGAAAAGCAGCTTGATCTGCAGGCCCGCTCGCATGATATTCTGCAGAACCTGCAGGAAAACGGCGTTGACAAAGAACAGGTTTCAAGCCTGCTTGAAATGAACGCGGCCCTGAACCAGGACCTCATGAATGTCATGACGGTTCTGAGCTTTCAGGACATCACCGGCCAGCGCATCAAGAGAATCATAACCGCGCTGAAAACCGTTGAAAAGACCGTTTTCGACCTGTACCTGTCCACCGGCCTGAAAATCAAAGCCCGCCAGGAGTCTCCCGACAAGGACCTCGATCAGCTCGACCAGGAAGCCCGACAGCGTGTATCGGATCTTAAAGGGCCCCAGGAAGGCGTCAGCCAGAACGACATTGACGACCTGCTGGCCAATCTCGGGGCCGGCAAGCAAATCCCGGCTACCCGCTCATCTTGACCGCACCTACCGACCTGAAACGCGGTATTATTAATTGTTTTTTCATGACACGTTTATAAAAATCATATAGTGTACAGAGCATGAACTGGCTCGGCTTTTTCCGTCTTATGAAAAACATATTCGGCCGCGATCTGCCGGATATTGTCGAGATACAGAATCAGGGTCTTCTGGCGGTAAAAATCGGTCAGGTGTTCGCCCTGCGCATAGACTTTCTCAACCGTGAGAAATGCCAGCACCTCTCCAGGCTGTACAGAAACACCCTGCACCTGCCGTCTGAAAAAATCAGCAGCCTGCTGCAGTCCTACACAGGCCCGGCGTTTCTCGAAGCCTTTGAGCGGATCGATGAGCATGCTCTTGCCTCAGCCTCCGTCGGGCAGGTTCACCGCGCACGTCTGAAAAGCGGAGACGAGGTCATCGTCAAGCTCATCAAGAAAAACTTCAAAAAACAGTTTGTCCGTGACGTGCGCACCCTCAGGCTCCTGTTCAAATTCATAATCTTTTTTTACCGCAAGCTTGAAAAGGTCGCCGATCCTGTCGGCATCCTGGAAAACATCGAGGAGTACACCCTGACCGAGCTGAACCTGCTCAATGAAATACGCGGGCAGGAAATACTGAAGGGTATCTACGAGGAAAACCGGGAGCGCTTTGATCTGTCAAAGCTGGCCTTCACGCCTGCCTACCGCGAGCTCAGCAATGAAAACATACTGGTCGCCCGGTACGTTGAGGGAAAAACGTTCGATGAGCTTCTTGATGAGGGAAGTCTTCCCTACGGCGAGCTTCTTGATCTGTTTCACATTCACGGATTTTACATGTTCTGCATCGGCACCTTCCACGGCGACATTCACCCCGGCAATATTATCCTGCACAACGGAAAGATCGTCTTTGTCGACACCAGCGCCATCAGTCACACGGGTGAAAAAATCCGCACGGGGCTGTTCAGGTTTTTCAAGGCGCTTTCTTTCTGGGAGTATGCAGAGTGCGCCCGCTGTCTCAACCGGATGGCCGAGCGCGAAATATCCGGTCGGCACTACGATGCATTTGAAAATAAATTCGTCGAGCTGTATGCCGACTTCACCGACTCGACGGTTTCACAGGTCAGCCTCACCCGGCGGATGATGGAAACGATCAAGCTCGGGGTAAACAGCGGCATGGTGTTCGAAAAGGGCATTTTTTCGATAATAAAAAGTCTGATGTACCTCGACGGCATGGTGCTGCGGTGCAACCCGGATTCCGTGCTGATGAAGGATATGCGCTCCTTTATCGGCGAAACCGAGCACCTTATTCTCGGGTCGCGGCGGTAAGGACGTGAAGCAGCTCTATAGCGGCATCGATCTCCGGCCCGTCAAGCCGCCCGGCCCTTCGATACCTGATGATACCGCTCTTGTCTACGATAAGTATATTGCTTGCATCATCCTGCATTCCGTAGTTTTCAAACATCTCTCCGGTGCGGTCGTCATACAGGTTCATTGCCTTTTTCCGGGCGTATTCCTGAATTCTGGCTATGCAGTAGCGCCTGATCGGCCACACATATTTTGCGCAGTTCGCCACCGGAACAACAGCGACCGGGGCGGCAGCCGGGTTCTGACTGCAGAAGGTCAGCACCGCATTTTTGAATTCCTGGTTGAATTCAAAAGTTTCGCGCGTTTCATAGGTAATAACGATAACCCTGCCGAAAAGGTCCCGGGAGTGCAGCCGTTTTTCTTTGCCCGCAAAAACGGTAAACGGCGGTGCGGGATCACCCGCTCCCGGCCGGCCGTCTGTTGAGACAGTGCCGCACATCATGACAAGAAACACACCGGCAGCCGTCATCACTTTGAACCTGTTAGCGCACAAAAACATGCCGCTTATGAAAAAGTGGTTTTGCTCGGCAGCGCCGAAGGCGGGCTGAAAGGCACACCGTGCTTTTCACACAGCAGGTTCGCCGATATGCGCGCCGATTCGTAAATTGTCGGCAGGCCGCTTCCGGGATGCGTGCCGCCGCCGGCAAGATAGCAGTTCGAAAACTCCTCGAAGCGGTTATGGGGTCTGAAGGAAAGCATCTGCGTGAGATTGTGGCCGATGTTGAATGTCGCGCCGTTATATACATTATAGGTTTTTGCCCAGTCAAGCGGCGTGAGTACTTTTTCGACTTCTACATGCTGACGGATGTCCGCAAGCTCGGTCCGCTGCTCAATTTGCCGGAAAATGCTTTCCCGCATCCGGTCTTTTTCCACTGTCCAGTCTATGCCGCTCGTGTTGTTGGGTACGGGAACAAGAACATAGAGTGCGGACTTACCCTCGGGCGCCAGGCTCGGATCGGTTGCCGAAGCGTTCTGAATGTAAAATGAATTTTCCGCGGAAAGCTTTTTACCGATGAAAATATCATCGACATTCGACTTGTAATCGCGTGCAAATATCACGTTATGATGCGGGATGTCGTACGCCTTGTCCAGTCCCAGATACAGCATAAAGGTCGAGCAGGAAAAAAGCATCCGCTCGAAGCGCTCCCGCCGGTATTTTCTCAGGTCAGCCTCATCACACAGGCTGGTCATTGCATAGGCGAAATCAGCGTTGATTACGTAATCGTCTGCTGAATGTGTTTCTCCGCTCTCAAGCTCGACGCCCTGTATCTTCCGGTCTTTTACAATGATCTTTCGCACCGGCGCTCCGGTGCGGATTTCAGCGCCCATCTCGCTGCAGGCCTTCTGCATGGCAAGTGAAATGGCATTCAGTCCGCCGATAACGTGGTAAATCCCGTAGCCGTGCTCGATGTAGGGAACCATGGTAAAAGTCGCCGGGCAGTCCCACGGCGACATGCCGAGATATTTTGCCTGAAAGGTAAAGGAAAGCCTGAGCTCGTTCTTATCGAAATAGTCCCCCAGCTTGCCGAACATCGACCTGCCCGGAGAGAGATACGGCAGCGCTTTGAAAAACGGCGCGTACAGATAGTCCTTGAGGCTGCAGTAGGGCTTCTGCAGGCAGGGAAACAGCTTCTCAAAGCGTCTGTGCTCTTTCCGGAGAAACCGGTCGTAGCCCTCCTCGCTGCCGGGAAAAAGTTCTGCAAGCTGCCGCTTCATGTCTGCGATGTCGCCTGTTGGATGTATCTCGAAATCGCTGAACTTCAGCCGGTACATCGGCTCGAGCCGACGGACATCCAAATAATCTTCTGCCCTGCGCCCGGCCTCTTCGAACATCTCCTTCAGAGTAAAGTTCATCATTAAGAAAGTGGGGCCCGTGTCGAAGGTGTACCCGTCGAGATGAATCGGAGCGTTTCTGCCGCCGACAGTTTCCTCCTTTTCAAAAACCGTTACGTCAAACCCCCGGTGAGCAAGTATCATTGCGCTGGTAAGCCCGCCGGGCCCGGCGCCGATTATTATGACCTTTTTACCCATGCCATCCCCCTGAAAGTGGAAACGTCTCTTTTCCTCCGCACTGCTGAAATAGTGGTACCACATTCGGCGGCTTTTGGGAAGACCGGCCTGCCGCACCGGACAGCAGCGGCGGATTGTATGTCCGGCTCATTTCAGTCGATCCTGAAAAGCTTTTCGAATACGCTCCATTCGTTTTCGGTTAACACCGAGATCGTAATATCCCGACCGGGACGCCGATCGGCAGTGAACAGTTTTCAGGTTGTCATCAAACAGAAATTCGACATCGTCAACAAACCTGAAAACCCGCGACATGCACTCCGCATGAATATAGTTGGATTGCGAAACCACGATACGCGTCCGGTCTACGGTGCCAAGCGCGCCCACAAGTGCCGCTCGAGCCTCTTCCAACGGGCAGGCATAGCGCAAGGGCTCGGTAAAGTGTTTTTTATCGCTGCTCTGTGAGCAGACGCAGTTGGGGGTGTCCGGGCAGGGAAGAAGCTTGCCGTGCCGGATGCCGGTCTGTATCTGTCTGGATTCCGTACAGCTCATCAGTACAAGCAAACCCGCAAGAATAACCGGGTATCGTTTCGGGCGAACGTCCGGCGCGGCAGCAAGTCGGTGAGCCCTATACCGCATCACGGCCGGTTCCGAGGAACGCCCTGATCCGCCTCTCCAGCACACCCATTTCCGGCAGGCGGGGAAGAGCGTCGAAAAGACGGTCAAGCAGACCCTGATCAACCAGAATCGTGCGGCTCACGGGAAAATTCAGATCATACACCCAGGCGCACATGGCAATGGTTAAGTCGTTTGCCCAGCAAAGCCTGTCATAGGGGGCGTTTCGTCCGTTCATGACATCGTCGAAAACAGCGGTGGTATACGCCGTGGGGTGGGGTTTCAGATTAAGCGTCAGCTCCGACGATGACTGGCCGGCGGAATGCAAGCGGCCCAGAAGAACTTTGATAATATCGAGCTTGTCTGCATCGCGCACCACACTGACAATAAAGCGCACGTCTTCCGGAAGGTCGGCGGGAAGAGATCGCTTGTTGTGCAGAAGCACCGACTCGGCGACAACACGCAGCTCATCTTCGTCGAGCCCTGCGGGAAGCCTGTTATCGAGCACCTCCCGGCTTCCCAGCAGACCGTGGTCTTCCGAGCGCTGATCATCAAGCGTTTTATAGCGCGTGTACTGCGGGAATCGGCCGATATCATGCACCAGAGCTGCAATGTGGCACAGCCGCGCACGGTTTTCGGGTATCGACAGGCTCTCGGTTATCTGACATGCGTTCTCAAGCACCCTGAGAGAATGCTCATACTTGAAATCGAAAACATCGAGCAGGGCTGCATCGCCGTTGCGAAAGCGGTCGACATAGCGGGTGAAGGCGGAGATGTGTCTGTCGATATCAGTCACGGTACAGCCTCGGCGCAGATTGAAAACAAGGGCTGCGGCAGCCGGCCGGGGAGGTGTTCAGGGTGCCTGCTTGCCGTAAAAGGAGTTCTTGAAAAAAATGTTTTCCGTGTCATTGTCGGTGAGCTTCCACAGCTCTTTCATTCGGCGGTTCATCTCTTCGGTATAGCCGCGGATAAAATAATAAATGGCGCGGTCGAAAAAAAGCGACACCCGGTCGTTGAGCTCGCGCATCTGGTTGAGCTCCAGCGCTGATTCGAAGTTGCTTTCATACATGACAAACAGCCAGAGCATCCTCTTGAGCAGAACCAGTGCCTGTACTCCCTCGCACAGCGGTATTCCCAGCCGGAACAGTCCCATGCCCTCCAGGGCGTACTCTCTGCCGACGTTTTCCTTGGGGGTCTCATAGCTTACCCACTGACCGAGCTCATGAAGCACCTGATTGGCCTTGAGGGTAAACTTGTTCAGGTCCTTCTCTGAGAGGGCCGCTGTCGCCGGATCCTCTTTGAGCCGCTTGATCCAGCGCTCGATAATTGCGTCCGAGTTTTTAACAACCAGATCGACCAGCTTGTCTGAAATCATTCGCAGCATGGCGCTCCTTTCTCAATAAAAAACCGCTATGGCCGGGCGCAGGTACCGCACCGAAACAGTGCGGGCGTGCATTTTTCAGTCTGCAAGAGGTGAATTTTTCTGCTTCGCGGTGTACTTGTAATAGTGCTGATCAAGACACGCGGGACACAGGCTGTGGCTGAGCATGGCATCGGTGTTTTCAGTGATATACTCTTCCAGCCGCTTCCAGACCTCCCGGTCGTTACGAACCTTGTGACAGTGGATGCATATCGGCAAAATGCCCTGGAGCTGCTTTACATGCAGCAGCGCCCGCTCAAGATCGTCCACATGCTCGGCCAGCGCCGACTGAAGCCGGACAACAGGGCCGTCATCAGCAACAAGAACCTTCATGCCGCAGGTCTTTCAGATGCGTCGGTTTGATCGTGGTCGGGACACACAAAAAGTATATCGCCCGAATCCGTTAAATACAAGCACTCTTTGGCCTCAGGGGGCGGCTTCTTTTCCATTTTTCGGCAGGGTCAATGCAGCATGGTCGCGTCCGAGATAGTAATTGAGCCATGATGAGCTGTGCTGCAGATTCCACCTGCACGGCGGCAGGGCCGCCCGCCCAAGCACGTCGCTGCGGCGCTCATAGGCCCGTACCCAGACGCATTTTTTTGTGTTCGGGTATACTTCGCACCAGCCCTCGTGGCTTCCGCCGCACGGTCCGTTGCGCTGCCCCTTGGGACACTGGGACATGGGGCACAGGTAGGCTGTCTCGGCAAGCGCGCAGTCGCCGCACCGCATACATGAAAATATAGCGGTCTTGACGATGTCCTCGAAAAAGCCGAAAACGCGTGAGGCGGGTTTGGATGAATCGATTACGCGGGCAAGCCGCCTGCAGGCCGGGAAAAGCGGACTCGCCGGATCAAGAAACACGGCATGCACCAGGCTGCTGAAAAGGTATGACAGGGACATGCCGGCCTGCTGCCGGCGCGGCGCAGGTGTGCGCTCATTGAGTCCCGATGCTCCGCTTCTCTCAAAGTAATAATAGCCGCCCGGCTGAGGATACTCGAAATCAGCCAGAAGGTCTTCCCAGCTTCCGGCGAGGGATTCGCCCTCATCTATTATCCGCTCGACCATCCCGCAGCTCAGTCCGTGGCCGCCAATGTGCGCGCCGGCACACCCCATTCCTTGTGCGATTGCATACATCCGGGCAGCCCTGGAGAGCCGCGCCTCGCGCCCCTTGTCCTCTGCAGAGCGCTCCTGCTCGAGCTGTGCCAGCAGTTTCTGCGTAACAACGCACCCCGGAATCCTCTGCTGATACATTGCCCTGCCGGCGGGAAAAGTCAAAACAAAAATATTCGCCATGACGGGTATTGCGTACCCCTCGATTTCAAGCCACTGCAGCAGCTCGTGCAGCTTGCGCATGTCATAGCCGATCTGGGTGATAATAAACTGCGCACCGGCTTCTATTTTGTTTCGAAGCTTGGCGTACTGTCCGGTAAGCTCCGCCTCGGTAGCCTTGAACGGCGATACGGCCACCCCGGCAAAAAATGAGGCCGGCGCAAGGCTGCAGGGCTTACCCATAAAATCGAAACTGTGGCCGCGATTCATGCTGGCAATCAGCTGCAGTACATGAGCCGGATCAAGATCGAAAACAGGTTTGGCTGTGCCGCCGAAGCCGTCCCCGGAGGGATAGTCGCCCGTAACGACCAGCAGGTTGCGTGCCCCGCACCGCTCCAGGCTGTACAGCATGCTTTCCAGCTCATTTCTGTTTTTATCGCGGCAGGCAAAGTGCACCAGCGGCTCGACGCCGAGGCTCTGCAGCTCGGCACACAGGTATTCGGATGCAAGGGCCGGGCTGCCGCCGGGATTATCGGTTATGCCGATGGCGTGCACCTTACCCCCTGAGACTGCCTGGCGGGCCTGCTCGACAAGCTGCTCCTGCTGCTTTTCGCGGGCGCCGCGGCCCGGAACAAGCTCCCAGTTCACGCAAAAAGAATGAGGGTCACATAAAACATCTTTAAACATAGATCACCTGCTTGATAGTGTACATTCAGTTGAAAAACCTGACAGGACAACGCAAAAACATCAAATATACCAAATAAAACAATTATTGCAAGCAGGCGGCCCTGCCAAAATCCACCGCCTAATTTTTAAACGCACCTTTTCACCAGCGGCAGTGCTGTT
>CAZFIB010000088.1:0-16933 GCA_964518865.1 uncultured Thermodesulfobacteriota bacterium
AGAATCGGGCCTCCGGCAGCACAAAAATCCGGGTTTCCGTTCAGACACTAATTAGAACACTTGTCGGTGCGGAATGCAATATCGGTCCGCATCACTCGCAAAGCCTTGAATCATGGGTATGCCATATTCCCGGGGTAAAGGTTATCATGCCCTCGACACCCTATGATGTGAAGGGGCTTTTAAAGTCGGCTGTACGCGATGACAACCCTGTTGTCTGTATTGAGCATCTTGCACTGTACAGAATCAAAGACGAGGTACCCGAAGAAGAGTATTTGCTCCCTCTCGGCGCTGCCGACATAAAGCGTGAAGGACGAGATGTCACGATCGTGGCGACCGGTTTGATGGTGCACAAATCGCTCAAAGCGGCTGAGGCACTTGCCCGTGACGGTATTGATGCGGAGGTTATCGATCCGCGAACACTCAGCCCGCTTGACAATGCAACCATTATTGCTTCGGTTGCCAAAACAAACCGACTTATCATTGTTACCGGTTCGCTCAAACCGTTTGGCACCGGGGCTGAAATCATCGCACGGATCGCCGAAGAGGATCCGTCACTTTTAAAAAAACCGCCCAGAAGGATTAGTCCTCCCTTTACACCATGCCCCTTTGGTACACATTTCGAGCGCTTTCTGTACCCGCAGGAGGAGTCGATTATCGAAGCTGCCCGAGATCTGTTGCAGTGATCACACCGACATGCAGGTGCAGGCTGTTCATGACTGTTCGTGCAGAAGTTTATTTATTGTCCTGAAACAAACACCGCCACTCATTTTAAAATATATTTTATTCACGGTATGTTCGGTCATGAACCTGAAGGCCGGAACAGTGGAACTCTGCAATAGACGGCAGTAACGGCATGCTGTGCTGCACGGGGAGGCTAGTTTTTGTCGATATCATCGGGATACTGCGTGCGGATGTTGCGCAGCACGTCGATGACTTCAAAGAACGCATCCACCATTGCCGGATCGAACTGGCGGCCTTCTTCTTCGCGGATTGTCGCGAGCACCTCGGATTCGTCCCAGGCATCTTTGTAGCACCGGCGGGAGCTGAGTGCATCGTAGACATCTGCTATGGCGACGATTCTGCCGAACAGATGGATATCGGCCCCTGTTTTTTTATCTGTTTTTTTACTGGGGATCGTGTAATCGGATATCATGGAATCCCTGTCAAAGGTTACCTTGCCGGGATAACCTCCACCGTCCCAGCGTTCATGATGCTCGAGCGCGATATGGAAAGCGGCCCTGTCGAATTCGGAATGTGAATCTGCAAAAAGACGCGCCCCCAGAAACGTGTGCTGTTTCATGATCTCGTATTCATCGACATCGAGACGGGCGGGCTTTTTCAGTATCAGGTCGGATATGGCGACCTTGCCGACATCGTGCAGCATGGCGGCCATGCGCAGAAGGTCTTTTGTTTTGTCGATTTCATGCTGTCTGATGTTCTGGGGCGCTGCCCAGGCCTCATAAATTTGAGCTGAGAAGGCGCCGACGCGATTGACGTGGGCGCCGGTTTCCTTGGGATCGCGCATTTCAGCCATGCGAAGCATGCGAAGAATCAGTGCCCGGGTCATCTGTGCCCTTTCAAGTGCGATAGCGGCGGAATTGGCAAAATGCATGATAAAGGGTTCGTCATCGTGAGCAAACGGTATTATCGTGCCGTCCCCATCCATGGCATTGATCAGCTGGAGCACACCGAGAATATCGTTCTGGGGGGTTTTCAGGGCAAATGAAAGCATTGATTTTGTTTTATACTCCGAGATTCTGTCGTAACGCGGATCGAAGGAATACGGCACGTCTGCGTCGATGGCATACACATCGGGTATGTTGAGCGTTTCACCGGTATTGGCAACATAGCCGGCTATTGACCTGTTGTCGACCGGCATGGAAAAGGTTGAGTAGATCAGTTTTTTACCGGGCGGCAGCTTCTTCCGGAGGGTATCGTTCTGTGCATGGCTGAAGGTCAGTTTGTCGCCCTGTTTAACGTAAATCGAACCGGCATCGGCATTGACTATGCTGCGTGATTCGAGCAGGATTTTTTCCAGCAGCAGGTCGACGTCCTTTACCTGTGTGATTTCCTGACCGAGATTGATGATATGGGTAAGTATGTTCTTATCGTGTTGCATTGAAAACGGACTCGTTTCATAGGTAAACAGTATTAGCAACTTAAACATAAAATAAAAATAATGCAAGAAAATACTCATGACACTATGCAGTCGCTGCCCGGCCGGAAGCAGTGTATGCAAGTCACAGGCGTTCGCTGCCGACGGTGATATGCAGCGGATCGTGCAGCGACGCCCGCACCGGTCTCTGCCGGCGCTATGCGTACCGTAACAATTGATCATTTCAAGGGGCTGGTCATCGCACGCCGCATGTGCGCGATGTCTGTGGTTCAGAACGGCAAACGACCGATATCGGGTCATTAAATTAAAAAATGTACTTATTCAGACATAACAGTTCAGTATTTTCGATTGTCAGATGCAACCATTAAAATATGATATAACAATAAATTAACTCATCAGAAGATTATTATCGGTCGAACGATCCGCCGATTTTAAAATGACTGTGGTCATAAATAACTTGACATGCCTGCCGTGTTGTATTACAGGAAAGTTACATCAATGAACCATTATCGTATATTAATTATTAACAGGGGGATCGCATGACCTTACGTAATGATTTACAGGAAATCCTCGGCAGCGGCACTGTGCTGGATGACGAGGAGACACTCAAACGGTACTCGCGTGATCAGAGTTTTGTTCAGCCGCGCAGTCCTGATGCTGTTGCCTGTGCCGCGCGTGTGGAGCAGGTGCAAAAGGTCGTCCAGTATGCAAACCGCACGAATACACCGGTTGTTCCGTACAGCTCGGGGCTCAATATGCACGGTGCAACCATTCCGAAAGAGGGCGGCATCGTACTGGATCTGTCGCGAATGGACTCGATTGTGTCGATCGATGAAGCTAACTGGAGCGCGGTCATCGAACCGGGAGTTACCGTCGGCAGGCTGCAGGATGAGCTCGAAGCACATCAGCTCAGGGCGATGCTGCCGTTCGGTGTTCATCCCGGGCGCTCGGCGCTTACCTGTCTGCTTGAGCGTGATCCGGCTCTTGCCGCTGCGAGTTTTGAATACGGCAACGAGCTTATTATGGATACTGAAATCGTGCTGCCCACCGGCGAACTGTTCAGAACGGGCCTCTGGGCGGCAGGTGAGAAGCCCGGTTCGCCGATGGGTCCGGTTCGAGGCATGCTCAACCGGCTCTGGACAGGATCGCAGGGTACCCTCGGCATAATGACGAAAATGAATATCAAAGTCGAATACCTTCCACGAAAAAGAAAAATATGCATGCTGCAGTTCGACTCGTTTCCTGAAGCCATGGAGCCGCTGCGCATGATACAGCGCAAGGAAATAGGACATGAATGTTTTATCCTGAATAACTTCAACCTGGCGGCGCTGCTGTGCTCGGAGTGGTCTGTGCCGGAATCGTTTCCGGCGACGCGCAGGGATGCGAAAGAGTTTGAAACACTCAGGGAAAAACTGCCCGAGTGGGTACTCATCATGTGTTTGAACGGCGGACCGCGGCTGCCGGAGGAAAAGATCGCCTATGAGGAGAAAGCGCTTCACGATATATGCTCAATGCTGCATCTGCACCCATACGACGGGGGGGGCGTTGAGGATATGCTCCTGCACGAGATGATCCGCCCCTGGAGCATCTTGAAAAAACACTGCTACCGCGGATCGGTTCACGATGTCAGCTTCAAGACAACCCTGCGTAAAATTCCGGACTTTCAAAAAATAGTCCAGGAGATTACAAACCGCTATCATTACCCGCTTCGCGATATCGGGGTCTATATCCTGCCTATCGAGCGGGGCAGGGCGTTTCATGTCGAGGCTGATTTTCACTGCGATCCTGAGAATCAGGACGATGTCGAGCAGGTACGGAACATGTGGCACGAGATCAGCGAGCAGTTTCTGGATGAGGGAGCCTTTTTCGATCGACCGTACGGGGCCTGGTCGGATATGGTGTACAGCCGGGCGGGCACCTACACGCAGAAACTCAAAGAGATCAAGCGTGAGCTTGATCCGAACAATATCTGTAATCCGGGGCATCTCTGTTTTTAGTTCGATGACGAGAATCCAAGCCGGCCGTATACCGCAGAGAATACAACAGGAGCATGAGCCATGACATATTATGAAAAAAAGCCTGAAAAAAAGTTTTTCGAAAAAACGCTTGAAGATTACCGCGATTCGGTCTGGGGCTGTGCCAGGTGCAACTGGTGCCAGAACCAGTGGGGCTGGAACGTAAAAAGCGCCGAGCATTCGGAAGTCTGCCCGGCGTTTCATGAATACCGCGTGTTTCCCTATTCCGGGATGGGAAAAATGCATATAGCCCGGGCCCTGCTTGAGGGTGATTTCGACTATGAGGACGATCCCGACCTCGCGCGTTTTATCTATACCTGCACAACCTGCGGCGCGTGCGAGATGAATTGCCAGCGCCTGCAGGACAAGGAGCCGCTGCAGGTAAACGAAACGCTCAGGGCCATGCTTGTGAAGGACGGTGTCGGTCCCATGCCGGAGCACAAACGCCTGATAAAAAGCGTCAAGAACTACGACAATCCCTGGATGCAGCCGCGGGCGCAGCGCGACCGCTGGGCACGGAAGCTGCCACTCAAGGACGCCGGCAGGGAAAAATGCAAAACGCTCTACTTTGTCGGGTGCACGTCATCGTTCGACAACACGCTGTGGAAAGTGGCGCAGAACACGGCCCGCATCCTGCTGAGCGCCGGTTCCGATCTGGGTATACTCGGCAAAGGCGAGGTCTGCTGCGGAAGCCCGATCGCCAGAATAGGTGACCGCGAGACGCTGCAGCCGCTGGTGAAAAAGAACATCGAGATTCTTAACAGCACCGGTGCTCAGGAAATAGTCACGTTTTGTCCGGGCTGCTACCGGGCTCTCAGGCATGACTACCGACAGGTTCCGGATGTGCCGAAGCTTGAGGCAACAGTCTATCACACCTCGGAGTATATCGACAGGCTCATTCAGGACGGGAATATGCAGTTCGCGGGTGAGTTTAAAAAACGGGTTACCTGGCATGACCCCTGCCATCTGGGCAGGCACTGCGGCATCTACGAACCACCCCGCAATATTTTGAAAGCTGTTCCCGGTGTCGAGCTTGTGGAGATGGAGCGCATCAAGGATCAGTCATGGTGCTGCGGCGGCGGTGGAGGCGTTCGCACGGCATTTATGGATTTTGCCCAGAAAACAGCGGAAAAGCGCATTCGGGAAGCTCAGAACACCGGGGCCCAGGCCATCGTAACCGAATGTCCGTTCTGCGAGCAGAACATCGGCGATGCACTCGAGCGGATGGATGACGGCATGGAGCTGTACGATCTGATAGATGTGCTGATGAAGGTTGTCGAATTGAAGGAATAGTGTATTCGGAAGCATAAACACTACATGGGGATACCGACATGAGCGACGGAAAGAAAAAAGTCATACAGAAGAAACTTCCCAGGGAAATGTTCAATGCCCTGAAGAATGTGGTCGGCGATCAGTGGATTTATGAACAGCGTTCGGTTGTCGAGACATACAGCAAGCTTTCCATAGAGGGCGGCAGTTTTGTAAAAAAGCATGAAAAGGATCCGCACGTTCTGCCGGCCTGTGTGGTGCTGCCGTCATCGACCAACGAAGTCCAGGCGATCGTTAAAATCTGCAACAGGTACCATGTGCCGTTCGTACCGTTTACCAACGGCCAGGTGTTCTGCAATCCGACGAACGATAAACCGACCCTCATCATTCACTTTTCACGGATGAACAGAATCCTGCATATAGATACGCACAATATGAGCGCAACGCTTGAGCCGTACGTCGACTATGCCCAGCTGCAGTCCGAGGCAATGAAGCGCGGCCTCTGGAACGGCGGCACACCGCTCGCAACCACGGTGTGCAAGCTTGCCTCGCAGTTTGCCTTTGCCGGGCTGTGGCAGACCGACCTGAAGTACGGCCTGCTGAACAGAAATATCGTGAGCGTCAAGATGGTGCTGCCGGACGGTGAAATTCTCACGACCGGATCGCGCTCGATTCCGCGGGCCGGTGATTTCTGGGAGTACGGCCCCGGCCCGGACCTGCTGGGGCTGCAGCGCTGCGGTCTCGGCACAAACGGCATTGTGACCGAGATTACCGTCAAGCTGCATGCCTGGGTCGGTGATGAATCATTTCCCGATATTCCCGGCGGGCGGCCGAATCTGACCGACCCGCATGATCCGAAGTACGACACTCCGGCCGGACCCCTGCAAAATCACCGGGTGTTCTGGATCGAGTTCGAGAACTTCGAAACCCAGATAAAGGCCATGCGCGAGATTGCACATTCGGGCATCGCCGTCGGCCTTAATGCGCCCGGCGTGTACTCGGCGTTTTACTGCTCGCAGACGCAGGACATGACTATCGAGCGCTGCAGGAAGAAGTTTTTCCCGGACTGGAACTGCTACGTCATTCTGGCCGGCACCACCTCCGAGCAGCAGCTCGATTACGAGGAAAAAGTGCTGCGCCAGATTATCGATGAGGTCGGCGGCACGTTTCTTTCCGAAGAGTATAAGCCTGAGGTGCTCGAAGCCCTGAAGCCCTGGAACTACGACTGCATACGTCACTCGACCGGATACCGCATGAACCGTAAATTTTATGCCAATGCATGGCTGCCGGTCGGACCGTTTGAAAACGCATTCACAACCCAGCGGGAGTGGAAAAAGGCGCTCGATCAGTTCGGCGAGTGCGACATAACCGACCGGGGCGGCGCAGACGACACTCCGTTTGTCTATGCGCTGCAGCGCGGGCACTTCTGCCTGTTTGAAACCGACAACTACCCGGATCCGGTGCTTCCCGATGATATTCGCAAGGCGCAGGGATACGGGATTTACGGAGCGTTCAATATTCCTAAACACAATA
Organism: uncultured Thermodesulfobacteriota bacterium; assembly: GCA_964518865.1. Lineage (GTDB taxonomy): Bacteria > Desulfobacterota > WTBG01 > CAIYCZ01 > CAIRTM01 > JANQGV01. Next base: position 6,934 of record CAZFIB010000088.1, read on the forward strand.
TGGGGCCCATGCTCATGGCATTCGTCAATGTGGAGCCGTTTACCACCATGACGCCCGAAGCAGGGCCCAACAGCCACCTGCTTATGAGGAAACTTCGCCGGGTGTTCGATCCCAACAGCGTTGCCGCACCGGGCCGGCAGGTTTTTACCGATGAGGAGTGGCAGCAGTTTCCAAAAGAGATCAAGCAGGTGTTCAATAAAATGCGCGAGATGAATGATATGCCGGCGGTTGAGTGACAGGCAGGTACGGAGTACGCAGGGAGGGGGAGTCTTACAAAAAAGGTGCGCTGCATGCGCACCTTTTTTCATTGAACAACCCTTGATTGACCGCCGTGCCGGGGGGTATGATACATGATCGTATGGAAAGAAACAGCGAGTATTTCGAATCAGCCGACTGAAAAGTCAGGGTCAAGCCTATACAATTAATAGAATTAAAACATGGCAGCAAACCGTCATCACCCGGCTTCACCGGATGATCCATGAGTAAGGCTGACAGATTAAAGGTATACACCTGGATGCCCCGGACAAACCGGGGGCATGACAAAAAAAAGCACAACATCGGTTGCACAGTGCGATATGCAGCTGCCGACACGATAGCTTTTTCAAAGCATTATAATAAACTGGTATGTATAGAGAGAATACACTAGGATATGTATATCTTAATCGCAGGATAAAGATATAAAGGAGATGCTTTATGGACATGTCGGTTTTCGATTCAATGGATGCGGATGAACTGAAAACGTACATCGCTTTTCTTCTGTGGCACTACCGGGTTGTTGATGCATTCTGGTTCCTGCGGGTCGATGAACACTACGGCCAGGAAACGGCAGAACGGATCAATGAAGAGGTATGGCACCGCGTTGCCGGCATGGCGGCAAAGGATATTCTCAAGCGTTTCGATATACGGGAAAAGGGACTCGACGGTTTCGTGAAAGCCCAGAAGCTGTTTCCCTGGTGTATTCTGGTCGGGTACCGGATGGAGAAAAATGACAATGAAGTGATCATATCGGTTCCATCATGCCCGACGCAGGAAGCGCGCCTGAAGCGCGGGCTCGGCGAGTATGTCTGCAAAGAGATGCATCGGGGCGAGTTTGAAAGTTTTGCAGGAGAAATAGACAAACGGATAAACGTGGAATGTCTGTTTGCACCTCCCGACCCTCATCCTGATGATATGTTCTGCAAATGGCGGTTTTATCTGCAGGAAGGAAAAGACGAGGTTTAAAAGAGGGAATCAAAACCACCAGAACGGCTTTACGAGCTTGACCTCGATTTGTGCCGAGTCTGCCGGCTCGGTCTCTTTAGCGGAGGAGGGTGCAGCAGGACCGGACTTCGACTGCATGTAGATGCTTTTTTTATCTATTCCGCACGTGCGGTTCAGGTAGGAGCTGACGGTTTCAGCCGTCTTCATCGATGCACCGGCAGTATCGGCACCGCCGGTAATGATAATCCGGGTGCCGGGATTTTTGCGGGCCAGATCGGCAAGGGTATCGATACTTCTTTTGTCGTACTCCGTAAGCGAACTACTGCCGTGGGTCTCCAGGAGCAGCTTCTTTATAATACGGTCCTGTCTGTCGGTCGTGCCGATAAGGCTGAAGTTCATCGGAATGCGAACGGTTACCGTATCATCGGATTCATCCTGGTTGACTGTCGCGTAAGCGATCGAGCTCAGGGAGGAATTTTTCAGTTCAGCAGTCTGCGTGCTTCGATGGGTCATAAAAAGGATAAAGGAGAAAACAAGCAGGATCATCATGAGATCTGCGAAGGTGATCATCCACGGCATGGTGCCGCCGTCATGCTCGATATTTTGTCGGTGCTGCAGGAACGACTCAAAGTCGGTAATGCAGTGCACCTCGTTCTGCAGGGAATCATGTGGTCTCATAGCGTCCTTTTCATGCGCTTTCGACAATACGCAGCGGTGCGTTTTCAGATTTCTCCCGGTGATATTTCACGAGCTCTTCTTTGGGCATCAGTGAGGTAAGGCGCTGTTCGATAACAACGGAGTATTCGCGCTCCTGGATACACTGAAGTGCCTCCAGCAGGAAGCGCAGCATTATTTCATCATCGGTGGCATTGTCGCGCAGCTTGTTTGCAATCGGCAGCAGCAGCAGGTTGGCAGCCAGCACACCGTACAGCGTCGTCAAAAGGGCCATGGAGAGCGGAACGCCGATGTTTTCCGGCGAGGCGATTTCAGGAAAAATCCTCATGAGCCCGAGTATTGTTCCGGCAAGTCCGAACGATGGTGCATAGCGAGCCATCGAGCGAATGATGCGCTGTGCGCTGTCCTTCTGAAGACTCTCAAAAATAAATTCCTTCTCGATGGCGGATCTTATGTCATCCCAGGATGTATTGTCGGCTATGAGCTGCAGGCCGAGCTTCAGCAGAGGCTGTTCTGTCTTTTCAGCTGCCTCTTCCAGGGTTTTGAATCCAAGGCGCTTGTATTCACGTGCGAGGTGTATCGCATAGCGCGTGCAGTATGCATAATCGAAATGGGCTCCCTCCTGGTAGGCTTTTCCGAGGACATGCCGTATGTTTTTTATCTTCTCTACAGGATATGATATAAGCGTCGCAATAAGAGTTCCGCCGAGGACAAACGCTATGCTGAGTATGTTGGCGACAATGCTCTGGTAGTTGTTCTGCAGCGATGTAGAAAAAAATATTACCCCAGTAAAGCATACAAGAAACAGTATAGTCCGCATAAACACGCTCTCCCGTAGTCAGGTTTACTCTGTGTTTTTGCATGTATCATGCCAGTACATGTGCCGTGAAGATTATAAATAGAAGGCAGACATCTCATAATAAATAGTGTAATATCAATATATTACATGTCGACGGGGGCTTTCGCAGCATGATGTGCTGCGGGTTATTCTGCTTGCGGTCGGTATCTTGACAGGCGCCCTGTAAAAAAGGGTTTCCGGAGGCAAAAATTGCCGCCTGCGCTGGCTCTGTTGCGGCCGTAACCGCAACGAACAGAATCGGCGTATCGGCGGTCTCCGTATCGATATATTGACAGAGCAGCAAATATTGTATAGAGTGTGTATCACAATCTACATTTCAGGACAGGATAATGGATGGCTAGCGGCAGTCATCCATTCTGTTTTTTAATACTTCATTTTTGTGTGAAAGGATATCGGGCTGCATGAGTGAAAATATAATGACCAAAAAAGGGTATGAAGACCTCAAGGAAAAGCTTAAAAGGTTGAAGGCCTTTGATCGACAGCAGGTGATAGAGGAGATTGCAGCGGCCGCCGCGCACGGTGATTTATCTGAAAATGCCGAATATGACGCTGCAAAGGAAAAACAGAGTTTTATAGAGGGCAAAATAAGGGATATCGAGCAAAAGCTTGCAAATTCCCAGGTGATCGATACCACAACCCTGTCATCCGACAAGGTCGTTTTCGGCGCTACGGTAGTGCTTGAGGACGAGGACAAGGGCGGCGAGGTCACCTATCAGATAGTCGGTGTTGATGAAGCAGATGTGGCGGAAGGCAAAATATCGATCGGTTCACCGATAGCGCGTGCGCTTATCGGCAAAGAAGAGGGTGACTGTGTCGATGTGCGCACTCCCAACGGCATCCGCTGCTATTCCATACTGGAAATAAATTTTGCATAATCACTGGAAAAAGGGGTGTCAGCCGTGAATTACTGTCCCAAGTGCGGAGCCGAGTTTTATGACGACATAAAAATCTGCAACGAATGCGACTGCATCTGCGTTGATGAGGATGAATGGAAACGGATTGTCGATGAGCGGCAGCGTGAGGCGGATGAGGTGTTCGTCAAAATCAAGACGGTCGACGATCAGTTCGAGGCGGATGTTATCAAAGGCGCTCTCGAACAGGAACAGATACCCGTTCTCGTCAGGAGCTTTCAGGACACGTCGTTTGACGGCATCTTCATTCCACAGAAAGGCTGGGGTATCATTCTGGTGCCGGATGATTTCCGCGAACGCGCTAAACAAATAATCGAAGCATTGGAATAAAACCATATCATGACCGGCCGACCCCGAAACGAGGCGCAGGCATGTGCAGAACATCTGCACAGGGCGCTCGGCATCGACCCGGGGCTTGCCGCCACAGGATATGCTGTTGTCGGAACGCTGCACAGCGGCGGAGAACTCTGCGATTGCGGTGTTGTGAAAACATCATCCCGATGCGCGGTTCCGGAACGGTTGCAGGCAATTTATTGCGGAATAGAAAACCTGCTGCTCCGGTGGCGGCCTGAATTGATCGTTATCGAAGATGTATACATGCTCGACCGCTTTCCGAAGGCGGCAATCCAGCTTGGGGAAGTGCGCGGCGTCATCGGTCTTGCGGCGCAGAACAGCTCACTGCCGGTCATGCTTGTCAAGCCCACTGAGGTGAAAAGCATTCTGACCGGCAACGGCCGTGCTGCAAAAGATCACGTCAACCGGGCGGTCAAGCGCATGCTCGGCAGGCGGGAAGACATCAGACCGGATCACGCCTCGGATGCAGCGGCCCTGGCGCTTATCGGCCTGACCAGGAGCGGCTACTTTAACTTTTAGTGCCACACGACCATCATGATCCGCTACATGCAGGGTACCCTGAAAACCATAGACGAGAACCGGATACTGCTTCTTGCCGGGGGAATCGGCTACGAGATTCTGCTCCCCGAAATAGTTCGCCGGACATTCCAGCCGTCCGGAAACGACAATGCAACGGTTGAGCTCTACATATCCTATCAGCAGACGCAGCAGCAGCCCAAACCGGTGCTTATAGGATTTGCCCGGGAGATAGAGCTTGAATTTTTCGAGCACCTCATCCGCGTGAAGGACATCGGTCCGGTAATGGCGTCGCGGGCCCTGACCATGCCGGTACCGGTTATTGCGCGCGCTATCGAGGACAGGGATGTTACAACGCTTACCAAACTGAACGGAATCGGAAAGCGCAAGGCCGAAATGATAATCTCGGAGCTCAACGGCAAAGTCGGCAAATATGCATTGATGAAAGAGGAGCAGGTGCATGCGCCCGGAACCCCGGAGGATGTCAGCCAGCAGGTTGTCGAGGTTCTGGTCAAGCAGCTTGGGCACAGCAAATCCGAAGCAGTGAAAATGGTCAAGGACGCGGTCGAACGGGTGGCCGATATAACCAGTCCGGAAGAGCTTTTTGAAGAGGTGTATCGGGGGACACGGAATATCGAGTAGCAGCTGTGCAGTGTGAATATTTCAAATCATCATTACGGGCAGAGGCAGTCATGAGTGAGGGGAGCACGACGGAAAACCGGGAAGAAGATCAGGAGCAGCATCACATAACCGATCTGAGGCCGAAAACATTCTCGGAGTATATCGGACAGCAGCAGGTGGTCGAAACTCTCAAAATAGCCGTGGAAGCTGCCCGAAAGCGAAGCGATGTTCTCGACCACGTGCTTTTCTACGGACCGCCTGGTCTTGGTAAAACCACGCTGGCCCATATCATTTCAAACGAGCTGTCGGTTCCTCTGATACACACATCAGGACCCGCCCTGGAAAAAGGCGGCGATCTTGTCAGTATTCTCACCCACCTCAACCACGCGGATGTGCTGTTTATCGACGAGATACACCGCCTGCCGAAAATCGTCGAAGAATTTCTCTACTCGGCGATGGAGGATTTTGCCGTCGATATCATATTCGACAAAGGCATGAACGCCCGCAGCTACCGGGCCAAACTGGAACACTTCACCCTGGTGGGCGCGACGACCAGGGCGGGACTGCTCTCCTCACCCCTGCGCGAGCGGTTCGGCATTCAGCGATCGCTCGACTTCTACAATGAAGATGAAATAGCGCATGTCGTGACCCGCTCGGCAGCCCTCCTTGAGATCGGTATTGACGGCGATGCGGCCCGCGAGATAGCCCGACGCTCACGGGGAACGCCGCGCATCGCCAACCAGCTGCTTCGACGCGTGCGTGATTTCGCCCAGGTTCGCGCCCGGGGACATATCACGAAAAAGGTCGGCATCGATGCGCTGGCCCTGGAGGGTGTCGACAGACTGGGGCTGAACCCGCTCGACACCAGGTTTCTGCAGGTAATTATCGATTTTTACAAGGGCGGGCCTGTGGGTATCGAGGCGGTTGCCGCAGCAATGCAGGAGGAACCGGATACGCTGATAGATGTGGTGGAGCCGTTCCTGCTCAAGGCAGGCCTGCTGATGAGGACTTCTGCCGGGCGGCGGGCGACGGAAGATGCCTATCGACACCTGGGCCGCACAGGCTTTCGCAATCCATCTGCTCAGCTGCCGCTACCGCAATAGAACGGACCATCCTCAGGCTGTGACCGGCCGGTGTATCAGTATCCTCAAGAAAAAAAGGTTAAAAAATATTGACGCGCACTATATTGATTAATAGACTAATAGTTAGATTGCTAAACAATAAAGCGGGAGGTTGCGATGGCTGATTTACAGGAAACGTGCAGGCTTTTAATGACCAGGGGCAAATGCCGCGGCAAACCGGTTGCTGTAAGCCTTTTTTATGAAAGCATCCCCGGCGGGTATGAGCCTGTTCAGGATACCCCTTGTGCGATTGTGCATCATGCCATGGACAGCGGCCGCCGGGTGTATTTTGACGCAGAACATCATGACTGTCTTGTCGGCGTCCATCATGCCGGCATAACACCCGGATCGAAAGAAATCGTCAGCGGTGCGTACCTTTCGGAGTCATCGAGTTTTTTCACCTATGAGGGTGCTGCCCGGCTGAAATCCGGTACACCGGTGCTGCCGACCGGAATGGTCAGGGCCATCGGTGCTGCACCGCTTGACGATGTACCGGAAGGGGTTCAGGTCGACTGGATAGTGGTGGTGTGCAACCCGCATCATGCGAACTTCATCGCCGGCTGCAGGCTGGTGCATGAGGGAATCGGGGCCGATGGATCATTCGGCGTGTCTTTGTGCGGCGATCTTTTCGCCGCTCCCTGGCACTCGAAAAACGTTATCGTTACCTTCGGCGATGTCGGCGGCAGAATGCACAATAAAATCAAGCAGGACCAGGTATTCGTTATCATTCCAATCGACTTTATCGATTACCTGCCGGCTACGCTGCTGGATGTCAAGGTGGATGTCAAGCGCTCTCGTCAAATGACGAAGCCGCCTCACTCGCCGTTCTGGCACAAAAAAAAGGTATCGGATGATACGAACGTGCTGCCAGCAGAGGAACCAGAAACATCCACGGATGAGATAACCGTTACCATGCCCTGGAGCGATGAAGCCCGCGATCTTCTGAAAAAGGTGCCGGAAGGGATTGTCGAGATGGTCGTCGGCAATGCCGAGGACTATGCACGGGAACAGGGGTATGAGCAGGTAACGAGAAAATCTATGGATGAGCAGATGGCGAAGATGGGTACAAGTATCGATGAAATGCTTGAATCCATGTGAGCCGCAGGTTTGCAGCCGTCTGCAGTACGTTTTTTCTGAACGCTGAAAAATTCTAATTGCATACGAGGAGGAATGAATGAGTGAGCACAGTGAGTATGCCCGGCAGCTGAAGGAAATGGAGGGCTACGAGCGGGATATTATCGCATTCCGTCTGACGAATGAGGTTCCTGCCGGTATAGAACCGTACGGGGATGATGTTTCGTTCGAGTGCGCCATTGTGGCCGAAGTGTGGGATGAAAGGAAAAAGCCGTTTTACATCAGCAGCAATAACGTGCTGTGCGGAGGCGCCGTTTACTCGGGTATCGGCAGCAGGGGGCTGAGCAAAGAGGAATTCGATGCCGGGATGTCCACATCGCTCGGCCCGGGAAAAGCCTATGCTTCACGGGAGATCATGCGCCGGGTCAACCAGCAGATAATGCATTTTTTCAAGCACCACAAATATCTGGTGATCGGCAGGCTGGAGGATGTTAAGGACCCCGATGTGGTCATGGTCGTAACCGATGCCAACCGGGTCATGCGCCTGTGCAAGGTGTACACCTGGAAGACCGGTGAGCTGGTCTACGGCATTTCCGGAACCGCATGGTGCGCCAATTCCCTTCCCTTTGTCTATCGCGAAAAAACCATGACATTCAACATGGGGGATCCGCCGTCCCGGTTTCTCATGAAACTCGAACCGGGTGAGATGTTCTGTCTGATTCATTATGAACTTCTGCCGCTTATTGTCGAAAATTTCAAGAACATATCCGACGGTGTCGTAATGTAATGTATACCGGTGCGGGCGTTTAATGAATACCTGGATTTCATCATCCTGCAAAGGAGCATCCGATGTCCTATGTCATAACCGATAGATGTATTATTTGCGGTACCTGCTGGGAAATATGTCCCACCGATTCGATCGATGAGTTCGAGTGGTATTACAGTATTAATCAGGATACCTGCGTTCAGTGCGGTGCCTGCGTGCGGGTCTGTCCGAATGCCGCAATCGTAAAGCAGAAAGAAGCCGAGGCTGCCGGATCATAATGCTGTTGCAATACGTCGATTTGTGATAAAAAACATGGACGGCACCAAACAGAGCTGCATTTTTATTGTCTCACTCGGGGGAGAAACGCAGTATTGGCTTGCAAATCAGAACCCTCGCATTACCCGACAACCGGTCGGGATATTCGACAGGCGAAGACTGTAATGTACGGTCCGTGCAGTTTGTCGACTATGTAACCCCTCGTGAGCATTTCAGTGCCGTTATGTTTTATACAGCCGACGTGCAGTCGGTGATGAATCTATCCCGACGTATCGGGGGTAGCAGTTCAATTCATGGTATGAGGTATTTATTCATTGACGCAGACAGGATACGATACGGCGTCCCCCCCGAAAGTCCTCGTCGTCGATGACAGCAAGGCAATCGTTGCGCTTATTGAAAAACTGCTGTGCGGTATCGGCTACAGTGTCCTGAAAGTCTACGACGGCATGGAAGGGCTGGAAACGGCCCTCAGAGAGCTTCCCGATCTCATTATTCTCGATGTCATGATGCCGAAACTCGACGGCCTTACAGTGTGCCGGCGCCTGAAAGAAAATGATGCGACCCGTCTGATACCCGTCGTTCTGCTTACCTCCAAGGATTATATCGATGATAAAATAAACGGTCTCGAGTCGGGTGCCAGCGATTACATTACCAAGCCCTTCGACACCAAAGAGTTCATCGCGCGCATCAAGGGTATTGTCGCGCGAAAACTCTACCGTCACAAAATCGCCGAAGAGGAAAAACTCGGTGCCCTGAGTATGATGCTCGAGAGCATCGCCCATGAGGTGCGCAACCCGATAACGGCAATCGGCGGTTTTGCCCGCAGAATCCGCGACAGGCTGCCCAAAGGCGACAGACTCGGCGTGTACGCCCAGCATATTGTGCACGAGGTCGAGCGCCTTGAGGGAATGCTCAACGAGATAATCGCTTTTAAAACCGTAATCGTTGTTCCGGTGGAAACGTTCGGAATTGAAGGGGTGGTCGACAGTGCCCTCGAGCGGTATGCTGATGCACTCGAGAGCACTGACATTGAAGTACGGCGGGATTATCGCGATACGGTAATTATCCGCGGCGGCGATGCAAAAAACATCAAGCTGGCGTTTGAAAACCTCATCGAGAATGCTGCCGATGCAATGGAGTCCGGCGGAACGCTGACAGCCGGTATCGAAAGACATGATGATGATGTCTGGATTCGGTTCAGCGATACCGGCCACGGCATACCGGAGCACGAGCAGAGCCAGATAACGCGGCCGTTTTATACTTCGAAAATGTCAGGGGCGGGCATGGGGCTACCGCTGGTGCAGCACATTGTCGCGATGCACGGCGGGACAATGCGCATTGAAAGCGTGCCGGGGGAGGGCACCTCGGTTACGATGGTGCTGCCGATCCAACAGTAAGCTTCACGGCAACAGTTGTGTATCCGTAAGTCAAGCCTGAACGCGACTTAGAGCGAGGCTGGCGGCAGATAAAAAAAGAAACGACAATTAGAGGAAATCGAAAAAAAGATCATTAATATGTCAAGATAAAGATTTGACACTATCTTCCTCACGCGGTGGTGTGGGAGGTCGGAGGGTAAAGTGCTAAACAGATGACGGACAGAAGGCGGGAGGTTATAATGCCCGTCAGG
>CAZFIB010000089.1:0-16736 GCA_964518865.1 uncultured Thermodesulfobacteriota bacterium
CTCTTCGTGCTCTCTGTGGTGTAATCTTTTTTTTCACTTTACCTTGCCAAAGGCCGCCCCGCTTCGTACCCTTCATGCCCTTCATGGTGCATGCTTTTATCTTTTACTTTTTTAACCACCGCGGTGGTTCATCGTGCTCGCTACCGCTCGCAGGAAAAAGACTTTTTTTACCACGAAGGGCACGAAGAGCACGAAGGTGAAAAATATGGTTTCCCGCTGAGGCAGTAAAGACCGGATTGAAAAGATATAATGTTCACGGTCTCCCCGTCATTTGCCATCTGACCCTGTAGGAGCTGCTTCAGCTGCGATTTTTTCGCGGCCAAAGACCGCTGCTTCGTGCTCTTCGTGCTCTCTGTGGTGTAATCTTTTTTTTTCACTTTACCTTACCAAAGGCCGCCCCTCTTCGTGCCCTTCATGCCCTTCGTGGTGACATCTTTTCTATAAAATCAATATATTTTAATCAGTTTCGGTCGTGATTGCACCTTTTTGCCTGAGCATCCGTACAATATCCGCTATCGTCCTCATTTGCTCGGTTTCCTGATCATCAAGCTGTATGTCCAGATCATCGTCAAGACGCGCCAGCAGGGTCAGCATACCGAGGGAATCCCATGCCGGCACATCCCTGCGCTGCATTTCCGGATGCATCTCTTCACTGTCCATCTCAAACATATCAGCAATCCATTCAAGTGCTTCTTTCTCGGTCATGTCAGTATCACCCCCACCCGTTATCGGGCAGTAAACCCGCCGTCAACAATCATATCCGTACCGGTTATCCATCTGTTCTGAGGCGCCAGCAGGAAAACCGCAGCCCGTGCGACATCCTCCGGTGTGCCGGTCCCGAGCGGAAACGATTCCACGAGATCGGACACCTGCCCCGCGGTCAGCAGTTCAAAGGAAGAATCGACCATATCGGTTTGAACCAGTCCCGGAGAAATGGCATTGACCCGGATATTTCTGCGGGCCAGCTCGATGGCAAGCGACCGTACGGAAGCCGTCACCGCACCTTTTGATGCGCTGTAGCCGACCTGACCGGGCATACCCGCCAGTCCGTACACCGATGAGATAAAAAGCAGCGAGCCGCCGTCCGCTTCCATAATATCGCGGCGGCAGACGGCACGGGCGATTTCAAGACCGGCTACCAGATTGACATCCAGCATTCTGTACAGCCCCTGCGGACTGCATGCGCTCAGCGGCCGTGTTTCGACCACCCCCGCACAATGACACATGCCGTAGATGCGGCCCACCGTCTTCGCATGCTGCCTAATGGTATCGAAAACAGTTTCGGTCTGCTGTAGGTCCAGAACGATTGTGTGACAGCTCTTACTCTGCAGCTGCCCCGCGGTTTCATCCAGCGTTTCAGGATTCCTGCCGACAAGCACCGGTACAGCGCCGTGCCTGCTCAGTTCAACGGCGATCGCCCGTCCGATGCCGGAAGACGCCCCGGTAACAAGCACATTTTTACCGTAAAAATCAAGAAACGGTTTCACTGCCATGGCTGTACCCCTCTGAGTCGAGTTCGATGTGATGCAGCACCGCATCCCTGTCGAGATAAATACCCGCCGATCCCCATGACAATCCGACTCCATAGCCGAGCAGCATCATGGCCAGCGGCCGCTCTGAACGGGTGATATCGCCCAGCGTAACTGCGAGCGGTATCGACGGACCGCCGGTATTGCCGTACTCACCGATTACCATGGGTGCTTTCGCCTCGGGAATACCGGTCTTCTTCAGAATGTGCTTCATGATGAATCTGTTTGACTGATGAAAAACGAAATAATCCACTTCACTGGTGCTTTTGTGCCAAAGATCGAGGGTATCGCTGATCAGCTGCGGGACACGCTTGATGGTGAAATTAAAAATATTCTGGCCGTTCATAAAAACAAAATGCCGGCGCCTGTCCGTATTGAAACGGTCACGGAAGCCGCCGGCTTCGATAATCATGTCTTCCCCCCCGCTGCCGTCTGAATGCAGCACAAAGCACCACTCCCGGCTTTCGCCGGAAGCCTCTACGGCGGTCGCGGATCCCGCATCACCGAATAAAAGCGAAACGGAACGATCGGATGCCTCCGAAAATCGTGTCGGTGTTTCTCCGTGCAGCACCAGGACACGCCGCATGCCGCTTGCGATCATCATGGAAGCCAGCCAAAGTCCATACGGATACCCCGAGCAGCCGAGCCCCACATCAAAACAGGCACATCCGTCTGACAGGCCAAGCCGGTTCTGAACCACACAGGCGGTTGAAGGCAGAAAATAATCCGGCGACTGTGTGATCATAATCAGGGCATCGACCGAATCAGGCTGCCAGGAAAGCAAATCAAGCGCTTTTTGGGCCGCCTTAGCACACAGATCGCTGCTGCAGATTGAATCGCCTGACATGCGCCTGGCATTCACGCCGGCCATGCCGACGACTTTTTTGACTTCCGCTTTTGTGAATGCCGTCGTATCGTTAAGATTATCAAAGCGTTTCGCCGGAACACAGGTTACGACGCCGGCTATCCTTGAGCCTGTAAGTTTTTGATTTGCCATTAAAATAAATATAAATTAATATAAATACCTTATCATTGATTTTTTGTAGAACATTATACATACATATTGTATAATGTCGACAGTTAAAATATACTGCAGGGGCGCTTCACTCCGGAAATCTCTGCATGCATCCGGCAGGCTGTATTCAAGGATACAACCATGAGCTTACAAAAGCTTTACTATTTTATTAAACCGGTTTTCCCTCGGTCTTTTCAGCTCTGGCTGCGAAGAATGCGCGTCAGATTCACCATGAAGAAATACAAATCCGTATGGCCCATCGATCCAGTGGCAGGCAAGCAGCCGGAGGGATGGCAAGGCTGGCCGGATGGAAAAAAATTCGCTCTTGTCCTGACGCATGATGTTGATACTTTTCAGGGACAAAAAAAATGTATCGATTTGATGAAACTTGAACAAGAAGCAGGCTTCTTTTCAGCATTCTTTTTTGTTCCTGAGAAATATCCGATTGATTATGAAGCACATAAGACATTACGCAACAACGGATTTGAAATCGGTGTTCACGGCTTGAAGCATGACGGGCGACTTTATCATTCAAAAAAAATCTTCGCCAAACGGGCAAATCGCATCAATAAATATATTATCGAATGGCAAGCCCGGGGATTCAGATCACCATGCATGCACCATAATCTTGACTGGATTCATGATCTTAACATCGAATATGATGCCTCAACCTATGATATTGACCCATTTGAACCGCAGGGCGGCGGTGTTAAAACAATTTTTCCATATAAAGTTAATAATAATATAACCGACAAATCGTATATAGAATTACCGTACACCTTATCGCAAGACCATTTCCTTTTTATCATAATGCAGGAAACGTCAATCAATTTCTGGATTGAAAAACTCGACTGGATAGCTCAGCACGGCGGCATGGCACTTTTATTAACTCACCCGGACTACATGAACTTTAATCATGTGAAAAATTACCCGGAAGAATATCCTGTCAGTTTATACATGCAGTTTTTACAATATATCAAATCAAGATATAACGGCAGCTATTGGCTGGCGCGCCCACAGCAAATTTCACAATACTGTAGTATGCAAAACAACATAAATTCAATTTCCACAACAAAACATAATTACTGCATGCTTGTGTATTCTTACTATCCTCAGGATCCCCGCGTCAGACGTGAAGCCGAAGCTCTTGCGGAAAAAGGATACACCGTTCACGTGATTTGCCTTCGTGGACCGAGCGAACCACCTTTTGATATTATCAAAGGAGTAACCGTCTATCGAATGCCAATGATGAAACAAAGAAAAGGAAAACTTAATTATATAAAAGATTATTTTACATTTATCCTTTATGGTTTCTTTAAATTAACCATTCTTAATTTTAAATATACATATAATACAGTTCATATACACAATATGCCGGATGTTCTTGTCTTTTGCGCTGCAATTCCACGTTTGACCGGTTCGAAAATTGTTCTCGATCTGCATGATCCTATGCCTGAAGTGTATATGACAAAGTATGACATCCCGGAAAACCACTTTGCCATAAAAATATTGCAATTTCTGGAAAAGCTCTGTATTCGTTTTTCACATCTTGTCATTACACCGAATATTGCATTTGAAAGGCTATTCTTATCCCGCAGCTGTGAAAAGGATAAAATTCATATTGTTATGAATTCGCCACAGGAAGATGTATTCAATGTAGAAACACAACCATCGTCTCACGAAATATTATCTTCAAATTCTACATTTAAAATCATGTATCATGGAACGATTGTAGAGCGCCATGGTCTTGATACGGCACTGGAGTCACTGAATTCCATTCGTGATATAATTCCGTCACTTGAGTTTCATGTGTACGGCAGCGGCGATTTTGTTGACAGTTTTCTCAAGCTTGTGCGGCAGTACAATCTGGATGACATTGTTCACTACCACGGCATTACGACGCTTGAAAATATTGCCGCTGCAATCAAAACAATAAACCTGGGCCTTATTCCGAATAAACGGAGTCCTTTTACAGAAATTAATATGCCGACCAGAATTTTCGAATATCTCTGCCTCGGGAAACCGGTTATCGCTCCACGAACACTTGGAGTACTGGACTACTTTAAGGAAGATGATATTTTTTATTTTGAGCCGGGCAACGCAGCAAACCTCGCAGACGTTATACTCTCTGTCATTAAAAATCCTGAGAACACACTTGAGAGAATCAAAAACGGCATGAATATATATAATAAATATTCTTGGGAAATTGAAAAGACCCACTTAACAAAAGCAGTTTCAAATATGTTTTCAGACTGATTGAAACATTATTCAATTTGTAGCTGTAATTTATTGTTTTTTTTCCATCAATATTGAATGATAAATAGATTAATTAAATTAACAATATCATTGCTTTATTATGTTATTTTAATACTATTTAATACTAAAAAAAAAGCTACGATTGTTGTTCTAACATATCATTCAGTCAAACCCTTACAACGTGCAAAGTTCAGGCGCCAGATGGAGCGTCTTATTTGTGCAGGAGATCCTGTTTTTGCAGACGAACTTAGCAGCCTAACACCCGGAAAGCATCATATTGCGGTTACATTTGATGATGGTTTTTATAGCTTCGTTGAAAACGCTTTTGCAGCACTGCGCGACATGCAAATTCCCGTTACGCTGTTTGCTCCGTCCGGCCTTTTGGGAGAGGCTCCAAGATGGATAAATAATCCTGATCACGAAAATGCTCAGGAAAGGGTAATGTCGATCGAGCAATTGCGCAGTCTGCCTGATAGCCTGGTACACATCGGATCACACTGTGTAACGCATCCACGATTGACACTGCTTACAGAAAACGAAGCTTGGGAAGAAATATCCGCTTCAAAAAATGATCTTGAACACATCTCAGGAAAAACAGTAACGACGCTGGCGTTTCCCTTTGATAATTATAACGAAGCAAGTGTCGAGCTCGCGAAAAAAGCCGGCTATACACATGTTTTCAAAGATATTCCTTCATTTCCTGCCACAGACACTGAGAGCTTTTTACTTGGCAGAATCGACGTTTCGCCGGATGACTGGTCTCTTGAATACAAGCTGAAGATATGCGGAGCTTATCAATGGCTGCCTTTTGCTGTACGTCTGAAACAAATCATTATACGAGCGAGCAATCCCCGGAGGCAACATGATGCGTAACCTTGAATCCGGTTTCTCATTTGAGGTCGATACCGCTGAAAAAGCATCGTGGCACAGCATGCTTGAAAATTTCCGTGATACGACGATGTACCAGACTTGGTCGTACGGCTCAATCAGGTGGGGAGAACCTAGTTTAAGTCATATCATTTTAAAAAAAGATGCTGAAACCGTTGCCATGGCACAGCTTCGCATAGCAAAGCTTCCTGTCGGCAGAATCGGCTTTGCATATCTTCCATGGGGACCTGTCTGGAAAAAAAAAGACCAAGAGGACGATACCACAATTCTTAGAAATATGTTACGGGCCCTCTATAATGAATATGCTTGCCGGCGGGGATACCTGCTTCAATGTCTCCCCAAAGCCAATTATAATAACTATGATATAATTCGGACTATTTTTACAGAAGAAGGTTTTTCGTGGTCCCCGGACAGCATGCAAACCGTATATATCAATCTTTCTCCATCACTTGAGAGCATAAGAGCAAATACCCGTGGCAAATGGAGACAAACTCTTAACCGCGCTCTAAAACAAAAATTAGAGTTCAAACAAGGCTCAAGTGATCAAGTCTACGATATTGCTTCGTCTATAATCCTTGAAATGAAAAAAAGGAAAAACTTTGTGGAGTTTGGAAGTATGGAAGACATAATCGAAATCGACATAGACCTGCCTGATAATTTAAAGTTATGTTTTCTGCTCTGCATTGCTGAAAATAATCCGGTAGCTGTTTTGGGATGGTTTCCTATTGGAGAAATCGGACTTCCACTTGTCGGTGCGACAAACAATAATGCATTGCAGTATAATGCCTCATATCCGCTTTACTGGAAAATGGTTGAGTATTATAAAGACAAAGGAGCGGCATGCATCGACCTTGGTGGAATCAACAAAGAGCGCAATCCCGGCGGTTATCTATTCAAAACAGGCCTAGCCGGGAAAAACCGTATAGAAAAAAACTATGTCGGGCAGTTTGATGCCTGCAATAGTTTTCTGAGTTTGCTGTTTTTTAAAAAAGCCATGTCACTGAGGCAATCGTACAGAAACTTTCTTGTTAAGCTTAATAAAGCATTCAAGTAAGATGTAAAACCGCGTTCGGCGGTGTCTCTTTGATGCTTCCCGCGCACAGCGAGGGGCATTTCTGTAATTACAAGTGATTCATGGATTGTATCACGCAACCCCGCCGGCAAGACGAGGCTTTAGCGAAAAGCTCCGGTCAAACTAACAACATAATAGATGTTACATGATGAAGCAATTGCAATACTCCTATGTTTTGATATCACCGGCACGTAATGAAGAGTCCACTATTGAAAAAACGATTCAATCTGTCCTCTCTCAAACAGTTTTGCCGAAAAAGTGGATTATCGTCAGCGACGGATCAACGGACCGAACCGATGAAATCGTCAAACAGTATCTTCAGGATTCTGAGTGGATGGAGCTTGTGCGTATGCCCGAGCATCGGGACCGGCAGTTTGCCGCCAAGGTCCACTGCTTTAACGCGGGTTATCAAAAAGTACAGGGGCTTGATTACGATATTATCGGAAATCTTGATGCCGACATATCGTTTGATAATGAGTATCTTGAATTTCTCGTAACCAAATTCATGGAAATGCCTGATCTTGGTGTTGCAGGAACGCCATTTGTTGAAGAAAGCGGCTACAGCTCTTCTGAAGACAGCTTCGAGGGAGGAAAGCATGTTGCGGGCGGCTGTCAGCTGTTCAGGAGAAAGTGCTTTGAAGAAATCGGCGGTTATATTCCCATAAAGGGCGGCGGTATTGACTGGATTGCGGTAACATCAGCGCGCATGAAAGGATGGGAAACACGATCTTTCAACGAAAAGCATTTTAACCATTACCGAAGCCTTGGAACGGGTGAAAGTAACTGGATGGCATCAACATTCAAGTATGGAAAAAAGGACTGGTTTTTAGGAGGACATCCGCTCTGGCAGTTCTTTAGAGTGGCATATCGTATGACTAAAAAGCCCTACGTTATAGGAGGACTCATCTTACTGTCCGGATACTTCTATGCGCAGCTTAGTCCCATGAAGAGACATGTATCTCCAAAGCTCATGCAGTTTCACCGTCATGAGCAGATGCAGAAGCTGACAACTATCCTTCAGTCCGCTTTCAAATTGAAGAAAGTTAAAAAATATTAATGGCTATTAATCCCTAACAGGAACCTGCCGATTGTATACAACTATGAATACACCGATAAATGATGCACATGTCAGAGTCAAGGAAGCTGTTTCCCGTTTCGTTCAATGGCTTAACGTTTACGGCGAGACATCCTATGACCACCAAACCTTCTTCGCAAGCCCGCTTGGCAACAAGGCAAAAGCGCTTTATTACAAAAAGCCGCTGCTGGGCCTGCCGGCGGTTGCCCCCATGATTTTTTGCGAGGCTTTTTTCCCTGCGGGCAGGCAGCTGTTCTGGAAGCGCCAGCGACTGCCCATTGCCGATGCCCATTATGCAATGGGATTTGCATTTCTCTATCAAATATTTGAAGATAAAAAATACTATGACAGGGCCGTTCATTTCCTGGAGGTGCTGAAACAGACACGCTGCAGCGGGTATCAGCATTACTGCTGGGGATATCCTTTCAACTGGGAAACGCGAGGAGGAAACTTAAAGAAAGAGACCCCCCTCATAACAACAACCCCCTATGCCTATGAAGCATTCCTGCAGCTTTACGAGATAGATAAAAAAGCTGAATGGCTCGACATCCTGAAATCAATCGCCGAACACACATTTACCGACATAAAAGATTTCAAAACGCCGAGCGGGGCCTGTACCTGCTCCTATACTCCCGATGATTCCGGGGGCGTTATTAATGCCAGCGCCTACCGGGCATTCCTCCTGACAAGCGCGTCAATAGTTCTGTCTAAAAAAAAATACCGGGATGCAGCGGAGCGAAATATAGATTTTGTTCTGGAAAACCAGCAGCCAAATGGATCATGGCTGTATGCTGCAGACAGCGTGAGGGATTTTGTCGATCATTTTCACACCTGCTTTGTCCTGAAAGCACTGGCAAAAATAGAGAAGCTAACCGGTGAGAACAAATGTACAGCTGCCATTGAAAAGGGGGTGGCATATTATGTGAAAGAATTATTTAATGAGAAGGGGTTGCCCAGGCCCTTTTCTAAAGCACCCCGGATGACGGTCTACCGTCATGAGCTCTATGACTATGCGGAGTGTTTGAACCTCTGGGGCTTGCTGCGGAACCGGTTTGACGGGCTTGATGCCGCTGGCGCCGGGACCCTTGATGACCTTCTGACGCGATGGCTTAAACCGGATGGATCGTTCCGTTCACGTAAGCTCCTGGTCGGCTGGGACAATGTGCCCATGCATCGCTGGGCACAGTCGCAGGTGTTCAGAAGCCTGGCCCTTCTTTTATATCATGAAAAACAAACCTGAGAGGTGCGTGCTCTTAACCCTTGTGTGAACTAAAAATATGTGTGGCATTTGCGGTCAATTTAACTTCAAAGATAACAGGGCTGTCGACAGGGATGTCATCAGGAAAATGGCTGATTCCATAACACACCGGGGTCCTGATGATGAAGGGTTTTATTTTGACGGGCCCCTTGGGCTTGGCTTCCGGCGGCTTTCAATTATTGATCTCCAGGGCGGACACCAGCCCATGTCGGACGGTGACGAAACAGTATGGATAGTATTTAACGGTGAGATATATAATTTCCCCGAGCTGAAACAGGAGCTTGAAGGCTATGGCCATATATTCCGGACCAGTGCTGACACCGAGGTCATTATTCACGGCTACAAGCAGTGGGGGGCCGATGTTTTAAACCATTTGAACGGGATGTTCGGCCTGGCCGTGTGGGACGTGAAAAAGAGAAAGCTGATCATTGCCCGCGATGCCATGGGCATAAAGCTTGTGTATTTCAGAATTGATGAAAGCTCGGTACGCTTTTCATCTGAAATCCGCGCTTTTTTCGCAGCAGAAGGTATGCGGCCCGAGGTTGACCCGGTGGCCCTGAACCTGTTTCTGCGTTATCGCTATACCCCGTCCCCCCATACGATCTTTAAAGGCATCCAGAAGCTTGCTCCCGGCACAATGCTTGTGTTTGAAGACGGAAACTACAGCTATACGCGCTGGTACACCTATACGCCAAAGCCCTTTTCCCCTATGAAATCTGATAATGAGGCCGCAGAGGAACTCCTGGATATCTACAAGCGGGCGCTGAAGCGCCATCTTCTCAGTGATGTGCCCCTGGGTATTTTATTGAGCGGTGGAATAGACTCGGGCCTTTTGCTGGGATTGATGAACCTGTACGGCTCTTCATGGCCCACGTTTACCGTGGGCTATGGGGAGACCTTCCGTGATGATGAGCTTACCGATGCAGCGCGAACAGCGGAAATTTTTTCTGCCCGGCACACATCTCTGCAGCTTGACAGGGAAACATTTGAGTCAAGCCTCCCTGAAATTGTTTCATGCCTGGAGGAGCCTGTTGCCTCATCCTC
Source organism: uncultured Thermodesulfobacteriota bacterium (assembly GCA_964518865.1). Taxonomy (GTDB): domain Bacteria; phylum Desulfobacterota; class WTBG01; order CAIYCZ01; family CAIRTM01; genus JANQGV01. The sequence continues at coordinate 10,138 of CAZFIB010000089.1, forward strand.
TATCGTGCCCATGTATTTTATATGCCGGCGCGCCCGGCAGGATGTGAAGGTGGCGCTTGTGGGGCAGGGCCCTGATGAGCTTTTCGGCGGCTATGTCCGCCACCTGGGTGTGCGCTATGGCTCCTGGTGGCGATGGTTGCCCGAGTGGGTCCGCACGCCCGTACAGGCGGGCGTTAAGGCTGTGCCGCGACGGGAGGCTTTGAAGCGGGGGGTGTATTCCCTGGGGGTTGCCGACAGGATGAAACGATACCATCATGTATTTTCAATTGTGGAGGCAGACAGGGTTGACGGGCTGTTTCATGACGGTATTCTGCCCGAAGGCGCAGGTAATACAGTCATGGAATGCTGGGCCGACCTGGAGCATGCGATGGATGAAACCGATGAGCTTGGCGGATTTAATTTTTTAGAAATCCGATCATCGCTTCCCGATGAGCTTCTCATGTATGCAGACAAGCTGTCAATGGCCCACAGCCTTGAAGTGCGGGTGCCCTATCTTGACCGCGAGCTCGTGGAGTATGTGCAGCGGCTTTCAGCAAATTTCAAAATCAGATACGGTTCTCGAAAATGGCTGCACCGCCGGGTATGTAATGATTTTCTGCCCCGGGAAATCATACAAAGGCCCAAAAGAGGTTTTGCGGTAAATGTTGTGGATGACTGGTTTAACAGCTCCCTGAACAGCAAACTGAAAGACTTTTTACAGGACAGCAGTTCTCTCATGTACAGCTTTTTCAAGCCGCAAGAAGCCCGGCGCCTTTTGCAGGACCACATGAGCGGAAAATGTGACAATCACAAAATCCTTTTCAGCATGGTTGTTTTTGAAGAGTGGTTTAGATTACAAAAGTCTTTGTGTTAACGGATGTTGCCATGCTGTTTACCTCACTTACCTTTCTTATATTCATATCCGTTGTACTGATTATCTATCCCCGGCTGCCGCTGCGGAAGCAGAATATTTTTTTGCTGCTGGCAGGGTATTTTTTTTACGGATACTGGGACTGGCGTTTCAATTTCCTGCTTATCACCTCAACGCTTGTTGATTTTTATGTGGGAAAAAAGCTTGAAACAGCCATGCCGCAGGGTAAAAAAAAGCTTTTATTCCTCAGCATTGCGGTTAACTTGACCATCCTGGGCTTTTTCAAGTATTTCAATTTTTTTATAGACTCCACGGCGGCCCTGCTGGGCGCCATGGGGATGGAGCCCCACCTGCCGGTGCTGCGCGTCATATTGCCGGTGGGTATCAGTTTTTATACATTCAAGACAATGGGGTATACCATTGATGTATACCGGGGCAAGATCAAGGCCACGCATGATCTTGTGGATTATGCCCTGTTTGTATCCTTTTTCCCCCAGCTTGTTGCCGGGCCCATTGACCGGTCAACCAATCTTCTGCCCCAAATTGCTCAGCCCCGCACGCTCTCATATTCCCGGTTCAATAAAGGCCTGTGCCTTATTCTTATAGGCTATTTTAAAAAAGTGGCCATCGCCGACAGCCTTGCTCCCATAGCACAAAAAATTTATTCCAATCCGTCCCCCCTCTCAAGCGGCGAGCTTTTAACAGGTGTCTATGCCTATACCTTCCAGATTTACGGGGATTTTTCAGGCTATACCGATATTGCCCGCGGCGTTGCCTGTATGCTTGGCTTTCAGATAATGGGAAATTTTAATACCCCCTATTTCAGCAGAAACATTACCGACTTCTGGCGGCGCTGGCATATATCTCTGTCGACCTGGTTCAGGGACTACCTGTACATAAGCATGGGGGGGAATCGAAAAGGCCCGGGCAGAACATATCTGAATCTCATGGTTACCATGCTGTTGTGCGGCCTGTGGCATGGTGCGGCATGGACATTTGTGATATGGGGTGGGGCCCATGGGTTCTACCTGGCAGTCCACAGATTTCTTTTCGGCAAGGTAAAAAAAGCCGCATCCCTGCCCGGGAATATATCAGAATGGGCCCTGTATGCGGCCGGAGTTTTCTGTACCTTTCACCTTGTGGCCTTTACCTGGATACCGTTCATGGCCCCGGACATGCAGACTGTTGTCATATTTCTGAAAGGCATATTCAGCTTTCAGCGGATTTATAATGTGGATACGGCGGTGCTTTTTGCCTGCCTGTTAATGATTATGCTTGATATGATGCAGGCATGGTTTAACAGCGACCTGTGGCTTCTGGACCGGCGCATTGCCCGGCCGCTCAGATATGCAATAATACAGTTTATAGTGGTGAGCACGTTGGCAGCGGCTGTTGCCCATGTCAATACCATTACGCCGTTTATTTACTTCCAGTTTTAAGCAGGGGCATGTGCATCATGAAAAAAACCTGGCTGCAGCGCTTTATATACCCGGCCGTTTTTTTACCCATTGCATTGCTGTGGGGTGAGCTGTTTACCCATATGCTTCTGCCTCAAAATGTTGACAATATTGTCAATATATTTAAAACCGATCCGGTAACCGGCTATATTTATCAGAAAAATGCCCAAGCGCTGGAGCGGGGGCGGGAGTACTCGGTGGCCTATCGCACAAATAGCTTCGGCCTGCGCGACCGGGAATATGATATAAATAAAAAAGGGGTGTTTCGCGTTCTGTTTTTTGGTGATTCCTTTTCAGAAAGCCATGGGGTCAACCTTGAAGAAAGTCTTCCAAAACAGGTTGAACGGTATTTGAAAAAGGGGCTGGACGAATCAGGCAAGCAGCTACAGCCCGAAGTTGTCAATGTATCTATCGGCGGGTATTCGCCCTACCATTACTGGAAGAGCTACCGCCGATGGAAATCACTATTCAAACCGCAGATGGTTTTTGTGGGTTTTTACATGGGAAATGACTATGTGTGTGAGGATGAAACAATACGCTATGTTGTTGAAGACGGAGAAATAGTGGGCACCTATAATGCGGGTGAGAGCGAGCAGGTAAAACGGAAAAATCCTCTCAGAACCATGCGAAAATGGCTGGCGACCCACAGCGAGCTCTATGTGCTGATGCGCAATTTCTTTTATTACAATGAAATAATCGATTTTTTCACAAAACAGGAAAAGGCCCGTGAATCAACCACGCAGGTAAAGCCCTATCTTGTTCCGGAACCCGAGACAGTGCATGCTGAACGGGACAAGTGTTTCGGGTACCTGAAAAAGCTGCGTGATGAGGCGGCCCTGGACGGTGTGCCCGTTGCATTAATGACCATACCGGTAAAATTTGAAATTGATCCGGGCTATCTTGAACAGATCATGCTGACCCAGGATCTTGCCCGGGACAGTATCGATCTTGAACAGCCATACAATGAGCTTGCTGATTTTTGCCGCTCCGAGGGCATTTATTTTTTTGATCCCCGGGCTGCCCTGCAGAAGCAGCAAACCGATATAAGCAGCTGTTACTTTCAGTACGACGGGCACTGGAATGCAAAAGGAATTGAGCATGCTGCACGCTCAGTGGTCGCCCAGTGGAAAAATCTGCGACTGGCTCCTTTCAACTGATGCTCTGCCATTCATGTAAAGCTGAATGTGTTGTGCCTTGTTTTCTCCATCGTGAAATTGTGATTTGGCTGGTATATTGACTGGTGTGCGTGGGTATATTGTATGTATAAGAATCAATATTTTATAACAAATGCAAAATGCACTACTGCCTGCAAAGAGGTAACCCTGTTACACGAAACTGGTCTGGATATTTATCACCATGAATCATTGAATGTTTCAACCGCTAAAGCAGGGACAACCACGGTTATTGTTCTCGGCCATATAATAAACCCGTTTTATCCATCTGAAACAGATGATGATATCACGCGCACCCTTGCCTGGTCATGTGCAACCATGGATTCCCTGTTTAAAGAACTGTCACAGCTGTCCGGAAGGTTCGTGGTGCTGTATAAAAATGAAGACGGGTTTATTGCTGTAAATGATGCCTGTGCTTTAAAGCAGCTGTACTACGGGTTCCGTGGTGAGGATATAATTCTCACATCCTCTCCCAAAATGTTTCTTGATTTTTATGGAACGGATCTGGAGATATCAGAAGAAAAAAAAGAATTAATCGGGCTTGATAATTACCTGAGCAACGAATGCCTGTGGTTCGGAGATTCATGTATTGATAACCGGCTGCGCAAGGTCCTGTCAAATCATTACCTGGATATTACCAATAAAAAAACGGGAAGGGTCCCCTTTTATTTTGAGGGGTTTCCCACTGAGCAACGCACGCTGGAATATGCTGCTGCCATGCTGCAGGGAAGCATACAGGCTGCGGCAAAACGATATCGTGTCATTCAGCCCCTCACCTGCGGATGTGACAGCAGGGTTTTACTGTCAGCTGCAAAGCAGTGTAAAGATGATATTACTTTTTATGTGTTTGACTTAAGCAATGGCGATGAGCGTCACCCGGATGTGTGGGTGCCCCGCAAGCTGAGCGAAAAACTGGATTTGAATTTTCAGCTTATACAGCTTGAGGACATAAAGGAAGAATTCCTGGCCCTGTATGAAAAAGAACATGTGCTTCCCCAGGTATGGCCCAAAATTGCCCAGTATCAATACCTGTATGAGCATCAGTCCCTGCCCAATACAGTGCGGGTAAGCGGTGTGGGCGGGGGAATAATTAAATGCTTTTACGGCTATACCGATAATGCCAATGTTCATGTGAATATGCTCATGCATTTTTCAGGCTATGAAGGAAAAAGCCGGCTGGTCAACCGTGAAATAGCTTCCTGGCTGCCGGGCGCCCGCCACTATGCTGAACAATACGGCATTGGCCTGCTTGACCTGTTTCACTGGGAACAAAAAACAGCCAACTGGGGCGCCTTCTATGCTTTCGAACAGGATATCGCCATCGATGAATTCAGCCCGTTTTATAACAGGAATTTTCTGCTAAGTGTTTTAAAAATAAGCCCTCGAAGAAGGTGCAAGCCAAAGTGCGCTTTTTTCCGTGACCTTATAAAATATCTATGGGAAGACACCCTGTTTGTGCCCATAAGCCCGGACAGTTCATTTCGGGATTTGAGGTGGATTTTTAAAAACAACAGCGTGCTGGACTACTACAAGTTCAGGACAAAATCGGCTGTGAGAGCTTTGCTTGGAAAAACAAGCTGAGGTGTTGTCTTACTGCACCTTATACATACAACAACCATTAGTGTCTGAAAAAATATGCCGGCCAATCTTGCAGGATTATTATGCGCTGTTTTTATTTTCGGAATGTTTGTCCTTGATAAAAAGCGTAAACCACGCGTTTCCTATGCGCTTATTCTTCCGTTTATCTTCCTTTTTATTCGCGGATCGCGGCCTTTTTCCATGTGGCTTTCATTAACACTTCCCGGATATCATGAGCAGGCAAATATTGACGATCTGGCCGAGGGCAATTCCCTTGACAGGCTGTATCACCTGAGCATATTGTTTCTGGGGATTTTGATTTTAGTGAGGAGAAAAATAGCATGGGGCACGGTTTTTATCAGAAACAAGTGGATATTTCTTATCATTCTGATGAGCCTTGTCAGCATGTTATGGTCGGATTATCCGTTTGTAACCTTCAAAAGATGGTTTAAAGGCCTGGGCGGGATAACAATGGCGCTGATTGTTTTAACTGAAAAAGACCGTATTGCATCGCTGCAAACCATGGTTCAAAGATGCGCCTATATACTGCTGCCGCTCTCGATTATATTTATCAAGTATTATAGACATCTGGGCTGCGCCTGGGACCCGTTTGGAGGATTAATGTATGTAGGGGTTTCAACGGGGAAAAATCCTCTCGGCCTTTTGTGCGCACTGTGTGGCTTCTTTGCGTTCTGGCAGCTTTCAATGACATGGCGTGCCGGTTCGAAAAAAAACTTTTTTACCAGTACCGACACTATTATCAATGTTCCCATCTTAATTATGGTGTTTTATCTTCTGAACAAGGCCTCCAGCGCCACATCATCATTCACTATGCTTATCGGTATCACTGTATACAGTCTTTTCGGACTGTCTTTTTTTAAGAAAAATCCAAAAAAAGTTTTGTCAGTTATAATAGTAGGGACATGTGTATTTTTGCCGATATTACTGCTTGGATTTAACTATATTCTGTCAACCGCAGTGGATATGACAGGCCATTCTGATACCTTCTGGGGTCGGGTTGATCTTTGGAAGTTGCTTATTACGGAGAATCAAGCTATAGTATGCGGGGTGGGCTATGACAGCTACTTTCTTGGTCATCGGTTGGAGACTCTCTGGTCCCTTAAATGGTGGGCCCCTACCCAGGCCCATAACGGTTATGTCGGTGTGTATCTTGACCTAGGCATTGTTGGACTGTTCTTATGGTGCAGCGCAATTTTGTGTGCATATAGACATTCAATAAAGACATTATATACCAACTATGATTTTGGGAGATTTCAATTAGCATTCATCATTATGTTTGTTTTGCACAATATTACGGAAGCATCACTGAATTTACGGTCAATGCTGTTTTTTATGTTTCTTCTTATCACACTGTATTATCCGCCCAGCTTGAAGCCGTTCAGGTCGCGCTCTGCTGATCGCCGCAGTGTGTGAATGCAGCCTGCTGATATGGATTTCTTTTATGCTGCTTCATTGCTGTCCCGTTAACTTAGGGCTGGCGAAAAAATAAATTCACATAAATTTTGGCTAATACAACCATAA
>CAZFIB010000090.1:0-16175 GCA_964518865.1 uncultured Thermodesulfobacteriota bacterium
ATTACTCCATCTGCCCTTCGAAAATGTGAAGTTATTTATTCGCAAGCCCTTAGTGGTTGAGGATTGATCGACAGGAAATCGTTTTATATTTCGCGACAAAATGATTTTCCCGTGTAATGCATATCTACGGTGACCCGAGCCGGTATGTGCCGTCTCCTGAGGATCCGGCATATAAAACACTGCCGTCCGCCGAAAGCGCCATCATGACGATTTTCCTGTTATCCAGCCCCTGACTCAGATTTTTCCAGGTGCCGGCACCATCTGTTGAGACATACACCCCGCTTCCCGTATCTGCTGCATACACAACCTGTGGATTAGCGGCATCGATCATGATGCTGCATATTTCGGCTTCCGGATTGAGTCCGCTGCTTGCCTGTGTCCAGGTCTGTCCGGAATCGGTGCTGCGATACAGTGCGCTGTTCAGCGTACCGGCATACAGGGTCTCAGGATTTACGCGATCTACGGCAAGGCTGAGCACCGGCACCTGTGGAAGTCCGTTCCCGATCTTTTCCCAGGAGGCCCCTGCATCGGTGGTACGGTACAGCTCATTTGTCAGGCGGTAGGCATACACTGTTTGGGCATCTTCGGGATCGACTGCCATGCTGATACTACTGTATCCCTCTTCAGAAGTATTCGTATTGCTCCATGTTTTTCCGCCGTCGGTTGATACATACAGACCGGCCCAGGCTTCGTTACAGTCATCATTATCAGGGCTTTGTTCAGCTGCATGCAAACTTTCCCAGCAGGACAAAGCGGTTACATTTGCATAGACAACGGTGGGATCGGAAGGCGCAAAAATATACTCCAGGGGAGCTACCGGCAGGGTAGCGACAATTTCCCAGCTCTCTCCCCCGTCTTCAGTGGAAACTATACCCATAATATCCACACCGGCGGTGAGGACATGTTGTGAATCTTCCGGGTCAACGGAAAGTGCAGCTATTTCATTCAGTACCGATGCCGAAAAGTTTTCCGAAGAATTTGCCAGGCCCGTCCAGGTCGTACCCCCGTCCGTACTGCTGAAAACACCGGTTCTGCCGCCGGCATAAAGTCTTTCGGGCTCATCTGCAGCAACGGCCAGTTCCTTTACCTCGGCACCGGTATAGCCCGAGCTTGCATTCGTCCAGTTCCGCCCGCCGTCGGTTGAAAGAAAAACGCCGCCGAGGTAGCTGTTGATAAAGACCCGCTGTGCATCTGCCGGATCGCACTGCATATCAATCGGGGTCCCCCCTATGACGCCGGGGCTGCCCCAGGTGTTGTTTTCCCTGGTATACTTCTGCCAGGTTGATCCTGCGTCATCGCTGCGATACACGGCGGATGCTGTAGCTGCATAGTAAACGCTCGTATCCAGCGTTGAAATCTCGACACTGGTGAACTTGTCATCACCGAGCAGCTTCTTCCAGGTCCTTCCTGCGTCTGTAGAGAGAAAAACGCCGCCGGTTTCAACGCCGGTTATGCTGGAAAGCGGCACCTGCCCGCACCCGGCAAGCAGTATATCGGGATTTTCAGGATGCATGTACAGGCTTCCGACATACAGGTCGGTAAGGCCGTTGTCCTGATCTATGGTCTCCCAGCTCACTCCGCCGTCGGTTGATTTGACAATACCGACCCCCCCGGCAATTCCCGACCAGCCGTCGCTGTTTGACGCCTCGCGATCGAAAATTCCGGTTGAAACATACAGGACATCGGTGTCCCGGGGATCGATCCAGCAGTAGCGGGCGAGGTTATCGCCGCGCCACAGCTCGGTCCAGTTTTCACCACCATCGGTTGTCCGGTAGACAACTCCTTTTACCTTGTCGGTCTCCATGCCGGAAACCATGTCGCCGCCTTCGCTCCATCCGTAACTGGAAATCTCACCCATGGCATAGACCGTATCGGAGTTTTGTGGATCAACGGTGATGCCCCGGAACGTCAGGGCCATCCGGTCAATCAAGTCATCATCTATCCCGTTTTTTTTCGGCTCCCAGCTTGAACCGCCGTCGGTTGATTTATATATGGTACCGCTGAACTGGGTGCCGGCCCACACAATGTCAGGATTGATATGGTCTGCGGCTACGCAGAAAACGGGTATGGTATCATCAGGGCCCGATGTGGCCATTCCGCTGTTGCTTTTAAACCAGGTAATCCCGCTGTCGGTACTTTTGTGCAGTCCTGCGTTTGCATCGGTCACATACCAGGTTTTGTAATCGTCATATTTATAGCGTATATCATAACCGATCCCTCCCAAAGGGCCTCCGGTGCGGACCCAGGGAAGAGACTGATGGGCCGGCGCCGGCTGTTCTTCGGGTCCGGAAGTTTCGCCGGGAACAAGAGATATCGTAACGGAAACATCCATCCCGGGAAGCAGCACGATTGTTTCAGAAGCGACGATATAACCGTCGGCATCCGCATATACGATGTAGGTTCCCTCCTCAACATCAGGCATGGCAAAAAATCCTTCGCCATCGGACAGCACCGTCCGGGTCGGCGGTTCCGTAGTGATCGTCGCACCGGCAACAGGAGAACTGCTGCTGCTGTCGATAACATTACCGCTTATTGTTCCCGTGCTCCGCTCTGTTTCGCACGCTCCTGACAGAAGTCCGACGGTGAGCAGGAAAGCTGCACCGGCTATCAATGAAACGTGAGTATATTTCCAATGCATCATAATACTCCTTTTGTCATTATTACCGAATCGTGCGACTGCACCCTCGCATGTTTCACGCACCACATTGTAATATTTTTTTGGAATAGTACCAGCAAAAAAGTCGTGCCGTTGTGTCGCGCTGAGATTGCACTAACGTCATACACGGTACTCTGTCACCGGATACTGCTGATGAGGGTCACGGCGGAAGACAGGCAGCAGAATTGGGGGAATATTTTATACATAGTGTACCCGGCGCGTCACGGTATTGCCGGATACCTTTACCACGACGTAGTGATGCTTTGCGACGATGCCCTCGCAGTCCCTGCGCAGGCGGCCGCCGGCACCGCCGGTAACGACATACGGAACTCCATGGTGGTCCTGCTCACCGAAGCCGTGAATATGACCGCAAAAAACGCTTTTCACCCGGCCGGCGTTTTTTTTCATCAGGTCGAGGAAGCGGTCGCTGTTCATCTGAAAGCTGTGAAAGCGGAAGGGGCCCAGCGGCGGGGGCATGTGCATCACGACAAAGCTGTTTTTCTTTTCTTCCAGAACTCTTTCTATTGTTTCAAGGGTGTATTCATCGATGCCGTTGGCAGATACGGATCCGTTCTGGGGGTCGGGCAGGCTGTCGATACTGCATGATGCTTTTTCACTGTTGTTGTTTACGAATATGAAGCGATAGTCTCCGACATCAAAAAAGAAGTTCTGGGGGCCGAACATCATGGCAAAGCACCGCTCCCCGTTATGGCTGACATCATGATTGCCGACAGCGAAAACAATCGGGGTTTTGAAGCTGCTGATCGCTTCAAGCGATTCTTTGTACTGGTAATAGCGGCCCCCGGTTGTCAGATCGCCGGTATGGATAATAAAATCAGGGTTGTGGCGGGAAGCATCTTCGAGAATCTTTTTGAATGTTTTATGGCGCCGCTGACTGTCTCCCAGTACGACGAAGACAAACTCACTGCGCCGGGCTGTTTTTTCCCGGATCGTCCGGATCGCCTGAATGTTGATATTCTGCGGAGCATCCGGCAGACCGCCATTGAGGTGCTTTTTTTCATGGTCGAGCTTCAGATCCTTCCAGTACTTGTTTCCGATAAAACCTGTCAGCGCCAGCACGAAAACATATGTATTTCTGCTCTTGCTGCCGACAGTTGTCAGAAGTGCTATGATAAACACATAGGGAATGATCATACCGTAGAGTTTTATTTTTTTGCGATAGGGCCGCAGCATCATCCGTAACCTTCGAATGTCGAGAAAATTGCACGTATCGTGCGAAGTACCGACTGCCTGACGAATCCCGAGAGTGACTCTTTTATATTGACGACAGGGTGGCAAACTGAGTTCGAGTAATCATGGATATATATATCATCAAGTATATTAATGAAGTATTAAGGCAGGGTGAAGGATGCATTAATAAGAAGTAACATCATCGGAACCTGTCCTCACCTGCGTCGGTTTTACCCGGAAGCGCCTACAGCTTTTCGAGTCGCACCGCCGGAAGCGGTGGTTGCAAGAATAATGTTTCATTTGATATAAATCGATATTTCTAATATTTTTATATATAAAGACGCATGCTTTTTGATTCCGGATTATTTTTTGCCGGTTGACCCTCATTACAGCCTTCAGTATAGTATACAGATTATGTTGTAACGGGTGTTCTCCTATGAAGGTAGCAGTACTGGGAGCGGGCAGAAACAGGAACGGTATCGGTCGGTATATCGCCCGGTTTTTTCATCAAAACGATACGGATATCGTTGCAGTGCTCGGCACCACCCCCGGGTCATCCCGGAAAGCAGCACATGAGCTCGAGCGCTTCGGCATATCCGCATCAGCGTATACCTGCTTCGATGAAATGATTGCATCCGAAAAACCGGATGCTGTCGCTATCGCATCGCCGCCTGAAACGCATCGCGCATATGTAGAGCGAAGTATTGCAGCAGGCCTGCATGTTTTCTGCGAAAAGCCCTTCATGTGGCCGCTCGACCGCAGCGTTATCGTCGATGTGCATGATCTGCTTGCGCGTGCCGAAGCTGCGGCCCTGACGGTATGCATGAACTCGCAATGGCCGTTTTCTCTGCCCTGGTATGAAAAGGTGTGCGGCAGCCTGCAGCCGGGCTCCCCGCAGTCTTTTTTTATCAGCATGCAGCCGCCCGGAACAGGGCTTGACATGGTTCCCGATGCCGCACCGCATATGCTCAGCATGCTGTATTGCGTTCTGGGACCGGGCGAAATCGCTAACTGCGATATAGCACCCGGCAAAAACAGCATGTCTGTCAGGTTCAGTTATCTGTCTGACGGCAAAGAGTGCCGGGTCGTTTTCGAGCTTATCCACAATGCCCGCCAGCCTCGCACATTCGCTTTCGGATTTGACGGCAGGCGGGCAGAGCGGCGTATCGATCCCGCCACCTATGCGCTCAGTCTTGTCGGCGGTGAGCGGCAGTGCCGGCTTCACGACCCCCTCGATCTTTCGGTTCGGGATTTTATCACAGCCGTACGGCAGCGCCGGCAGGCGCTGATCGGTGCAGCTCACATTATCGACACTATGAAACTGCTTATGGAATTGTATGATTCCTGCAGGCAGGCATGGAACAGGACCCATGGGAAAACTGCAGAACAAGGCACATAATTTCAGCTCCAAACTGCAGCAACAGGCGGTACTGCCTGCTTTGCAGGAGTACATATCCTGGCGCCGCGCGCTTGAAAGCAGCGATGCGGCACCTCCGCCGTCCTTCGGCCCTGTTTCGATCAACCTCGACCTGACGTCGGCCTGCAACTTTGCCTGCCCGCATTGCGTCGACTCGGGAATCATCAATACCGGTGAGTACCTTGCGGCAGACTGCGTAAAAAGAAGTATCGACACTCTCTGTGCCGCAGGGCTCAAGTCCGTCATCATCATAGGCGGCGGCGAGCCTGCGCTTCACCGTGACTTTGAGGAACTGCTGCGCTTCATCAAGTCGTCTGATCTGCAGGTCGGTATCGTAACGAACGGTACGCGGCTCGATCGCGTTGCCCCGGCTGCAGCGATGCTGCAGGACAAAGACTGGCTGCGTCTTTCAATCGACGCCGCGACACAGCAGACATTCGAGGCCTCCCACAAACCGAAAATTCCGGTAACCCTGCAGGAGATTCTATCGTCAGCGTGTGACATAAAGCGCAGCAATCCCGCACTGTCGCTCGGTTACTCTTTTGTCATTGTCTGGGAAGGTCTGCAGCTCAATGGAAAACCGCTGCAGCAGAATGTCTCGGAAATGGCGGATGCGGTACGGCTGGCCGCTGAACACCAGTTCGATTATGTATCCTTCAAGCCCTGCCTGATCCGCCTCGCCGACAGCCAGAAGGAATCTCTTCTGCCCGACACAGACAAAAGCAATGAAGAGCGCATCCGCGACAACATACGCCGCAACCTCGACATGGCACGCGCAGCTTCCCGCGGGGAGACAGACATCCTTGAAAGCGTTAATCTTACCGCACTGATAAACAACGAGGTTGTAGAACTGAAAAATCAGCCGCAAACCTGCCACATGCAGTATTTCAGGACAGTTCTCGCCCCGTCCGGCATCTTTCACTGCCCTGCGTTCAGGGGCGTCGACAAGGCCCGTATCGGTAAAAGCGATGACTATGACGGCAGCGCCAGCTTTCATGAAACCCTCCGGACGGTCGCCGGCTCTATCGACGCATTTAACGCTCACGAGGAATGCAGGGATGTCGGCTGTTTTTACCATCACGCCAACTGCCGGATCGAGGATTTCATACTGTCCGGCCGCCCTGTCGACGAGCTCGAGGCGATGGAAAACGACAACTTTTTTCTGTAACATCCAGCATGAACATTTCAAAAATATGCGTTATCCATTTGAATCAGATCGGGGACCTCGTTTTTTCGCTGCCGCTGCTCAAAGCACTCAAGGAACACTATCCCGCATCCGAACTGCACTCCGTCATCAAGCCGCACCTTGCCTGCCTTCTTGACGGCTCTCCATGGGTCGACAGAATCATACTGCGCGGAAAAGAAATCTCATCCAGACTCCAGCTTGTGCGATCGCTGCGCCGCGAGCGCTACGACCTGCTGGTTTCGCTCCCGCGCTCCGAGGAAGCCCTTGTGCTGGCCGCTCTGAGCAACGCCCGGCTGAAAGCCGGATTTTCACATGCCCCCTGGGATCTGTCGCTTGACGTGAGTGTGAAAATAAAGGGGCATCACGGATGGTTCAACAACCGCAGGCTTTTACAGCGCCTGAACATTCCGATTGTTAAGGATGATTATGTCGGCCTGCTGCCCGCTGCATCCTGGGCCTGCCCGCACGAGCTTCCTGAGCGCATCGCGGTGTTCGCCCCCTGCGCTTCGGGCAGGCGGCAGACAAAATCATGGGAAGCGGAGCGCTTTGCCGGGGTGATGGAGTATCTCAAACGCAGGCACGGACTGTGTCCGGTGCTGGTCGGCGGCGCAGGCGATGCCGAGCACAACAGACTGATTGAACAGGCTGCTATCGAAAAAAGCAGCAATTCGCTGGGGGTTGTCAATCTCACCGGATCGGTATCGCTCAAAGAGCTGTGTGCCGTCATCCGGCAGGCCCGCCTCGCCGTCGGAATCGACTCGGGCGTCATGCACCTGGCATCGTGCCTCGACGTTCCGCTTGTCGTGCTGTTCGGCCCGACCGACACGAAATTCGTCGGCCCGCACAATGAACAAAGCATCGTCATCCAGCACACGGAAATGGACTGCGTTCCCTGCTACCTGAAAGACTGCGGTCACACCGCATGCATGAAACGCATCACCGTCGACGAGGTCACGCAGGCCTGCGACGGGCTTTTGTCGGATGCCCGATAGCTCCACAGCAGCCTGCACGTGCCTGCATCATACGCCATGCGGCTGAACCTGCAGCTACTCGTCCTGATCAAAAAGATCCGGATACAGCGTACGCATACAGTCCGGACAGAGACCGTGGGTAAAGTCAGCCTCAGAGCGATCCTTAATGTAATTTTCAACCTGATGCCAGTACCCGCTGTCGTCCCGAATTTTTTTGCACGACGAGCATATCGGCAGCATCCCGCTGAGGGTCTTTACCTCATCGAGAGCGGCCTGCAGGTCCCGTATGAGCTTTTCGCGCTCCTGCTCCGCACGTTTCCGTGCGGTAATATCGGATATGGTTAGTACAAAACCCATTACATCGTTCTTATCATCGACAATCGGCGCTCCGTTGCATGCTATACACAGCTCCCGGCCGTCCGGCCGCACAAGCAGCATGTCCTCACCGAGAGACACCACTGAGCGCTGCGCAGCGATCTTTTCAAGCGGTATCGTGCAGTCATCCCTGCTGCCGGGCAGATGAAACCTGAGCACCTCGTGCAGCACCCTCCCCATGCAGTCATCCCTTCGCTTTCCGGTCAGGGATTCGGCAGCGCTGTTTACCAGCAGAATTCTGCCGTCATTGTCGGTTGCCAGAACGCCGTCTGCAATGCTCTGCAGCGTAACCGAGAAAAACTCACCGCTTTTTTTTATTTTCTCCAGCTCATTTTTAATACGAAGCAGCGACTCGACCCGCGCCAGCAGTTCATCGTTGCTGATGGGCTGGACAATATAGGCATCAGCGCCGTAGGCAAGGCCCTTGATCTGGCCTTCGGTGGAGGTTTCGCTGGCTGAAACATGTGCGATAAAAATATTTTCCAGTTCAGCATCGGCCTTGAGAATTTTACAGACCTCCCTGCCGTCCATATCGGGCATGTTGACGTCGAGCAGTACCAAGTCGGGCTTGTGCTGCTTTGCCAGGCTGATGCATTCCGTGCCGTTTGTGCCTTCGATGATTTCATAGCCTTCAGAGCGCAGCAGCCTGACAATACCTCTACGCATAGGCTCATCGTCATCGACGACAAGTATTTTGTTCCTGAAGCCGCTCATCTGTTTCATTCCTTACCGAAGGTAGTTTTTTTCGACCGCATCGTCGATAAGCTCCCGGGCGAACTCCCAGAGCGCGCCGGACCCCTTGCCGATCGGGCTGTTGCGCTCGATGACCTGCTCCCGGACAACATCGTGCTCGAGCCACGTTCTGCCCTGCGAGTGATAATTATGCATAAGGGGCATGAGTCTGTCAATCGCGTTGGCGAATTTCGCCTCAGGTGTTTCCCCGCGCTCAAACTCATCCCACAGCGATCGCAACTCTTCTGCCTGATCGTCCGGCAGAAGACCGAAAATCCTGTCCGCGGCAGCTTCCTCGCGCTCACGCTTGTCGGCATTGCCCTCCCTGTCGTAGCAGAAGGTATCGCCCGCATCGATTTCAACGAGGTCGTGTATCACGGCCATCCTGACAACCCTGCATATATCAAAAGGTGTATCGGCATGCTCCGCAAGCACGATAGCCATCACGGCAAGGTGCCAGCTGTGCTCGGCTGAGTTTTCCTGTCGCGCACCCCCGGCTATGTAGGACCGGCGAAGAACATTCTTCAGTTTGTCGATTTCGAGTATGAAGCGTATCTGTCGTTCAAGCCGCTGGCTCATGGGAATCTACCGTATTTTTATTAACCTTTTATGAATTTATTTATTTGGTGAACACGTCACGCCTGTGTTGTGACTTAGTCCACCCTGCGGTTTGATGGTTCAGAAGCAGGGTGGGCACAGACCCGGGCCGGGACGTTTACACCGTTTTATTCTTTTACAGCATCCTGCCACGCCCGTTCAAGAACCGGTCTGATTATTTCGGTAAAAAGCCGGTACGATGACGGCCTGAAGTGCAGGCCGTCATCGAGATACAGGTCACTGCGCGGCCGTCCCGAGCCGTCGACCAAAACATGGTTGACATCGATATAATCCAGAAAATCGTCATTGCGGCAGCAGCCCCGAATCAGTGTGTTTGCCGAATCGATAACATCCCAGCGGTCCTGTTTCTGCGGCGCTTTGTTTATCGAAACAAAGAGTGTACGAGTTTGATCCGACCCCTGCCTGACCCGGCGGACAAACTCCCTGAAAGCATCCAGGATTTCCGTCGGACCGGCGCCGTCGTTTATGTCGTTGCTGCCGCAGTATAAAACGATTATGCGCGGATTGTAGGGCAGGATCAGCTTGTCCATGGCCTTCAGAACGCTCTGCATTCGCGCGCCGCCGAATGCCTGGTTTATTACCGGCAGGGGCGCCATATCCCCGGCAAGGGTCGACCAGAAATAAAAAATGCTGCTGCCTGCAAAAACAATTGCCTGCTGCGGTTCGGGAATGAGCGGCACATGCGCCATTAGGTTACGGTCTCCGGGCGGTATAATCTGTCAGATGTACTGCTTTTTCTTTTTACTTTAGTGCATTTCACACTGTTCCACAGCCATTTTCCGGTGCCCGCCTGGTGGTGCGAAAATGCAGGAGCTGCTTTAGCTGCGATTTTTGGCAACCAAAGACTGCTTCTACAGTCTCACCTCTTTTTCCTGTCCTCGATGATTCCCCAGTACACGTACCAGTTGTGCCGTACCGTCTCGATCTCTATCGGCGGGTCGAAGCCGGCGGCTGTGCAGCCGCGGTGAAACGCATCATACGAGGTATAGGTATCCAGCGTACCGCCGGCGCAGTCAAAAAGAAACCACTCGGGGCCGCCGGGGCGCCCGGGCTGCAGCTGTCCGGCTACCAGGCTCCCGCGCTGTTCGAACCCGGCGATGCCGCTGAGCACCACTGCTTCCTCCTGCCACCTGCCGATATACCCGATGTCCATCGTGCCCCGCATCACGAGCTCGTAGGGTTCGCCGAGCGGCATTCTCCAGTACGCGGTATCGCTCTGGTACCGCCAGTAATCGTCTTTTGTGGTCATTTTCTGATAATATTCAAAACCGCAGACAGCGATAACCGAAAAAAAGGTGATTGCAACTGCCAGAATGCATTTGCCGGGAAAACGGATCTTTCTTTTTTCCGGCGGAGTACCGGCAACGCGGTAATACAGCGGAACGATTAGAAAGGCTGTCAGTACACCGAGCAGAAGCCCCAGCGGGGCTGTCAGCAGGATCAGAAAAACCAGTACGCCGTTTATCTGCATATATTCATCCTCATGAATTATCCTTGCCCATAGGGCGCGGTTTCAGGATGGCCCCCACTGGGGGCCATCAGGTCCTTTAGCAGGTCCCCTTTTGACCGCGCCGAGTCTGAGTCCCGTGCTGCGGAAACAAGGGCCGAACTGTCTGAGCGAAGCGAGTTTTCGGCCTGCCGCTGCTCGGGGCTCACGCGAGGGTACCCGCCGCAGGCGGGCCGGGCAAACGGGTATCCTTTCTTTGGCCACACCTTTCTTTGGACAGGCAAAGAAAGGTGTGAGAGTATGCAACCGCGGTATTGTTTAACCTATAGCTATATTTCACGCGGGAATGCTTGAATGTTTTCTGGTCGCGCAACAAGAAGCGGTGATTTTTATACATAACAATTAATTCCGCGTTAACCAAAGAAAGTATTTTAACAAATACCCTTATAAAGAATCAACTCTGCAGTTGCGATAGTGCAATCATACAACATACAGTATGCCTTTGCGGGCAGCGGCACAAACCGGCATTAATTCCGTGTTTATCCGCGATATCGCGGTTATCATATCGTAATCTTTCAGGTATTCATACACGCGCACCGTATAATCACGGTGTTCTGTTGAACATTTCGTCCGGTCTGAATGCTATTCACAGCTCGCCCTGCCCTTCAGGTGGAAAATCAGCTTGAGCCCTTTCCTCACGTTGTCTGAAAACAGTTTCTGTGACAGACAGCTTCCGCACACCCGCTTGCTGATCTCTGAAAGAGTCGGATAGGGGTGTACGGCTGAGGCAATCGTCGACAGTTTGACCCGGCCGTTAAGAGCCGCCACCCACTCGTTGATAAGCTCACCGGCATGGGGTCCGAGAATCTGGACACCGATGGGTTTTTCCTTCTTGTCCAGCAGCATTTTAATCCTTCCGGCTGTCCGGCCCTCTGCCCGGCTGCGGTCGTTGTCATTGAATTCTTCCACCCAGACGGTGTAGCGAATGCCGGCTTCTTGTGCCCGCTTTTCATTCATGCCGATGCTTGCAAGCTCAGGATCGGTATAGGTACACCACGGCAGCCATGTGTAGTCGGCTTTCCGCGGCAGATGAAAAACAGCGTTGCTCAGCACGATACCGCCCTCATACCCTGCCGCGTGCGTGAACTGATAGTCACCGGTCACATCGCCGGCACCGTAAATATGCTTTCGGGTGGTGCGCAGGCGGCTGTCAAGCTTCAGCCCCCGGTGATCATACTCAACGCCGGCCTGATCCAGCCCCAGACCGTCGAGAACCGGCTTCCTGCCCGTGGCGACAAGAAGCACATCTGCCTGCAGGCGTTTCACACCTGCACCGTCCTGTGAGATTACGACTTCGCATTGACTGCCTGCGGCGCGCACCTGTTTTATATGCGAGCCGAGATAAAACGTCACACCTTCGGCCTTCAGCACACCCATAAGGGCGTCTGCCATGTCCCGGTCCTCGCGGCTGAGAATCCGGCCGCTGCGCTGCACGACCGAGACAGCGGTTCCGAGGCGGCTGAAAGCCTGCGCCATCTCGATGGCGAGAGGGCCGGCTCCGAGTACGATCATGGCGGGCGGCAGCCGGTCAAGTGCAAACAGCTCCCGGTTCGTCAAAAAAGGTGTTTCTGCCAGGCCCTCGAACAAAGGAATTGCGGCGGTCGAGCCGGTCGCAACGACCCACCGCTTTGCGGAAATGCTCCTGCCGTTAAGCCTGACGGCATGCTCATCGATGAAGCGTGCCTCACCGAATTCCACACGCGCACCGAGTTTGCAGAAGCGCTCGGGCGAATCGTGGGGCTGAATAGCTGCGATTACGGATTCGATCCGTTTGCGGATCTGCCGGAAGTCGACTGGCGGCGGACTGACGTGCGGAAGCCCGAAGCGGGCTGTGTTTTTAATATTATGATACACATCCGCCGTCCTGATAAGCGTTTTACTGGGAACGCACCCATAGTGCAGGCAGTCACCGCCGAGCCGGGGCTCACGCTCGATCAGAATGGTCCCGGCGCCAAGCTGTGCAGCGCCGGCAGCAACGGTCAGCCCTGCAGCTCCGCCGCCGATAATGCCGATATCGTATTCACAGGCGACCATTTCGTTACCCTCCGTATCCTGTCAGAGTGTGCCGGACTGCTCATCAGGCAGCACACTGCCCGTGCGTGCGCGGTAGAATGCCACTGTTTTTTTAACAAGCAGAGGAAATATGCCGAGCAGCGCAAAAGACACCAGCAGCCCCGGCGACATGACATCTGCCGGTGAATCGATGTTCGCCAGCTCTTTTCCGGCATTGACATACACCATGGTTCCCGGCAGCATGCCGAGCTGAGAAACCCAGTAGAACGTGAGCATCGGCATCTTCGTAAGCCCCATGGCGATGTTGATCGTCCAGAACGGAAACAGGGGAACCAGCCTGAGGGTAAACAGGTAGAACGCGCCCTCGCGCTCAACTCCCCGGTTGAGCTTTTCAAAGCGCGGGCCGATTTTTTTCCGCACCCAGTTCCGCAGCACAAAGCGGGCGACAAAACAGGCAATCGCTGCACCGACGGTGCTCGCAAAGGAAACGGCGATTGTACCGACCGCAAAACCGAACAGTGCGCCGCCCGCCAGCGTCATAACCGCTGCACCCGGAAGCGACAGGGCTGTTACGGCGACATACACCCCCATATAGGCGGCAATGACGGCAACCGGGCTGCGCTCATAGAGATCGGCAAAATACTGCTGCGACTGCCGTATGTAGGCAAGGGTTATATACCTGTCGAGATCGAATACGACAAACACCGCTGCCAGGCACAGTATGATAAGGACAACGGCGATTTTAGTGCCCGGTATTCTTTTCATCGCATGACGGCAGAAGGTACAAAGATCACGGTTACTTTCCGCTTTCTGAGACCGGATTGTTCCAGATCGGACAGGCCTTTTTAATACATTCACTGTTCCGGCTGTGCTGGGCGCAGACAAGCGGTTCATCGGCTGCAAGCCGCACGTCGAGGTATGCTTCACTCAGCCGGGATGCTTCGCGCAGTGCACTGTAGCACTCGCGCTGACAGCAGCGCGGTGCTTTACAGGAAGCGACTTTCTGCAGCACTGCTGCAGTTACCGCCATTGCCGACTGCCGTGGCTGTGCCGTCAGCGGACTCGCCTCGAGAATAACCGAAAATGCGATGCCGACGCCGAGCGCGGCACCGCAGGCGCCCGAGTACGCACACGAGCCGCCCGGCACCGCGGCGCCGCGCTCGATACCGGCGTCGATACGTTCCTGCGGTATCATCCCCCCTGAATTTCTGTACGCCGTCAGGATAACGGCCGGAACGAGCGCGTGATGCTCGGGGCCGTGCAGCGGAAATGCGCGGTGACTCCTTATTTTTTGAAGCAGTCCGATCATATCGCGATCATCGGCAGAAGCGCACACCTCGCGAATTACCGACAGTGCGTCACGGGCATGGCAGGCATCACACACAAAGTGACCCTGCCTGCAGGCGGCAGTGGACGAGTGCGCCGCCCCGCAGTAATAGCACTCCCGCGCTATCGGCTTATCGGTATAAACAAGCTCCGCACCGCACACCATGCAGCCGGCAGCATGTCGATCGGCCTGATGTTCATCGCTGCTGCAGGATTCCGCCTTCGCCTCAGGCTGTGCGCAGCAGGAACATGCTGCGCTCCGTTCACTGTTTGTTACCTGCCCGTCAGCAGACAGCAGCAGCACTGAACCCTCATGTGCACGCGGCGCGCTGAGCCGCCCGGAAACAATCACACCCCGTCGCAGCACGCTGCCCTCATCGGTGACAACCGCCGCGTACGGGCCCCGGTAGATAAGGTGCCGAGGTTCCGCATCCGGGTTTTTACGGGCCGAGTAGGTGAGCGAGAAAAATGCATGGCCTTTAACCTCCCGGTAAAAAAAACGTTTTTCAATGCGGGCTTCCGTAAAACCGATATCATCCAGAAGACAGAACAGTTCTGCTTCCCTGAACGCACCGCCGATGCACTCGCCGCGCAGCTTTTCGTTATACTTGAGTGCAAGGGGGATGTCATCGGTGTATACGATATCGGACACGTACAGCCTGCCGCCGGGCTTTAAAACACGAAACGCTTCCGCCATGGTGCGGCGCTTGTCTGGAGAGAGGTTGATAACGCAGTTCGATATAACCGCATCAGCCGAACCGCTTTCAAGCGGTAGATTCTCGAGCAGTGCTTTTTTGAACTCAACCACATCATAGCCGAGATTGGCGGCAACCGGTTCACGTCCCCGCTCTGCAACGGCAAGCATGGCATCGGCCATGTCTATGCCGATGACCCGGCCGGAAGCACCGACCTTTTTTGCGGCTATAAAACACTCGACGCCCGTGCCGCTGCCGAGATCGACCACGGTTTCCCCCGGCTGCAGGCCGCAGTCCAGCACGGGGCTTCCGCACCCGAAGCTTCTGATGCGCGACTCCTGCGGTACATGTTCTATTTCATGCTCATCATAGCAGACCGGGTTGAAAATATCGTCGTTGGGCTCTTCGGCGGCCCTTGAGTAGAATGACCGTACAAGCGTGTGACCGTCGTTGCCCGGCAGCGATAAAACACAGTTAGAGTGCGTGAAGGAACTTTCCCCCATGTCTGCATCGCACCGGTACAGCCGCTCACCCATTCGTGCCGGCAGAACCATGCGCTTATCATCCCGGCAGCCGGCACCTTCTGCGGCCAGCAGGCGCAGCGCGGTTTTTGAATACAGCTCGACATAGGGGTCGAAGCCGACAAGCGCTCCCGCCCGCATAAAGCTGTGGTCTATGTCGCCGCCGCCGATCAGAAAACGCAGCGGGTTGTTTCGGTATGTTTCGTGATCGGCAAGCGATGCGGATCGCACCCGCTCGAGCACAGGACTCGTTCGCCACACCCGCTCGAGCCCTTCCTCCAGGTTTCCGCAGGCCATCGCGCGCTCGCCGACCATTGCCGGTGTCGGATAGATCGTACCGTCCGGCCCGATTGCAAGAGACTCCCAGCCGGCATTGCTCAGGTCGAAGCGCGTACCGGGCAGCGAAAAAATCTGCGCTTTCAGAATTTCGATATTGTCTATCAGCACGCCTGCTGCATCCGCCGCCCGGTGAGCGTTTGTCAGGTGATCGTAAATGCTGTCGACCACCGGAAAAACTGCGGATGCACCGTTGCCTTTTTGAAAAAACCACAGGTAGTGCACATTTTTTACGCGGCAGTCAGATGCCGCAGCTATGAGATGCTCCATGCCGGATACATTGTTATCGCACACCGCCATCGCAAAGGTGCAGTTGCAGCCGTGATCGGTCAAAAATGCGGCTGAAGAAACCGCCCTGCGGTAGGCTCCCGCACCCCGCATGCTGTCGTGCTGGTCCTGCGTGCCGTCGAGGCTTATCTGGAAGTGCAGGCGCGATGTGTCGACACGATTCAGCCAGGACTCATGCTTCCGGAGGGCATCGCCGTTGGTGAGAAATACGATGTGCGCAGCGCTGCCGGTGAGTATACGGTCGCAGAGAGCGGTCAGATCGCTGTAGACGAACGGCTCTCCGCCCGTGAAGTGAATTACCCCGCCTACAAGGCGGGGCTTCAAAAACATTAAAAAATCTTTA
>CAZFIB010000091.1:0-16131 GCA_964518865.1 uncultured Thermodesulfobacteriota bacterium
TGCGGGAATGCCTGCATGCCGGGCTTTTTTGCGTTTATGCGGGGGTGCGGTTTATGGAGCGCTTACAAACAACCTGAAAAGTTACAATCAGGAAATGGCAGGCAGATAAATGATAAAGGTGGTGCCGGCTCCGAACTCCGACTCCACGGTAATCAGTCCGTGATGTTTATTAATGATCGAATAGGCGGTGGCAAGCACAAGTCCGCTTCGCTTGCGGCCCTGCTTCAGATAGGGGTTGAAAATATCCTGAATATATTCGTTCAGGATGCCGACGCCCTGGTCCTGCAGTGATATGCGTATATACTGGCCGGGTTTCAGCGGTATTTCTTTTTGCTCCTCCAGTTCCATGTTTTCAGCGGCTATCCTGATGGTCCCGCCGTCCGGCATGGCCTGTTCCGCGTTAATCAGCAGGCTTCTCAGCACCTGCTCTATTTGAATACGATCGAATTCAACCGGCCACAGGTCGGTACCGATGCTGAACTCGCAGTGAATATCGGTCCCCTGCAGTACCTCCTTCGGTAGCGATGTCAGCAGTTCGGTAATCGATCCCGGCTCACGCTCAACATGCCCGTCTCGTGAAAACGTTATGAGCTGGTTGATGATATCCTTTGATCGAATAACGCCTTTTTCGGCTTTCAGGAGATGGTTGTAGGTCTGTTCGCTCAGGCCCTCCGCTGACTGTGCATTGCTTATATTGCCCAGGACCCTGGTTAAAATAGCGTCAAAATCATTGGCAATACCGGAGGCAAGATTACTGACCGATTCGAGTCGTTTTGCCCGCAGCAGTTCAGCTTCCATGAGCTTTCGATCGGTGATGTCGCGTGCGCTGATGACCGCACCGCTCATCTCACCTTCGCTGTCGCGCAAGATGCCTATATTGAGATCGATATTCCTGTTCTGACCGTCTGCATTCTGAAAGACCGTCTGAAAGCCTTCGACATAACCGCGTATTTTGAGGTCCTCGAATATCTCATGCACGACAACGGCATTATTTCTGTTCCTGGCCGCAGGGGCAATCAGCTCTGAAACGTGACGCCCCAGGATGTCTTTCACGCTCATGCCGATTATTTTTTCTACGGAATCATTAATGCTCACCAGTACCCCGGCGGCATTGGTCACCAGTATGCCGTCGGTGGAAGTTTTGAAAATTTTTTCGAGGAATTCCTTTGATTCGCTCAGCCTGTGCTCGCCCCGGTACTGCGAGGTTATATCACGCACAATACCCATTGTGCCCTTCCGGTTGTTTCCTCCATCAAACAGCACGGAAAAACTACCTTCTACCGGCACAAGAATTCCGTCGTCTCGAAGAATGTACAGACGGTAGGTAGCATGGTTGCGTTCAAAAAGCTCGGTGGCTTTCTGTGCCTGAACTCTGATATATTCGTCATTTATGAGCACTTCCGAACCGATTGTGTCGGTATAGGTGCCCTCATCAGGCGTCAGCTCCAGCAGGTGACGTCCCATCAGCCACTCTTTGCTTTTTCCGATGATTTTCATGAATGCATTATTGACCAGCGTGATATAACCATTCGCATTACAGGCGATAATGCCGTCGCCGGAATATTCGAGAATGCTCTGAAGTGTGTGGTCAGCTTCCCAGGTGCTGTTCATTTCCCTGAGAGCGCTTTCGCTGAGCGACTCAACGATACCCATTGCTTCCTTAATAGTGCCGTAGGCATCTTCAATCACGACGGAACGCAGCATAACCGGAATCTCATTATTGTTTTTTCCGATAAAATTCATCTGGATTGTTTCGTCACTGCAGCGCAGGAAATAATGCCAGCTGAAATCGGGGAATGATTCTGGAACTATTCTATTTCTGTGAATGATATCTGAAAAATGCTTGCCGACGAGGTCTCCGTTCGAATAGCCCAGAAGATTTGCAAATCCAGTGCTCGTTCGTACAAAAAAACCTTTATCATCTACTATAAAAATAGAATCCTTGACGCTTCTGCTTGTAAATATCTTTTCAAAATAATTATTATAATTGCTAGTCTTTAAAGTGTTCATAGTAAAATATACATAATTTATAGTTTATATGACTATATATCGATACTTATTAATATAACATTAATTATTCCTAGTAAATACCTGTATATTTAAACACGTAATATTCCGTAATGTTTCCCGAATGAAGTACTGCAATTCTGTCTTGTATATAACACCCCTCCTTTTTTTAGCAATTGATGCTACATTTTTCTTGAAATGTATTTTATTTCTGGTTATTATTATGTGATTTAATATCAAATTTTATCAATCATTTTGCACGTCCCCATCGTCTAGCCTGGCCCGGGACATCCCGACGCTTCCGGTCGGGGCAACAGGGGACGGCATGACATACTGATTACGGACAGCACGTCCCCATCGTCTAGCCTGGTCTAGGACATCCCGACGCTTCCGGTCGGGGCAACAGGGGACGGCATGACATACTGATTTACGGACAGCACGTCCCCATCGTCTAGCCTGGCCTGGGACATCCCGACGCTTCCGGTCGGGACAACAGGGGACGGCATGACATACTGATTTACGGACAGCACGTCCCCATCGTCCAGCCTGGCCCGGGACATCCCGACGCTTCCGGTCGGGACAACAGGGGACGGCATGACATACTAATTTACGGACAGCACGTCCCCATCGTCTAGCCTGGTCTAGGACACCGGCCTTTCACGCCGGCAACAGGGGTTCAAATCCCCTTGGGGACGCCAGAAAAATAAAGGGAAGTCAGATATTTGTTCTGACTTCCCTTTTTACATTCAAGTACGTCACCGCGGACCTCCCCCGTAAACAGTATCCGGGTGTATCAGAAAGAACTGTAAACATTGGTTACATATTTTCGTAATGCAGAACGCATTGATTTAAATTAAATTGTAAATTCAAATGGTTATGGATATGGTGCGATTTTTGCTGATTTAACGGTATAGTAATAGTAAACCATAGACATCAACAGAAATGAGGTTATCAGAATGAAAACCGAAGCAACCTATATTCCCGGTACCGATCTCTTAATAATCGGTGCCGACGGCAAACTGGATATTTCTAACAGCAAGGCTGCACTTAAAAAAATTGTGTCTCATCCCGATTACAATCAAAACCGTGAAGTGCTCTTTGATCTTAGAAATATTACCTGTGATATATCACCATTGGACATCTATGACATTGTTTCTTTCATGTCCTGGCCCGATTCCGAGTTTCCGACAAGAAATAAAATCGCCGTTGTAGTGTCCGACAATAGAGAATTCGATCACGCCAGGTTCTTCGAAACCTGTGCGCGCAACAAGAGTTTGAGGGTAAAGTCATTCAATGAGATAAGAACTGCCGGGGAATGGCTTCAATCAAATCATGAAAAAAATAACGATTGTATAGATGCGGTCAATGCGTGTTGACCGTTGTTCACAGGAACAGTTATGCCGGAATTTTTACAAATGATGTCTGTCTACCAGGGCATTTTTTCGCCGTCGTATTTGATGAAGCGCCCTGAATCTTCGGTCTTGAAATGGTCTACCAGCCTGCGCATGCCCATGACGCTGTGCAGGGGGGTCAGGGAAGTCCCCTCCCCGCCCATGCGGGTTTTTACCCATCCGGGGTGCAGGATCAGCAGTCCGATTCCCCGGGGCTGCAGCTCAATCGAGATACCCTCCATGGCGGCATTCAGCGCCGCTTTTGTCGACCGGTAATAATAGTCACCAGGGTCGCTGATATCGGCGATGCTTGCCATGTGCGTGCTGATAACCACGACCAGTTTTTTTTCACTGCGGGCCAGATGCTCCACAAAGGCTTCTGTGACCCGTATGGCACCCAGCGTGTTGACCCGGAACGAATATTCCCAGTCCTCGTAGTTGAGCCTGCCGAGTCCGATCTCCGTATATTTTTCCAGGTACACGCCGCTGTTGTTGATCAGCACATCCACGGGTTCTTTGAGCAGTTCCACCGCAACGGCGTTTACCTCGTCGGGCCTGGTTATATCCATGCGATGAACCGAAATAGATTTCTGTGTGCAGGCAAGATCGTTCAGTTCGTGCGCGTCCGCCGGGTGACGGCAGGCAGCATAGACCCGCCAGCCGTCCTGCGCATACTGTCTGACCCACTCGAGCCCCAATCCTCTGTTGCTGCCGGTAACAAGTACACCGGGCATGTGTCTGCTCCTCTCTTATGCAATATCCGAAAATTATAAACCAGCTACCGTTCCTCCAGCTTGATGACCGATTCAACACCTGGTCCTTCTACAAAAATGTTTTCAGGCGATGATTTATTCAAGCGGAATTCCCGGATCGATGTTTTCAAACGGCACCGGACTGCAGAGGTTTTCTGCACTGCTGGCACACCTGCCGCAGTTGGAACACACAAATTCCGGATTGACTGCCGCATTTCTGATATCGCTGAATTTTTTATCTTCAGCCATGGCACACATGTGCAATGCATGATCCCCTTCACACTTGTTTTCCATGAGTGTTTCTCCTTCTAATAGAATTACATATTCCTGCACGCTGTCATCCATGTCAGGACCGTATCATGATAAGCACCATTTTAAACCGATTCACGGCTTTCAGTGCGTGCGGTTCATTTGCAGGCAGCAGTATCATTTCACCTTCGCATACCCGGTGCTGTTTACCTGATATGCGTATTTCCGACTCACCTGCAAAAACAAAGACAAGCGCATCAAAAGGTGCAGTGTGCTCGCTCAGTCCCTGACCTGTATCGAACGCGAACAGTGTCACGCTGCCGGCGTCTTTCGACAAAACTTCCCGGCTGACCACCGATCCCTGCTGATAATCGATCAGATCGTTCAGCATGCCCGCTTTGCTGAATACTATATTGTTATGAGTTATGTCTTCCATAATAAATCAAGTATCCTTCGACTCGTTTTTTATTTAAACAGATTTCTTCATAAACATACGCTAATTTGATGATATTCCATAACTTATTATTTTAATGTCATTGCGAACGACGTGAAGCAATCACCATAAACACCGCACCATACCCTGGTGATATTGCCTCCACCCTCCATAGCAAAGCTGCTGCGGAGGACGGGGCGTCATCACGCCAGGTCGTGACGCGCAATGACGTGTTTGGTGATCACGTGTACACATCTGTTCATTGCATGAATAACCCCGGTTCTCTATTGCTCGTAATGTTTTTAAGTATCAGTGCAGCTTCTCGGCGACCGATGTATCGTATTCTCTGCATCGTTTCTGTGCGATTTCATCAGGTTTCCATTGTTCGCGTATACCTTCGTCTGCTACATCGAACCCGCATTGCTTGAGTGCCTCGCTGATGATACCGACACCCTCACCGCTCCAGCCATAGCAGCCGAATGCGCACGCTTTCTTTCCCTTAAATCCCAAACCTCTCATTTCTTCCAGAAAGCCCCCCAGTGCCGAGAGAATTCTCCTGTTGATGGTCGGCGAACCGACAAGCAGTGCACGTGATGCAAAAACATCGGCGATGACGTCGTTTTTGTCCGACCGAGCGATATTGAAAAGGCGTACCGCAGTCCCCGGGTCAGACTCGGTGATTCCTTCTGCTATCATCTCAGCCATAGTGCGGGTTCCGCCCCACATCGTGTCGTACACGATCGTTATACGGTCTTCCTTATATTCGTTTGCCCAATTTCTGTACATAGTAACGATCTGCAGCGGATCGTCACGCCAGATCACGCCGTGACTGGGGCAGATCATAGCAACCGGAAGATTCAGATCGAGCACCTCCTGTATTTTTTTATCCACCAGCATGCTGAACGGCGTCAGTATGTTTGCATAATACTTCAAACATTCCTGCATCAGCTCACACCGGTCGACAAGATCGTTGTACAATCGTTCGGTTGCAAGGTGCTGCCCGAACGCATCATTGCTGAAAAGCACGGCATCACCGGTCAGATAGCAGAACATGCTGTCCGGCCAGTGAAGCATGGGGGCTTCGATAAACACAATATCTTTATCCCCGAGGCTGAGACGGTCGCCGGTTGTAATGGTGTGAAAATTCCAGTCGCAGTGAAAGTGTCCTCTGAGTGAATCGACACCGTTTTTCGTACAATACACCGGCTTGTCTGGAATGTGCTTCATCAGCTCGTACAGTGCACCGCTGTGATCGATTTCCGCGTGGTTGGCGACAACATAGTCGATCCGATCAAGGTCTATTTCCTGCGCGAGTTTCTCGACAAATCCTTCTGCAAAAGGCGACCAGACAGTATCGATCAGGGCGTTCTTTTTATCACGGACAAGATACGAATTGTACGTTGAACCCCGGTGGGTTGAGTACTCCTCTCCGTGAAACCTTCGTATTTCCCAGTCCGTCTTGCCGACCCAGGTAACTGCATCAGTTATTTTTTTACCCATGGCTTATTATAGTCCTTCTGCTGGTTTATTTTTCTACTACAACCTTACCGGGAAGCATGACTTCATAGGGTTTCTTGCCTTTTTCAGACACGCGCCGGTGAACCTCATATTTATAGATTCCCGGATGGATGATGCACAGGCTTGCCGTGCCGGCGTTCGGTATCTTGACGGATTCGTAATGCCCGAGAAGGTCGGCATAAAAATTTGCCGGAGCCTTGCAGGCGATTTCGATATCATCGAGAAATATGATTTTAATGGGATCTTTTTCACGGTTGACCCATACGACACTCGTACCGCGTTTGACGGTCACGTCCTCGGGCATCAATGTTCCCGAGACAGCTTTAACCACAACGACACCCTCCGAAGTAGCATCAGCAGCGACAGCCGGATTTATCCCTGCGAACACAACGACTGTTGCCAGCAGTATATAATACAGTGTTCTTGCATGTTTCATGGATACCCTCCTCGAATAATGCTTTTGTCGTATTTCTTGTAATCAGGCCTCTTCCGTCTTCCAAAGGCCGTGCACATTGCAGTACTCTCGTGCACCGATCACTTCACCCTCGACATCGAACGAGGCTTCCGGCTTTTTTCCGGGATCGAGCTGTGCGCGGTAGACACGCGCAGCCGTCATGAGCTCGATAAACTCTATATAGTGCTCGTCTTCCATGGGGTGGGGCTTGCTGCCGATCTTGACCGTATACGTGCCGCCTGAATTTTCGATGACCGGTACGTGTTTTTCCTGGGCCGCATCAACCGTGTTCGCCTCAAGCAGTGTCATCTCCTCACCGCAGCACACCAGCTCCGCTCCCCCGCCGTGCAGCACTTCAACAATGTTTCCGCATTTTTGGCATTTATAAATCTGTCGTGTTTCCGGCATGATATTTTTCCTCCTTTAAATTAATACATGCGTTTAACTGCCTGGTTTGATTTTTTTTTCTCGTTCGACTTTTATATTTATTAATATTGCAATTGCAATACCAATACACCTTTATCCTTTGATTTATCTTTGAGATACTTTTTAATAATCCGACACATCATCCCAATATCAATTATTACTTCTTTTCCCTGTTATGCTTTTGTGACAATAACTGAATCTTTATGTACCGCTTATTTACAGAATACTCAATTTGTGTAAATCACATTCACAATATGCTTTTTTAACTTTCTTATTCAGGTTTATAGGTTTCTTACGCATCGAAAACGTTTTTCTCATTGTATCTCCATACAAGACCTTTAGTTATTGCTGTACTCACGATTGTTTTTTTCAAATAAAATAAACTGGTGTACCTCTTGCATTATTTAAAATTCATAAATGCAGCAGTGTGCTGCATGTATTCCGGCAATAGAGCTAAAAGCAAGAGGAGGTAATGCATGAAAAAATACAGATGTACGGTGTGCGGTTATATTTATGAACCCGAAAAAGGAGATCCATCAAACGGCGTGAATCCGGGAACAGCATTTTCCGATCTGCCTGACAGCTGGGTATGCCCGATATGCGGAGCTTCGAAAGACAAATTCGAGCCGTCCGAGTAACACCGAAGGTTCATCAGCTTATTTTTTTAGATCAACATTAATATATTTCATGTTACCCGCGGCCTGATTCCTGAGTGGCCCCTCCCCGGTACGCTGCGCTCAGGAATCGGGCTTGCGCGGTACAGGGAGAACCGGTCATGAAAAATACGATTTTACTGACAGTAATTATTTTTTCTCTTTTTATTTGTCTGTCCTGCACGGAAGACAAGCAAAGTGCACCACCTCAGTCTGAGGAATCAAAACAAAACATTGCTGAAATGTCGCCGGACACTGAAACGCCGTCCGATCGCTTGACCACTCGTCTTGAAAACGACTTTCAGGCACTTAAAAATAAAATCACTGAACTCGGCGATAAAATCGAAAAACTCGGCGATGCTGCCGATGACAGCCTCGAGAGCAGCATGGTTGCGCTCGCCGACAAGGAGCAGCGGATCTATTCAAAAATGAAGGGTCTTGCATCAGCCACGGGCGAGGACCTCGAAAAGCTGCATACAGACATTCAAACCGCTATCGACGATATGGAGCAAAACTACAGGCAAACATATTCCGTCTATGTCGAATCCGAGCTGAAGGACATGAGTGCCAAAATCGAACAGCTTCGTAAAAAGGCAGGCAAAGCAGCTGAAGAGCAAAAGGAAGAGATCAACTCAGCACTGCATGAACTTGCCATGAAAGAGCGTCAGCTGCTTGAAAAAGCAAAAAATCTGAAAGATGCCGCTGCAGATGAATGGGAGGATATTCGCAAAAAGACAGAGAAAAGCATTGAAGAGCTTGTGTCATTCTATGCTGAAACATCAACAAATATCTGAAAAATGAATGTACGATTGTTCGCCCCTTTCAGAAAGGATCATATATGTTTTTTGTCGATTTTTTCCTGGCGCTTCTGATCGCTGTACTACTTGGGTCTATTTTCTGTACCGGATGCCGCGGGCATCGAGTCGGAAGTGTCTTTTTCGGATTTGTTCTGATCCTGTTTTTTACCACTTGGGCCGCTGCCGTGTGGATACCCCCGTTCGGTCCGCTGCTGTGGGGTACACCTTTTTTCAGCTTTCTGTTCCTGGGCCTGCTGTTTGCCCTGCTGATAAGCGCTCTGACCCCTCCCGCCCGTCCGCCGGAAACTCCCGGTGAAGCAATAGAGCAAATCCGTCAGGAACGGGCAGCCGATGAGGTGTTCAATGTTTTCTTCTGGATACTGGTCGTTTTTCTGGGTATCGTCATTGCGGTTCGGTATCTCTCATGACCTGTCGACGTAAAATGATTCAGCTGCGCTTTATACGTGCTTTCAAATCGTGCAGCCCGCGAGTGTTTACTACATCCGCCGGCTCGATCCACCCGCGGCGTGCCTGATCGATGCCGTATCTGATATGATCGAGCCCTTCGATGCTGTGGGCATCGGTTGAAACGGCTACGAGCACTCCCGCATCTTTTGCTGCTTTACAGAGGTTGTCATCGAGATCGAGCCGCTCAGGGTGCGAATTCACTTCGAGGAGGCACCCCCTGTCACCTGCCGCGTTAACAATCGACTCCATGTCGATGTCGTAACCCTCGCGTTCTCCGATAAGCCTGCCGGTCGGGTGCCCGAAAATAGAAAAGTACGGGTTGTCCATTGCACGAACGACTCGCTTTGTTTGTTTTTCCCTGCTGAGGCCGAATTTCGAGTGCACCGAGCAAATAGTCAGATCCAGTTCCTTCAAAACCTCATCCGGCAGATCGAGATCCCCGTTTTCCAGTATATCGACCTCGATTCCCTTGAGCAGGGTAAATCCGTTTAATGTATCGTTAAGACGGTCTATCTCTTCAATCTGCCTTCGCAGCCGCTTTACATCGAGTCCCTGTGCAACGGTAAGGCTCTGTGAGTGATCAGTGACCGCCAGATAGTCATAGCCTTTACTCTGCGCCGCCGCCGCCATCTGCTGTATGCTGTTGCGCCCGTCGGTTTGAGAGGTATGCACATGCAGATCCCCGCGAATATGCCCGGGAGATACAAGACGGGGAAGGCAGCCTCTTTCGGCAGCTTCTATCTCGCCCCGGTTTTCACGCAGCTCGGGCTCTATGTACGGCAGATCTACAGTATGGTAGACCTCCTGTTCCGTCTTCCCTGCTATGCGCGTATCACCGCGGAACACACCGTATTCGTTTATTTTAAGATTTTTGCCTGCTGCCCGCTTTCGTACGGAAATATTGTGCTCTTTCGATCCCGTAAAATAATGCAAAGCAGCGCCGTAGCAAATCGTTGAGACCACCCGCAGATCGACCTGAAGACCGTTATTGAGTATGACGGCTGAACGGGTTTTTCCCTTCGACAGCACCTGTTCGACATTTTCGTAACCTGAAAAATGCTCCATGATTTCCGTGCCCCGGGTGCAGGCTGCCAGTATGTCAAGGTCGCCGACCGTATCTCTGCGCCTTCTATAGCTTCCCGCAGCTTCTGCTTTTTTTACTCCATGCAGTTGTTTTAAATATCCTATAAGATCTGCGGCGATTTCTTCAGCGTTTACAAGTCGTATGCGAGATTGACGCTGTTTTCGGGCGCCTGTTTCATCAAGAATTTTTTTCTCTGTTTTTTCACCGAACCCTTCCAGTTCCCGGATGAGATGCTGCTCTGCAGCATGTCTGAGATCCTCGAAGCTTTGTATGCCGAGTTCTCTGAACAGAGTCTTGACCCGCTTTGGACCCAGGCCGCCGAGCCGCATGATCCCGCTCAAATCCGACGGCAGCTTTTTCTGCAGGTCATCGAGCAGATCGAGCGTTCCGGTTTCAACGATTTTTTTTATTTTTCCTTCCAGGTCCGACCCGATATTCGGCAGCTCCGTCAGATCATCTCCGGAGCCGATCATTCCGGCGATACTTTTCTGCAGCCCTGCTACAGTGCGGGCGGCGTTTCTATAGGCCCGAACCCGGAAGGGATTTTCGTCACGTATCTCAAGCAGGTCCGCTACCCGGTTTAATACATCGGCTATATCTTTGTTGAACACCGTCATTGGATCATCTCAGGGCATTATGAACACTTTTATGACAATTGAGCTGCCACACCGACACGTCGGGACAGATTCAACCCTACTGCACGTCGGCTGATAAAAATAAAACGGCACTGAAATTCTCAGGAGGGATTACATAGTTTGATAAACTGCACTGATCGTGCATGCTAACTCTTCGCCTGTCGAAGATCCCGACCGCATGTCGGGGAAGGCGATGGTTTTGATTCGCAAGCCGATACTGCGTGCCTCCCCGAGTGAGACAATAAAATATAATTGTTTTTTTCAAAGCCTACCGGCATTGTCAGCCTGCAGCAGTGCTTTTGTTACCATGGCTGGTGTAACGCTAAAGGGTTCGTTTTTCATGCATTCACAGTCTCTGCAGGCATACTCTGCAATGCGGCTGAGCCGCTGCTCCGAAACGGTACCGAGTCCGATTTGATCGAATGTCAGCGGCAGCCCGATGCTTCGGCAGAGTGTCAGCACATCTTCTATTATCTCCCGTGGCTGTGAGGTGAGAAATAGTGATGCTATAGTTGCAAACGCACACTTTTCACCATGCAAAAATCGGTGTGTTTCAGAATCAGCGGTGAGACCGTTGTAAATCGCATGCGGGGATGCCAGAACGCTCCACGAGAAGCTTATGCTGCTCAACAGGGTGACCGCCTCGACGATGCGTTCTATGCTTTCACTCAACCGTCCCGCATCGCAATCGCACTTTGCGTCCGGACCGTAATCGAGAAGCATTTCGTAGCACATCCATGACAGCTTGTATACCGTAAACGATGGTATCGGTGTATCGTTATTACGGGAGTTCCTTTCAACACATGCCTGAGCCTCAAACCAGGTTGCAAGTGCGCTGCCGATGCCTGCGACAAGATACCGTGTCGGACTTTCTGCAACCAGGCCGGTATCGACAAGAACAAGATCAGGTGCTTTCGGCAGAAGAATGTATTTTTGAAACCTGCCTTCTTCAGAATATTGAACAGCGACCGCGCTGCATGAATTTTCCTCGGCAATGGGAAACGGAACGATAATCACCGGCACACCGAGCCCGCAGGCAACAGCCTTCGCCGTATCCAGTGTTTTACCGTTTCCGATACCGATAATTGCGTCAGTCCCGCATTCATCAGCCAGCCGCAGGCTGTCGCTTATTATCCGTTCCGTGCATTCAGCCACCGGGGCCACCTGTGACGTATCGGTATCGATACCTGATTGATTCAATATCCTGTCTAACGATACGTCTCCGTTACATGCATCGCGGAGTACAAAATATTTTTTTCCGTACAGGGCCGCACATTCTTCAAGATTTACTTCTATAGCATCCGGACCCTGAACATACCTCCCGGGGAATCTCATGGATTTCATGAGCGAGTTATGAGTTATATGGTTTCTCTCCATGGCGGCTACACACCTTACCAGTATTTGGGCCTGCCGTAATAATCGTACAGGCGCGCTTCATATTCGCGGTTTACCGGCTCGGAGGGATCGTACTGCGGACAGTTTTTTATCGATTCCTGCGTAAAATTAACGTCAACCGCTCCGTCCACCCATCTTACATTTTCAATCCACTTGGGTGATATCAGTACTTTTTTACCGGGCAGCCAGTTTCTTGTATCGATGACCATATACCGTATGATCCATTCCTCATCGTCGATGATAAAATCCTCAACGTGACCGATATCGCCGTCCGACGCACTGATATGATACCCGGTCACCTCGCGCGTGCTGCGCAGATGCGGGTCGGCTTCTTCACTTTCAAAAGCACTTGCCTGCGGATGCGGATCCGCAGGCGGCTGCACCATCGGCTGAATATCCGCACCGGGTGCCGCCATCGCCGTCCAGTAAGGCTCCCACCCGTAATGATTGAAAAGTTTTATTTCGTGCTGCCGCGAAACAGGTTTATCGAGATCGATATCAGGGCTTGTTTCGATCTGCTGCTTTGTCAGCGTTACGGGCAAAATGTGTTCCGACCAGTCGGGCTGCTCTATATTTGTAGAAAAAACGAGAACTTTTCTTCCCGGCAGCCAGGATCCAGTATCCACGACCAGATACAGTACTGACCATGATTCGTCATCAAAATAAAAGTCGTGTACCTTACCTATGTCGCCGTCAGCGGCGCTTATTGCATACCCCTGAAGTGATCTTACACTTCTCAGCATCCTGTGCCTCCTTTCATGGGCAAGTAGATTCCTTTATGTGTTTATTCAAGCGGAGGTGCCGTAATCTGCAGCCTGTTTTCTACACCGACAACGCCCCGTGTTTTCTCGGCAGCTTCCAGGGCAATACGATATGCATTCCAGTCCGGCACTACACCGCTCAGGATTACCTTTGCATCGATAACTTTTACGTCCAGTGCATTTATCGACCCGGCGATGCCGGCATGACGTGAGAGGGCGTTAACTATATCCTCGCCGATAATCTGGTCGAAGATGCTTTCCAGCGGCACTACGGAAAGCTTGTCGATGACACCGCAAACGCCCCTGATATCGCGGCATATTCGTTCGGCATATTTCTTTTTCCATACTGCATCCACTGAACCGGTCAGCGTGACGATTCCGGAAGACACGCTGGCCTCTATATCCGTATGGTCGATAGTACTGTTCCACAGCAGCAGATTCTCCACTGCATCAGCGATTTCACCGTCCGGGCGCATATCACCTTCTTCCGGTGCAGACACATTCAATTCCGATGTTACCGATGAAACACCGGCTACCGTCCACGAATCTTCATAGGCAGCTTCCTGGGACAGATATGACGGCACCGTTCCCTGCAGCGTCACATTTCCTCCCGCGACATTGACCTCTATGTCTTCAGAACCCTGAATCCGGCTGTCCCAGAAAATACAGTCTTCTATGTCTTTTTTGATTTTCTCGTCTGCACGCTGCATACGTACCCTCGCTTTCATTTTAGCAGCTGCCGCATACCTGTCTGCAGCTCAGTAAATTCCTGACTTACGTTTCATACTGTCTACGCATTCGGCTTTGATATGCGTTGCGTCTTTGATAAATATTATTTTGCAAGCTGTATACCAGTTTTTAATAAACATCTCAGTACCTCAGTGTTCGCAGCTATTGAACGTACTGTTATTACATTAAAATTCCGGATTTCCTCCAGCCGATTATGCTGGTGTGTATCGAAAGGTTTTTCGCATGTGCCGCATTTTCACACAGTAACAATATCCTGTAATGTATGGTTACACCATAGCAGGCATGAAGCCCTTATGGATGCAGCAGCGGATCATATCTCACTGATAACTATCTGAGCGTGACAGCCATTTGTTGCAATCGATCAGTGTGTAATCTTTTTGGCATATATATTGAATTTAGATTGATTATTATTAATCAACTGTTACCGGACAAAGGTGCGCCGTGAGCCTGCGTTATGAAAACAAATGTATCATCTGAAAGCCTGAGAACATCTTCAGGGCTGATTATCGATTTCGACGTTCTGCAGTACGTTTTCGACAGGCTGCCGGCGGCGATCATTGCACTGGATGCGAATTGCCGTATAACTCTCATCAACAGCCTGGCTGTAGAGCTTACCGGTTATCCTTCAAAGGAATTGCTGCACAGACCGTGCAGCATGCTGTTCAAGTGCGACCGCTCTCATCACGGCTGTATAATCGATACGTTTAAAAAGGGGAATGAAAACGTCTGCAGGCTTGAGACAACCGTTCACAGAAAAAACAATACCACCGTTCCGGTCAGAATGAATACGTCGGCTCTTTTCGATATGGACGGCCGTTTTCTTATGGGCATATGCATCTGCCAGGATATTACGAACAGTAAAACGCTTGAGCGCGAAAGATCGAATATCCTGGCGATGATTTCCCACGACCTCAAATCATCTGTCACCGCGATAGGCGGATTCATTCAGCTGCTTTCAAAAAACGGCAGGAAGACAGATGAAGATAAATTTCGAAAATATTTAAAGGCCATGCAAAACGAGACATCAAAAGTCGAGACGATGACCAATGACTTTATTGAGCTGTCCCGCATGCAGAAACGCACCTTCAAGCTCGATCGGAAAACCGTTTCTCTCAGAAAAATCATCACGGACCTGATCGATTCTCTTGAGCCTGCCTGCCGAAAAAAATCCATAAAGATAGAGCTTACCTGCAGCAACGATCAAACGCAGCTGCAGGCCGATCAGCTTGCGCTGAGCAGGGCGATAGCCAATCTCATAAACAACGCACTCGATTATTCCGAACAGGGGGATACGATCACTATCGAAACGCACGAATCCGGTTCCGAAGTAACGATCAGATGCATCGACCGCGGAAAAGGAATCGACCCCGAACACCTTCCCTATATTTTTGATCCCTTCCTGCGCGATAAGGATTCAGGAGAAAGCCACGGCTTCGGCATAGGCCTTGCCGTGGTAAAGGCGGTTGCGGAAAAACACGGCGGCAGCGTCGATGTGCAAAGCAATCCTGAATCGGGTACGGTTTTTTCCATGACACTTCCCAGGAACGCCGGGTCGGACAAATCCTGAATACGGACAACTCTCTTTAAATCAATTCCCTGTATGTCATAGCCCGGTAATATATCATAATTACAACCACGACACAGAGCGTGCCCCTCCGACAAAGGAGATCTGTTTCCGAATGGACGCGCTCCTCCCGAATCCATTCAACATCATGTCGTACAGGCTGATAGTATGCTGTTTTTTTTCCTTGGTTTATAAGCGTATTTGATCATGCCGCATTCTCGACGGTTTCCCGCCTTTTGCGGGCGGCGTTCACTAGTGCTTTAAACAGCTTTCTCTGCTCTGGAAGATGCTGCAGATATTCCGGATGCCACTGAACACCTATCAGAAACGCCTTCTCACGGTGCTCGATTGCCTGAATTATCCCGTTTTTTTCCTGACTGCTGACCGCAAGACCTGTTCCGATGCTGTCTACAGCCTGATGATTCAAGGCATTGACCGCAAGCGAGCATGTACCGCAAACAGCAGCGAGCCTGCTGTCGGGATGCACCTGAACTTCTTTCCGCGGAAGTATCGACCGTATTGCCGGAACTTCCGTGTAAAACCCTGCAGTTTCGCGGTGAAGCGTACCGCCGAGGCAGACATTGATCAGCTGCGCTCCACGGCAAATACCCAGAACCGGTACATTACGCTCGAGCATATTCTTCAGTATGCTTATCTCAAATGAATCGCGCTCCTTGTCGACCGGTCCTGTTGGTACCGATGAGATCTTTCGGATGGCATACAGTATCGGAAAAAAAACAAAGTGAATTACCCCGCCTACAAGGCGGGGCTTCAAAAACATTAAAAAATCTTTA
>CAZFIB010000092.1:0-15831 GCA_964518865.1 uncultured Thermodesulfobacteriota bacterium
TGTTTTCAGGGGCCAACGAGTTTTTTTATTTTTTAGATGGTGAATCAGGGTGAACAGCCCAGGTGTTTGTAACAGATAAAAAAAGGACCCCCGCACTGCTGCGGGGGTCCATGCAAAAAAGCTGCATGATCTCTATCACTATCCTTCGCCCTTGAAACCTGCCGAACGGTTCCGGCCGTGCAGCCTGATCAGTCAAGAACCGGCTGCGGTGTCGTATCCGTAGGAGCCGGCAGAATGGGATAGGAAACCTCCGGCTGCCGTCCTGTCGCGGTTTTCAGAAACGATACTATTTTCTCCGCCTCTCCTTTTGCAAGCGAAATTCCAAGCTGTGCCGACCCCATAATCGCAACCGCTTCCCTGAGGCTCCACACCCGCCCCGAGTGAAAGTACGGCAGGGTCAGATCGATATTGCGCAGCGACGGTGACTTAAACACATACTGGTCCGATGTCGACCCCGTCAGCGTAAAGCGTCCCTTGTCGCCCGCCGTAATGTCTGCAGCGGGCCGCTCAATGACACCGAAGGGAAAGTAGCCGGTACCGCCCATGTTAACGCCCCCGTGACACGAAGCGCAGCCCTTGTTCATGAACAGGTTCAGGCCCGCTTTTTCCTCGTCATCGAGCGCTGAAGCATCCCCGGCAAGATAGGCGTCAAGGCGCGACCCCGGCGTCAGCAGCGTTGCCTCAAACACTTCGATGGCCTTTGCCATGGTGTCAAACGTCAGCGGCTGCTTTTCTTCCGGAAACGCCTTTTTGAAGAGCGCCACATAGCCCGGCATGCTCCTGAGTGTCTGCACCGCCTGCTCCGGTGAATTGTTCATTTCGACTGCAGCCTGCACCGGGCCCTTGGCCTGCTCTTTGAGGTCGGATGCGCGCCCGTCCCAGAACTGGGCGATATTGAAAACGGCATTGAGGACCGTCGGGGCGTTGCGTGCACCGCGCTGCCAGCCGTGGCCGATCGAGGTTTCCTGATAGTCGGCGCCGCCCAGCCCGAGATTGTGACAGCTGTTGCAACTGATAACACCGCTTTTGGAGAGACGGGGATCAAAGTACAGCATTTTCCCCAGCATGAGCTTGTCGGGCGTGGCCGGATTATTGGCAAGCGCGGGGGGCGTATCCGGTATGGGCTTGAAAAGCGCCTGCGCCTGCTGCATAACCGCGTCACCGGCAGCAGCCGGGGCTGCCATTACAAGTGAAAACAGCATGGAAAGCACTGCAATACGTCTTCTCTTCATGAAACGCCTCCTTTGTCCGATGGTTCACTACCGGCGAATGCGTCGGGCTGTTGAAGCGTGTACCGGCGGTTACAGCAAATCGCTGGCCAGTTCGGCAAGCTCCGACCGTTCGCCCTTCTCGAGCGTAATATGCGCGTACAGGTTCTGTCCCTGCATTTTGGATATAAGGTAGCTCAGACCGTTGGAGTACTCATTCAGATACGGGTGGTCGATCTGAAAAATATCACCGGTAAAAATAAGCTTTGTCCCCTCGCCCGCCCGGGTTATGATCGTTTTTATCTCATGGGGGGTGAGGTTCTGGGCCTCGTCGACGATAAAATAGATATTGACCAGGCTGCGCCCCCTGATATAGGTCAGCGGCGCAACCATGAGCTTTTCCTCCTCGACGAATTCCTTGATGCGCTTGTTTTTGGGGTTGTTATCCGGAAACTGGTTCTGAATAACCCCCAGGTTGTCATACAGCGGTTTCATATAGGGATCGAGCTTGTTGTCGATGTCGCCGGGCAGATAGCCGATATCCTTGTTGCTGAGCGGAACGATGGGCCGGGCGATGAAAATCTGCCGGTAGTGCTTGCGGCACTCGAGCGCCGCGGCCAGCGCCAGAAGCGTCTTGCCCGTGCCGGCTTTGCCGGAAATGCTTACAAGACGCACATTGTTGTCCATGAGGGCGTGAATGGCGAAGGTCTGCTCTGCATTGCGCGGCGTGATGCCGTAGGCCGCGACCTTATCCACGCGCTTCACCTTCTGCATAAACGGATCAAAGGTGCCGAGTGCCGATTTGCGGCCGTTGCGCATTATCAGAAACTCGTGCGGCATCAGTTCTTTTTCAAGGCTCATCTCCGCGACATCGATCTCACACGGGTTGACATACATCCGCTCAATCACTTCGGACTGTATGTGCTCCTCGATTCGCTTGCCGGTGTACAGTGATGCGACATCCTTGACATGGTCCGAGGTGTAGTCCTGCGCCATGAGTCCGACCGACTTGGCTTTCATGCGCAGGTTGACGTCTTTGGTCACAAGAATGACCTGTTTGCCGGAACTCTCCCGTGAAAGGCAGTATGCGGTGTTGAGTATGTGATGGTCGGGCTTGCCGGTTGAATAGTTGAGAGCGATGTCGGCGTGAAACGGCTGCTCGAGCCGGATGCTGATTTTGCCGAGATGCGGCCCGATTTTTACGCCTCCGTCGAACAGCCTGCTGCCGCTGAGCGCATCCAGCGCACGGACGAACTCCCTGGCGTGAACATTGACCGTCGCGCTGCCCTTTTTGAAGTTGTCAAGCTCTTCGATCACCGTTATCGGCAGTACGATATCGTTTTCCTGGAACTGGTAAATGCAGGAGCTGTCGTGCAGGATGACATTGGTATCGAGTACGAATATTTTTTTTCTGGATGCCATAGGATGAGGTCTCCGAGCGACGTTAACAGTTGATTAACAAACAAACCGGGCCGGACGACTTATTCATAGCATCGACATATATATTTTTCAAGCACCCCGGAACGCTGCAATATATTATTTTACAACAACCGCTCCTGAGGCGGCATATTCACCACCGGCAGCCGTTTCGGCGGTCCGCTCAAGCATACCGTGCAGCGCGGTCAGCCCGGAACCGACAAGCCCCTCCCTGAGATGATACAACCCGGGTGCAACGAACTGCAGAAAACCGCGCTTGCCCTTCACCGTCCCGAGGAAGGCGAAGGCTCCGAGCGCCTGCATGTTGCGCTGCAGCCCTGCAAGCCGGAACAGATTCAAAAACCGTTCAGGTGTATCGTCGACGATGCGTCTCTTTTTCAACTCATCCAGATAAAACAGCGCCAGCTTCTCGATCATGTCGTGCGGCAGCACGACATAGGCGTCTTTGAGCAGCGATGCTGCATCATAGTGCGCCGGGCCGCGGGTTGCGGTTTGAAAGTCGATAATTCTCACCGTGGTGTCCTGCAGGTGAATGTTCTGTGACTGAAAATCCCTGTGCATGAAAAACCGCGGCTCATGAGAAAGGGTGACGGCCAGGCTGTGAAAATCATCCTCCAGGGCATCCGTCTCCTCCGGCGGAATTCCGCAGTAACGGTTCAGGAAACAGGCTGCAAAGTAGTCGGTCTCCCAGCGCAGCGCTTCATAGCCGAACGTGCGCCCGCGCAGGTAGTCGCTCGAATCCATCTGCGGCGTTGCCCGCTGCACCGTGGATGCAAGCTCTGCCAGTACTTTTTTGTACAGCGCGGCAGCGCGGCGGCGCGTCGGTTCCGACTGCAGCGCCGCAAACAGGGAGATGTCGCCGATATCTTCCATGAGCACCATCTGTCTCTCATCGTCGTAGTACACTATGCGGGGAACTGGCGTACCGCACAAGCCGAGACAGGTGCTCACGTCGACATAGGCCCGGATACCGTTGTCGAGCCGCTCCGCAGTCATGAGAACATAGCTTTTTTTTTCTGCGGAAATGCGGAAAAACGAGCGGTCGGACCCTCCGCCGGCAATGCGCGTCACGGTGTAATCCGGCGGCAGTGCAATGCCCGCCCGTTTAAAAAATGGTTTGATGTTTCGCTTCATGTTTGTTGTGGTCTATTGCCCGTTTATGCTCTTGTTGTGTATCCTTCGGGTTACGTGCCGGACACGCGTGCGCTTTGTCCGGCCTGCAAAAGAGCTAATACCCCCCGCAGGGTGGACTAAGACCCGACGCGGCAAGGCGTGTCCGTCGGCTCCTAGCTGTCATTCCCGCGCAGGGAAAAATCCATGCGTTACGGCCGCGAATAAAATCGCAGCCGAAGCAGCTCCGGTTTCGCACCACCAGGAGGCACCGGAAAAAGGTTATGGAACAGTGTGAAGCGCACTTCAGTCACTTTTTTTTGCCTTTTCCCTCAAGGCCGAAGGCCGCTCCCGCCTCTCTGCCTTCCTGCCTCTTGACCTTGCTGCTATGCCCTGACCACCCAGTCCGGCCCTACAACAGCATTCTGTATCATTGCCCCCGGCTGCACGACGGCATCATCCCAGAGGACGCAGTCCTCGAGCATGCTTTCCCGGCCGAGTCTGCAGCGGCTGCCGGCTGAGACAAATCCCCGGAAACGAACATCTCCGGCAGGATCGGTATCAGGACCCAGGCAAACCGCGCTGGGTGGTATGCGGTTCTGTGCAACAAGCGGA
Organism: uncultured Thermodesulfobacteriota bacterium; assembly: GCA_964518865.1. Classification (GTDB taxonomy): domain Bacteria; phylum Desulfobacterota; class WTBG01; order CAIYCZ01; family CAIRTM01; genus JANQGV01. Next base: position 4,371 of record CAZFIB010000092.1, read on the forward strand.
AGGTTGCGGCACAGTATCTGCCGGTGCGCATCAAGATAAAGCCCGACCGTGCCTACATCGCACCAGGCCGGATTCCCGGTGTCGAAACCGGCGATGCGATAGCGCCCGTCTGAAATTATATCAAGCAGAAGCGGTATGAGGTCGGCAGGCCCGTGCGGTATAAAGCCGAGCATGTCGGTATCCATGACCGCAATACCGGTATAGGCATATTTTTTTATATTTTTTCCGGTTTTCAGGCTGTCACGTATATCGACGATGGTGCCGTCGGTTGCCATGCTCACGTTATTGTAGCTGGGACAGTCGTGAAGGGCAAGGGTGCACAGAGCGCTGTTGCGATCATGCTCCATGACAAGATCAGCGATCGAAAGGCTGCTGAGGATGTCACCGTTATGAACGATAAAATGCCGATCGTCGCGCAGAAAAGCCCTGAATCCGCCGATACCCCCGGCTACGCCGAGAATGCGCTCCTCGTGCGAGAGGTGGATATCGGGCCCGGGCCGGCGCTGGTCGAAAAATCGTTCGAGTGCTGTATGATTATGGTGCAGGTTGATACCGATACCGCTGACTTTACAGCCTTCCAGCTTCGTGATAATATGCTCCAGCAGCGGTACACCGATAACAGGCATAAGGGGTTTGGGCAGGTACCGGGTAAGGGGGCGGAGCCGGGTACCGTATCCGGCCGCAAGAATGATGGCTTTCATAATGTTTCCCGCTCTGCAACGCGATTCGGATTCTACCGTGCTATACTAATCGCCCGAACCGTATACTGCAAGCGGTTTGTATCCGTAAACCGGAACGTGGAATACGAAAGCTCGTACACTTTCAGTAAAAGAGGATAGTTTGTCATGCGCGCCATGTCTCACAAAGAAATAATCGAGTTCATAAAAAGCTGGACCTGGGGAACCCTCATCGCGATCGAGGGGAACCGGCCCTATGCCGTCGAGCTTTCCTACGGCTCCGATGACGACTATATCTACTGCGGCTCGCGGCCGGGCGGACGCATGGCCCGCTGTATTCTGAAAAATCCCGCTGTTGCATTCAAAATATGCGACTCTGACTGGAGTTACGGTTCGTGGCGCGCTGTGATCGTCGAAGGGGTTGCAGAGCGCCAGACCGAGCACCGCGACATTCTGCTCGCCGTCAGGCGGATCGCCCTGCAGCGCGGCCTGCCGGAATCGACATTTGACGCCATCGCCGGGCGCATCTGCAACGATCCTGAAAGCAACTCTCTGCGCATCCCCCTGAAAACACTGAGCGGCGTAATCAGCAGGTAACGAAGCGTTACGAAAATGCCCGGTCGAGTCACACACGCCCGCCGAACAAGTTTCCAGGATGGCCCCCGGAGGGGGACATCAAGTCTTTTATCCGGCCCCATTTCGACTGTGCCGAACCTGAGTCCCGTGCTGCTGAGAAAAAGCCGAACTGTCTGAGCGTAGCGGGTTTTCAGCCCGCCGCTGCGCGGGGCTCAAGCGAGCGTACCCGCCGGAGGCGGGCCGGGCAAACGGGTGGCCCTTTCTTCGGCCATACCTTTCTTTGGACACGCAAAGAAAGATATGACGTAATTCTCTTACCTGGTCTTCAAACCGGCACAATCCGAAACGATAGAAGCATTCAGGTTCAAACCACCCTAAACTTTTTTTAGAAATAAATAATGCCTGAAAGCACCGTCCGTGCGAAGGTGCGCAGTCGCATGCGGGGCCGCGCAAGCAGCATGCTCATGTCAAGAAATGTCTCGGCATAGTCATAAAATGCAGGGGCGTGCGTTTCCAGGTACGCACCCTCATGCCTGTTTCTGCCGAGCATTCCGTCCGCATATGGTTTCAGTGCAACCTGGCCGGCATGACACCTGATCGCCTTGCGCTTGACATCTGCCACCGGGGTAATATCGACGACTCGCGCTGACGGCAAACCGCCCAGCGGACCCCAGACCGCATAGCCCCACAGAGCCGGCCTGTATGACGGCAGCGCCCTGAGCAGCCCCACCGACAGAGCGGTCGCTGCCCGATGCGTTGCATGACGCTCGAACGGCGCCGGCACATACACCGCTGCGGGCCGGAAATAGGTGAAAACGGACCGCAGCACCCGGTCGATTCCACCGGTCTCGCCCCGCTTCAGATTATCGCTTGCACAGCCCAGGAAAATACCGCCGCAGGCGCCTACCGCCTTCAGCGACTCACGTGCTTCGCGTTCCCGCTGTCTGATCGTGCGCCCTTTTCCGCCGCCGGTAACATACACCGAAACGACACTGCCGCCGTCGCGGGCTTCAAGCGCCATGACGCCCCCCGCCCCGATAACATCGTCATCGGGATGGGGCGCGATCACCAGCATGTCGAGGCTGCCCTGCAGGGTTTCGCAGACACAGCCGCCTGCAGTGACAAACCGTTCTTCCGAAAACATTGACTCGGGCATGTTTTTGTTCCCGGCTTACGGCTCCGTTTGAGCCGGATGGCGGGGGGCATCACTTTACAACCTTTGAAAACCCATACTGAACCAGATGTATCTTCAGATCTTCTTCGTGTTTTTTAAGGTAGACAACCACCGGAACAGGCTGCGCTACTTTTGAAAACTTCACCAGGTAGGTCAGTATATAATAGGGGTTCATCTTCCTGGCGTCCTTTACCGGGTGCGCGCCCGGCATGCCGTATTTGTCGCGGCGCCGTTTGTTCAGATCGAGAAATATTTTTTCTTCATGATACATCGAACGCATCGCGGGTGAGCAGATGCCGAGAAAGGTCTCGTAGTCGTCATTCGAAATCGTCTTCATAAGCGTCTTCATGAGCGGGCGCGTCTGCTTGACCACATCATGGAGCTCCTGCTTCAGTTCCTCCGGGTCCTGCCTGATGATTCTGTGCTTTTTTTTGGGGGCCCCCACGTCGCCATCCTTGCAGGACGTGTCAGCTGTCGATACTGCTTCCGCGGGCTCTTTGCCCGTACCGCTTTCCGTCAAACCGCCGTTTTTCACCGTGCATGATGCCGCGCACAGTATCAGAACAAACAACATAAACCGAATCATTTCCGTCATCCTCCTGTACAGAAAACCTGTTTGCAATCGACAGTCAACCGGCTACAGTGCCTTGACCTTCGTAATGTCTACTCCGCGATAGTAATGCTGCAGGATCTCCCTGCAGGTGCGCCCCTGTTTGGCCATCTCGCGTGCACCCCACTGGCTCATGCCCACGCCGTGACCATAGCCCCGTCCGGCAAACACAAACGCATCCTTGCGCCGGGTAACTTCGAAATTCGTACTCTTTACTTTTCCCGGCCCCACGATAAGCCTGAAACTGTTGCCCGACAGATAAAACGACCCGTCGGGCGCGACTATTTCAAGTTTGATGATGCGGCCGGTTGCTGCACGCTCGACAGGGCGTATGTCCGTTATCGAATCAAGCGGTATACCGAAGTCGGTCATCTTTTTACAGACAGTATCGTCGCGCAGCCGTGCTTCCCAGGAAAAACCGGGCTTGCCACGGCTGAAGGTGTCTTCAACGCTTTGGAGGTAGGGCAGAGGGCTTCCCCACACATCCTCCGAACGCTCGGTCCTGCCGCCGCTGTTGGCATGGTACAGGGCCAGCACGATCCTGCTGTTGTGCGTCATGATCATCCCGCGGGTCGCATCGACGGTCCTGCGGGCTGCCGGATGTTCTGCGTCGCGCCCGCCGTAGACCTGCGATGAGGTGGTCGAAAAAACATCATACAGATCGGCCTCGCGTTTGATCATGTGATACAGGGCATAGGTTCTGGCAGCGACGGCCTGCGCCATCATAACCTGCTCGGGCCAGCGCGGCGATATTTCCCGCGGCAGCACACCGTAGAGATAGCGATCGAGGCCGATGTGGTTGACCGCCATCAGATGCCCCGCCCGGCCGTAAATCCAGAGGAACCCGCCGTAAGTGCGGCCGTTGACCGACAGCGTGTCGCCGCTCGTCTTTATGCGTATGCGCCCGGCAACCGGGTGCCCCCCGACCGCAACACGTGCATCGCCGGCAGCCCGCAGAACAACGGTCTCCCGCGGCGGAACCTTTTTCAGAAACGAGCTTTCCGGGCCGTAGACGACCAGGCCCGCCTCCGAGGAAACGCTGATACGTTCAGACTCCTGATCGATAAGCACCCGAACGTAGAGCGGCAGCGGCCGCTCAACCGACAAAAGCACATCATCGAGCAGGGCGCCGCCGCTCTCCAGACGCTTGATCTCATCGGCCACTGCATGCTCGCGGTAATACGCCGGAAATCGAGAGAAAAGTGTTCGGTAGTATGCAGCGGATTTCGCACGGTCGCCTTTTTTGAAAAAAATCTGGGCTATGTGATGGTGTATTGCCGGCGCCGTCCTGCTGTCGGGAAACTGCGTGACGATTTTTTCATACAGGTCGAGCGCTGAGTCGGCATCTCCCAGATAGGCATAGTAAATGTCGGCCATGCCCTTGAAAAGACCGGGTGACAGCCTGGCGGTCCAGGCATTCATATACATGTCTTTGTACAGGCTCAGGGCCTCAAGATATCTCCCCTGCTCCCGGTAGGCATCGGCACGCTCGATCAGGCTTTGCGAAGGCTGTGGCCCGGCAAACGCGGAAACACAGACTGCTCCGAAAACGAGCACACCGCACATACAGGCTCTTTGAATTAAAATAATGCGCTTGAGCATCGTATTAAGAGTAAACACGGATATTTTACCTTTTGTTGCGGAAAAAACCGATACGTTTTAAAAAATATACTACCATTCATTATCGGCACCATCCATTGAAAATTTATATAAATTGTCCGGTCGCGTGCTGAACAGGTTTTGAAAAGGCACTGTTGACAATGCCGATTGCATGCTTATTTTTTAAGCGGTAAACGGCGACCCATGCCGAAAACAATAAGAAAGGATACTAAACAGTTATGCGTTTTGATAAGTTTACCATAAAAGCACAGGAGGCGCTGAACAACTCTCAGGCTGTCGCCGAACGGTACGGACACCAGCAGATCGAGCCCGAACACCTGCTGCATGCCGTAGTATCGCAGGACGGCGGCCTGGCAGCAAGTGTTCTGCAAAGGCTCGGCGTCGAGCGGACGGCCCTGACCGAGCGGCTCGATGATATTCTGCAGAAAATACCGCGGGTAAGCGGTGCGGGGGTCGATGTGTACCTTTCGCCCCGCACGAAAAAAATACTCGACAGCGCCTTCCGGGAAGCGCAGCGTCTCAACGACGAGTTTGTCAGCATAGAACATCTGGTGCTGGCCGTAATCGATGCGCCGGACACGCAGGCATCCAAAACACTGGCCTCGTTCGGGGTAACGCGTGATGCTTTTTTCAAGGCCCTGACCGATATCCGGGGCACGCAGCGCGTTACCGACCAGAACCCGGAGGACAAGTATCAGGCCCTTGAGCAGTATGCGCGCGACCTGACGGACCAGGCCCGCTCCGGCAGGCTCGATCCGGTCATCGGCCGCGATTCGGAAATCAGGCGTGTGGTTCAGGTTCTTTCGCGACGCACCAAAAACAACCCCGTCCTAATCGGCGAGCCCGGTGTAGGAAAAACAGCTATCGTTGAGGGCCTTGCGCGCCGTATCGTCGACGGGGATGTTCCGGAGGGCCTGCAGGACAAACGCATTGTTTCGCTCGACATGGGAAGCCTGCTTGCCGGTGCCAAGTATCGCGGAGAGTTTGAAGACCGCCTCAAGGCGGTACTCAAGGAAGTGCAGAAATCAAACGGTGAAATCGTCATGTTCATCGACGAGCTGCACACGGTTGTCGGCGCCGGGGCCGCCGAGGGCGCTGTCGACGCCTCCAACATGCTGAAGCCGGCCCTCGCACGCGGCGAGCTGCGCTGCATCGGAGCCACAACGCTCAACGAGTACCGCAAATACATCGAAAAAGACGCCGCACTCGAGCGTCGTTTTCAGCCCGTGCTGGTAAAAGAGCCGACCGTGGAGGACACGGTCTCTATCCTGCGTGGTCTCAAGGAGCGCTATGAAGTGCACCACGGCGTACGCATTCTGGACTCGGCCATCGTTTCGGCCGCCTCCCTTTCAAACAGATATATTACCGACCGCTTTCTTCCCGACAAGGCCGTCGACCTGATCGATGAAGCCGCTTCATCGCTCAGAATGGAAATCGACAGCCTGCCGGCTGAAATCGACGAGGACCGCCGCAAGCTCATGCAGCTCGAAATCGAGCGCGAAGCTTTAAAAAAAGAGAACGATGCGGCATCGAAGGAGCGTCTCAAATCCATCACCGATGAAATCGAAGACCTGCAGCAGGCTGTCGATGAAAAACAGCAGAAGTGGCACAGCGAAAAAGAGTCCATTCAGGCGATAACCCGCCTGAAGGAGGAGATCGACAGAGCCCGCACCGAGGAGCAGCAGGCTGAGCGCAGGGGCGATTACGAGCGGGTCGCCGAAATCCGCTACAGTACGATAGCCGGGCTGGAGCAGCAGCTTCAGGAGGAAAACAGGCGCCTTGAGCGGCTTCAGGAGGAAAACAAAATGCTCAAGGAGGAGGTCGACGCTGAGGATATCGCTGAAATAGTCTCCAAGTGGACCGGCATTCCGGTCGCACGCATGATGGAGGGCGAGATGGAAAAGCTCGTAACCATGGAAAACCGCATTCATGACCGCGTAGTCGGCCAGGACACCGCGGTCGCAATGGTTGCCAATGCCGTGCGTCGCGCCCGCTCCGGCCTGCAGGACCCCAACCGGCCCCTGGGTTCGTTTATTTTTCTGGGCCCTACCGGTGTGGGCAAAACAGAGCTTGCCCGTGCGCTGGCGGAGTTCCTCTTCGACGACGAGCACGCGATGATACGAATCGACATGTCGGAATATATGGAAAAGCATTCCGTCGCGCGCATGATCGGTGCGCCTCCCGGCTATGTGGGCTACGACGAGGGCGGGTACCTGACCGAATCCGTGCGGCGCAGGCCCTATGCGGTGATTCTGTTCGATGAGATCGAGAAGGCCCATCCCGATGTGTTCAATATCCTGCTGCAGATCATGGATGACGGGCGGCTTACCGACGGGCAGGGTCGCACGGTCGATTTCAAAAACACCATCATCATTATGACCTCAAATCTGGGCAGTCAGACGATTCAGGAAACAGGCGGCAGCGAACGCGGCGCAAAAATCCTTGAAATACTCCGGCAGGCCTTCAGGCCCGAATTTCTGAACCGGGTCGATGAAATCATTACCTTCGACAACCTCGAACGCGGTCAGCTGAAGCGCATTGTCGACATCCAGCTGGACCTTCTCCGGCGCCGACTTGCCGAGCGAAAGCTTACGCTGGATCTCACCGACCGTGCTGTTGACTTTATCGTCAATCACGGCTATGATCCGGCCTATGGTGCCCGGCCGCTGAAACGGGCCATCCAGCGCCATATTCAGGACCCTCTGGCGCTTGAAATTCTCAAGGGTTCATTTGCTGAGGGACAGACGATACTGACCGATGTCGACGAAAAAGATGAGCGCCTGGTCTTTACAACCTGAGGGAAGCAAATGGAGGGCCGCGCTCCGCCGCGGCCGCATGGTTTTTCCCGGGGTCGGGGTCGCTATCGGAATCGATATCGGCGGGTACTGCGGTGAACACGCCCCGCCGTGGCGGCTCTTTGTCCACCCTGCGGGGTGTAGTATATCTTTTGCAGGCCGGACAAAGCGCACGCGTGTCCGGCACGTAACCTGAAAAACATGGATTCCTCCCTGCGCGGGAAGGACAACCCGGAGCATGCCATGAAAAAAGCACTCCTTTTTACAGCCGCACTGTACATCACCATATCATGCACGCAGGCCCTGGCTCTTACCGACCCCAACGCCTATCACTGGGCCGGGCAGGAAATCTATTTCGAGGGCTGGTACTTCAAGGTTTCCGACCCTGCTACCGGGCAGTCCTTTCTGTTCATCTACGCGGTGTACAATCCTGACAGCGCTGCGCCCGGCAGTACGGCATTCATCATGGCCGGTCGCAACAGTCCCGGCTCAGGCGACCTGATCTACCAGGAGTTCGATACGGATCTTTTTTCTTCAAGCTACGAGCAGTTCGATACGGCTATCGGGGACAACAACATCATCTACGGTGATCTCGATTCCCTGCATGCCGAAGGCGCGGTTTCCGATGCCGGAAACAGCTGCGAGTGGAACTTTGACCTGACGGTCACCGCGTCGTGGCCTTTTACCATGGGATGGATGGCCGCGATACCCGGCCTGCAGACCTACTGGCATGTCGGCGCCATGAAGGCCGCCGCTACCGGCTGGATATCCTGGAACGGAGAGCGATTCGAGTTTGAGGAAATTATCGGCTACCAGGAAAAAAACTGGGGTGATGAATTTCCCGAAACGTGGTTCTGGATACAGGCAAACGACTTTGACGACCCCGATGCATGCTGCCTCTCGATCGGCGGAGCCAGCATGCCCATCGGGCCGGTAACCTTCAATGCCACCGGCATCGGCTTCCGCCATGCCGGCAGGCTGTATACGTTCAGCTTTCCCCAGCAGCCGGCCCGTATCATACCCGATATTCAGCCCGGCACCTGGCGGATTCTGGCCGCGAAAGGAAGGCATAAGATTGAAATAGACGCCTCGTGCGACACCGATCATATGCTCAACCTGATGAATCCCACCATCAGCGGCATTGTGCCCTGGACCTGGGAGAGCATCGCAGGCAGCGTCAGTGTCCGCCTCTACGAGCGCCGCGGACTGCAATGGAGCATACTCACCGATACATCCTCGGGGCTTGCCGGTACCGAGTTCGGCGGCAAAGAATGGCTCGGGTGGGATGAACAGGGCGCCGTCAGGCTGCGACAGCAAACGCAGAGTGGTCGATAACCACCATAAAACATGCCGGACACGCTGGCGCTTTGTCCGGCACCAGAACCGGCAGCGACGTTGTTTGTTTGCGGGTTTGCAGGGTGCGCCGTGCGCACTGATCTCAGGCTTTTCTACTGCGGCAGCTCCACGTCGACGTTCCAGAACCCGTCGAGCCAGTATTTTCTGAAATCCTCCTTCAGCATTTTCCTGCCCATGCGGACGGCAAAATCGTTTGCATACACCAGCCTGACGAATTCCTTGATCTTCTGCTCGTGCCGCCCGGCATACTCGCTGTCCAGCGTAGCGCTGTGTACGCTCTTCAGATACGCCGGCAGCAGCAGCCCGACAGCTTCCGAAACGGTCGTGTAGTACTGTTCGCGCAACTGTGGGTTATCGTCGCCGGGCTCGGTCAGCTCAAAACGGTAGGGGCTTTTGTAGGGATCAAGATACCCTGTTATTTCACCTCTGCCGTCTTCGGCCGACCTCTGATATTTTTTCACCATTGCAAGCGCCCGTGTAACGGTTTCAAGGCTGTCGCCGAAAAACTCTTCATACGAAATCGCATCCTTGTCGACATTGAAGAAATCGACGATACACATACCGGACGTGCCGGGTGCCGGCTTCATGAAATCCATATGCATGACCGGTGCCTTCACCCCGTAGCGGGGCCGTATATTTATGGTGAAATCCCGATAGTAATCGGATTTCGGCGGCACCTGGAACTGGCTGATCGTGGCCACAGCCAGCTTTTCATTTTCATAGGATTTAACCGGAATGGCGATCTCGCGGCTGCCGAATATCATGCTGAAGGGGAAGGCAAGCTTGACGGTAAAGTCGCGGAACTCATCGGTTATCGGCCGCTCCTGCGCCCCGTAGCTTTGCAGCAGCTCCGTCATCATGGATCGCAGGGCGGTGAACCGGCCGTAATCCGTATACTGTTTGGGCTTGAACATAATGATAAAAACAACGGCTGCAACGATAACAACCAGAACCAGCACTCCGACAATTTTCAAAACGATGTTCACAGCGTTAGCTCCTCATTTGGTAATTATTAAAAATGAACTGCCCCGCAGCAAGCTATGGGGCATCTTGGAGATCGCCGCGGCCTACGGCCTCGCGATGACATGCGCGCCGGTCGTTGCGGGCGCGTGACCACAGGATCCGTGGTTATTCATGCAATGAACGCATGTGCGTACGTACTAATGAAAACCCTCATTGCGAGGAATCCCGCGCATGCCGGATAACGCCCCGTCCTGCGCAGCAGCTTTGCTGCGGAGGGTGGAGACAATCTCACCAGGTATGGTGCGGTGTTTTTCCACAATCGAACCAGGCTTCGGAGAAGTTACCCCCCTAAGCGATAGCAAATTATAGATAAAAGAACCTGCCCTGTCAACAGACCGATCTCACACAGACCGATCTCATTTTTGTAAAAACATTTCTGCATTTTGCTTGAAACCGCCGGCACCCTGTACTATATTCCAGGTACACTATTCTTCATTCAGGGATTACGCTGCGGATATGGCTCAAGCAAACCGGCGTAAAAACAGGCGAACAGCAACCCGCGTGAGTGTCATTTACGTCCATGACGGCGATTTTCTGACCTCTCACAGTAAAGATCTCTCCCCGGACGGCATGTTTGTGTACACGCACGATCCGCCGCCGATCGGCACAACAACCGAAATCCACTTCTCTCTCGGCAAAATAGATGACCTGACAATAAAGGCCCGGGTAATCTGGGTCAACCGCTCGGCTCTTGAAACCGAGTCAGGCATGGGCGTGCAGTTTGTCGACCCGCCGCCCTTTTTTAAGCAGAACATACTCGAAGCCGTCAAGCGTGTTGCTTTCCTGGGGGAAAACGGCGATACGGCTAAAAAACACTGAGCGCGTTCACTGCAGCTCACTGATTTTTTACCGCTTGCCGCAAGGCCGAAGGCCGCTCCTTCCCGGCTGCACTATTTTGATACATGCCGTAGACGCACGTTAGCACCCTGCAAGCTTCCGGAATAACATTCACCTCCGGACAAAATGCCGGACACGAACCCGACAGCGCACTATAGCGTAGGCCGGACAAAGCGATAGCGTGTCCGGCATGCAAGCAGGAGGTTGTGCCTTTCGGGTTCTTTCTCCGGCCTACGGCTCCAGTCACTTGGTCTTGTGCCTTTTTCCTGCTCACCCGTACCGTACCTTCATCCCGAGCACGGTCAGGGTCAGCACCAGCGCTATGCCGTTTGCGAGCATAATCGGCATATCCCGCAGAAGAATGCCGTATAAAAACCACAGGAAAATCCCTGTTGAAAGAAAGATGTACATCAGCAGGGATATGTCCTTCGTGTGACGTGTTTTTATGGTTTTCATTACCTGCGGCACGACAGATCCGGTTGTGAATATGCCTGCCGCCAGTCCGACAAACGTTGTCCAGCTCAAATCCATATCGTTTTCTCATCCTTACTGTTAAACACCGGTTCTTTATAGTATCCGAACTGATAAAATCTTCAACCGATATCGTCTGCTGCTATTCTACTCTCCATACAGACAGAGAAATCGGTGCGCACGGCGCACCCTACGTATGCGATTCTTTCGCGGCCAAAGGCCGCTCCTGCAGGGTCTTTTTTCGGTGCGCACGACGCACCCTGCGGCCTTCCACCTGCACAATTCGTCGGGTGGTGCAAACATGTAGGAGCTGCTTTAGCTG
>CAZFIB010000093.1:0-15530 GCA_964518865.1 uncultured Thermodesulfobacteriota bacterium
CGAAAGGATACACCGCTTTTTCTCTCAAACACAACTTTCAGTTATAACTCGGCCAACGGGAAAGGGCGGCAGATACCACTACTACAAATGTACCAACCGGATAAATAACGTTGCAGATGCCTATGTAACCTACGTCTATAAGGACACTTCCTTAGGTCCCAAACCGTGTGTGGACTACCGGGGGAAGGGTAAACTGTGATCTGACAAAACAGCAGTAAGAAAAAATATTTAAAGTGTCTGACTCTGTGTGTGATTTTTTTAAGTTAAACATGATAAAAAATGTAATAGAAGCCCGGGACTTCTTCACTCTTTTAATCAGACAGTGTATCGGCAGCTAGCCTTTCAAAACAGCCAGCGGCTTGAGGCGGGCGACTTTTAGGGCTATGCCGGCGGCATGCACGACATCGACCACCGTGCTCACATCCTTGTAGGCCTCCGGCATTTCCTCGGCAAGCGTTGAACGCCCGGCAGCGCGCACGATGACACCGCGCTGCTCAAGCTCGTCCGGGATGGTGCGGCCGCGGGCGGCCTTCCTGGCCTGCTGCCTGCTCATCAGCCTGCCTGCTCCGTGGCAGGCGCTGCCGAATGTCTGCTCCATGGCTTTGTGCGCACCGACAAGCACGTAGGAGCAGCGGCCCATATCCCCGGGAATCAAAACGGGCTGGCCGCATCGCCGGTACGCGGGCGGCACCTGCGGATGTCCCGGCGGGAATGCGCGCGTGGCGCCCTTGCGGTGCACGCACACGGTGCGCTCCTGCCCTTCCGCGACATGGCGCTCGAGCTTGGCGATGTTGTGACAGACATCGTACACGAGGCCCATGCGAAGCTCGCGCGGCGACAGGCCGAGCACACGCTCGAACACCTGCTGCACCCGGTGGCCGATAATCTGGCGGTTGGCAAAGGCATAGTTTGCCGCGCAGGCCATGGCGCCGAGGTATGCCCGGCCCTCGGGCGACGCCACCGGCGCGCAGCACAGCTGGCGGTCGGGCAGGTCGATGCCGTATTTCCGAGCCGCCCGGAGCATGACTTTCAGGCTGTCGTCGCACACCTGGTAGCCGAATCCCCGCGATCCGGTGTGGATGGTAACCGTGATGCCGCCGCCGGACAGTCCCAGGTCGCGGGCGCACTCCTCGTCATACACCTGATCGACCCAGGAAATCTCGACAAAGTGGTTGCCCGACCCCAGGGTGCCGAGCTGTGAGCGGCCGCGCTCGCAGGCCCTGTCGGAAATCCCGTCAGGATCGGCGCCCTCGATGCAGCCGCTGTCCTCGATGCAGGCAAGGTCCTCTCCGGAGCCGAACCCCTGCTCTATCGCCCAGGCAGCACCCTTTTGCAAAACCGCCCGATATTCTTTGGAGCCGATCGTGAAATCGCTTCGTTTCGATCCGATCCCGGCAGGGATGTGTACGAACAGCCCTTCGACAAGCTGGCGGAGAGAATCGCGGATATCCGCTGCCGCAAGGCCGGTGCGCAGCATGCGCACGCCGCAGTTGATGTCATACCCGACACCGCCGGGGGAGACGACTCCCTCGTCGGCGTCAAAGGCCGCAACGCCGCCGATGGGAAATCCGTAGCCGGCGTGGATATCGGGCATGGCAAGCGAGGGCCCGACGATGCCCGGCAGGCAGGCGACATTGACGACCTGCCTGAGGCTTTCATCACCCTCGAGCCCTGCCATCATGTCGCTGCCTGCATACACGATACCGTCCGTACGCATCGCCCCGCTGCGCGGAATGCGCCAGCGGTTTTCATCGATTTTTTCAGGGCGAATATGCTTCATTGTTCGTATGCCGTGCTGTCAGATCGCTCTCTTGAAAATATAGCATACAGGATTTACCATGATTTTCCGTTTTCGCGGCAATCACAGAAAACCGGTGCGCACGGCGCACCCTGCACACTTTCTGTATGCCTTTCAACCTTTTCACCTGTTCATATGCTCTTTTTACACATCCAGAACCACCTCGGCCTGCCAGATCCCCTGCTCATTGCGGATGCCGAGGTTGTGGTAGGTTGCCGCCTTTACTGCGCTTCTGCGCTCGTGGCGCTGCTCGTCGAAGGGCTCGCCGTGCACTGTGGCGACCAGCGCGGCCGGGCCGGTAAACCGTACATCAAAGACGCTGAACAGACGCTGCTCGGTTTCAAACACGAACAGCAGCTCGTTGAGCCACGAAACCAGCAGCTCTTCAGCGGTATCGGCTGACAGGGCAATTTTCTTCTGCTCCGGGGTGCGCACGGCTGCAGGGTCGACCATGGTGTCGAAAAGCCCCAGCGCGGCATTCCGGAAAAGCTCCTCGAGGCTGCTGCCGTATATGCGAAGCCCGATATCAGCAGGGTGATCGATGTGCTCGTAGGGTTTCATATGCTGCGGGTATGGTCTGCGCGCCGTTTGAAAGCCCGCTACAGTCCCAGGGTTTCGCTCTTGTCGACAAACATGCGGTGCCACAGCTCAAGATACAGCAGCGCCCAGAGCCGGTAGCTGTGGTCGGCTTTCAGAGCCGCGTGCTCGTCGATAAGCTGCCTGACCGCCGACTCCCTGAAGTAGCCCCGCTCGACAGCACGCCGGGCAAGCAGAATGTCGCGGGTAGCCTGGTGAAGCTCGGCCCTGAACCAGCGGTTGAGCGGCACCCCGAATCCCATTTTCCTGCGGTGCAGAATGTCGCGGGGCAGGACGTTTTCGAATGCTTTTTTCAGAAAATACTTGGTCTGCATCCCGTGCAGTTTCATCGAGGGCGGCAGGGCCGCGGCAAACTCCATGACCGTGTGGTCGAGAAACGGTGAGCGGGCTTCCAAAGAGTGCGCCATGCTCGCGATATCGACCTTCACCAGCAGGTCATAGGGCAGGTACAGCATAACGTCTGAATGCAGCAGCCGTTCCAGCAGGCTGTCGGTTTCAGCGCGGTCATACTCCCGCGCAAGGACATCGCCTGAATCGATGCTGCCGACAGCATCCAGAAATGAATCGGTATAGAGGCTTTTTTTTCTGGTGCTGTTGAAGTAGCACAGCCACTCGACATAGCACCTGGCAGGTTCGTCCTCCGCGCCGGTGATGAAACGCTTCAGCCGACGGATTACGCTCCAGCGATAGTCCTGGTGGGGAAGCTGCTCGGCAAGCGGCCGCAGCATGCCGTTACGGACAAAAGACGGAATGCGGCAATAGTAATCGGCCAGGCGCGCAGCCACATAGCGCTCGTACCCGGCAAAAGATTCATCGCCCCCGTCTCCGTTCAGCGCCACCTTTACGTGCTCACGGGTCATCCGGGACACATAGTAGGTGGGAATGGACGAGGGGTCCGCATAGGGCTCGTCGTAATGCCACAGCAGCTTCGGCAGCACATCAAGGGCCCTGGGGCGCACCACGAACTCGGTGTGCTCGGTTTTGAAAAGCTCTGCTATCCGCCGGGCATAGGACAGCTCGTTGAAGTCGGCCTCGTCAAAGCCGATCGAAAACGTCTTGACCGGCCGGTTCATCAGTTTGCTCATGACCGCGACCGTTGCGCTTGAATCGATCCCGCCGCTCAGGAACGCGCCCAGCGGCACGTCGCTGCGCAGCCGCAGGCGAACCGCCTCGTCGAACAGCCCGTTGAACTCCTCTATGCAGGCATTGAGGGAGCCGGTCCGTTTTTCGGTTCTGTAGGACAGCGACCAGTACCTGTTCAGTACAGGTGTGCCGTTTTTCAGCACCAGCGTATGAGCGGGCGGCAGCTTGTAAATACCTTTGAAAATGGTATGGGGGCCGGGCACGTACTGGTAGGTCAGGTAATGATGCAGCGCCTCTTTGTTTATCCCGGTATCGACCGCGGGGTCCTGCAGAAGGGCTTTTATTTCCGAGGCAAAAAGAAACGCGCCCCCGGCCTCGGCATACACAAGGGGCTTTTTCCCGGCCCGGTCGCGCGTGATAAACAGCTGCTGTTCGCGCGCATCCCACAGGGCGAAGGCGAACATGCCCCTGAGGTGCTGTACGCACCCGGTGCCCTCTTCCTCGTACAGATGAAGTATAACTTCCGAGTCGGTATCCGAGGAAAACCTGTGGCCCCTGGTCAGGAGGTTCCGGCGAAGCTCTTTGTAATTATATATTTCACCGTTATACACAAGCCACAGTGAGCGATCCTCATTGGTCATGGGCTGGTGCCCGGCATCGCTGAGATCGATAATGCTGAGTCGCCGGTGTCCGAGGCCGACGCGCCCCTCGCAGAACAGGCCGCTGTCGTCAGGGCCCCGATGATGCAGAACATCCGTCATGCGCCTGATGTCACGGCTGTCGACGGTGCGGGCCGGGTCCAGATAGATTTTTCCGCAAATACCGCACATAGGCTCACGTCAACCGCAGAACAGCATATAAAAAAAAGGGGCTTGTAGAAGCCCCTTTGGCTTGCAGATCGTATCGTATGTCCGCCGGAATCCCCAGAAAAGGTTCCACACGTACTTGAAAACAAATCGGCACGCTTGCGTACCCCACAACCCTTTACAAATTACAGGCGATCGCGTACAGGCGGTTGACTACAACCCTGCTTTCCCCCGAAGCGTATCCGCCATGTTTGTCTTTTCCCAGGCAAAGTCCTCGTCCTCGCGGCCGAAGTGGCCGTAGGCGGAGGTTTTGGCAAAAATCGGCCGCAGCAGGTTCAGGTATTTTATGATCTGCGCGGGCCGGAAATCAAAAACCTCGTTGACGATTTCGGCGATTTTATCAGGCGCTATCCTGCTTGTGCCGAAGGTATTGATCATAACCGACACCGGCTTTGCAACACCGATGGCATAGGCCAGCTGTACTTCGCAGTGGGTGGCCAGCTCGGCGGCTACGACATTTTTGGCAACATGCCGTGCCATGTACGATGCCGAGCGGTCGACTTTCGAGGGGTCTTTGCCGGAAAAGGCGCCGCCGCCGTGGCTTCCCTGGCCGCCATAGGTATCGCAGATGATCTTTCTGCCGGTCAGGCCGCAGTCGCCCTGCGGGCCGCCGACAACAAAACGGCCGGTGGCATTGATATGAAAGATGGTTTTTTCATCCATCAAATTCTCGGGGATGACTTTCTTTATTATCTCCTCGACAATTCCCTCGCGCAGGTCTTTGTCGCGAACCTCCGGACTGTGCTGCGTGGCGATAACGACCGTGTCGACGCGGACCGGCTTTTTGTCCTGATACTCTATGGTTACCTGTGATTTGCCGTCAGGACGGAGAAAATCAAGAATGGTGTTCTTCCTGGCATAGGCAAGACGCTTTGTCAAACCGTGGGCAAACTGAATGGGCATGGGCATGAGCTCGGGTGTTTCGTTGCAGGCGAATCCGAACATAAGGCCCTGGTCTCCTGCCCCCTGCTCGTGGCCGGTGTACTCATCGACCCCCATGGCTATGTCGGGTGACTGCTTGTCGATAGACGTCATGACTGAACAGGTTTCCCAGTCGAATCCCATGGAGGCGTCGTTATAACCGATGTCTTTAATTGCCTGCCTGACAATTTCAGGCATGTGCACATAGCAGTCGGTGGTTATCTCACCGGCGATAAGCGCCAGGCCGGTCGTGACCAGGGTTTCGCAGGCAACCCTGCACTTTTTATCCTGTGTCATTATGGCGTCAAGAACAGAGTCGGAAATCCTGTCGGCAATTTTGTCGGGATGACCCTCTGTTATGGACTCGGATGTAAACAAAAAATTCTTCATGGACATAGCAGTATTGTACCTCCAGACTAAAAAATATTTAAAATTAATTAAAGTTATTCTTATTTTTATAAGATAAGTCGTATAAGAAGTCAAACAAAAATAAAACTGCGGCATATTCACAAAAAATAGTGGTGGACAAGCTGCACCCGTTTCAGTAACAATTTACCGATAGTGCGGACCCTGATTACGAAAGGCTGTAACGATCATCGACAAGCATATCCGGGAAGCCGGCCTTGAAGCGGTGCGCAGAGGCGGTGCTGTGCTGCAGCGGCACTTCGGCACCGAGCACACGATAACTTATAAGGGAAAGCTCGACCTTGTTACCGAGGCCGACCGCAGGTCGGAGGATGAAATCGTCGGATTTCTCGTGCGCGAGTTTCCGGAGCACGGCATTCTTGCCGAAGAGCGCAGCGAGCTGCCTGCCGGCGGGTCCTGCCGCTGGATTCTCGACCCGCTCGACGGGACCACGAATTTTGCCCACGGCTATCCGTTCTACTGTGTCTCGCTTGCCTTCGAGCAAAACGGTGATACAGTCTGGGGGGCTGTGCATGACCCGGTCCGCGACGAGGTGTTCACTGCCGAGCAGGGCGCCGGGGCTTTTCTTAACGGGTCGCGCCTCAGTGTATCGTCGACCCGGCAGATCGAAAAGGCCATGCTCTGTACGGGATTTCCGTATGACGTGCATGAAAGTGCCGAAAACAACATCGATCATTTCGTGCATTTCATAAAAACAGCCCGTGCCGTGCGCCGTGACGGCGCAGCCGCGCTCGACCTGTGCTACGTGGCGGCCGGGCGATTCGATGGATTCTGGGAAATGAAGCTGAAGCCCTGGGACCTTGCAGCCGGCTGCCTGGTTGTGTGCGAAGCCGGCGGCACTGTTACCGGATTTGACGGCAGCCCGCTTGTTCTTGAACGCGGTGACGTCGTCGCGTCAAACACCCTGCTTCACAAAGACATGCTGAACATTCTCATGCGAAAAAAGGAGCCGTGCGCATGCTGAGGCTTTGTGCCCTTGCCGGCGTCTGTCTGAGCCTTGCGGTATGCACGGTCTGCCGTGCGGATATCTACCGCTTCGTGGATGAAAACGGTGTCGTGCACTTCACCAATGTGCCTGTCGAACCGGGCTTTACGCCGATCATCAAAGAGCGCAGAACAATATTCTGCGATGAGTCGGCCTACGACGGCATCATCAAAAAACTCTGCCGGCGCTACACCATGGACACCGCCCTCATCAAGGCGGTAATCAAAGCCGAGTCCGGTTTTGACCCCAATGCGGTTTCGAAAAAAGGCGCTCAGGGCCTGATGCAGCTCATGCCGCACAAAGCGCGGGAGCTAAAGGTTCTCGATCCGTTCGACCCGCAGGAAAACCTGCGCGGCGGGATCAGCTACCTGCGCAGTCTTCTGGACATGTTCGACGGCAATGTGCGGCTTGCCCTGGCAGCCTACAATGCCGGGGAAAATGAAGTCAAGCGCCGCAGGGGCGTGCCGCCGTTCGAGGAAACCCGTACCTACATACACAAAGTCATGCGGTTCAAAAACCAGTACCAGGCAAAGCACTGATACTGCACGCCGGCTGCTGCAGGATGGTCCCGTGAATACAATTACTGTTCAGATCAAAAAATTACCCGGTGCTGAGGACCTGCCCCTGCCAAAGTATATGACCGAGCATGCCGCCGGCATGGATTTGCTGGCAGCGGTCGAGCAGGATGTCGTGCTTGACCCGGGCACACGGGAACTCATACCGACCGGCATCGCCACAGCTCTTCCCGACGGCATCGAAGCACAAATCAGACCCCGCAGCGGCCTTGCCGTCAAAAACGGCATCAGCCTTCTCAATGCTCCCGGCACAATCGATGCAGACTACCGTGGTGAGATCAAGATAATCATGATCAACCTGGGCGACGAACCCTTTGTCGTCCGCCGCGGCGACCGTATCGCCCAGATGGTTCTTCAGCCGGTGCTTCGCGGCGAGCTTCACGAGGTTGAGGAGCTGCCCGCCTCAGCTCGCGACGACGGCGGATTCGGTCACACCGGAACCAGACCGTAATGCTTTCTTGAAAAAGCCTACTGTGCCTCCGTCATCTCGGGCATTTGACCCCGGAGCTTTGCCTCGGGGTTGTTGCTGTAATGAACATACGTGTGCAAGAGATCAGCAAATCCGTCATTGCGAGTCACGCCCTGGCGTGGCGCGGCAATCCCAACAGGTGTGGTGCGGTGTTTATGGAGATTGCTTCGCCTGCGGCTCGCAATGACAGTAAAAATACGTCTAAGTAAAATCAATAACGTAAACAATGTTCATTTGGAGGAGCGCAGCGACGAAGCAATCTCTTTTTGTTGCACGTGAATTCCGTAAATCCAGGCAGGCTGCGGGGAATATTACCTTAAGAAATTGAAGAAAAGACCGGCCCGGCACTGCCGGGCCGGCATCATCAGGGGGTGGGGTTATTTCTTTACCCTGGCAAGTGTTGTCTCTCCTTCGATCGTGCAAAAGCTTTTACATTTTTCAAGGGTCTTTTTGCCGACGCCCTTGACCTTGATCAGCCCGTCCACGCTTTTAAAATTGCCGTGTTCGGTCCGGTAGGCGATAATATTCTCGGCTGTTTTTTTACCGATACCCGGCAGCAGGCACAAATCTTTGGCTGTTGCCGTATTGATGTTCAGCGTGCCGCTGAGCGCCGGTCCGGATTTCTGTTTTGTTTCAGCCTGGGCTGCCAGCGCCTGCGAGCATGCAACGGCAAGGCAGACACAGACAGCCAGAGACAGTACAACGGTGCGTTTCGTTTTCATCGTTTGATCCTCCTCGTAGCAAGTGTTGTTAGAATATCCGAAAAAAAACAGACATACTCTATCAAAATTTCATCCTGGGACAATCACCCGCCTACGGTAGGAAGACATGAATTAAAGGGGTATTTTTTGACTTTTTTACCGGTATGCTGAATAATGATGCTGCCATGAAAAAGCCGCTTGTCAGCGTTATCATACCGGTGTACAACCGTCCGGCACAGGTCCGCAAAGCCATAGACTCGGTACGCGGTCAGACCTGTAAGGATAGTGAACTGATTGTTGTGGATGACGGCTCCACCGACGAAACAGGCCGGGTTCTGGAGGAATACCGGAACTCCGTTCATGTGCTGACCACTGCGCACGCCGGCCCCTCCGCCGCCCGCAACCGGGGTATCGAGCATGCCCGCGCCCGGCACCTTGCCTTTCTCGACTCAGATGATCTGTGGCTGCCTCGCAAGCTTGAAATCCAGATGCGCTATTTTCACGAGCATCCCGAGGTGCGCATCTGTCAGACCGAGGAGATCTGGCTTCGCAGCGGCGTGCGGGTCAATCCCATGAAAAAACACAAAAAATATTCGGGGCGGATATTCGAAAAGTGCCTGCCGCTGTGCATTGTCAGCCCGTCGGCGGTTATGATTCACCGGGAGGTATTCGAGCGGGTCGGCCTGTTCGATGAAAGCATGCCCGCCTGCGAAGACTACGATCTGTGGCTGCGCATTGCAGCCCACTATCCGATCATGCTTATCGATGAGCCGCTCATCGTAAAACACGGCGGGCACTCCGACCAGCAGTCGCGCACAGTGCCGCACCTCGACCGGTACAGGATACAGGCGCTGTGCAAATGTCTTGCAAGCGGGGCGATCACCGCCCCCCAGTACGACAGTGCGCTTGCTGAACTTGCCAGGAAATGCCGCATTTACGGGCAGGGCTGTCTGAAGCGCGGCAGGCATGAAGAAGGTGAGGCAATCCTGAGGCTCCCTGAAACATTCAAGGCCTCCGGCAGGGCGGGCACCATATGAACCTGTGGCATATCCTCGAACATGCCGCCCGCGAATGCCCTGAGCAGACTGCCGTTATCTGTGAGGGGCGGGAGCTTTCATATCGCACTCTGGCAGGACGCTCGTCCCGGCTTGGGGCCGCCCTGCCGGGCATGGGCGTTACTGCCGGAAAAAAAGCCGGTATCCTTTCATGCAACTGCACTGCCTATATCGAAATCATATTTGCCCTGATGAAAATCGGCGCCGTGGCTGTTCCGCTCAACTGCCGGCTGACCGCCGGGGAGCTCGAAACCCTGGCCGGACATGCAGGCCTTGCCGCCCTTTTTTACAGCAGCTCACTGGAAGACAGGCTCCCCGGACATCTCCCGGGAATTGCCCGGGCGGTATGTATTCACGACGAGACATCATACTGCACGCGCGACTATGAGGAACTCTGTTCCGGCTCCGCCGGTTCAGCCGCGTGCACTGCAGATGAATCGTCCGGATCCTGCATTCTCTATACCGCAGGAACGACCGGGACTCCCAAAGGCGTGGTGCTCACGCACGGGGCCCAGATATGGAACACCCTCAACTATACCGCTGCCTGCAGTTTTCTGCCCGATGATATCGAGCTTGCACCCACCCAGCTTTTTCATGCTTCGACATACGGCCGTGTTTTCACCTACATTTTCAACCGTATCCCCTTTGTGCTCTGCACCGATTTCGACCCGGCGGCGTGTATTGATATAATCCGGCGCCGGCGCGTTACGTCCGTTACGCAGTCCCCGACCATGTACGCCATGATGCGGGAGGCGATGGACCGGGAGCTGCCTGGAATAAGACGCGCTGTTACCGGGGCCTCCACGATGCATCCCCGCGACAGACAGGCGCTTGCCGACATGTTTCCGCGGGCCAGCCTTTTTGACATCTACGGCATGACGGAGGCCGGGCCGGGCATTTCCTGCCTTGCACCCCATGATTTCTTCAGAAAACCCGCATCGGTCGGACAACCGATGCTCAGTGTCGAAGTTGCCGTTGCCGGAACCGAAGGTTCCTGTGCCCCGCAGGGCGAGACCGGTGAAATCATGTGCCGGGGCCCCAACCCCATGCGGGGCTATTACAACGACCCTGCTGCAACCGAAGCCGCACTCGCAGAGGGCTGGCTGCACACCGGGGATATCGGTTATATGGATGACGAGGGGTTTGTGTACATCAGCGGCCGCAAAAAGGATATCGTCATAAGCGGCGGCGAAAACATTTTTCCCGGCGAGATCGAAGCCGTGCTGATGGAGCACCCCGCCGTGTGCGATGCGGCAGTCTTCGGCGTTCCCGACGAACGATGGGGAGAGCGCGTGACAGCCGCCGTTGTCAGGCGTCCCGGCGCGGCTGTCGGCGACAAGGATCTGCTCGATTTCTGCCGTTCGCGTCTGGCCGGGTTCAAAAGACCCCGTATGATCGTCTTCTGCGAAGCCCTGCCGCGAAACGCCGCGCAGAAAGTTCTAAAGAATGTTTTATTGCAGCAGCTCGCTCTTGAGAAACAGCCCGGCATGTTCCTGGCTGAGCGCTAAAAAATATCTGCAAACCCCGCCGTTGCGAAGATTCTCGCTTTTTTTCATAAAGGTTGACAGGTCGGTACTTTTGGTTATACTTTTTTTTATAATTATAACTCTCACAGCAAAGGTATAACTTTTATGCCAATAGTAAAAACATCGGCAAAAGGGCAGATTGTCATTCCTAAAGAAATCAGGGACATCCTCGGCATTGCCCCGGGCAAAAAGGTTTTTTTGCATGTAGTCAATGATCATGCAGAAATCACGCCTGTTCCCGACAACCCGGTCAAGGCCATGCGCGGAATCCTCAAGGGCGGCCCCTCTCTTTCCGAGCAGCTGCTCAAGGACCGCAAGAAGGACAATCGCATAGATGAAAAAAATTCTGTTTGATTCATATGCAATATTGACGTTTTACCAGGATGAGCCCGGAGCCGACAAGGTAGAACAGATTCTTCTTGCGGCAGCACAGGAAAAGGCCCTTGCCTATATCAGCGAAATAAATCTGGGGGAAGTATATTATCAAAGTATCAGAAGAAGCGGCCGGGAGGCAGCCGTAACTATTTTGGAACAATTTCATGCGCTGCCCGTCCATATTGTTTCTCCCTCAACCGAAATCATTCTGCGGGCATCCGAGATCAAGGCCGACTATGCTGTTTCGTATGCTGACTGTTTTGCTGCCGCTACAGCGCTCAGCTGCGCAGCTTCGGTACTGACCGGCGATCCTGAGTTTTCAAAAATAGAACACCTCGTAAAAATAGCATGGCTGTAAACAAGAGAGCGTTCGCAATGACAGTCCAAACAGCGTTTTGGAAAATCAACTGCTTGCACCCTGTTCAGTAAGAGCACATGATCGTAAAAATACGGCTGTGGCATGTATCGATAGTGTGCGGCCGTGCAGGAGCGGCCTCCGGCCGCGAAAAATCGCTGCTAAAGCTGCTGCAGAGTCGCAACATTCGATGGTCAGCAGAAAAGGGCTATAGCATAGTGTGAAATGCAACAGGATGTTGAAAAAGTCGTTTTCAGCCTATATTCGGGAGTATGTATTCCTCGTTCACCAGCGGAGTTGCCATGCATGATTCGTTCAATCCGCAGGAAGCGCGGGCAGTAGCCGACTTGAAAAAGGACCTTGCAAACAGGTTCGGCGACAGGCTGGCCGCCGTAACCCTGTACGGTTCGCGTGCACGGGGTGACTTTGATGAAAACTCCGACATTGATATAGCGATTATCGTCAGAGCTCTTACGGCCCCTGAAAAAAACGAACTGCTGTCAATGGTGGCGGAAATCGAATTAACGTCTGCCGTTGCGCTGTCAACACTTGTCCTGTCGGAGCATGACTTCAAGCTTCTGCAGCAGCGCGAACGAAGGATTGCACGTGATATTACCAGTGAAGGCATTGCTTTATGACAGATGAAAACAAACGCGCAAACATTGCCGGCGAGCTGGAACGCGCCGGGGAAGTAATCAAAGCCGCAGACCTGCTTTATGAAAACGGCTTCACAAACGATGCTGTTTCACGGCTTTATTATTATCTGCTGTATACTGTTCGTGCGCTCCTTCTCTCCCGGGGCATTGAGCCGAAAAGTCATGAAGGAGCTCTTCGTCTTTTCAGCCTGCCTTTTGTAAAAACAAACATCTTTCAGACAACCGACTCGCACATATTCTCTAAACTGATGAAGCTGCGGGAAGAGGCGGACTATAATCCGGCGTATGCATTTACCCCGGAAGACTTTAGCGTCTTCAAAAACGAAGCGGAAAATCTTTCGGAAAAAATAAAATCATATCTGCAGCAGGAAGGGTATGTATAACAAGCGGAAGACGATGCCTGTTGCCTATGGGTATCCACTATGAAACTTCTTTACTTCGACTGCTTTTCCGGCATCAGCGGGGACATGACCCTCGGGGCCCTTATCGACCTGGGCGTGCCGCAGGCATATCTCAAAGAGCAGCTCGCCTGCCTGGCGCTTCCCGGATACACCATCCGCATTACACGGACCGCGCGCATGGGTATAGCCGGGCGCAGCGTTCGGGTGCGTGAAAAAGCAGCCCCCGCTCACCCGCACCGCAGCTTCGGCAGCATAAAAAAAATGATCGGCGGCAGCACGCTTTCCGCTGCTGCACGGGAGCTCAGCATCAGAATGTTCGAGCGCCTTGCCCGGGCCGAAGCTGAAATACATCGCAAAAAAATCGACGATGTCCACTTTCATGAGGTGGGCGCCCTTGACTCGATCGTCGACATTGCGGGCTGCGCCGCGTGCATCGATTATCTGGGCATTGACGCATGCTGCGCGTCTGAAATTCCTCTCGGGCACGGCTTTGTGCAGTGCGCCCACGGCCGGCTGCCCGTTCCGGCACCGGCGACGCTGAAGCTGCTGAAAGGGGTGCCCGTCTATGCCGGAGGCGTAGAAGCGGAGATGGTGACACCGACCGGGGCAGCCATTGTAACGACCCTTGCCGAACGATTCGGTTCCATGCCCGCCATGGAAGTTTCGCGCATCGGCTACGGCGCCGGCTCCCGCGACCTTGAAGACCGGCCCAATATGCTCAGGCTTGTTCTGGGCAGGCTGCGGGGAAAAAGCGAAACTGATACGGTGTGCGTGATCGAGGCCAGCATCGACGACATGAACCCGGAGCTGGCCGGTCACCTCATCGAGCGGCTTCTGGCGGAAGGTGCCCTCGACGCGCTGTGCATTCCCGTTCAGATGAAGAAAAACCGGCCGGGTATCATCCTGCAGACACTGTGCTCAGAGGATAAGCGCAGCCTGCTGACGGAGGTGCTGTTCGCCGAATCGACTACAGCCGGCGTGCGCGTGCAGCGGGCCGACCGGTCGGTACTGCCCCGGCGCACCGGCCGGGTCAAAACAAAATACGGTACATTACAGGTGAAAATAATCGGGGAGGGCAGCCGGGAGCGGGTTGTTCCCGAATTCGAGGAGTGCCGCCGGGCGGCGCTGAAAAAAAACGCGCCCCTGCGGGACGTGTATGAGGAAGTAATGGTGAAAGGGAAAAATAATATAAAAAAATAATCTTAATGTTCAAGCTCTGAAAACAGTCGACGCACCAGCAGGTCAAGGCTGTGGCTGCCGACCACATAGCTGCGAAACTTTTCTGTATATGCCCACCGTGTTTCATCAGACAGGCCCAATATTCCCTCGATTTTTGATGCAAGGTCAGCAGGGTTGCCGTCTTCAAAAAAACACATATCCGGAAGCGCATCCCTGAACGCCGGGCTGCACACCAGCACCGGACAGCCGCATGCCATGGCCTCGAGCACGGTTTTATCGTAAAGCCCGGGCGGGGACAGGTTGAACAGCATGGTGCTGCTGCGATACAGCTCTGCCGTGCGGCGGTTCGGCACGTTTCCAAGAAAGCGCACCACACCGGCCTGTTCAAGCGGGGCAGCCTTCTCGCGTATGCTGTGATAGTAGCGCCCGTCGTCTTTGCCGGGACCTCCTGCAAGCTGCAATACGATATCCGTGCCCCTGCGGTGCAGAATGCATACGGCATCAAGCAGAACGTGGACTTTTTTGATCGGTGCAATCCTGCCGACATACAGCAGGCAGCTAGGTGCCCGCTGCCCCTCATCGCCGGGAGCGAAAAGGCCGGTATCTATTCCGGCCGGCATGCGCGTGCCGTTTGAATACCGTGAAGCAAATGAAAAGGGTGATGTATAAAAAACAGTCCGCACCAGCCTGACAGCGGTTTTTGCCAGAAGATTCCCGTATTCGTGGTTGTACCACATGAATATTTTTTTTCGCTCCAGCCGCCAGAATAAAAACCCCATCAGGACATAGACGGGGTTCATGTGGACAACTACGGTATCGTATTGTTTTCTCAGTTGCCACAGATGAGCATAAAAAAGCACCGCGTATCTGAGCCGAGACAGCTTGTTTTCTTTTCCCAGAGACAGCACCCGGACATTCGCCGGAAGACGATACGTGCCCTGCTCCAGACAGATAACCGTAAGCTTTTCACACCGTACGGCGAGCTTTTCCAGCCAGCGGTGCACAAATCCCAGCACCGCATCCTGACGATCGACTTTCTGGGTGATAAAGAGAGTGTTCACAATCAGTACTCACCATACATAAAACAGATAGTAAAAGCAGCAGGCAGAGAAGCACGATTCTCTTTGCTGCAGAGATCACGGCAAACCAAACGGTGCTGCCGCACTTCGGGCGCCAGCCCGACATTCCTTTCTCAGCACAATCCTGAAATCAATCGCATTTACCGGGGTGCCATTCCCTGCAGGCCGCTATGATTCTGTGATGATATAAAAAACAGTAACCATCATTCACAATTACAAAATTAAAACCATTATATTTAGAAAGGTTGGCCCGCAGTGTCCGCTTCCGGCAATATATACTAATGTAACTTTGTCTGAATGTATCCTGTTCGTTTTCATGGAGTCAGACACCTCCGGCAATGCCGGAGGCTTGAAAAACGTGAACCGCTCAAAGCGGATTTCAAAACCGTGAGCCGCCCAAGGCGGCTTTACGCAAATATTTGTTTTGCAGGGTGGGTGCAGCGAAGCGGAACCCACCTGTTACGTACTTTGATATTTTTGATT
>CAZFIB010000094.1:0-15528 GCA_964518865.1 uncultured Thermodesulfobacteriota bacterium
TATTATGGTTGTATTAGCCAAAATTTATGTGAATTTATTTTTTCGCCAGCCCTAACCCATTCTTAAAATTTGCTTGAAAAGCATGCTAATCAGCGGTAGTATGACGGCATTTGCGGGGTACGGGGGATGAAACTTCATACTTTTAAGACAATCAAGGCTTTCGCTGGCGGTTAATTGCCGGTGAAAGCTTTTTTTGAATAACGAAGAGCGAAGAAGAAATAACCTGATATTTCTTCGAACAGCCGGTCATCCGGAATTATGAATGAAATAATTCAAAAATGTCACAAAAGAGGGGAAATAGAACCTTCCCCTTTTTATATGCAAACATCAAAGTGGAAGATGAAATGACCCTGACAGTAGAAAGAAGGCTGGATATTTAATTCCCGAAGTCAACAAAAACTCGCCGCAGCGGGTGGCTTGAACATGCCCCGAAGGGGCGTGTTCAAGGGCAACGTCAGTGCCAATGGGACTCTCTTCAGGAATTCCTCGCCATAGGAAATCGTTTTCATGAAGACAATTAAGAAAATGACTTTTTCAACGACCTGTTAGAGCAGGACGAGAACCGGAGGTGAGCTTGTCCCGAGGCAACGAGGGAAGCCCGGTCTTTCCGAAAACGGAATCTCCGCTTTGCTGTGATCGGCACCAGTATAATAACCGTGATCATTGAATTCATCATTGATTTTATGCCCCCAATCGCAAACAAAATGCAATTAATTATTTTGTAAGCTTATTATTGGAAAGGTTTGCCTGCTTGACGGACCCCTCTGGCCCCTCTGGATGTCAAATCAGCTGGGAAAGAAAGGTCGTCCCCGGTACTTTTATGGGTTCGGTATGTGCGAAACAGTCCCGGTTAACAAAAGAACTGCTGAGATCAACCTGAAAAGCATGCTTCGCACTTGTCTGCTTCTGAAAATAGGCCAGAGAAGGGTTTAATGAAGCCTGTCCGGATTTTTTGGCTTCCACCAGGAACCAGGGCTGGTCATTTTTGGTAACCAGAAAATCAACTTCTCTCTTGCTGGTATCCCGCAGATAAAAAAGATCGTATGATCCCAAACCCGTATCTGTCCAGAAATGAACAGCTTTCAACAGGCTGCCGGCCACAAAATTTTCTGCTTTCGCGCCGGGATCCTTTACCAGGCTCCAATCCCAAAGATATGTTTTTGGCTGTTTTTTAAGGGACTTGTTAATATTTTTAAACCAGGGCCGAATTGAGAAACAATAATAAATAGACTCCAGTATGCTTATCCAGCGTTTAACCGTATCCACGGAAATATTAACCCGGTTCGCCAGGGCAGAGTAATTCGTCAGTTGACCGGACAAATTTAACAGAATTTCTGCCAGCACCCTTATCTGACCGATATCCTGTACAGCCGTCAATTCGCGAACATCTTCGTGAAAGATTTGTTCCAGCCGCAGGTTCTTCCAGCGGTTATAAAAACGGGTAGATGATTTCAAAAAGGGTTCAGGAAATCCGCCGAAGGTCAATAGATGTTCAAGATCTGCCTGCGTTACTTTTTTGGGTTTCTGGATCTCGGTCTGCCGCAGCTGTGTTCCGGATAACGTTAATTCCGCAAGAGAAAGCGGATGCATCCGATACAAAAAGTAGCGCCCCATTAAGCTGTCTCCGCCCCGCTTGTAAATATTCAACCGGGCACTTCCGGTAACAATAATTTTTGTCTGATGCTGGTGGGTATCAAAAAAACCCTTGAGAAAATTTTTCCATTTTGAATATTTATGGATCTCATCAAATATAATTTGAACCGGCTGTTCCTTCAGTTCATTCAGCCCAAGCACTCCCGCAATTTTTTCACCGCCGGCGGTGATCAGCATACGGTCTTCCTGACGGTCCCAGCTGAAATAACGGTTTTCAGGAGCCCCGGCAAGACTTGTTGTTGTTTTTCCCACCTGCCGCGGACCGGCTAAAAACAGCATCTGCCGTTCGTGATCCAAATGGTCGGAAATAATATTTGTATAGATTCTTTTCATATTTAAAACTGTAGCAGATTCAACCCATTCGTCAAGATCAATTTATGATGTATCGTAAAATGATCAGTATTAATTTACGATGATATCAACTTTAATCCCCTGTTTAGGAAAAGGGGTCACCCATTAGCTGACCCCATTAGCCGATTTCGACTGCAAGGCTTTTTATTACATTTTAAGCTGTAACCTTCATGAGGTAGTCTGTTAAATATCCTGATGGGGGCTGGTCAATTTCTCTGCGTTTGGGTCGACGAGGTGTGTGCTCTTGCTGTACGGGTGATTTTTTTCTTCTTATTATTTGCCAACTGTTCAATGGTCCGGACGATATCAGGCGCTGTTTTGCCGAAGCGTTTCAGATAGAGGCTTTCGATATATTGGGGCAGCGGGGCTTTCCATGGCTGCTGCCGGTGGTTATCCAGACCTCCCAACTTTTTCGGATTCATGTCAAGTTCACGGGCCATCTGAACCTGTGCGTGCGAAAGGCGGTATTTTTTACGGGCCGCTATCCAGATACGATACTTTTCTGGAACCTTTGCTTTTTGGGGCATCTTTTTATCTTTTATATTCTACTGTTTGGCGCCTGCAGTAGCAATTCTTGCGAGGGTCTGTGCAAACGAATCGATAATCGACTCATCGGAGAGGGAGATGTTCAAATGGATGCTTCCGTCCCGGCCTTTTTCCAGACATTGTGAAAGCTGGGTTTTGAAAAGAGCAGCCATTTGATCTGTCTGTTCCGACTGGACAGGTTCAGGGAACATTTCTCCCAGGAACGAAAAAGCCGCCTGCATCAGTTGTCCGCCCGCTTTCCCGATGTGCTCCCTGCGGGTTGCCTCGGCTGCCTGCCGCTGGGCAGCCTGCTTCTGTGATTCATCCAGCGGTGCATCGGGTTTGGCGCCAAGCAGAATTTCAAGGCGCCGCTTCATTTCCTCGATACCGCTGACGAGGGAGACTTCGGTAACATCTGAATCCGGATCCAGTGCGGCCAGGGCAAGCTCATGCTTGGCGGACAGCGTTGTCAAAAGATTTTCCTCAAGTGTGTCCACGGTAACCAGCAAATATATCTGTACGGGCCTTTTCTGGCCCATGCGGTGCGCGCGGGCGATGCGCTGCTCCAGCACGGCCGGGTTCCAGGGCAGGTCGATGTTAATGACCGTGTTGGCCGCCTGCAGGTTGAGGCCGGTTGAACCGGCATTGGTCGTGATAAACAGCTTGCAGGCAGGGTCTTTCCGGAATCGGTGCACAAGCTCCTGCCGTTTTTTCTGAGGCACCGAGCCGTCCAGACGGACAAAGTCCCATTTACGCTTTTTAAGCAGGGGCTCGATCAGGTTCAGCATGGTGGTCCATTCCGAAAACAGAATGATCTTGCGGTCTTCCTCGTCCATCAGCTCGTCAAGCAGCGCGTCCAACTCTTTAAGCTTGCTGGAATAGCCGGGTTTCTTTTTGTCGACTAGGAAGGTGCTGTTTGCCGACATCCGGCACATGAGCAGCGCTTTCTGCAAGCGCAGGAAATCCATTTCGGTAAAATATGTCTTGTTGACAATGGACTTCACCGTAACCATGTGAACGCCGTGCATATCAAGCTGCTCGTCGGTTGGTGTGATTCTGCGCACTTCGGTGGTGCGCGGAGGCAGCTCTTGCAGGACCATACCCCGCGTCCGACGCAGCAAAAGCGGTCTCAGCTTTTCTCTGAGCCGGTCAAGATTTTTGTATCCCAGCACGCGGCCTTTTTCATCCGTCACCCGGTGCTGATTGTAGAAGCGAAAAGCAGGGCCGAGGCGGCGGGCGTCGATAAATTCGACTACCGAGAACAGCTCATCCAGGCGATTCTCAAGCGGTGTGCCCGAAAGGACCAGAGCGTAGGGGGATTTCAGCGACTTGATGATCCTGCTGGTCTTGGCTTCCCAGTTTTTGATCCTTTGTCCTTCGTCAAGGATAATCAGGTCCCATGAAACGGTCTCAATCGCATTAATATCACGCAGGACCTGCTCATAATTGCATAGGGTAAAAAAATAGGTGTCGTTGTCGTATTGATTTGCCCGGTCACGTGCGCTGCCGAGCACAAGCTGGCAGGTGCGTCCGGAAAACCGGTTCGTCTCCTGCAACCACTGTGACTTCAGGGATGCCGGGCAGATTACCAGCACCCGCGAAATATCCACTTCGCTCGCAAGCAGCTCTGCCACACCGATCCCCTGAAGGGTCTTGCCGAGCCCCATGTCATCGGCAAGCACCGCGCGGCCGGCCCCGGCTGCAAACGCAATGCCGTCAAGCTGATAGGGCAGCAGCTCTGTTTTCAAAAGGGTCTTTCTGAGCGGGTGTTTTTTTGGATCTTTTCGGATTGCACGAACGGTGTTTTCCAAATGATCCCGGTGCAGTACCATCTGAATGTATTCTTCTGCATCGGGATAGATTGTTACCTCGCGGCCGGCTTTTTCAACCCGGCGGATGCGCCTGAGCAGGTCGTGCACGTCAGCGATGGGCTTGTCTTTCAGCGGACGCAGGGTGCCTGGATCAAGATCCTTCGGGATGAGCAGCCGAAGCTCGAGCTGTCTGCCGTGCTGGAGGTAGACACAAATGTCGCGGGGCGTGAAAGATGTTTCGCGAATCTTTTTGCTGAATTTGTTCTTCACTTTATCAAGCGTGTGCAGAATATGTTTGCAGGTTCCCAGCGTGTTTGTGCGGTAGTCCGGGCAGGTGCAGTAGGATTCACCCGGTTCCCAGCCCCGAAGCGCCACACGGTAGGTTTTTCCGGATGCC
The DNA here is from genome assembly GCA_964518865.1 of uncultured Thermodesulfobacteriota bacterium. Taxonomy (GTDB): domain Bacteria; phylum Desulfobacterota; class WTBG01; order CAIYCZ01; family CAIRTM01; genus JANQGV01. The sequence goes on from CAZFIB010000094.1 coordinate 4,738, forward strand.
CTGTTTGTAACCATATAATCGGTCCACAGGATCTTCGGCTCCGTGGATTTGAGCAGCATTTTCTCCGAGCGGGCGCGCTCATGCCGCTCCGAAACGGCAAGTTTTACCAGTTCGGCTTCGCTGAGGCTTTCAACCGGCCTTTTTTCATCGGGCGGGGCCGCCAGGCCCAGCGTCATTTTTTCCTCGAGAATCAGGGAAAGGGCGGCGCCGGAATGGGCACACGGTACAGTACAGGCGCTGCACTGAATGTTGAGAGCATTTTTTCGGGAGGGGTTGATATTAATGGTCACCCGGGCATCGCCTAGTAAAAGCCGGAAACGATCCCTGGTGAGCCTGACCTGTTCGGCAATGTCAATTTCATGTTTACCGCCCTGCATAATCAGTTTGCCACCATTCTTTCCGAGCAGTTTGCAGGCTTGCAGGTAGTTCAGGCGTGAGAGCCTGTCTTTAAGTGTCAGCATGAGTTCAGGTCTTTCTTTTGGGAAAGTTAAAAATGATTTATGTGATATATAACCATTCATTATCCAATGGAAGAGATGTATCTTTCAAGGTTAATATTGATGGTCCCGTAAAAAGTCCGGAAACGGACGGATTCGTAAAAGGTTCAGATGCAAGGCGCGCAAAACCGAAGGAATGAGGCGTACTTTCTGTACGCCGCAGTGACTGGGATTGCAGCGCAACGCAGCAGATGGACTTTTTACGGATTCGTCAATATTGGTCAAAACAGATTGGCGTACAGCGGACATTGAAGAAGGTGTTCACTGCCGCGCGGGGTCTGTTTTCAGCTGTGTTGATTGATTACCGTCACGCGCGGCAGTCATGACAAGACCACGTTTCTGCTGTATGAGTTGAAGCGTGCCGATTATGTAACTTTTATCATGCGTTGAGACCTAACCTTTCGCTCAGGGATCATTATCTAGCGCATCATTTTCCTGCAGGTCTGCCTGTTTGCGCTGCTCATAATATTCAAGCAAGGGGCGAATCTGGTCGAGCACGTCCTCCCCGGCTTCTTCCCGGCTGATTATTTTGTCGATTACTGCATGGGCGACAATCAAATCGGGGTCCGCGCCGGTGTAAAACTTCCACAGATCTCTGGATGCCCCATCATGAAATGTATGGATTCGGTCACTCAGTTCGAAGCAGTCAATTTCCCCGGCCTGCCAGTCATCGAATCTCTCTTTCAGTTTGTCCAGTTCGCTGTCAAGATCACGCTGGTAGGCTGCGCCAGCCAGCTGCCGCAGTTTTTTCTTTATTGCTTTGGAATATGTTTTTTTCATATTTGCGCCACCCCGTTTGTTTTTCTCTATTCTTTCACTTCATATCCGATAGTTTTGTAACCGTGAAGCCGCCTGGCGTACATTTTAGCAAGCATGGGTACGTTAAGGTCTGCATAATCATATATAATGACCTCTTTCTTCATGTCATGGGAGCGATGCAGGCGACCGGTGTACTGCGCAAGGGTTCCTTTCCATGATATGGGCAGTGTCAGAAACAGGGTGTCCAGGCGGGCGTCATCGAAGCCTTCGCCGAGATAACGACCGGTGGCGACAATAATTCGTTCCTCATGATCCGGAATGCTTTGCAGTTTTTCTTCAAGCGCCTGTCTCTGTTTCTTACCCATGCCGCCTTTGAATACCAGGATATTTTTTGCATGAGGAGAAAGTAGTTTTGTCAGCGTTTCAAGGTGCTCTCTCCGTTCAGTCAGCACAAGCGGGGATCGTTTCTCTTCCAGCGATTGCAGAATATCGTCGACTATCATCTGGTTTCGCTTGCCATCAACTGATAGGGCGTCATAGAGGTCATGCATTTTCAGAGAGTCCGTGCCGACACGTGTAAGGGGTAGATTAAAAGCGGTTTTGCGAGTAATGACTTTATGGGTAAAGGGTCGTGATGCAGCCTGCTTGCGAGGATCAACCTTGTACCGTATCGGGCCGCAGTTCATATAAATTATCGGATGATGTCCGTCTTTTCGCACTACCGTTGCGGATAGGCCGGTTACATAGCGCGCCTTGCTCTGCCGGGCAACGATTTCAAAACTCGGTGCGGAAATATGATGGCATTCATCGACAATGATGTGGCCGTACTCACCGACAATATCATCCACAACACCTTTTTTGCTCAGGCTCTGAATGGTGCCGATATCGATGATTCCTGTCGGCTTTCGTTTGCCGCTTCCGATCCGGCCGATGTTCTCGGGGGCAATATCGAGAAAATTCTGCAACTGGGCAACCCATTGATCAAGCAGCTGTCTGCGGTGCACCAGTATCAGGGTATTGACACCGCGCATTGCCAGTAAATAGATGGCAATCACCGTTTTACCAAACGCTGTGGTAGCAGCCAGAATGCCGTTATCATGCCGAAGCATCTCAGCTGCGGCCGGTTCCTGTTCCGGACGGAGTTCCCCGGTGAATGTGCAGTCTATGGGAACACCGGGGAAGCGTTCTTCAACCAAATGTGTTTGTATGTTCAGTGATTGCAGAAGTTCCGTTGCTTCATCCAGACAGCCGCGCGGCAAACCGATGTGATCCGGAAAATCCTCACAGCAATGAATGATGCGGGGCTTGTCATATGTCGGAAGCCGCATTGCCTGGTTTTTATAAAAATCCGGATTTTGAAAAGCGGCAATACGGATTAATCGGTTTCGCAAAGCAGCAGGCAGCACTGCCTTTTCAATATAGATTTGATTGCCGAGCACCAATTGCACTTTTTCCGGCAATGGCCCCTGGATGGGTTTTGCCTGCATCTGCCGTGAGGGAGGTTGCTGCCATGGGAGAACATCATCTTCTTCAGTAATAACTGCCTTTACACCTGTAATATCTCCACGCTGAAGGGCTGAAGTTACTATCGTCTTTACATCATGGGGAAGCATCTTTTTTATCGAAGACAAGAATGTCCACTGGTCCTCATAGGGAGTGAAGTTCTGATCCAGAAAAAGAGTATTCCCCTTCTCGCGGGGCTTTCTCTGAAGCGGCAAAGCAATAAGATTTCCAAAGCCGCCTGCCGGCATGGTGTCCTGGCTCGGGAAAAACCGGTCATAGGAATCAAGGCCAATTTCAGGTCGTTGCTCCATGGTTTCCGTGATAAGGATGGTGCCGAGTTTGCGGGCCAGCACTGCCGTAACAGGCTCAGCAAAAAAGATCCAGACATGCCCGCCCTGTCCTGACCGTGACCGCTCAAGAGCTGCCGGAAATGTATGTCTATTACACGTTTCGATGAATGCAGCGGCGTCCTGTGTCCAGGACTCCTTATCAAAATCGACGGCAAGAAACCGGCACGTTTCATCCTCAAGCATGGGATACACACCGATAGTAAAATCACGGGATGATCGTTTGTGCGGTTCGGAACCGAGCAAATGGCCTCTTATTACATCATCGTCGATGGGGACAAAATAACGATTATCGCAATCGCTGCATTTGCCTTTCGGCTTTCGGCAGATGCCGGAAACCCATTCGTTTCTGCAGCAGGGCTGATAACCGCTCTTGCCGGTTTTTACGCTTTCAAACCTTTTTGCGAAGACATCTTCTCTTCCTGCAAACAGGGATCGAAACAGAGCAATCTTTTCCTTTTCCGAGGAGTGGTTTGTGACTGCAGGGGATTGTTTTGGCTGAAAAGTGTAGGGGCTGTTTTGTTCCGCAAGAAGAGTTTTCTTCTGCTGAAGCTTGGCAAGTTTGCCCTGGAGTGCGGAACGCTGTTTGTCGATTTCAAGAAGTTTCTTTTCAGTATCAGCGATTAAAGTATCTATATCTTCTATTTTTTGCACGTAATTCCAAACGAAAAGGGATAAATATATTTTTGTATGCTTATCTCTGGGAACATGATACAAAATTATATAAAATGTCAAAAGAATAAAAAACAAAGTTTTAGCAAGAATGATCGAGCAGTTTGCAGCCAGGAAGATGTAACCGCAATGCCCGCTACCCGTCTAAAAATATTCATCAGCAGTGTTCAGGAGGAGTTTAAACAACTGCGCCTGGACCTAAAGGCATTTCTCTTGGGTGATGCATTCCTGCATCGCTTTGTTTCTGATGTGTTTCTATTTGAAGATCTTCCGGCCAAGGACCGTCGGGCCGACAAAGTGTATCTTGAAGAAGTCGAACGTTGCGACATCTATCTGGGAATCTTCGGGTATGACTACGGCAGCCAAGACCAGGACGGTATTTCCCCACGGAACACGAGTATAACCACGCTACCAAGCATCACAAAACTCGTCTCATATATGTCTGGGGCTCTGATGAAAAGAAGCGTTCGCCCGGGATGCGGCAGTTGGTCCGCAAAGCCGGCAACGAATTAATCCGTCGCCGTATCGAGGACTTTAATGCCTTAACCTCCGAAGTATACGCCAGCCTTGTTGATCACCTGGACGTATTGGGCGCTCTGCGCGTGCCGCCCTTTGATACCTCGGCATGTGACAACTCATCCCTACAGCACATATCCCGCAAGCGTGTCGACTGGTTTCTGGGAACCGCACGCCGCGAACGCGGTTTCCCGCTCAAGCCGAATACCACTACAAAGGCTCTGCTCACGCACCTGAATCTGATGGAACACGGAAAGCCGACTAACGCGGCTGTCATTCTTTTTGGCGCTAACCCACAGCGGTTTCATCGCGCCGCCGAAACCAAATGCGCACACTGCCACGGCACCGAATATCGCCGCCCATTTGCCTCCCAGCAGGTTTATGCAGGGGATCTTTTTGAACAGGCGGACCAGGCCCGTGACTTCGTGCTTTCCAAAATCAACCGTGCCGTCGGCATACGCTCGGAGAGCAATGTTGCCGCCTGCCACCTACGAGCTTCCCCCTGACGCTGTTGGAGAGGCGATTGTCAACGCCATCGCCCACCGCGATTACCACAGCAACGCATCCGTTGAAGTCCGGCTTTTCGCGGACCGCCTCGAAGTCTGGAACCCCGGCAGACTCCCCGGCACGTTGACGCTTGACGATCTGCGTACAGATCACCCGTCGGTGCCAAACAATCCCCTTGTCGCTGAATCCCTTTACCTTACGCGATACATTGAAAAGGCCGGCTCTGGCACCCAACGAATGATCGAACTATGTCAGCAGGCTGGACTGCCGGAACCGGAATTTGCGCAGCGCAGCGGTTCATTTGTCATTACCCTCTGTCGCGACTGGCTGACGGAGGAAGTGATAAAAGTGCTCGGTGTGGGTGAACGGCAAATGAAAGCTATTATGCATGTGAAGGTGAATGGGCGGATTACGAATAGAGAATATCGTGATCTTACGGAGACAATTTACCGTACCGCTTCACGGGACCTCGAAGATTTGGTTTCAAAAGGAGTTTTCCGTAAGGTCGGAGTAACCGGGCGCAACGTCCACTATGTCATGACTCGTAAACAGGACACAAACAGGACATGAATGTCGCTCAAACGTAAACGGGACATAAACAGGACGAACAGGACATTGTTTCCATTATTGATTAGCAAAGGAAATGATTGGATGATTGTCACAAATGGCCATATATGGATGGGCCAAAGGGGCCATGAGAATTTGCGCTGTTGTACCTACGAGATAAGGGGCCCAAAAGGGGCCAATCGGGACGGAATCATATGCGATTGATATGCGACCCAGGCGTAACTAAATGTCACTATATGTCGCTAAAAGTCACTGTTAAATTAGTAAGTTATTGATTTTGCATAGTATTTTACAAGTCCGGCCTTCGGCACCAAAAATACTAAAAACGAAGCGGTTTCAACTATTTGTTGGAGCCGCTTTGTTGTAAATGCGGTAATATGTGATTGTCGCCAGAGTCGCACACATCCTGGCAGACCTGAGATCCCCCCTGAAGCAGCGGATGTAAATACCATGAAATAAAGTCTTGAAATGATAGATATTCATGGTATTGTATATTTATGATTAAACGAGCTATCATCTTGAAGCGGTTGGAAAAGGCTTTGAAACGGAGCCGGGTGGTGGTTTTGGCCGGGCCGCGTCAGTGCGGAAAAACGACGCTGGCCCGTGAATTGCTCAGTGAGGATTCAGTCAATTACTTTGATCTGGAAGACCCCGCCGGTTTGGCTCGATTGGAAGAACCAATGACGGCGCTCAGTCCTCTGCGCGGTTTGATAGTCATTGATGAGGTACAGCGCAGGCCGGATTTGTTTCCGGTCCTGCGTGTGCTGGCTGACCGCAGGGACAATCCGGCCCGTTTTCTTATCCTGGGAAGTGCGTCCGGTGACTTGCTTCGCCAAACGTCGGAGAGCCTGGCGGGTCGCATGGAACGAGTTATAATTGGCGGTTTCTCGCTGCGTGAGCTGGGCGCGAAAGCTGAGCAGCCTTTGTGGCTGCGCGGAGGGTTTCCCCTTTCCTATCTGGCATCGACCGACAACGACAGCGGCATGTGGCGAAAGAGCTTTGTGCAGACACTGCTGGAGCGCGACTTTCCTCAATGGGGGGTGCGTGTGCCGGCGGTTGCTCTGCAGCGATTTTGGACAATGTTGGCCCATTATCATGGACAAGCCTGGAATGCAGCCGAACCTGCGCGGGCGCTGGGCGTAAGTGAGTCTACCGTCCGCCGATATCTGGATCTGCTGACGGATGCCTATATGATCCGGCAGCTGCAACCCTATTATGCCAACATTCGAAAACGGCAAGTCAAGTCCCCCAAGATTTACGTGCGCGACAGCGGCCTGTTGCATCAGTTGCTTGGCATCGGGACACATAAAGCGCTTATGAGCCACCCCAAAGTCGGCGCATCGTGGGAGGGGTTTGTCATTGAGCAGGTTTTGGCGGGAGACCCCTTTGAGGAAGTTTTTTTCTGGGCGACTCATCAGGGAGCGGAAATTGATCTGGTGTTGCGTTGTGGGGATGAAATGATGGGGGTGGAATGCAAGCGCAGCGATACGCCGCGCCTGACGCCGTCTATCCGGCATGCTTTGGAAGACCTGGGGCTGCAACGTGTGGTTGTAATTTATCCGGGAAACAAACGTTTTGCCTTGGCCGAGCAAGTCGAAGCGGTACCGCTTAAGGATTGTGTGCAAGGCCAAAAACTCTTCGCAGAGAAGATTTAAAAATTGTTTTGGAGCCCTATAGCAAATATTCACTGCGATTGAAATGCGTTAATGCGGTTAAAGCGCTCGTGGATCTAGCTCAATGTAGCTGAAACCAGCTGTTAAATTAGTAAGTTATTGTTTTTGCATAGCAGTTCACAGGTCCGGCCTTCGGCACCAGAAAGCAATAAGGCGATTCCGTAACAATCTGGAATCGCTTTTGTTTTTTGTGGCTATGGGGCAATAAAACAAGGAGTTTTGAACACAACCTTCGGCACATGCAAAATAAATCTGCAAAATCAAAGATTTACGGGTGGCAGATTTATAGCTGTTTTCGCATATGACCGCATATGCCTGAAAATATTAATCTCCCCATGGCATATTATACCACGCCAAGTACTCCATGATTATTCCTGCACCTCATATCGAATTGTTTTATAGCCATGAAGACGCTTGGTGTGTATAATCCGGCGAAGCTCGAACACTAAATCCGGTCAACTGCGAACAGCAAATCCGGAAAACCTCGAACACCACCGGGTAATCTGGAACAAGAAATCTAGCAAGCATCTGATGGGAAACGAGACCAAAAAAATCAGCAGGAAGGAGCTTTATAATCGGGTGTGGAAAACCTCTATGACGAAGTTATCTGCAGAGTATGGGATATCAGATAACGGGCTCAGGAAGATTTGTAAGAAGCATAATATCCCGTTGCCGGGGATTGGGTACTGGGCAAAAAAAGCAGCGGGTTACCGTATGAAAAATGTGCCTTTACCCGATCCATCAAAAGAGACAGTTATCGAAATCAGACCAAACCCGTCTAACCACGTAGGGTCTGCTTCGGATCCCATTCTATCGGAATATGCTGAACTCGTTCAAAAGTCCCCGCCAATTGTTATTGCTAAATCGCTGAGAAGTCCTCACCCGTTGGTACGCCAGGCGTCTCTAGCCCTTGAACTTTGCCGGCCCAATGATGTAGGTATTCTCGAACCAGCAGACAAAGATTGTTTGAATATCCGGGTGTCAGAAAAAAGCCTTCGACGCGCACTTAGAATTATGGATGCCCTTATAAAGGGCTTGCAGGAGCGCAGCTTCGATGTTTTTCAGGATGATGAATCGACCAAGGTTAAAATACAGGGTGAGGTCTTGGGGTTCGGAATCAGAGAGGAGTTGGTCAGCCGCAAGATTGAATCCGACAGTACGAACTTGGATGGTTATTATCAATTCGGCCACAGCCGTTTCGATCATGTGCGTGTCCCCTCTGGCAAGCTGTGTTTGACCATCGATGCCATGGGCTACTTTGGAAATGAGAACTGCCGCAGAAACTGGCGTGACACAAAACGAAGACAGTTAGAGGATAGCCTTGACGCTTTTGTGATCGGACTTCTCAAAATAGCCGTACAGAAAAAAGAATACCGGCGACAGGAGGAGGAAAAAGAGCGACGAAGAAAGGAAATAGCGCAGCAACGGGAGGAACGGCGACAGCAGCTGGCTGAGCTAAAAAGGAAAGTGCGACAAGAGCAGGCCCGGGTTGATGAACTGATCACACATGCTGAGAATCACTTCAAGAGTAAACAAATTCGCGACTTTATCGAAGCGGTAGAAGTGGAACGGCAAAAAGAAAAATCAGTTTATATACCTGATGACGATTTCAACGAATGGGTAAAGTGGGCACAAGACCAGGCAGACCGTTTGGATCCCCTGGCAGTCAGTCCGCCTTCTATTCTGAATGAAGTTGTCGAGGATGATGACGAAGACAGAAGCACATGGTAATGATTTTGAATGCACGGGCAAGCGATCACGATGAAATAAAACCATTGATAGATTTATGCAAGGCGGGTCGTCTTTTTGATGTGCAGGAATGGATTGCGTCCGGGAAACCGGTAAACCCGCCGCCCCCGCCAGATAAGGGAGCGCGAAGAAAATGTCCTCTGGAGGTTTCTATTGGTATGGGATTCCACAGCCTCGTGCAGATACTTCTGGAAGGCGGTGCAAAAATAATTGATGGCCATTACAACGCTCTCTTGCAGGCGGTACAAACCCGCAGACTGGATTTGATCACGCTGTTAGTAGACCATGGTGCAGATGTGAATTCGGTGAATATGGCATGGGTGTTTGAAGAGTGGGATCCCTCCATCATGGAATATTTTATCGAGCACGGTGCAGATGTCGAAACCGGCCATCCACTTGCAGCTGCATTGTGCTGGAAAATCCGAACTGCCCTGGGTGTTTTCAAGCGCCATAAGAACCGTTTCCCCAGCTTTCAGGAACAGGCAAACATAGCCTTGCGTCATCACTGCAGGGAAGGGGATCTGAAATGGGTGTCATTAATGTTGTGGGCCGGTGCCGATCCCTTTGCCAAAGGTCTTGATTCTTATGATGTAGAGCTTGATCCGGATGATGATGACGTCATGTGTGCCTTAGAGTATGCAGCTCTTTATAAGCATTTTGAAATTTTAAAACTCAAACAGATAAAGATATCACCTGAGCATCCCATTGTCGGTGAGTTGCTTCGTAATGCCTGTAGGGCAGACAGTGCCGACTTCCTGAAGGATCTTATCAAGCGAGGCTTCAAGCCAGTTGATCAAAAGGACCAGGGATCATCTTTGATTCAAACCTGTCTTGGATGCTTAAGGTTTTCCTTTGATCTTGACAGGTTCATGCGCGGCGAGCGGAAGAATATTGATTGCTCCCATTCTCGTGAGACTCTCAAAATGATCCACATTCTGGCTAAACACGGAGCAAAATGGTTACCTTCCGATCGCAGTTACATTAACGATGCGCGAAGTTCGCTTTTGAAAATGAGCCCTGACTATACCGTGGAATTTGTCTGGATTATGTCTAAATACAAGGCCAGTTGCCGTGAAAACATCGAACAGCTTCTCAAGACCCCAGCGATCCGGAAGCACATCGCTCAATACCAGCCCCGGATTGATGAGTTATTGAAAGGTTAAAAGCTCATTTTCTTTTTGGCTCAATTTTTCCGGGATGGTTACAGGAGGGCATTTCGGCTGACTGGCTGGCGTATCGGGCTATGCATTATTTGACTTGCATAATACTCCGTTCCTCACTAAAATTATGTATAAATCATACCCGAACCAAACGGAAGAATATCGTTATGAACACAGCGAAAGATGAAGTTCAATCCCTGTTAGAAAAGCTGCCGGATGATTGTACCCTTGAAGACATTCAATACCATTTGTATGTCATCGAAAAAATTAATCGGGGTATTAAACGAGCAGAAAGCGAGGGGGCACTTTCTCAAGAAGAAGTGGAAGGGCGGCTTGATAAATGGCTTTCACAGTAGTTTGGTCGCCGGAAGCCGTTGAAGATTTAGAAGCGATTGCTGAATATATCGGCAGAGATTCTGAATTTTATGCTCGAACGATTGTAGCAAAAGCTCTTGACTTGACAAAAGCCATCCGGGAATTCCCAAATTCAGGACGTGTTGTGCCTGAATTTGGAGATGAAACGGTAAGAGAATTCTTTATATATAATTATCGCGTGATTTACAGAACCTCAGAAAATAGGATTCTCATTGTGGCTGTGATACATGGCAAACGTTTGCTAGATGGGCTTGCCGAAAGACTATAATATGTTGTTGCAGGCGATGGCGCTTATAAAAAATATGCGATTGATATGCGAATATGCGACCGAGGCGTACCTAAGTGTAAGTAAGTGTCACTAAAAGTCACTGTTAAAATAATAAGTTATTGATATTCCATTTCTTTAAGCAGGTCCGGCCTTCGGCACCATATAAAAAAGTTCGTGGTTCCTTTGAATCCCGGACTT
>CAZFIB010000095.1:0-15055 GCA_964518865.1 uncultured Thermodesulfobacteriota bacterium
TTGACATGCGGCTTCGTCCTCTCAAATTTCTGCTTCGACATCTCTTTCCTCCTCGATAACGCGTTGCGAGTGACGCTACTGATTCACCTGATCGCCGGCTGCTTTCGTCAGAATTTCCCGGGCCTGCTGAGCAGCAAGCGGCTCATAAAGCATAAACTGCATGGTGTAGGTTGCGCGGCCCTGTGTCATCGACCGTATATCGGTTGCATACCCGAACATTTCCGCAAGCGGCACATGCGCCTCTACGACAACCGTGGCCTTCCTGTTTTCCATACCGGCCACTTTGCCGCGTCGTGACGAGATATCTCCGATCACATCACCCATGTACTCCTCGGGCAGAACAACCTCGACCTTCATGATCGGCTCCAGCAGCAGCGGCGACGCTTTCTTGACCGCTTCCTTAAAACCCATGGATGCTGCAACCTTGAAGGCCTGTTCGGATGAATCGACTTCATGGTATGAGCCGTCGGACAATGTCACCTGCATATCCGTCATGGGAATGCCGCTCCAGAGTCCTGTCTCGGCGGCTTCCATCACACCTTTTTCGACTGCCGAGATATATTCCCGGGGAATGACACCGCCCACGATTTTATCAACAAACTGCAGGCCGGACCCCTTGTCCAGGGGCTGGATATCGAGCCAGACATGGCCGTACTGACCCCTGCCGCCTGATTGTTTTACATATTTGCCCTCGGCGCGTGCGGATTTTTTTATTGTGGAACGGTAGGCAACCTGCGGCCTGCCGACCCTGGCCGGCACCTTGAACTCACGCAGAAGCCTGTCGACGACAATTTCAAGGTGCAGCTCGCCCATTCCTGAAATAAGGGTCTGACCGGTTTCATCATCATAGTGAAAGCGAAACGAGGGATCTTCCATGCCGATCTTCTGCAAAGACTCGGAAAGCCTGCCCTGGTCCGCCTTGCTCTTCGTCTCAAGCGCTACTGAAATGACGGTTTCGGGAAACTCGATCTGCTCCAGAATGATCGGATTGGACTCGTCACACAATGTATCGCCCGTTGAAGCGTTCTTGATGGTTACTGCAACAATATCGCCTGCATGCGCCTCATTGAGCTCTTCACGTTTATTGGCATGCATCTTCAGTATCTGACTTATGCGCTCGCGGCGTTTTTTGGACGCATTGAGAACGTAGCTGCCCTTGCGCAGCACACCGGAATAAATTCTGCAGAAGGCAATGTGACCGACAAACGGGTCGGTCATGATCTTAAAAGCGAGCGCGGCCAGGGGCTCTTCCCTGTTCGCATTTCTGACCGCCTCCTCACCGGACGGCATCAGGCCGCTCACGGGCGGAACCTCGATCGGCGACGGGAGGTAATCGATAACAGCATCCAGCAGGGGCTGCACGGCTTTGTTCTTGAAGGCTGAACCGCACAGCACGGGTATCGCCTTGAGCTTAACCGTTGCGGCCCTCAGTGCCGAACGTATCTCCTCGCAGCCGATATCGCGCCCCTCAAGGTAGCGCTCCATGACATCGTCATCGCACTCGGCGACAAACTCTATCATTTTTTCGCGGTATTCAAGAGCCGCTTCCATGAATTCTTCCGGTATATCCTCTATGCGGTACTCAGCGCCGTATCCTTCGTTGTCGTAAACAAGCGCTTTCATTGTGACGATGTCGATTATGCCGCGGAAGCCATCTTCCTTGCCGAGCGGCAGCTGCAGCACCAGCGGTTGGGCCGAAAGACGCTTTTCTATCATATCGACGACCCTGAAAAAGTCCGCACCGGTGCGGTCCATTTTATTGATATAGGCAATGCGCGGCACACCGTAGCGGTCGGCCTGTCGCCAGACTGTTTCAGACTGCGGCTCGACCCCTCCGACAGCGCAAAAAACAGCCACAACACCGTCAAGAACCCGTAATGAGCGTTCAACTTCGATGGTAAAGTCGACATGCCCGGGGGTATCGATGATATTTATCCGATGGTCCTTCCAGAGACAGGTGGTAGCAGCCGAAGTAATCGTAATACCCCGCTCCTGCTCCTGCTCCATCCAGTCCATAACAGCGGTGCCGTCATGTACTTCACCGATTTTATAGGAAACACCGGTATAATAAAGAATGCGCTCGGTCGTCGTCGTCTTGCCGGCGTCGATATGAGCCATTATGCCGATATTTCTTGTTTTCCTGAGTTCGTTGCTCTGTGTCACGCTGTTTCCCTTCAGCACGTAAAAACGCTGAGCTCCTACCAGCGGTAATGGGCAAACGCCTTGTTTGCCGCCGCCATTTTGTGGGTATCCTCTTTCTTCTTGATCGAGTTCCCCCGGTTCTCGATTGCATCGAGCAGCTCCGCCGCCAGACGCTCCCGCATGGTCTTTTCAGGCCGGGACCGTGAAAAGCCGATCAGCCATCGCATCGCAAGCGCCATCTGCCGTTTAGGCTGCACCTCGATCGGCACCTGATAATTGGCGCCACCGATACGACGAGATTTTGTTTCGACCGTGGGCTTGATATTATTGAGCGCCTGCTTGAACGTTTCCAGCGGATCCTTCCCTGTTTTTTCCCTGATAATAGCAAGAGCACCGTACACTATCGACTGCGCAGTGGTTTTTTTCCCCCGCAGCATGATTTTATTGATAAAGCGCGCCAGGGTTTCGTCTTTGAATTTCGGATCCGGCAGAACAATCCGCCTCTCTGCAACCCTTCTTCGTGCCATAAGATAGTACTCCGCACTCGATTTCAGGCATTCGCCCCGCTACTTCGGGCGTTTAGCGCCGTATTTTGAGCGTCCCTGTTTTCTGTTTTCAACACCGGCCGAATCAAGTGTGCCGCGAACAATATGATAGCGTACACCGGGAAGATCCTTGACGCGACCGCCCCTGACAAGCACGACCGAATGCTCCTGAAGATTGTGCCCGACACCGGGGATATATGCGGTTATTTCTATGCCGTTTGTCAATCGAACACGTGCCACCTTGCGAAGCGCCGAGTTCGGCTTCTTGGGTGTAGCAGTATAGACGCGGGTACAGACGCCGCGTTTCTGCGGACACAACCGCAGAGCGCGTGACTTGGACTTTTTCTCTGTTTTCTTGCGTCCCTGGCTGCACAGCTGATTGAGTGTGGGCATGATTTCCCTCAGATAACGTTAGCAAGTTAAAACAAAATTTTTAACACGATTAAAATATTTTGTCAATTATAAAATTACATTGCGTATTTTTTTTTTTGAAACAACGTCTTTTTATACTTCCTGAGCATCTTCCTCGATTTCCTCTGCATGCTCGTCCGCCTCGCTGTCAACACCGACTTTTCTGTATTCGGGATAGCCGGTACCGGCCGGAATCAGGCGGCCCATAGCCGCATTTTCCTTCAACCCGCGCAGATGATCGACTTTCCCTTCGATTGCCGCCTGCGTCAGCACTCTGGTTGTTTCCTGAAAGGAAGCGGCCGAAATAAAACCCTCGGTACTGAGCGATGCCTTGGTTATACCGAGCAGAAGCGGTTCGGCGATGGCGACCTGCCCGCCCTTTTCACGAACCTTGTCGTTTTCTTCCTCAAAACGCCGCTTCTCTACCTGCTCACCGAGCAGAAACGACGTATCGCCGACCTCCTTGATTTTTACCCGCTGCAGCATCTGCCGAACGATGCACTCTATATGCTTGTCGTTGATTTTCACTCCCTGCAGGCGGTAAACTTCCTGAACCTCGTCGACCAGAAACTTGGCAAGCTCCTTTTCACCGAGGATGTTGAGGATGTCATGGGGGTTTGCCAGACCGTCCATGATCGGCTCACCCGCCCTGACCCGGTCGCCGTCATGCACGCTTATGTGCTTGCCCTTGGGAATCAGGTACTCTTTCGGCTCGAGCTTCCTGCCACCCACATCCGTAATATTCGGGGTTACAACGACTTTACGCTTGCCCTTGACGTCTTTTCCGAACGTTACGACACCGTCGATCTCGCTGATAACGGTAACCTCCTTGGGCTTGCGGGCTTCAAACAGTTCGGCAACACGCGGGAGCCCGCCCGTAATATCTTTGGTTTTCGATGTTTCACGCGTGATCTTGGCTATAACGTCGCCCGGCGCCACGGTAGCCCCTTCCGCCACCACGATGTTCGCGCCGACCGGCATAAAGTAGCGGGCCTCACGCTGCTTGCCGGGCGTGCCGATTTTAAGCGTTTTGCCTTTTTCGTCTTTCATTGAGATGCGGGGCCGCATGTCAGGGTCTTTCGACTCGACCACCATTTTCGATGACAGACCGGTGACTTCGTCAACCTGCTCACGCACGGTCACACCGTCCATCAGATCGCCGAACTTGATTCTGCCGCCGACCTCGGAAAGAATCGGCGTCGAAAAGGGGTCCCATTCTGCGATAATATCGCCGACTTTGACTTTTGCACCGTCCTTCACTTTCATTTTTGCACCGTAGATTATGGAGGCGCGCTCGCGTTCGCGGCCGTCTTTATCAAGTATGGTCAAGTACCCGTTGCGATTCATAACGACCGTATCGCCTTCACGGTTGACGACCGTAGAGATTTTATCAAAACGCACCGTGCCGCTGTGCTGGGCATCCAGTGCGGTCTGCTCCGCACGCCGGCTGGCGGTGCCGCCGATATGAAAAGTACGCATCGTCAGCTGCGTGCCGGGCTCGCCGATCGACTGGGCGGCGATTATACCGACCGCCTCACCGATATTGACCATCCTGCCGCGCGCCAGATCGCGGCCGTAGCATTTGGCACACACGCCTTGTTTGGACTGACATGTCAGCACCGATCTGATCCTGACGTATTCGATTCCGGCCTCCTTGATGCGCTCGACCGCATCCTCGTCGATCTCATCGTTCTTGCTGACGATAGTCTCGGAGGTTATGGGATCCATGATATCATCGAGGCTGACGCGCCCCAGCAAACGGTCGCCGAGTTCCTCTATGATTTCTCCGCCTTCAACCAGCGACGTCATGTAAATACCGTCGATGGTTCCGCAGTCGAACTCGCTGATCACACAGTCCTGAGCAACGTCCACAAGCCTGCGCGTCAGATAGCCGGAGTTTGCCGTCTTGAGCGCGGTATCGGCGAGACCTTTTCTCGCACCGTGCGTTGAAATAAAATACTGGAGAACGGTCAGCCCTTCCCTGAAGTTCGCGGTAATGGGGGTCTCGATGATTTCCCCGGACGGTTTCGCCATCAGCCCGCGCATGCCGGCCAGCTGCCGTATCTGCTGCGTGCTGCCGCGCGACCCGGAATCGGCCATCATGTAAATCGAGTTGAAGCTGGGGGCCTTGATGGCCTTGCCGTCTTTGCCGGTTATTTCATCAACACCGAGCTCCTGGATCATTTCATTTGAAACATCCTCGGTAATGCGCGCCCAGATATCGATCACCTTGTTGTAGCGCTCGCCGTCGGTAATCAGGCCGTCCTTGTACTGATCTTCGATCATGCGGACTTCTTTCTGGGTGTCCTCGATCATTTTTTCCTTTTTGGTGGGAATGCGCATATCCTTGATCGAAATGGATATGCCCGACTGCGTTGCGTATTTATACCCGAGGTCCTTGAGGCGGTCTGAAAGAATGACGGTTTTTTTATCGCCGCAATGCCGGTAGCAGTAGTCGATCAAATTCGCAAGCTCTTTTTTGTTCATCACCCGGTTGATCACCGAAAAGGGTATTTCACCGGGAACGATTTCCCTGAGCAGTATCCTGCCGACGGTCGTCTCGAGCATCTCCCCGTCAATGCGGGTTCTGATTCTGGCATGCACGTCGATAATGCCGTTGTCATAGGCCGCCCGCACCTCATCGGCATCGGCAAAGACCTTGTCCTCGCCCTTGACCGCCTCACGCTCTCTGGTCAGGTAGTAGATGCCGAGCACGATATCCTGGGTCGGGATAATGATCGGCTTGCCGTTTGCCGGCGACAGAATGTTGTTGGTGCTCATCAAAAGCACGCGGGACTCGATCTGGGCTTCCAGCGTAATGGGCACGTGCACCGCCATCTGGTCGCCGTCAAAATCAGCGTTAAACGCGGTGCACACGAGCGGGTGCAGCTGAATGGCCTTGCCCTCCACCAGCACGGGCTCGAAGGCCTGGATGCCCAGGCGGTGCAGGGTCGGTGCGCGGTTCAGCATAACGGGAAATTCCTTGACCACCTCATCGAGGCAGTCCCAGACCTCGGGGGTCTCCCGCTCCAGCATTTTCTTGGCGCTTTTTATCGTCGAGGCGAATCCCTTTCTGATCAGCAGGTTGTAGACAAAGGGCTTGAAAAGCTCTATGGCCATGCGCTTGGGCAGGCCGCACTGATGCAGACGCAGGTCCGGTCCGATAACAATCACCGTTCTGCCGGAGTAGTCGACCCGCTTGCCGAGCAGGTTCTGGCGGAAGCGGCCCTGTTTGCCTTTGAGCATATCGCTCAATGATTTGAGGGGGCGCTTGTTGCGTCCGGTAAGCACTTTGCCGCGCCGGCCGTTGTCGAACAGCACGTCGACCGCTTCCTGCAGCATGCGCTTCTCGTTGCGTATGATAATCTCGGGGGCATCCAGTTCAAGGAGCTTCTTCAGGCGGTTGTTTCTGTTGATCACCCTGCGGTAGAGATCATTCAGGTCGGAGGTGGCAAACCTGCCGCCGTCCAGGGGAACCAGCGGCCGCAGATCGGGGGGAATCACCGGAACGACCTCGAGTATCATCCAGTCGGGCTGGTTGTTGGAGTTCCTGAAAGCCTCCACAATGCGCAGGCGCTTGGCAAGCTTTTTCTTTTTTGCTTCGGAGCTGGTGTTTTGAATATCCGTGCGAATCTCCACCGATAGCTTTTCCAGGTCGAGCTTGCGCAGCAGTTCACGAATCGCCTCGGCACCCATCCCGGCGTCGAAGTCGAGATTTTCCTCGTACACGGCCGTGCGATAGCGGTCATCGTCGAGCAGCTCACCCAGCTGAAACGATGTCTTTTTCGGTTCGACGACAACGTACGCCTCGAAGTACAAAACTTTTTCAAGCTCCCGAAGCGTCATATCCAGCAGCGTCCCGATGCGGCTCGGCAGGCTTCGCAGAAACCAGATATGCGCCACCGGGCAGGCAAGCTCGATATGTCCGAGCCGCTCGCGGCGGACAAACGAGGGAATAACCTCGACGCCGCACTTCTCGCAGACGATACCGCGGTGTTTCAGCCGCTTGTATTTTCCGCAGTTACACTCGTAGTCCTTGACCGGCCCGAAAATTTTGGCACAGAACAGGCCGTCCCGCTCGGGCTTGAATGTTCGATAATTAATGGTTTCCGGCTTTTTGACTTCGCCGTTCGACCAGCTTCGTATGGTCTCGGGTGATGCGATCGAAATTTTCAAAGCGTCGAAACTGTCGACTATACGCGACTGCGCCTGATGAATCGAATAAAAGCTGTTCATACCGCGTTCCCCTGTATGGATACTGTATTATGCCTCATTTTGTTCATTCTCGACAAACTGCACATCGAGACAAAGGCTTTGCAGCTCTTTGACAAGAACGTTGAACGATTCGGGCAGAGCGGGTGCGATATCCAGATCGCCCTTGACGATATTTTCATACAGCCTGGTGCGCCCGTAGACATCGTCCGACTTCAGCGTCAGCAGCTCCTGCAGCGTGTGCGCCGCTCCGTACGCCTCCAGCGCCCAGACCTCCATCTCGCCCAGCCGCTGCCCGCCGAACTGAGCTTTACCTCCCAGCGGCTGCTGCGTGACAAGCGAGTAGGTGCCGATCGAGCGGGCATGTATCTTGTCGTCGACCAGGTGGTGCAGCTTCATCATGTATATGATGCCGACGGTTACCTCCTTGTCGAACGGCTCTCCGGAGCGCCCGTCAAAAAGAATCGTCTGGCCGCTGAGCGGCAAATCCGCCTCTTCAAGGCACTCGTTTATCATGTTTTCCCGGGCGCCGTCGAAAACAGGGGTGGCCATGTGGATACCGCCGTTAATCCTGCGGGCCACCGACAGCAGCTCATCGTCATCCAGCGAGTCGAAAACAGCGTTCAGTTCCTTGTTGTCATAGAGTTTTTTCAGCCATGACCTGACTTTCGCCGGCGTCGTTTGCCGGCGGATCATGTCATCGAGCTTTTGACCCAGCCCAATCGCCGCCCAGCCCAGATGGGTCTCAAGAATCTGCCCCACGTTCATTCGCGAAGGAACGCCCAGCGGGTTGAGAACTATGTCGACCGGAGTTCCGTTCTGGAGATAGGGCATGTCCTCGATGGGCAGAATGCGCGAGAGAACGCCCTTGTTGCCGTGACGGCCGGCCATTTTGTCGCCGACCGAGAGCTTGCGCTTTACGGCAAGGTTGACCTTGACCATTTTGATGACACCCGGCGGCAGCTCATCACCCATTTTGATTTTTTCGATTTTTTCCTCGAAAATCATTTTTATGATTGATATCTGCTCGTCAAGGTCCTCTTTTATTTTTCTGATTTTATCCGACATACCGCTGTCTTCGGCGATGGGAATCGTGGTCCATTTGGCAAGCGGCAGCCGTTCGACGTCCTCTTCCGCTATGACCTGGTTCTTGGCAAACAGAACCTTTCCCTTCTTTTCATCAATGGTTTTCTTTGCGCAGGTCTTGCCCACCAGCATCTTGCTTAAGCGCTTGGTCACTCCCTCGCGGAGAATGCGGATTTCGTCCTCCTGATCCTTCAAAATCCGCGACCGCTCTTCATCCTCGATCGACCTGGTGCGCTCGTCCTTGTCGGCGCCTTTGCGCGAAAAAATGTTTACACCGATGACGGTTCCCTCTACGCCCGAAGGAACCCGAAGCGAGGTGTCCTGCACATCGCGTGCTTTTTCGCCGAATATCGCCCGCAGCAGCTTCTCCTCGGGCGAAAGCTGGGTTTCACCTTTGGGGGTGATCTTGCCGACAAGGATATCGCCGGATTTGACCTCGGCGCCGATGCGCACGATTCCGCTCTCATCCAGGTTTGCAAGCATCTCCTCGCCGACATTCGGTATGTCCCGCGTGATTTCCTCTTTGCCGAGCTTGGTGTCACGGGCAAGAACATCAAACTCCTCGATGTGAATCGACGTGAAAATGTCCTGCCGTATCAGATTGTCGCTGACGAGGATGGAATCTTCGAAATTGTAGCCGCCCCAGGGCATGAACGCTACCATCACGTTGCGTCCCAGGGCCAGCTCGCCCATTTCCGTCGCCGGACCGTCGGCGATAAGATCACCCGCCTTGACATAATCGCCGACACACACGAGCGGCTTCTGGTTTATGCAGGTGTTCTGGTTGGAACGCCGGTATTTCGTGAGTTTGTAGATATCGACATCGGCGCCGATGCCGACGCTCTCATCCTCATGCTTTATGACGATTCGTTCGGCATCCACGCTGCGAACGGTCCCGCTGCGTTTTGCGATTACGGCGACTCCCGAATCCCGCGCGGCAACACTTTCCATGCCGGTGCCGACAAGCGGCGCCTCGGTACGCAGCAGCGGTACTGCCTGGCGCTGCATGTTCGAACCCATCAGGGCCCGGTTGGCATCGTCGTTTTCAAGAAAGGGAATCAGGGAAGCCGCTACGCTGACGAGCTGCTTGGGTGAGACATCCATATACTCGATCTCCTCGGCAGAGGCCATAACGAACTCACCGCCCTTCCTGGTGGAGATCAGGTTATTGACGAACCGGCCCCGCTTGTCCACCGGCGCATTGGCCTGAGCTATGAAATACTGCTCCTCCTGCAGCGCCGTCAGGTACTCGATCTTTTCGGTTACCTTACCGTTTTCAACCCGCCGGTACGGCGTTTCGACAAAACCGTACTCGTTGACGCAAGCAAAGGTCGACAGCGATGCAATAAGCCCGATATTCGGTCCTTCCGGTGTTTCGATCGGACATATTCTGCCGTAGTGTGTCGGATGAACATCGCGCACCTCGAAGCCCGCCCGTTCCCGGGTAAGCCCTCCCGGCCCCAGGGCACTGAGCCTGCGCTTGTGCGTTATCTCCGACAGGGGGTTGGTCTGGTCCATGAACTGCGAAAGCTGACTGGAACCGAAGAACTCCTTGACGACCGCCGAGACCATTTTGGAATTGACCAGATCGTTGGGCATGAGCGTTTCGACTTCCTGAAGGCTCATGCGCTCCTTGATGGCCCGCTCCATCCGTACCAGCCCGATGCGGTAATGATTCTCGATCAGCTCCCCTACGGTCCGTATGCGCCGGTTGCCGAGATGGTCGATGTCATCGATATCGCCGCGTCCGTTTTTGATCTCGATCAGGGTGCGCACGGCTTCCATGATATCGCGCTTGCACAGCACCTGGCTGTCCTCCGGCACATCGAGACCGAGACGGATATTGATTTTAAGACGGCCCACCGTTGTCAGCTCATAATACTCGGGATCGAAAAACAGCTTGTTGAAAAAGATGTTCGCGCTTTCCTGGCTCGGGGGATCGTTGGGGCGCAGCCGCTTGTAAATTTCGACTATGGCATCCTCGGTCGACTTGACCTTGTCGATGGCCAGTGTGTCGCGCATGGACGAATCGACGTTATGGTTGTCGAAGTACACTATATTTATTGCGGTGATGCCTTTTTCCTGCAGAACGGGAAAAATCTCCTTCGTCAGATGCTCGTTTGCCTTGAGTATGATCTCCCCGGTCTCCGGGTCGATAATATCTTCCGCAACGACCCTGTCGACCAGGTCGTCTTCACTGGTCGGGATGAACTCGATACCTGCCTTGCGCAGCTTCATGACACGTGCCCGGTTGAACCGCATGCCTTTTTTGACGACAACGCTCTTGTTTTTGGGATGCAGGATATCCTGCAGCGCCGAGCCGTCTTCGAACAGGGGGGACCGGATGCTTTTCAGCATATTGCCCGGATCGAGTTTGACCTCATCCACCGTATAGAAATATTCCAGCAGCTCCCGGTCGGTGTAGCCGAGGGCCTTGAGCAGGACCGTCACGGGAAATTTCCTGCGGCGGTCGATACGCACGTAGATAAGATCCTTGGGGTCGTATTCAAGATCGATCCATGAACCGCGGCTGGGGATTATGCGGGCCGAATACAGAAATTTGCCGCTGGAGAGATTTTTTCCCTTGTCGTGATCGAAAAACACGCCCGGAGAACGGTGCAGCTGGCTGACCACTACACGCTCGGTGCCGTTGATAATAAAGGTGCCGTTGTCGGTCATGATCGGAATTTCTCCGAAGTAAACCTCCTGCTCCTTTATGTCACGGATGTTTTTGGTTTCGGGGTCGTAATTGACAAGACGGATAAGCACTTTGAGCGGTGAAGCATAGGTGAGCTCTTTCTGGCGGCATTCGTCAAGATCGTATTTCGGCTCCCCGAGGCTGTAGCTGACAAACTCAAGCGCCGAGGTTTCATTGTAGTTCTTAATCGGAAAAACGCTTTGAAACACCCACTGCAGGCCGACAACTTTCCGGTCCGGCGGCTCGATATCCTTCTGCATGAAATTGTCGTATGACTGTTTCTGGATATCGATCAGGTTCGGTATCTGCATGATATCGGGTATTTTTTGAAAGCTTTTTCGAAAACGCAACTTATGAGCAGGCAATCTAGTCATGGAACACCCCACTTATAAAATACATGTCATGCTGAAAAAACCCGTGTTTTTCAGCGCGGATGCGGCTGCAGCTGCGGTGCGGCACAACCGGTCGACACTCACCGGACCTGCAATCGCTGCAGACGCATAAACGCGCACGACAGGACATGCCTGAATAGCGTGCCCTGTCATGATACGTTGCCGTCATGGGTAGTGAAAAATCGAGAACCCGCGTGCAGAAAACCACAATTATTTGATTTCAGCAGAAGCGCCGGCTTCTTCAAGCTGTTTCAGCACATCGTCGGCTTCAGCCTTGGGAATTCCCTCTTTGACCGCTTTGGGAAGGCCGTCCACGAATTCCTTGGCCTCCTTCAGCCCGAGCCCGGTAATGGCTCTGACGACCTTGATCACGTTGATACGTTTCTCGCCGGCACCGATAAGCACGACATCAAACTCGGTTTTCTCCTCGGCAACCGCAGCCTCGCCGCCTCCCGCTGCCGCGGCAACAGGTGCGGCTGCAACGGCTGTTGCGGAAACGCCGAACTTGTCCTCGAGCTCCTTGATCATGTTCGACAGATCGAGCACCGACATGTTTTCGATATACTGTACAACATCGTCTTTGGTTATTTCCGCCATTCTTCCGACCTCCTGAAATAAAATTAGGACTGTTTTTTACTGTTGTTCTTTCTGCTCAGCAATCGCGCTCAGCACCCTGAGAAACTTACGTGGTACCTCTGCCAGCACGTTGACAAATCCTGACATCGGTGCCGCCATTACGCCTACAAGCTGCCCCAGCAGCACCTCGCGCGAGGGAAGTTCTCCGAGGGCGTTTATGTCCTGCTCGGAGAGAACATCGGTGCCGAGAACGCCGGCCCTGATTTTGCACGGCAGCTTGTCGTTTTCTTTTATGAATTTCGTTAAAACCTTTGCCAGCAGTGCGGGATCGCCGTCTATAAACGTTACGGCCGTCTGGCCGGTAAAGCTTTCCTCAAGCGACTCAATAGTTGTTCCCCGGGCGGCAATGCGCAGCAGGGTGTTTTTGGCAACTTTCATCTCCGAGCCGGTTTCGCGTATCTGACGGCGGAGGCCGGTGATCTTGTCGACATCCAGCCCCGTGTAGTCAAGAACGATCATCCCGCCTGTTTCGGACATGCGCTTGGAAAGAACGTCTACTGCCTTTTCTCGATCTTGTCTGCTCACTGTTCCGATCCTTTATCTTGATTGCGTTACAAATCTCTGCGGCCGGTCTCAGGCGACCTTGACGGACGCCGGGTCGACCTTGATACCGGGGCCCATGGTGGACGACAGCACAACGTTTTTAATGTACTGGCCCTTGCTCGCCGGCGGCTTCATTCTCTGAATCGTCTCTACGAGGGCGATAATGTTTTCCGTCAGTTTCTGACTGTCGAATGAAACCTTTCCGACCGGCACGTGCAGGTTTGCGCCCTTGTCGGTTCTGAATTCCACCTTGCCTTTTTTCAGCTCGGTGACGGTATCTTTTATGTTCATCGTGACCGTGCCTACTTTCGGGTTCGGCATCATCCCGCGCGGACCGAGGATTCTGGCTATCTTGCCGACAACGCCCATCATGTCGGGCGTGGCCACTGCCTTGTCGAACTCCAGCCAGCCCCCCTGAATCTTTTCGACAATATCCTCGGCGCCGACAAAATCCGCGCCCGACTCCTTTGCCTCGGACTCCTTCTCGCCCTTGGCGAACACAAGCACTTTGACCTGCTTGCCCGTACCGTGGGGCAGCATGACCGTTCCGCGAACCATCTGATCGGCCTTGCGGGGATCGACACCGAGACGTACGGCGATCTCGGCGGTCTCGTCGAACTTTGCCTGCGCTGTTTCCTTGAGAAGGGTTACCGCCTCGTCAAGGCTGTATCTGCTGTCCCGGTCTATTTTCTGCCTGGATTCATGATATTTTTTACCTTTATGTGCCATTACGCTACCCTGCCTGTAAATGTTTCTGCCTGACCTGGCTTACTGAACCTCTATTCCCATGCTGCGGGCCGTTCCCTCGATTATTTTCATAGCTGCATCGACATCGTTGGCGTTCAGATCGGGCTTCTTGGTTTCTGCAATTTCCTTAACCTGATCCCGTGTAACCTTGCCGACCTTTGTTTTGTTAGGCTCGCCCGAGCCTTTGACGATACCGGCAGCCTTTTTCAAGAGCACTGCGGCCGGCGGTGTCTTGGTAATAAATGAAAAAGATCTGTCGGCGTATACGGTGATGACCACAGGAATAATAAGGCCTTCCTTTTCCTGCGTTTTGGCGTTAAACGCTTTGCAAAACTCCATTATGTTCACACCGTGCTGCCCCAGCGCCGGACCGACCGGCGGCGAGGGATTTGCTTTGCCGGCGGGAATCTGCAGCTTTATTTGGGTCATAACCTTCTTAGCCATATGTGTTCCTTTTCTCTGTGCGGGTATTCACTCAGTTGATTTTTTTTACCTGCGAAAACTCCAGCTCTATCGGCGTCTGCCTGCCGAAAATGCTGACAAGGACCTTAAGCCGTGCTTTCTCAGGGCGAACTTCGTCGACCACGCCGTTAAAGTTTGAAAACGGGCCCTCCACGATAACCACTTCATCACCCTTTTCAAAATCCATCTTGAGCTTGGGCCGCAGCGTGCCTTCCTCGATCTTGCCGATCAGGTCGTCGATACCGCCGTCGGGGATGGGGATCGGCTTGGTTTTTCCGCCGATAAAACCGGTAACCCGCGGCGTGTTTCGAACCAGGTGCCAGGTTTCATTGGTCATATCCACCTGCACAAGCAGGTACCCGGGGAAAAACTTTCTGGTTGTTTTGCGAACCTGCTTGTCACCCTTCTTGCCGCGTATTATTTCCTCTACATCCTCGGTGGGTATCAGGATATCGCCGAACCGGTCCTGCATTTTATAGGCCTTGATGCGCTCTTCAAGCATCTCCTTGACCTTGTTCTCATACCCCGAGTATGTATGGACGACATACCACTTTTTAGCCATGCAGTTCCTCAGCTCAAAATGATTTTAACAACCCGCGAAAGCACCATATCGACGACTCCCAGAAACATCGAAATGATTATTACCAGCACGACAACCACAGACGTTGATGCAATCGTTTCCTTGCGCGTGGGCCATACAATTTTTTTCAGCTCCACACGCACTTCCGTCAAAAACTTCTTGGTCTTTTCGACTATATCCGCAATATTCACTGGTATCCTGTCCCTTTTATCCGGTTGAGGAAACATGTGGCAGGCCAGGAGGGATTCGAACCCCCAACACCCGGATTTGGAGTCCGGTGCTCTAGCCGTTCGAGCTACTGGCCTACACAAGGTTATGTTTCGTACTGGCTGGTCAGAATTCTTGTCAGGCAGGCTCCGCTGCGCAGTCTATTTCGTCTCTTTATGAAGAGTGTGCGTATGACAGAATCGACAGTACTTTTTGAACTCCAGCTTGCCCGTTGTCTTTTTCTTGTTTTTTGTCGTGCTGTAGTTGCGGCGTTTGCATTCACCGCAGGCCAGCGTCACAATATCCCTCATTTGTATTCTCCGACGTCAAAAGCCTTCGATGCTTATTCAATGATGTCGCTGATGACACCGGCGCCCACCGTGCGGCCGCCCTC
>CAZFIB010000096.1:0-14841 GCA_964518865.1 uncultured Thermodesulfobacteriota bacterium
ACTTTTCATCCCCGTTTACAAAACGGGGTATTCAAGTTTTGTTTTTCATAAAACAAGACAGAAAAAAAGCTGTGTTGTGGATCTCACTGCATATCTCCTTTGATGTTCATGTGATAGTAAAGTAATGTTTCACAACCCGCTGCGCTCGAGGCACAAAGTTCACAGAGAAACCGTTCTTTTGCCGTGCCGGGAGATTCCGGCACGGCAAAAAACGCTCAGCCCTTCTGGCATTCGCTTCAAGTAGCTTTGGGCAGAGACACATAAAACGTGCTGCCCGTTCCCTCTTTGCTTTCCACCCGTATGGTGCCGCCGTTTTGCTCGACAAACTCCCGGCACAGCACCAGGCCCAGGCCGGTGCCGCGCTCGCCGGCCGTGCCGGGCGTGGTGTGCTGGGAGTCGATGCGGAATATTTTTTTGCAGTCCTCGGGACCTATTCCGACACCGGTGTCGCTGACCGCTATTTCAACGCGGGTGCCGTTGTCGCGGGTTGCAACCTGCACGCTGCCGCCCTCCGGGGTGAACTTGACGGCGTTTGAAAGCAGGTTGCGCACAACGGTTTCCGCCATGATCTTGTCGGCAAGCACGCTCGATGCGGAAAGGGCATCAGCGCTGAGCCTGACCTTCTTCTGATCGGCCGGAATGCGCGCCAGCGAAAGCGCCGACGCCACCAGCGCTGCAACCGGAAGCGATTCCGGGCGGCAGGGCATTCTGCCGGTCTGCACGCGCGACCACTGGAGCAGGTTCTCGAGCAGAGAGCACAGCCGCTCGGTTGATTCATGCAGCATTACCACCCACGAGCGTTTTTTTTCCTCGTCCGCCGTGTCGAACTTTTCCATCAGCAGCTCCGCCATATTGCGCAGGGCTCCGACCGGATTGCGCAGATCGTGTGCAATGATCGAAAAGAACTTGTTCTTGGCCGCGTTCATCTCCTGCAGGCGCTCGCGTGCGTGCTTCAGCTCCAGATGCGTTCTGACCCGCGCCAGCAGCTCGGCGCTGTTGAAGGGCTTGCTGACATAGTCGACGGCCCCCATCTGGAGCCCCCTGACCGTGCTGTCGCTGTCGGTCTTGGCCGAGAGAAAAATAACCGGTATGTCCTTCAGCGCATCATCGTCTTTCAGCTGTCGGCACACTTCAAACCCGTCCATCTCGGGCATCATGATGTCCAGCAGGATCAGGTCGAAGCCGGCGGCCCGGGCCTGCTCGAGCGCCGAGCGGCCGCTCTGGGCAAAGGCCATCTGAAAGCCCTCTTCCTTCAGGATGCTGGCGACAACCTGAATGTTTTTGGGCACGTCATCAACAATGAGTATTCTTGATTTGGGCTGGGTTACTGCGGTCATTGTCATACCCTTTATGCTGGTAATAGAGATTATGGCTCCTGACGAATATACAGGCTCTATGAGCTAGCCTGCCGTATCTGCCTGATCAGCTCGGGATAGCGCTCCAGCAGCTGCTTCATCTCATCAACATCAAACCGGGCGGCCGCCTGCTGTACGCTTCTGCCGTAGGCTGCGCACGCCTCCAGCCCGTAGCGTGTGCCGAGCTCTTCTACCCGGCGGCCGAACCCGCTGATCTCATCGAAAAAGCCGCTCTGCCGAACCGCGTCCCACGACTGCATGAGCTCGCGCTCAAGGCGGCCGAGCGCTTCGGCTGTGTTTTCACGGCCGTACGGCTGCATCCCCTGCACCTGCGGTTCGCCGCCCGGCTCCGTCGCCCGGTCGGCCTCTGATTCAGCGGTCTTCAAAAAACGCGACAGCTCACGAAACAGCTCCGAGCGCTCCACCGGCTTTACCAGAAATCCGTCGAATCCGCTGTTGATGATCTTTTCCCGGTCGCGCTTCATGCCCGAAGCGGTCAGCGCAATAATCGGTATCGCCTGCAGGTCCTGCTCGGAATGAAGGCGGCTCGAATGATGACTGCTGCGAGGGGAAGGGGGAGCGCATCGCGCTCATTCTGTACAATTTCGACAACGGCCCCCTGCGCAGGGACATAACCGACAATGTCCTCGGCATGTCGCAGGCTCTGGCAGGCTTCGGCTTTACCGTGCCCCAGTTCACCTCCTCGACCGGGTCCGGCGACACGCAGCCGGCCATCTACCTCGGCGACCGCCGCGGCACGGGACTGCAGCAGCTTCGAGACTTTGTGCAGCAGTACAGCGGCAAGGAGCACTGCTGCGACCAGGTGTTCATTTACTACACCGGCCACGGCAAGCGCCGCAGGGAAAGCGGTGAATACCGGCACTACTTCGGCCTGCGGTTCAGCTACCGCGGCGAGGACGGAAACCGCTCCGGCCGGCGGCGGATGTATGCCGAGGACTTTGCGCAAATTTTATCCGGGCTCGCCTCCTGCCATATTCACGTGCTCATCGACTCCTGTTACTCCGGCGGATTCGTCAGCGCCCTGTCCGCGCTTGACGGCGTGGAAACCGTGCGGACCTCTGCCGGTGATTCCGAAAAAGCCTGGGGCGGAGCTGTTGACGGTGCCAACGGCGGCAGAACGCCCGATCCCTACGGCCGCGCGCAGGGGGAGAAGGGCAGCGAGTTCACCAGCGGCTTTGTCAAGGGGCTGACCGACCTTGCCGCACAGCACGGCGATAACGCCAAAAATCTATCGGGCCGGGAAATCGTTTCGGCCGGGTTCAGTACGGCGGTTGCAAACGACATCGCCGCCATTGCGCGCAAGACCAATCCCACGGGCTTTACCCGCGCGGAAAACGAGTGCGACTGCTGCGACGACGATACAGTCGTCACCAGCACGAGCACAACCTCGAGCATGCCGGTTGACGAGACAACCTCGAGCACCAGCTCCTCGACGACCTCGACCGTGCCGGCGCAGGACACGACCTCGAGCACCACCAGCACCCAGGGCGGTGTCGACCTTCTGGATCCCGATTACTGGGGGCTTCCCGCAGGGAATACCGTTCTGAATTCAACCGGTGTGGACACGACCGCTGCTGCGGGCGCGACAGATCTGCTGGGCGTCGGGGTGGTGCTGGCGGAGCTCGATGGCTCGCAGTTTGAAAGCGACTATCCCTGCGGCCTTGGCGCATACGGCCTGACCCTGTGCCCGCAGTCGCCCCTGCAGGAAAACGAAGGCTATTACCTTGTTTTCGCTGAAGTTGCCGCGGACTTGCCGCTGGAGCTTTCCGAGTACCAGTACCAGATCGGCTTTGTGCTCGACTCCGACGGCTCTGCCGCAAACAACTACCAGGCAAGCCCGTCGTGGCCCGCAGATTTCTTCGACGGGACCGACTTCTGGTACACGGCGACCTGTTTTGATGCGGGAGCCGGCTGGTCGATGAGCATCTCCGACACCGGGGGTATGCCGGTTGCCGAAAGTGCGGCGCGCATCATCTTTTCGGGCAACACCGTGATGTGCGCGATTCCCTCAGGCGATGTGACCGCATCTGATGCCTCCTTCCGGGTGACCGTGTACCGGGCGGAAACCTTCGGCTCGACCGAGGGATTCTGGAACGCGGACCTGTCGAGCGCTGTCGGTGAAACCCTGCTGCCGCTCAGCGGGCAGTGATCGGGTAAGCGGTTCGGCTGCCGGGATTTATAGAAAATGAACGCCTCCCGCTTTCGGGGACGGAAATCATATCTTTGAATACATTACTGCCGCTCCTGCTCTTCACGGAGCAGACTAAGCTTCTCGATTATGTGCGGCGCCTCCTTGATTTCGCAAAGGGGGGTAAGCTGACTATGAATAAAAGGCCAGTCCAGCCTTTTGTTTTGCCTTACAATAATCGTTTCTACATCCAGCCAGTCCCGTGTGCGGTCGGCAAATGCTTTCAGAACTATCAAGTCTTCAGCTGAACAGGTGAGCAGTTCAGCATCCGAAAGAAATTCAAATGTGGATGCACGCCGGACAACCGACTCTTCGAACGGAAGGCCTCCAAGAGAAATATAGATACCGATGCCGCTCTGTGCTTTTAAAAGCACTACTCTTCGAGTGAGTGCAAACTCCCTGGCATTGTCAATACGGCTTTGATAGCGCGACAGAAGCGTGTCTATGAAATGCTCTTCATTGCCAAAGCCTGTCAGAAGACAGATATCCACATCCCGGGTTAACCTCGGCTCCCCCCACCTCTGAAGCGCTATGCCGCCGATAAAACAGAAGCGCCACTTCTCTGCTGTAAAAAAATCCTGAAGGTGTGCCGCCAGGCGGAAAAGATCGATCATGACTTTATTCGGCGAAACAGTCTTTGCTGCTCAATCAGGCCCGAATCGGGCAACGGCGGGAGGTGTCGAACGGCTGATTTGAAGGCACCGTCCAGACTTTCAATGGCCTTACGGGTATCGGCTGTGCGGATTTCTTCACGTCTCAGTTCTTCAAGCTCCGGTGCCGTCTGTTTCCAGGTTTCAATCCATTTCTGCACTAAAGCTTTTTCATCAGCTTTCACGGCTTTGCCCTTGTTGTGCACAAAAGCTCGGTTTATATCGAATACTATAGCATTTGTCGGTATGCAAAAACAACTATCCTGCGCCGGTAGAGGGCCGGACAAAACCCCGACGATGCTGTCGGGATAAGCTGTGTGTGCCCGGCAATAACTGAACAAGACAATAAAAAGTTTCTATGTCCGGCCCGGGGCTTTCTGCGTAACAATATTATACTATTGAAAGCCCTGCGGGGGGATATGCTTTCAGCGTTCTGTAGTTTTGAAAACACGGAATATATTTTAATCCTTCGCGGTAAGCCAGCCCTCTGCTTCTGCGATGGTTTGAAATACCTTGAAAAGGAAAACCACGTGGCCCTCGTTAAGAGCATCGAACATGCGGCTGATACCGAAGTCAAGTTCACGCGAAACTACCCAGGCGGCCTTGCCCTGGCCCCGCTGCTGCCGGTAGAGAAGCGTCATGTCGGCGATGCGGTGCATGTCTTCTGTATGGAGCTCTTTGAGCGAGCAGTTCCGAACGTCCCAGAGGATATGGGTTCCGGGCCTCCAGTTCGGACTCCCGAGAAATTCCTGATAGCAGCGTTCAAGCGCCGAAATATCAAGCGCACCCGTCAGCGTTATTTTCAGGTAGGGCAGTGCCGGATTTGAGTCGATTTCATATTTCATGAATTCCCCCGCAGCGGTTGCACCGCTTATCCCCCGGCCGGCTCTTTCGCGAAATACGTTTTATCGAGATTTTTCACGAGCCCCGGAATGAGCCTGAACGGAAAGCAGACCAGCAGCTCTGAGGGGTCAAGGCGCATGAACATTCTGCCGCCGTGATCGCCGGCACAGAAAACAGGGCGGTTTTCCACAAGCGGGGTCGAAATACTCATAAGACAGGTGGATTTGCCGGCAAACCCGGTAATGACGTCTCCCGACTCATAGCAGAAGGCTGTCGATATGACGCAGAGCTGCTGAGCTGTTACCGGAAACATGACAAGATCAGGCCGCTTCACCTCGGGCAGGGGGCCGATAATCATGCCTTTTGAAATGACCGGGAAGCGGGGAAAGAGGTCGCGGCTTTTCGTCATGGCGGTTTTGGTTGCCATCAGCCTGCCCGGCCCCACGGTGTTGGACTCGATCGCTGCGATAAACTCGTCCCGACCGACCCGCTTGCCGCCCAGGCCGACATTGGCGCACCCCCCGCAGGTGCTCGCATCAGCCGTAAACACCAGCGCGTGCGCGTCACCGTCAAACACATCCCCGCACATGCCGCACCAGAAGTGCGGGCCCTTCTCAAGCGGCACATCCTCGGGAATCGTGTCGCAGAACTTCATGGCGGCAATGTTTTTTGTAAGATCGAGCTTGTCTTTCAAGGCACGGTCAAGCGTTTCCGTGTCAAGAACCGCGCGCTCCGGTCCTTTCCCGATAGCCTGCACCGGGCAGTAGCGCACGCACACGCCGCAGTCACAGCACATGTCGGTGATGACGACCTCGTTTTCACTGCGGCGGATAATGGCCCGGTTGGGGCAGTTGCCGATGCATGATCCGCAGGCGGCGCACAGTTCCGGATTTATGACAAACGGCATAAGGTACTCCTTCCGTGCTTGCGTAGCATTGTTTTTTTCAGTAGGGTAACAATAGTAAAAAAACGGCCTGCGGTCAAAAATATAATTGCCTGCTGAAAATGACATGGTCTCTGAAAACACTGTTTTTGTTGAATCGCTCGGTTGCGCCAAAAATCTGGTAGACAGCGAGGTCATGCTCGGCTGCCTGGCGCGGGCAGGCTATTTGCTGGCGGATGAGCCGCAAGATGCCGCCATCATCATCATCAACACCTGCGCGTTTATTGAAAGCGCGACCAGAGAAGCACTGGATACGATCCTCGAATACGCACAGCTGAAACAAAACGGTTCCTGCCGCTGTCTCGTTGTCTGCGGATGCCTTACCCAGCGCTATAAAGAGGAGCTTCCCCCGGAGCTTCCTGAGGTGGATCTGTTTCTGGGAAGCGGCGAGTACGCCCGTATCGACCGACATTTACGCGCCTTTTTCGAAAAGTCTGATACACGGCGGCTGAAGGTTTCCCGCACGGCGTTTCTGCTCTCTGCCGCCACACCCCGCATGCTTTCAGCTCCCGGGAGCAGCGCCTATGTAAAAATCGCGGAGGGCTGCTCGCACCATTGCACCTACTGCACGATTCCATCCATAAAGGGGCCGTTCCGCCAGCGCGGACAGTCTTCGATTGTCCGGGAAGTCAGGAGCCTTGCTGCGCAGGGCATAGAGGAAATAAACCTTGTGGCCCAGGACACAACCCGCTATGAGGGCCTGGTCCCTCTACTGAAAAAGCTCGTCCGCGTGCAGGGACTGCGCTGGATCAGGCTGCTGTACGCCCACCCGCAGCACCTGACAACTGACCTGCTGCGCCTGATGGCTGACGAGGAAAAGCTGTGCCGCTACCTTGACCTGCCTCTTCAGCATGTTTGCGATGCTGTTCTGCGGCGCATGGGCAGAAAAACAACGCGGAAAAAAATCGACCGGCTCCTTGAAACCGCCCGAAAGCTGTGCCCGGACATTGCGCTGCGCACAACCGTTATTGTCGGGTTTCCCGGTGAAACGGACGCTGATTTCAGCGAGCTGCTTGATTTTGTCCGCCGGGTCCGGTTCTCTCACCTGGGTGCGTTCACCTACAGCGATGAAGCAGGAACGCCTGCCGCTGGATTTCCGGACAAAATTCCTGAAAAAACAAAGCGCCTGCGCTACAATGAGCTCATGCGCCTGCAGTCCGGTATTTCCCGCGAAAACAACCGCCTGCTGCGCGGCCGGGAAATGACCGTGCTGGTCGAGGGCATTTCGCAGAACAGGCACTACTGCCTGCAGGCCCGGACAGCGTTTCAGGCCCCGGAAATCGACGGTGTTGTCTATCTGAACGAACCGGTTACCATCGGCTCGTTTCAGCGGGTTAAAATCGTGAAAACCTTGACCTACGACCTTGCCGGCAGGGTGCTGTGAACACAAAAACCGCTCTGATAACCGGAGCTACCGGCGGCATCGGCTCTGAAACCGCCAGAGAACTCGCCCGCAGGGGCTTCAGTCTTATCCTGGCCTGCAGAAATGAAAAGGCCGCCCGCACGCTGTGCGCTGAAATCAGCCGTGAACCCGGCGCTGCCGCGTGCGCCGCGGTTCGGCTCGATCTCGCATCCCGTGCATCGGTCAGGGCCTGCGCGCAGCATCTTCTGCAGGACGGACGCCCGCTTGATGTTCTCATAAACAATGCCGGTATTTTTACCATGAAGCGCGAGGAAACCGTTGACGGGTTTGAAAAAACCATGGCCATCAACTTTCTCGGGCCCTATCTTTTTACGCGCCTGCTTGAGCCGCTGCTGCTGCAGGCCCCGGCAGCGCGTATTTTGAATATCACCTCGAATGCCGGCTATCAGGGCCGCATCATTCTCGATGACCTGCACAGCCGCAGAAAGTTTCACGGGTTCAGGGCCTACTCAGCCTCAAAGCTTGCCCTGGTGCTGTTTACCCGCGAGCTGGCCGAGCGCCTGCGCGCCACCCCGGTGACCGTCAATGCCGTGCACCCGGGCACGGTTTCCACCGGCATCTGGAATATCTGGCCGGGCGCCTGGTACCAGAACCTGCTCAGCGCTGTCACAAAGCGCCTGATGATGCCGGCTGCCGAGTCCGGACGAAGCGTTGCCTGGTGCGCTGCAGACGAATCGCTCGGCACCATTACCGGCGCTTTTTTTGATCAGACCAGGCAGAAGCCTCCCCCGCCCCGCAGCCTCGACCGGGACCTGCAGAAAAAACTCTGGGATGTGGCGGAACAGATGACCGGGGCGAAGAGCTGACAAGGCTGCGTCGGCTTTTCGTCCGCTGCTTCTGTCATACGAATTCTTCGTACTGCATGCGTATTTACTTTTTTAAGGGCGCCATTCTCTGCAGCCGTTGTCTGCAGCCGTTGTTGCAATTCATGTGCATTGATTGTATAATGATCATGTTTTTTTACGTATCCCCGAGCTGCCGTTCCTTCGGCCCTGCCATGGAAAGCAGCCGTCCGGGTGGTTTCTGAAAAGAGGCTGCCTCCCATTGTGGAAAGGGGTTGTCGCGGCGGAAACTGAAAGCCGAAGCTCCCTGCTTCGGCTTTTTTTATCAACAGCTCAGGAAAGGAACGGCTATGAAAAAAACACTTGTCTGTCTTTCGATTGTGCTTCTTCTTGTTCCCGCATCCCTTGTTGCCGGAGAAAAAAAGGGCGGGTGCGGTAAACCTTTGCAGCTTGTAAAAAAAGAAAAATTCGACGCTTCCGGTACGCTCACGTCAATCTACCGCTACGAGTATAAAGAAAACGGTAAAAAGGCCAAAAAATCCATTTTTTCAGGCGACGACACCCTCAGGGAATATCATGTTTATTCTTATCAGCCGGACGGCAAGCGCGACCGCAAGCAGATCTATGACGCCTCCGGAGCGCTTAAAAAATATTACCGCTATGAGTACGACGCACAGGGTCTGCGAACCAAAAAGCTGATCTATGACAGCGCCGACAGGCTGACCTCCTGGTATGCCTACGAATACAACGACAAAAAGCAGCGCGTGAAAAAAAACATTTATGCTGCCGGCGGCACCATAACCGCATACAACCTGTATGAATACAACGATCAGGGAAAACGCTCGAAAAAAACCGTTACCGATGCCGGCGGTGCCCTGAAAAAGTACAAGCTGTATGAATACGACGAAAAGGGCATTAAGACAAAACAGACGGTTTTCGATGCAGAAGGTACCCTGCTCGAATACGGTCTCTACACGTTTGAAAAAAAGTCCTGAGTATCGTTATTTTACCGAAAGGAGTACGTTGTGAAAAAAAGTATCCGTATCGCTGCTGCAGCCGCCCTGGTGCTGGCGCTCTGTCCTGTTTTTTCCGCCGCCCGTGCCGGGGATCAGCCGCTGCGCGCGGGCAGCAACTATAACTGGCTGGTTCTGACACCCGGCCACTCGCAAAACGTTATGTTCGAGCTCGGAAATATAATCTTCAGAAATTCCGATGCCTTTCATGCCATGTTTCTGTTCACCCTGGGTGAGGGGCGCCTGACCGTTCGCGTGGGGCCGTCCTCGTCGGTCGGTGATTTTTCCGGTCTTGTCTATGCTGTTGCGGGACTGCTCGGCACCCAGCCGGTTGTGGAATACGGCTACAATGCCGAAACCGTCAGCATCAGCGCTGACGTGCCGGCAGCCTCGTTCGGCCTGCTTTTCACCGGCATCATCGCCGGCATCGGCAGCCCGGATTTTCCCGTGGTCATGGGAATGGTTGTTTCGCTGTTATAAGCCGTCGGGAGTCCCTGCCGGGTAACGGCCGTTTTCCCGCAATCTTCTTTTTAATTTATTTTCCTGCAGGCCGGGTCGACAACACACACCGACGGTTCCTGAGTGCTTGACCAGAGCCTGCATGAAAGCTGCGTACCATGAACAAAAGAACTTTATTTTGTATGTTTTTCTGTGCCGCGGCACTCTGTTGTGGACCGTTCGCTGCTGCCGGGGACAATCAAACCTACACCGGTGTTTACAGCCTCGGGGAAATCATTGTTTCCTCGAAGGACGAGGGCGTTGAGTCGATTTCCACCATTCGCGGTATCGATGCTGAAGATATCGAACTGAAAGGCGCCCGTTCGCTCGACGAGGCCCTTGACATGCTCCCCGGCATCAATATCCGCACCGGCGGCAAGGGCGTTCCCCGGGTCGATGTGCGCGGCATGCGGTCGCGCCACGTTATTCTGATGCTTGACGGCATTCCGATCAACTCAACGTACGACGGTCAGTTCGACCCGTCCATCGTCCCGGTTGAAAATATCGATCATATCAAGGTCACCTACAATAACAGCTCGGTCCTGTACGGGCAGGGCGCGCTCGGCGGGGCTATAAACATTGTAACCAAACGCGGGCGGGCGGGCCTTCACGGCTCAATACGGCACGAGTTCGGCGAGCACCTCGATTACAACGGCCGCTATACGCTTTCGGCCGCCCGAAAAAATATCGATGTTTTCATGAGCGGCAGCCTGTACAAAAACGAAGGCTTCGAGCTTTCGCACGACTTTGACGAAACGCCGCATGAAAACGGCGGCCTGCGGGAAAACAGCGACAGAACCCGCAGGAACTTCTTTTCCAAGCTGGGCTATTCCCCGACCGAAAAGCTGCTGCTGGGTCTTACCTTCAGCTACATGGAGGGTGAGTTCGGCCGGCCGCCGAAAACCATCAGCAAGACCGAGAATCCTGATTTTGCTTCCAAGCTCAAATACGAGCGGGTCGATGATTATGACGGCTTCTACCTCCAGCTCTCGGGCAATTACGATTTCGACGGGCCCTGGGAAATAAAGTCATGGTTCTATATAAACCACCTCGATGAAACCGCCACGCAGTATGACGACGACACCTACAGCTCCTACGCCGATACGAGCATCAAGGGACTGTACCACCGCACCGCCGACATGGATATCATGGGACTGAATGTTCAGGCCCGCTGCGACCTGAAAAATTACGGCGTACTCTCGTTTGCCCTGTCAGGGGAGGAGCACTCCTATGATGAAGAAGGAAAAATCCGCGACCGCTATGTCTCCATCGGCGGCGTTGCAGAAGGCGATGCCGGAGGAGGTGGTGGTGGCGGTGGTGGTGGCGGTGGCGGCGGTGGCGGCAATGTTAAAACATACTACATGCGCCGCTATCACACCGACCGCGAGCAAAAAATATATTCGGCTGCTTTTGAGTATGAAGTCTCGCCCCTTCGCGATATGACGGTCGTGCTGGGATACAGCCATCACTGGCTCGACAAGGATACCGGCGGCGGGGAAGACGACTGGAGCATGCTGGCGGGAATAAAGTACGACCTGTTTCCCGGTACACATCTGCACGCTTCCGTTTCGCGCAAAATCCGGTTCCCGACCGTCAGCCAGCTCTATGATGAAAGCAAGGGTAATCCTTCGCTTGAAACCGAGCGCGCCGAAAATGTTGAAGCAGGACTGCGCCAGGACCTGCCCTTTGACAGCAGCCTGAGCCTGACCGGATTTGCGAGCGATGTCGAAGATTTTATTCAGAAGGACGATTATACCGAGATCAATGAAAACCGCGACCGGTACCGGTACCGCGGTATCGAAGTGTCTCTTGAAATGCGGCCGGTGCGCGGCCTGCTAATGCGAATCGGCTAC
Source organism: uncultured Thermodesulfobacteriota bacterium (assembly GCA_964518865.1). Classification (GTDB taxonomy): domain Bacteria; phylum Desulfobacterota; class WTBG01; order CAIYCZ01; family CAIRTM01; genus JANQGV01. The sequence continues at coordinate 11,570 of CAZFIB010000096.1, forward strand.
ACCTATCTTGACTCGGACGACATGGGAGGCGATTCCGGCATTGATGAGATAAAGTACAATCCCCGCGACAAGCTGACGGCAGAAATCAGCTACTCGTTCGATTTCGGACTGACCGCCTATGCGTCATGGCGTCACGTAAACCGCCAGTACTATTACTCGAAAAAGCAGCCCTACCGGCAGCGTGAGCTCAATGAGATCAACCTTATCAATGTCAAGCTGTCACAGAACCTGTTCAAAGAAAAGCTGAATGTGTACCTGGGCGCCGACAACCTGTGCGACAGAGATTATGAAACAAGCTACAGCCTGCCCCAGGCCGGCAGGTTCGTGTACGGCGGGGTAAAGGTGAGTTTTTAAGCAACAAGGCGGTGTTTCGCGGTCATTAATCGTTGCTATTAATTTCATACCCTGAGCAGTCCACCCGTGATTCTTTCAGGAAAAAGCTTGAGGATGCCGCGCAAAGCGCCAGCAGTGACCAGAAGAGAAACACTTTGCCGAAATCATACGATGCATCCGGCAATGTGACAACCAGGTACCCGGAAATCAGGGGTGAAAGAAAAGAGCCGAACTGACCAACACCGTTGGTAATGCCCATGGCCCGGCCCACCACTTCCTTGGGGTAGCGCATGGAGGGGTATGCCTGCATAACTCCCCAGGGAAAGTTGACGAAAAAGCCGCCCAGCGCCAGGAAGAATAACAAAAGGCCGGTTTGGCCCGTTGGTACCTGGCCGATAAAGTAAAGCACGGGGATACAGCCGAGAAAGCCGATGATGGTCACTACTTTCATCCTGCCCATAAACATCTTGTCTGCAACAAAGCCGCCCAGCCACATGGAAAAGCCCGCGATAATGTAGGGTACCGCAGCGAAAAAACCCATGGTCTTGATGTCCATGCCGTGCTGCTTGACCAGAAACGTGCTGATCCAGGTGGTCATGCCCCAGTAAATCATGAGCAAAACAAAAAAGTTCAGCGTAAAAAGATAATATTGGAAATCTCCGAAAAAAATCCTTGTAGAGTATTGCTTCCCGTGTATTTCAGAACCCTCTCCAACGGAATCGGTAATCAGGTCATACTCCTCTTTTGATACTTTGCCCTTCTGCAACATCGTGCCCGGGGAATCGGCCATGAATTTGTGAAGAATATAAACACCGATAAATCCGGGTATGGCCAGAATAAAAAAAACGGGTCGCCATGCACCGCCGAACACATCGGCGGAGAGCCAGGTGACAACAATGGGAATGATGGCGGGACCAAAAGCCCAGGTTGTGGTGAAATATCCGTTCGCCTGACCCTTTTCGTGCCTGGGGAACCAGTTTGCGATAGTTCGCACAGCCGGCACATAGTGGTGTCCCTCTCCAAGTGCAAGGCTGATGCGAAGGATGATAAACTGCCAGAAGGACCGGACAAAACCGGTCAGAAAGGTGACCGTAGTGAAAACCCAGATTGCAATGTTCATTGTTTTTTTGGGACCGATTTTATCAGAAAGGAAACCTGATGATATCTGGGCAACCGCATAACCGAAGAAGAAAATCGATCCCAGCCAGCCGACTTCTACAGGGCTTAAGTTAAGGTCCTTCTGAATATAGGGCAGAAAGATAAGGACACTGATTCGGTCAAAATAATTAATGACATAGAGAATCCAGATAACAAACAATATGGTCCAGCGATAGCCCCAGATTCTTTTTTTCTGATTGGCGTCAGACAAAACGTTTTTGTTCAGCAAAACAGTTGCTCCGCGTTGTTAACCGTTCTGAACGTGATGGGTTTCATGCACTCTGCCGTTTGCACGGATGATTGAAATCCTGCTTGCATTTTCTGTATATGGCTATAACTCCTTACCGCCTGATAAAATCAGCGTCCGTGAAAATACATGTGGGCGATTACTAATTTTTACGTTTGTCCATCAAAAAAGCGCCCTTCGTGTCAGAAACTAAGTTCGGTTACCCCTGGGTTTCGCCATGACGAACGTTCCATGCCTTGCATAGGCTGCACACGGCAGCATATCACAAGCAGTGTGGTTTTCAAGCAGTAGTCTCTCCGTACAGCCGCGGAGGCGGGAATCCGTGGATTATCCGGTCAGGCCGGACAATAACATAAGGATTCTATCAATTAGAGCAATCCACGGAATGACTTCCCGATCAAAAGCACTGCTGAGGAATCCCGGCTTTTCAGGAGACTATGGCATGTATCAAAATAATGCAGCCGGTAGGAACTGCCTCGGTCCGCGAAAAAATCGCGGCTGAAGCAGCCCCTGCAGTTTCGCACCGCCAGGCGGGCACCGGAAAAAGGCTATGGAATGGCGTGAAGCACACGTTCGCAGTTTTCACTTTCTGCAGCCATCTGTTTTTGTCATTTCGACCGCAGGGAGAAATCTCTTCAGGGGCGTGAGATTTCTCAGTCGCTGTGCTCCTTCGAAATGACAGAATGGCTACCGTAGTGTGAGAAATGCTTTTTCCTGCTGCGGTCGATCTTATTTCTGGAAAAGGAATAAAAAAACCTCCTTTTTTAAAAGGAGGTTTTTGGTGAATGCAAAAAATCTTCTTTATTCTTCTACAATAATACCCAGCACATCGAGCAGCCAGCGGTTTTCGATGCCGTGCTGCACCACTCCGGCAGCGCAGCGCAGGTTACGGCTGCCCCCTTCTTTCAGTTCGCTGAGAAATTCCTGAACAGCCTCAATCTGTTCTGTGTCAACCGATGCGGTTCCTCTGGCGAGAAGCGTTTTCATCGTTTCACGGTTATCGTCTACCAGTTTTTGCAGCTTGTCGTTCAGAACGGTATCGGTGCGCACCCGGGCGGAAGCCTCTTCAGCATGGTCGTAATACAGCTGCGGGATATTGAAAATGGTTACGGTGTTCAAATGGTTGTCGCGCAACGCTCGCAAAAGCCTCAGATCATCAGCCCCTGACACGGCAACCTCAAGCGGGCAGTCACTCGTGTTGTTATCACCTGTGCTGCCGTCGCCCTCATATCGCAGCACGGTCCCGTCACCGCCGCTTGCAAATATCAAATCGGCTGAAGCGCCCCACAGGCCGAACAGGTCATCCGACACACCGGATTCGACAGCCTCCCATACCGTGCCGTCATAGTGAAGGATGGTGCCCCCGTCACCGACCGCATAGACGTTCGATGCGGAAGTGCCCCAGATTGCATGCAGCGACTCCACGGTCGGGCTTGTCTCAGCAGACCAGGTACTGCTGCCGACATCATATGAGAGCAGGTAACCGTTCACAGTTTTGATACATGAAAAGAGGAAAAAACTCAAGAGAGGAAAG
>CAZFIB010000097.1:0-14547 GCA_964518865.1 uncultured Thermodesulfobacteriota bacterium
AAACTTTTCATCCCCGTTTACAAAACGGGGTATTCAAGTTTTGTTTTTCATAAAGGCGGAAACCCTGTTGTTGCGTCGGATATTGGCTGTCTTTCCGCCCGGACCGCCGAGGATGTACAGGTTGAGTCCCTCGTTGAAAAATTCAAGGGCGGTTGCGCGGGGCTGGTCGTTGTACGAGGTTGCCAGCACAAGGGCATTGCGGTGCTCCGTTCCGCAGCGGTACGGGCCTTTTTTCAAATCAGGCTTGGCGGATGTCCTGTCAAGACAGGCGAGTATTTTTTTTCTGACTGCCGCTTTTGTGATGTTCGTTTTTTTTCGACATGCGGATGCTCCTCCGGTTTCAATTACCATTGTAGACCGCACTGCAGGATACCACAGATTGTGTCCGATGTGCAGCTGTTGAATGAATGTGCGCAAACCGGGTGCGGGTTAATTGGTTAATGCATGCGAAGCAGTTCCGTCCATAAACCGTTTGTCACTAAAAGCAATTTGCGGTATACGTGTTTAAGACTAACTCTAAACTTTTAATGCTTACGGAGGCAGGCATGAAGTTTCTTAAAGTTCTCAAGGTTGTTCTTCTTGCGGTCGCGTGTATCGCCATCGGGTTCTATGCACTGATGAAATATGAAAACAGACGAATTTCTCCTGATTACTACGAAGCCTACAAGACGCAGGATACGGTCCCGGAGGGCACGGTCGGCGTATTCATCACAGCACTCATCATGCCCGAAACGCTCGACCCGGCATTTTTTTACAACATACACCAGAAAATCGCAAAAAATATCATACCCTGGCCATTCAGGAACCTTTCGCTTATCGACAAGGGTGTGGCCCTGATGGACCCGGAGCGCTATATCGAATTTGAGGAATTCACCCCGGAAAAGCTGGTGGACTGCTGGGGCCGCGATCACTATCTTGACGGCGAGCCGTATATCGAGAAATACAATAAGGGTGAGGTGGTCTGGAACCCGCCGTCCAAGCGTATTCATAAGGATATCGGCTACTTTGTCTACGCTGACGGTAAGGGCGGCATGCCCACGCTTACCGGCAAGCTTATTAACAAGGCCCGCATCTGGTACTATGACAAAGGCATCGAGCAGAAAAAGCTGCCCCACTGGCAGGGCTCTTTTGAAATAATAAACGGTGCCATGGCAAAAATTGAGGAAAAATACGGCGATATTGCCTGGCAGGCTGAAAGCAGCCTCAACTATTACAAGATGAAGAAAAAGCTGCATGCGCTGCTTGACAGGGGGTGCGATACCATTGTGCTGGCAGCGCCCATGGCGATCTATTCCCATTTCGAGGAATTCAACTCAAGCTTCTATCACTGTTTCGAGTACATCCACGAGTGGGAGCACGAGCATCCCGGCAAAAAAATCAAGGTCATCATGGCACCGCCCATGGGAAACTTTGCCCCGCTGCGCAAGGCCTATGTCGAGATGCTCAGGGACCGCCTCGATACCGTGCCGGATGGCTCGGATGTAACCGTTGCGGTCACCGTGCACGGTATGCCCTGGAAAAAATTTCAATGGGAGGCATGGCTCGATCTGGCACCGACCTATCGCGACGGACTTTACGAAGATGTCAAAAAGCTGGTTTCGCAGTACAGCTTCGATCGAACGAATGTGGTTCTCTGTCAGGATGAGTATGCAAGCCATGTGTGGGATCATGATAACGAGTATCTCTCGACCAACGAGGTTTACTGGAAGGCGATCGATGACGGCTATGACTATGCTATCGGTCTGCCCATAGAGTTTTTTGCCGAAAATTCCGACTCCCTGTTTTACCACGCCCTGAAAAACTATGAGGGCTTTGATGACTACGATATTTACACACCGTTTGATTACCCCGACTGGTCACAGCCGTTTGTCATGGAGTTCAAGCAGGGAAAGACGCGGGTCATATACAACGGGGTGCCGGTAGGGCCGTATCAGCCCTATGTTATCGAAGCCTTTTACCGGGCGATCGATTCGGTGCTTGCACAAAAAGGCAAATCCTGAACAGGATATATGCTTCAGGGCTGCCGCTTCAAGCGGTAGATGACGAGCGGGTTTGACACGGCAGGGGCTGTAAAATAGTGGTAATACAACGACGGCCGGTTGCCCCATTTCGTGTCTTCCACCGGCAGCACGATGCGCTCGTAAAGACCGGCAGTGGCTGCAACCGGTTCGATTGCTTTCTGCCAGGGCAGCTTCCAGTGCCTTCTTAAAATTATCCACTCAGGCCAGCTAACCTGCGTAATACCCTTTTCCGGAAAGCACCGGTTGGGGGACAGGCCGATGCCGCCCGGGCCGCCGCGAACCCGAAGCCCGGTGTAGAACTGCACGGGGAAGTCACCGTAATTACACAATACGATATCGGCGGGGTCGGCATGCTCGGAAAGGTAGCTGCTGAGGGCCTCGTTGGCATCGACACCGTTGTGCCGAAGCTCGCGCAAAAAGTTTGCAGCAAGGCACACGAGCCCGTCATTTCCTTTTCGCACACCGGCAACGGAAACGACCATAAGTGCGCCAAGCAGCAGCAGACCGGCTGTGCGATGCACCTGCAGTATGCGCACATGAACTATCGTCAGCAAGAGGAACAGGACCGGAACGATAAAGATGATGTAGCGAACGTAGTTGAATGATGTAACAAGGGGCACCAGCACCAGCGCGACGGTCGACAGCACCAGTCCGCGAAACAGTATGTCCGATTCCGGCTTTGTAAAGGACCGCCGCACGAGCAGGGCGCCGATAAGCACGGCTGCCAGGTACCAGGCCGGGAAAAAAATCGTCATGAGCGCATCCGCATAAAACTGCAGGCGCCCCACATACTCCAGACTGCCGGCCACCCCGCTGCCGGCGTCTGAACGATCGGCAAGTCTCCATACCTGATACAGCAGGAGAAACGGCAGCGCCCCAAGAGCGCTTACCGCAAACAGCTTCAGATCTCGAAGGCGCCGGCCGCCGGCAAAAAGGGTACCGGCAAACAGCCCGGCCATAACAACACCCCATATCATAACCTGGGTGTTCACAAGGGCGCAGGACGCGCCAGCAAACAGCAGCGTTCGTTTTCTGCCGGGCTCCATCATGTGTAAAACGTAAAATGCCATACAACTGAAAACAACTGTCGCGGCATAGTATCCGCACTGCCGCATGTACAGGGTCAGCGGAACGCAGGTCACCAGAAGGAGGCTGAACAGACCGGCAGCCTTCCGGGGCAGTCGCGATACCCTCAGGGCTCTGTAGGACAGCAGAACCAGGGCGGAGGCAAGCAGCACAGAAGCCAGACGGGCGGTAACGGTACCGGTGCCCAGCAGGCCGAAACAGGCAGCGTTCAGATACAGGGGCAGCCAGCCCCAGAGAATATAGTAGTGGGTCAGGGGGCTTACATCCGATTGTGCCGCCCAGACGGCGTTTTTACCGTTAAAGGCAGCCGGGTAGCCGAAAGAGAGAATGTTTTCGGCAAGCAGGGCGGCGTTGGCCTCGTCCTGCCAGAGATACCAGCCCCCGAGGTTTGAAAAATACAGCACCGCGCACAGCAGCGCCAGCAGTATCGGTACAATGATTTTACCCGGCATCCGGTTTCCTGCCCAGTTTTTCTAGAATCATTCTGACGGTTGCAGCCTGCTCTTTCTGCGGATTGCAGGCAAGGCATTTCTTCAGATGCACTGCGGCCTTTTCAGCGTTTTTAAGGCCCTGCAGGTACACCAGGGCGATATTGAAGTGAATATCTGCGCTGTGCGGCACAAGATGCAGCAGACGTGAAAACCCCTGCAGGGCCTCGGCATAGCGGTGCATCCGCAGGTGCACCAGAGCGAGGTTGTTGAGCGCCTCGACCGTCGGACGTATCGAGACCGCCCGCGAAAACAGGGCCTCGGCATCCTCATACCGCTCTTGATCGAATCGCAGCAGGCCCAGATTAACGTACGCCTCTGCAAAGCCGGGATCGCAGGAGAGAGCCTGCTCATAGTAAAAAGCAGCTTGCCCGAAATCGCCGCTGCGGTAACAGGCATCCCCGAGGCCATTGAACGCCGAAGCATTGTGCGGATATGCTGCTAAGGCTTTTTTAAAACATGCAGTAGCTTTTTTCCGCAGCGCATCAACACCAAGCTGCTCGATCAGCTGCTGTGCATCTCCGGCCGGCCGGCGGTTTTGCAGGACCCGGGCATAGAGCATGCCGACCCGCGACAGAATAAAGCTTTTTTGAAATGCTCGCTGTTTCGGACCCGCAATACGGGTGCGGCTGTTAACGGTCAGGGCCTCGTTATACATGCTCAGTGCATCGCCGAATCGCCCGGCCGCAGCATACTGCACGGCACAGTTTATGTGCGAAAAAACCGAAAACGGGGAGTCGGCAACTGCCTGCCGCCAGAACAGCTGCTCGTTTTTCCAGACCGAATTTCTTTCGAAGGTCTGTATGCCGTAAAGGATGATCAGCAGACACAAAAGCGCTGTTGCAGCTGTTTTCAGCAACGGGGCCGCTGCCCCCGGCTTTGACATCACCAGCGACACGGCCACGCAGAAGCCGGCACATCCGAGATAGGCCCTGTGCTCCAGAACCGCGAACATAAGGGGGGTACCGCCGCAGACGGGAAGCAGGGCGATAATTATCCACGCCAGGCAGAAAGCCGGCCCGCGAACAAACCGTTCGGCAACCAGTGCAACTGCGGTTGCAGGTGCAAGAATAAAAGCAGCCGGAAGCAGCGACGGGTCCGTCACAGAGGAGATAAAGGGGATGTGCGGATCGAATGTCAGGTTGACGGGCAGGAACAGTTTTTTTACATAATAGGCATAGACAAGCGGCACGCGAAGCAGCTGCGCGGTGATGTTCTCGTCTACCCTGCCCATGCCTGCACTGCCGAGCACACGCATGCGTATATACAAAAACAGAACAACACTCAGCAGGGCAAGGCCTGCGGCTGCACAGCGCGCAGCGCGTGGCTGAGTACCCCGGGGTGCGTACAGCTCAACAAGTATGATAAGCAGCGCTGTGCAGACACCGCTTTCTTTTGCCAGCATTGCGCACCACAGCGCACCTGTCCACACCCCGAGCAGAAGAACGCTCGACCGGCCGCCGGACCGGCGCCAGCGGCAGTAGGCACCTGCCGACAGCAGGCTGAACACCGTCATGAGAATATCGTTTCTGCCGCCGATCCAGGCAACCGCCTGAGTGTTCAGCGGGTGGGCCGCGAAAAGCAGTGCGGCCCAGACAGCTGCCGGCCGTGAGGCAAAAAGCGTCAGGGCAAGGCGGAAGACAAGCAGTGAAGCAGCGGCATGCAGCAGAATATTTGTCAGGTGGTATCCTGCCGGATTGAGCCCCCACAGCTTGTAGTCGATGATGTAGGAGACCATCAGCAACGGGCGGTAGGCCGGAGCCGTACCGTGAAACGGCCGTGCAAAGGACTCGGCAACACTCTTCCACCGGGAAAGAAAGCCCGCATTGTTTTCAATGAAGGCGACATCGTCCCAGATGAAATCGCCCGGCAGGACATTGACATACAGGCACAGAACCAGCAGTACGATTCCACCCGAAACAATGATTGTACCTGCATACGGCTTTGTCTGCATGGCTCAGATGAAGCCCTTCCGAGAGTGAAAACACCATGTATGCATATCACAGGGCATGCCAATTATAAAGGCTGATTTAGCAGGACAGCATATTCACAAACAATCAATCCTTCAGGGAAGCCGTTCAGCGCACAAATGAACCGGCCCGCAGCAAGCTTCAGGGAATGCAACCCGAAGAGATTAAAAAAGAGCTGCGCTGGCAGCAACCCCTGTGATAGTATACTGTTCTGCAAGGGCAGTAAACAGGGACGGCTCGGAACGCATCTATGCTTTTCCACTCCTTCACCTTTATATTCATTTTTCTTCCTGCTGCAGCCGGTCTTTTTCATGTGCTGCGCCGGCAGGGCGCCGGTTCTGCAGCACAGGCAGCCCTGGTGGGAGCAACCATTGTTTTTTTTTCGCTGCAGGGCCGTGGCCATCTGACCGTTCTGCTCGTGTCGCTGTGCTGCAACTGCTTCCTGTGCATGCTGCTGTCCCGTGAGAACACCGGTGGGCGCAGTATGCTTTTGTGGACGGGAATCGCCCTGAACGTCGCCCTGCTGGGACTGTTCAAGTACGCCGGCTTTATCGCGCAGATCTGCGGAAGCATCACGGGAACCGAGCCGGAAGCCCCCGGGATTGTGCTGCCTGTTGCGATAAGTTTTTATACCTTCCAGCAGATCGCCTGCCTGGCCGACTGTTACCGGGGAACCGCGCGGTGCCGGTCGATTTTCGATTATGTATCGTTCGTTCTTTTTTTCCCCTATCTGATCGCCGGCCCCATAACGCGCTTTCAGGAAATTGTCCCCCAGCTGCGCGGTCTGCGGCAGGGTTGCATGATACAAAACAATCTGCGTGACGGACTGTTTCTTTTCTGTGTCGGGCTCGCCAAAAAAGTGCTGATCGCCGACACGCTTGCGCTGTGGGCGGACCGCTATTTCGATGCCACAGCGGTACTGACCTTTGTGGATGCGTGGACGGCCTCTCTCTCCTACACCTTTCAGCTGTATTTCGATTTCAGCGGATACAGCGATATGGCGATCGGCTGCGCGCTTGTCCTCGGATTCCGCCTGCCCCTGAATTTCAACAGCCCCTACAAGGCCCGAGACCTCCGGGATTTCTGGTCGCGCTGGCACATGACGCTGACGCGCTTTCTGCGCGACTACATCTATATTCCCCTGGGAGGCAGCCGCTGCGGAGAGGGCCGCACCCTGGTGAACACAGCACTTACTTTTTTCATATGCGGTCTGTGGCACGGTGCGGGCTGGACCTTTATTCTGTGGGGCCTGCTGCACGGTGCGGGGCTTATCGCTTCACGTCTCTGGAAACGGACCGGCATGGTCATCCCGCCGGCAGCCGGAACCGCGATAACCTTTCTTTTTGTCAATGTCTGCTGGGTGCTGTTTAGGGCACGCGGCTTCGCCGACGCCCTCAAGGTTCTCAGCGGCATGTGCGGCATGAACGGCATTGGTGCGCCCGGCGATGCGGCGGCCATCGCCTGGCTTGCCGTGCTCGTGCCGGTTGTGTTTTTCATGAAAAACAGCACGGAGCTTCTCGAGGCCTTTGACAGGCGCCGCATGGTCCCTGCCGCGGTATTTGCGCTGGCGCTGTGCTGCCTGCAGATAAACAACCTGTACCTGCTGCAGAGCAGGGTATCCTCGTTCCTGTATTTTGCTTTTTAGTCGCACATGAAGATTTTATCATCCATAGCGGCACTGTTTGCCGCCGTCGCAGCCTTTGAAGTGTTTATGCGGCTTTCGCCGTTCGGTCAGGGCGTATCGCCGGTGGTCTATGATGAGCAGATCGGCATGTGGCACAGAAAAAACTTCAGCGGCATGATGCAGGGCGAGTGCTACCGGTCGAAATACTCTTTCGATGAGCACGGCAGGATCAAAAACGCCTATGACTACGATACCGACCGGCAGGATGTTATTATTCTGGGCGACTCGCACATCGAGGGCCGCATGGTAAAAAACGAAAACATTCTTCACAACCGGCTGTTCGAGCTGAGCGGCGGCGCGTTTAATTTTTTGAACTACGCTCTTGCCGGCACCGCCCCGACACAGCAGTTTGTGATACTTACGCAGAAAACCGACTTGAAAACCTGCAGAGCCGTACTGCATTTCATGCATCTTGACGATGAGCTGCGCGATGTGGACCCGAACAGGTTTGATGCCGTCTCGCGGCCGCAGGTCCAGGTTCTGTTCAGCTCACTTGAGAGCTATGAGTGCAGAATGCCGGGGCCCGCTCCGCTCAAAGAGCGGATTCGGGATGTTCTCGGCCTGTTTCATATGTATACCTATGCAAAAAAAACACTGTATGCGGTAAAAGACCGCCTGAAAAACGTAACAATAAAAAGAGCCGCTGAGCGGCCTGCCGTGCGTCCCGGGCAGCAGAAAGTACAGGCTGATATCCGTTCCGGGGCCCCTCCGGGCGATCATCTGGAATTCAACTGGATGCAGTTGAAAGGCGCTGTGTACCAGATGCACCGGACGGCACACCGGCAGGGTGTTCCCTATGTCGTGGTGACTGTTTTCGGCAGCAGGCGCAATGAAGAGGTTTTCAGGGCGTTTCTCGATGAAAACGATATTCGTTATCTGGATTTGCTGCATGAGCTTGAAAAGCGCGGTGTCGACACCGGAAACCTCGGCTTTTCCTGCAATGAGCACTGGAGCGATACCACGCATGATCACGTTGCCCGGGTGCTCATGGATAAAAGGCTGTTCATGCACTGACGGGCTTATATAAAAAAGGAGCGTTCGTATGAATCGCAGAAAGCTGTTGGCTGTCGGCGCGCTTGCATGCGCTGTGGTGCTGTTCGTGACCCTGGCATACCGGGGCCGGGATCAAGGAACAAAAAAGCCGTCACATATTTTTCTTATTGTGTACGATGCGCTGCGGGCCGACCACCTGGGCTGCTACGGGTATGCAAAACCGGTCTCCCCCTGTATCGACAGCTTTGCAAAGGGGGGCTGCCTTTTTGAGAATGCCGTTTCGCTTTCAAGCTGGACCAAGCCCTCGCTGGCCACCGTATTTGCCTCGCTGAGCCCGGCAGATCATGAAATTGGCTATTTGAAATCGAAACTGCCCGGCAGCTGCACGGTGCTTGCCGCTGAGCTTCAGCGTGCGGGCTACAGCACCTACGGGTTCAGCTTTAATGCCATGATCAGCGCCCGGTTCGGTTTTGACCGCGGATTTACTGTTTTTGAAAACATACCGCTCAGGCGCAACCGATCGAGCACGCTGCAGATACTGCAGCGTGCGGCCGATTGCGTAAAAGCCGATGAGCGGCAGTTCTTTTTTATCCATGTCGTCGGACCGCATGGACCCTATATCGCACCCCGGGAAGCCAGACAGCAGATACTCCGGCGGGCCAATCCTGCGGTCGATCAGCGTCAGCGCGCACCCGGAGGACCGGACATGTGGTACCGGTTCGATTCACCCGAGGAGCTGGAATACCTTAAAAGCCTGTATGATGCCAAGATTCTCGCGGAGGACCGGATGCTCGGCAGCTTCCTGCAGCTGCTGGACAAGGCCGGTCTGCTTGAGCGTTCTTTGATCGTATTCACTTCGGATCACGGTGAAGCGTTTTACGAGCACCGGGCAATGGAGCACGGCAACAACCTTTTTCATGAAGAAATTCATGTCCCGCTGATTGTGCGTGGACCGGGCATACCGGAAAGCCGGCGCACAGATATCGTCGGGCTGCACGATATTGCACCCACTATTCTTTCTGCCGCGGGCTGCACGCCGCCCGCAGACTTTCAGGGTACCGATCTTTTTGCAGACCCGCCGGAAAACCGCATTTTCAGGCTGCGGGAGTTCAGCGAGGTACCACAGGACAGGGAGTGGTACGGTATCATAACGTCGGGCGTCAAGGCCTTCTGGGATGCGAAGGGCGATGAACACTATTATTTCAGCGACTGGCGAAACGATGCCTTTCAGAAAAACGAGGCTTCAGAAAAAACGGAAGAGCTTCAGAAACTCAAGCGTCTCGGCACGGCGGAACGGTCTCTCGACAGTGAGCAGTCCGAACTCGATGAAAAAACAGTAGACCAGCTCAAAAGCCTGGGATATCTTTGACAGCCGGAGGTATCGATGATACCGATACTGAAAGAGCGTATCAGCGTCGAGCCGGGCACGGCTGCCGTATGTGATTAATCACAGAATCCGGGTTCGTTTATAAAAAAACCGTACAGCCATGGATACCAGAGTTTTTCTCGATATAGTTTTTATACTCGGCCTTTCGGCGGTTGCGCTGTTTGTCTGTAACCGCATCCGCATACCGACCATTGTCGGATTTTTATTTGCGGGCATCCTGGCGGGACCGCACGGACTGGGGCTTGTCCACTCTATTCATGAAGTAGAAACAATGGCGGAAATCGGCATTATCTTTCTGCTGTTCAGTATCGGCATCGAATTCAGCCTGCCCGGTCTTCTGAAAATAAAGCGTATCCTGTTTCTCGGTGGTTTAACCCAGGTTTCGGCGACATTTGTCGTCACAACCCTTGTGATGCTCGGCATCGGCATGCCGGCCGCTCAGGCGATACTGGTCGGCATGCTGGCTGCGCTGAGCAGTACGGCCATTGTTTTGAAAACCCTGCAAAAGCGGGGCGACGTTGATACGCCGCACGGCCGGACCGCTCTGGGAATTCTTATTTTTCAGGATTTGCTGGTTATTCCGCTGATGCTTGCCGTTCCGCTTCTGGCGGGAAAGCTCTCGCTTGACCCTGCATCGGCGTGGCCGCTTATCCTCAAGGCGCTGGCTGTGCTGGCGATTATTTTTGTGTGCGCCCGGTGGCTGCTGCCGGGCCTGCTGCATCGAGTGGCTGCGACACGTGATCCCGAGCTGTTTCTTCTGACCGTTATACTGCTCGGCTTCGGCATCGCCTATTCGACCTACACCATCGGGCTCTCGCTTGCGCTGGGTGCGTTTCTGGCCGGTCTTATTCTGTCGTCATCCCAGTACGGCATGCGTGCGCTCGGCAGTATCATTCCGATGCGGGATATCTTTTTAAGCTTTTTTTTCGTTTCAATCGGTATGCTCCTTGATGTCCGGGTTCTGGCTGACAACCTGCTGCCTGTTATTCTGATCTCGATCCTGGTTATCGGCGGAAAATGCGTGTTCGCATCCCTGGCTGCCGTTCTGCTGAACATGCCGCTGCGCTCCTCCCTGATGGCCGGGCTTTCGCTTGCGCAGGTAGGCGAGTTCAGCTTTATTCTTGCAAATGCCGGTCGCGATGCGGGGCTGCTCGACCCGGTATTTTTCCAGATTTTTCTGGATGTAGCGATCATTTCGATGATTGCCGCACCGTTTTTAATAGAGCAATCCCGGCGGATTGCCGGTTTTTTCGTGAAGCTGCCGCTGCTGTCGAGGCTGAGGGACGGAGGCGTGCAGGCAGCACAGCGGACGCGCCTGAGCGGCCATCTCATAATAATCGGCTTCGGGCTGGGCGGCAGGCATGTCGCCGAAGCGGCTGACGCCTGCGGCATACCCTATGCAGTAATCGAGGCCAATCCCGATACGGTCAGGACGGAAAAGGAATACGGCAGGGCGGTATTTCACGGCGATGCAACGAGCAGGGCGCTGCTCGATCATGCCGGGGTCTGCGATGCACATGCTGCCGTTGTCATGATGTCGGACCCGGTTGCAACGCGCAGGGTCGTCGACGAAATAAGAGCCCTGAGCACCTCCATTTATATCATTGTTCGCACACGCTACTTTGCCGACCTCGAGTTTCTGTATGCGCTCGGCGCGAATGAGGTAATAGCCGAGGAATACGAAACCTCCATTGAAATATTCACCCGCATGCTGCGACGTTATTTTATTCCCCAGGATGAAATCGATTCGTTTTCGCGGCGGATCCGCGAGCGCGGCTACGGTATGCTCCGGACAAAAACATCCGAGTCCAAAAAAATTCAGCAGCTTGCCGAAATGCTGTCCGAGGTCGATGTGCGCATGATGCGGGTCGAGCAGGGCTGCGGTGCCGCACACAAGACGCTTGCCGAACTGAACCTGCGAAAAGACTACGGAATTATGGTGTTTGCGATTATACAGAACGGTGAGCGCATACCGCTGCCCGAGGCCGATCATCGCATGGAGCCCGGCGATACGGTCATCGCGGTCGGGATGCCCGAGCTGTTGATCTTTGCCGAGGGTATTTTCAGGGCCGGGCGCGATACTGATGAACACTGACGCGGCAGCAGGTGCAGGTTGGGTTGAATAACCATAGCTGAACGTCGTTTACTCTGCTTTATGAACCCCTGGGTCAGGATAGTTGTCACCAGTAAGAAGAAGCATTCCCCTTCGGTCCGCTTCAAACCAGGGTCATTATTATAGGGTTCTTATCAAATCTGCTCCTGACTCTTTATGGTGATACGTTGGGGCCTTTAAGTATTTAAGGATACCGTGAATTTTGGAGTGTGCCAAAGGTGGCGGTCCTATTCAGAGCATACTAATAGAACCGTCCTGTTAATTTACTTGTTTAAGGATGTCCCTCCCAAACCCAACCGACCAGATTAAAACTGCCCCTGGCGGTCGAGGCTCCGGTACTGAACAGCTTCCGAAACATGCTCCACGGAAATACCTTCGCAGACGGCAAGGTCGGCTATGGTGCGCGCCACCTTCAGTATGCGCGTATAGGCCCGGGCCGAAAGGCCGAGCTTGTCGATAGCCTGCTCAAGCAGGCGGTGGGAGGCAGCATCGACCCGGCAGTGGGCCTTGATCTGGCGGGAGCTCATCTGTGCATTGCAGTGAATGGCGCATGCGTTGAACCTGTCCTGCTGAACCGTCCTGGCGCTGTCCACGCGCAGCCTGATCGCCGCTGATGATTCCGAATCCTGTGTTGATGAAAGCTCCTGATAGGCAAGCGGCGGCACCTCGATGTGGATATCGATGCGGTCGAGCAGGGGCCCTGATATCTTTGCCATGTAGCGCTGTATCTGCAGCGGGGTGCAGGTGCACTCGTGCTTGGGATCGGAAAAATAGCCGCAGGGGCAGGGGTTCATTGCGGCAACCAGCATAAAGCGCGACGGGTAGGTAAGGGATGTCAGGGCCCGGGATATGGTTACGCTGCCGTCTTCGAGCGGCTGGCGCATGACCTCGAGCGCGTTTTTTTTGAACTCCGGCAGCTCGTCGAGAAATAGCACGCCGTTGTGCGCAAGGCTCACCTCTCCGGGGCGCGGATACGTTCCGCCGCCGATGAGGCCGGCATCTGAAATGGTGTGATGCGGGGCGCGGAACGGGCGGTTGACGACAAGCGGGCAGCCGCCGGCAAGAGTACCGGCCACGCTGTGCACTTTTGTTGTTTCGATGGCTTCATCAAAGGTAAAGCAGGGCATCACGCCGGGGATGCGCTTGGCAAGCATGGTTTTTCCCGAGCCCGGCGGCCCCACCATCAGGAGGTTGTGGCCGCCCGCGGCTGCGATTTCTATCGCCCGCTTGGCATGCCCCTGGCCGCGCACATCGCAATAATCGAGCGTTTGGTCGGTATGACGCTTGAATACATTTTGAATGTCGATGCAGGTCGGCTGTATGGAGGACCTGCCGTTCAGAAGCTCGACAACATCTGAAAGCGTCTCGACCCCGAACACGCTGATGCTTTCGACAAGAGCGGCTTCGGGAGCATTCTCCTTCGGCAGGATCATGCCGGCGATTCCCTGCTTCTGACAGGCAGCTGCTATGGGAAGCGCGCCGCGCACCGGCTTGATGCGCCCGTCGAGCGAAAGCTCGCCCAGCAGTATATGGTTTTTGAGCACACGGCCGTTCTGTATCTGCTTGTGGGCGGTCAGTATGCCGCAGGCTATGGGAAGATCAAACGATGAACCCTCTTTTTTTATATCAGCCGGTGCCAGGTTGACGTTAATGCGCGTTGCGGGAAAGGTGTAGCCCGTGTTTTTTATGGCCGACTTGACGCGGTCCTTGCTTTCCCTGACCGCACCCTCGGGCAGCCCGACCGTTGCAAAACAGGGCAACCCCGCCGCGATATCCACCTCCACCTCCACCACGAAAGCCTCGATACCGATAATGGCGCTGCTGAGTGTTCTGGCAAGCATACTCCGTCTTCACCGGTTTCATTAAATAATTCATTCAATCTACACCAGATATACTGTGCAGGGATATCGCTTGATTACGGTAGTTTTATTGTTTTTTTGGTGTAGGACATGTGCCGGGCCGGATTATAAAAAAACATCTTGCAAAACCCGGCTCATTTGGTAGGAAGAAAGGAATACATCACTAACAGGGGGACGTCGTGGCAGAGGGCATACGGTTTGAGATTAAAAGCGGCACCGGTAAAATTATTCTTCTGCTCATCATTGCCGTGCTGGTTCTTTTCACCACGTTTCGCAGGGGCCGAACGCTGGAAACCGAAGCCGCTGAAGAAATCAGGCAGTATATTCAGCATGGCAGCTATATGACACAGGCTTTAAATGAATTTGAAAATGCGGGCGGCCTTGAAGCCGAAAACGTCGATGAGCTTGCCCGGGATCTCATCGAAACTGCCGAGGCGGAGGTCGAGATCGTATCCATAAAAGCCCGGGGCAACGGGTCCCGTCCGGTAGCACGCGTTGAAATCCTCATCGGCGGCCAGGCGCCGGCGGGCGAGGATGCTGTTCAGTATTTTAAAATGCGCTATTCCGGACTTACCGGGTGGAAAGTCGAGCATAAAACATCGGCAATGGCCTATTATCTGTCTTTTCCTTAAATCGGTTGATTACAATCAGCTGATTTGTCATGCCGGACTTGATCCGGCACCCAGTGCTTCAGGGTTCCGCGGATTCATATCAGTATGGGAAACCCAGGTACTTCAAGGTGGTTCATCATCTGACGGTTTCAGAATAAGATATCGCGGAATTGCTGGCGATGACTGTGGCTGATAAGAATTTATGAAATTTATATTTATTTTCTTGAAAAACCTGAGGTATATATATCTTACACTCTTTACTTACACATAAAAATCATATCTAAGGGCTTGCGAATAAATAACTTCACATTTTCGAAGGGCAGATGGAGTAATTC
>CAZFIB010000098.1:0-14327 GCA_964518865.1 uncultured Thermodesulfobacteriota bacterium
TTCAACAACTTAGCCCGTCCAAATTGGCTTTTTCAGATTATTTTGGACAGCAATGTTAAATATTTATAAATTATGTTATATAAGAGTAAAGAAATTTTCACCATGAAGGACACGAAGGTAAAAAACTTGGGTCGCCGCTTTTTCATGGATGGCCATCCATGCTTTATTACTGTATTTCTGAGAGGCTTCCTTCTTTCGCAAGCTGCTCCTGAATGCACATAACAAAACCCTTCGCCTTTTCTATATACTCCCTGATCATTTCAGGGTCAGGTGATATAAAATCAACATAATCGAATTTCTGTCGATATTCAAAAGCCTTATTGTACAGTCGTCCTGTTTCCCTTGGGAAAATACCGGATTTGATCATTTCCCGGTTAAAGTACGCCTTTACCTGACCATGTTTCGAAAAAGAAACGTTTCGGGACACCAGCAGCGCTTGAACAGCATAAAACATGCAATAATAAATGCGATTCATGGAAAAGGTGAGCATGCTGTTCTCAAACATAATTTCTGCCGCCCTGAGAGATTCGTGTGACCGTTGCAGGCGATATGAAATAATCGCACGAAGTTCATCGGGGTTCATACGACTGTACCATCAGAACGAATATTTTCATAAATCGGCGCAGTTCCCCGGATACCTGACAACCCCTTATCATCTACTGCTATTATATCGATAAGACAATCGTGCTTCAGTTCAAGGTCATACGCCATATCGTAAATATCCTCTTCGATCTCACGGTTGATGAGGGCAAGATGCACTAACACATCAATGTCGGATTCAGGCCTTCGGTCTTCCCGTGCGGATGACCCGAACACACAAACTTTCCTGACACTGTATTTTTCGGCTATAGTATTTTTTAATTCAGTGACAATGAGTTCGATTTTTTTCTCCATTTATGAACCTCTCCCGTAATAATTGAATATTGCATGAGGCTGGGCAGACCGATGAAAAAAAACAAACTGAATCGCCCGTTCACTGCGCTGACGTACGTCTTTCCCTATATCTATGGTGTCCATTTTTTTCCTATTCACCACGAAGAGCACGAAGGGGTTTATAGTACAAACCGCTTAATGCCGTCTTTGAGCCTCACAACATTGAAGTTTATCAGCAAGCCCTTCCCGACGCCCGACAACTTCATGTACGTCAACAGCTGTGCTTCATGGATACCCATAAGTTTATCGACACTTTTCAACTCAAGAATCAGCCCATCTTCAACAAGTATATCAATACGGTATCCGCAATCAATCCGTGCATCTTTATAAAAAACAGGGAGAGGATGTTGAGCTTTGCATTGAATTGATTTCAATCCCAGTTCATACGACAAACACTGTTCATATGTTGATTCAAGCAAACCGGGTCCAAGGTGCCGGTGAACTTCTATAGCACACCCGATGACCTTATTGGACAACTCATCAAACGACCTCTTCCCTTCGTGACCTTCGTGCTCTTCGTGGTGCATGCTTTTATCTTTCCTTCTTTAACCGTTACAGGAACGTGATTGTGCGTCGCTGCCGCTTGCTGGAAAAGACTATTCACCACGAAGGACACGAAGAGCACCAGGGTTCACGGCGGGCTCGCTCCGCGTAACCGCCATGATCGTCCAAGGATCGGCTTATAGGTTTTTTGAATCAGATATAAAACCGTTAACAATATCTGTCAGCGCATTAATGAAGTTTTCAGCATTTTTAAGCCATTGAGAAACGTCATTCTTCTCGAATGTTACAAAATCTTTATAATCCCCTTCCTGACGGATATCACTTATCTCAGAATAAAATTTACCAAATTCCTTTTTGACTGTTCCGGTCTTTACAAACTCACGATTGAAAAGTGATCGAACTCCGGAATGTTTGGCAGATGCAAGTCCGTGAGTTATCAGTAGTGCATTAACTGCATAAAAGGAAGCATAATAAATTCTGTTTATTGTCGATTCAAGTGATGCTGATTCAAAAAAGAGTTTTGCATCATCCAGTGTTCTCTTTGATTTTTCAAGGCGATATTTGGCCAGTTCAATGAATTCCGGTTTCATATAATAACGCCCTCTCGTTCGATGTTCCAGTGCAGGGGCATAGCCTTTGACAGATTAGATTGCCATGACGATTCATTCTCTATTATCAAGCTTATGACAATATCATACTTTAATTCAATGTCGTATTTAATTGAGCTGATTGCCTCTCGTAAATCATTATCTATAGATTTATTCAATAGTAGAAGCATATCTATATCAGATTCCGGGCTGCTGTCACCGCGTGCTTTTGAACCAAAAAGAATTACCTGAGATATCGGCATAATATCTGAAAGCATGGTTTTTAAAGCCATTACAGCCGCTTGTTCAGCATATGTCAACTTTATATGGGATAGTTTTTTCATCTAGCATCTCTACTTTATTTGTAAGTAACCACGAAGTGCCTGGCGACAAAGCGATGAATGTCCACTGTTGCAGCCGAAACGGAGAACCCCTCTTCGTGACCTTCGTGCTCTCTGTGGTGCATGCTTGTATCTTTTATTTTTTACCACGAAGGACACGAAGAGCACGAAGGTGAAAGAATGGATTCCCGCCTTCGAGGGAATGGCCATTTTTATCGTTTTGCAATACAACAGACCTGGTACTATATAATTTGCATACTATTTCGATAGTATGGCACTTTTCATTGTTGATTCGAATAACCACGTATTCCGTTAAGAATGCCAATCACGATTGAACCACTTTCGTTCGCAACGAAACATAACCTTATCCCTTCGTGACCTTCGCGCACTTCGTGGTGACCCTTTTTTGTCTCTTCACCTTAATTGATAATATTCCTTCACAACCAACCTCCCCAGTGCAGTTTTTGTAAGTACATTATCCCGTATTTCCCTCATCCGGTTGAGTGTCGAGGTGCTGCTAATCGAACGGGACATAAGGCATAACCTTGGCCTGGCAATTCCGGTTGTAAAGCTCCACAGCGGCCCCTGAGTTTCATAACCACTTTGGTTTCTGGCGATTACCTGCCATTGATAGGCTGTTTCCGCTGCCAAAGTATTGGGTTTGAAAAATGTCGCGGCTATATTCTCAGCAATCATATCGAGACTTCCCGTAGAACCGAAATACACATCATAGGTTAGGCCTGATCCGGACGTGTCTAACGACCATTGAAGTGTTGCGGTTACCGGAACACCTGTCGCGTTGTCGGCAGGATAGGGCTGTGACGGTTTGCCGGGAGCCTCACCTGAAGGAACGGTTGTTGTTGTCGTTGTGGTTTCACCGGGTGCGGCGGTTGTCGTGGTGCCGGTATAACCGGGTACGGTTGTCGTGGTCGTTGATACGGCGTCATTACTTATTGAAACAAGCGCACCGTAATTACCGACAAAATATGTATCGCCGTACGTGTCCGCTCCGTATTCATCCGCCCAGGCCCACTGCCAGAAAATATCATCAGTACCGACATCGATCTCACTCCATCCGATGCCGTCATACTCCAGCAGAATGCCGTTGCCTCCAGCATACATTGTGTCGGCATCGATGCCGGTGATGAAATTCAGTTTGTTCGTTACGTCGTTTTCTTCAGCATTCCACTCCGTTCCGTCAAAATGCAGCATTGTGCCGTCGCCCCCCACAGCGTAAATATTGTTTTCATCGGACCCCCAGATGGAAATCAGGTTGTCTGAGGTTCCGGAATCGATTTCCGAGCAGGAAGAGCCGTTGTAGTGAAGCAGCGTGCCGCTGTTGCCGACGATATACACATTGTCGATAGAACTGCCCCAGACACCCTGCAGGTTTTCTTCCGTTTCGCTGTCGAGCGACGTAACGGTTTCCCCGTCGCAATAAAGGAGTGTTCCCGCATTGCCGGCTGCAATAAATTCAACATCATCGGATTTCGTGTCATACGAGAACCCCCAGATACCGTTCAGGCTTTGAGATGTTCCGCTGTCGATCACGCTGTATCGTTCGTAATAGGGTTCATAGTAGTACAGCGCTCCTGCTGGGCCTGCAACATAAAAATTATTGCGCGCATAAACAGGATAGCCGAAGAGAGCATACACGGTAAGATCAGAGGATATGGTATACACATTTTCCGACCACCCTGCGGAACTTTCACACACGCCGTTCGGGTTTTCATGCTCACAATCCCTGCGATACAGGATGAGTCCGTCTTCGCCGAAACAGTAGATCTGTCTGCCTCTCCAGGTGTCCTGACGGCCCCAGACTGCGTGCAGCATCGTGTCGGTCAGGTAGGTCATAGATTCCCATGAGGAGCCTGATTTCCGGTTGACCGTACCCCTGCTGCCGCAGAGGAATACTTCGCCTGACGAAGGACCGCACACGCCATAATATTGGACATCGGTTGCATAGGTGGTTTCCGTCCAGGCTGACCCGCTGTATGCTGCGATACGGCCGGATTTCCCGACCGCATAAAAAAGTGAATCGTCGATACAGGTAATATTATTGAAGGCATATCTGCCTGAAAATACGGTTTTCAGATTGTTGTCTTCAAAAGAAAAAATGGTGCCGGTATCACTGACGACAAAAACCTGCCCGGAGGAATTGCCGCACACATCGATAAGATTTTCAGCGGTTGTTTTGTCAATCCGGGACCATGAACTGCCGTCATACTGCAGCACCGTACCATTATCACCCACTGCGAAAATATCATTTGCACCGGTGCCCCATATTCCGTTGAGGTCCGCTTCGGTAACGCTTGAAAGCGCAGTCCAGCCGGAGCCGTCATAGTGCAGTATCGTTCCGGCGTCGCCTGCGGTGTACATGTCGTTTTTTGACGCTCCCCAGACACTTCTCAAATGAACGGAAACCGGGCTGCTCATGGACGACCACGAGACGCTGTCATGGTGCAGAATCGTTCCGTTGCTGCCGACCGCATACACACTGCTCCAGACCGGTCCCCATACGGCATGCAGCGTCGCTGTCGTTCCGGAAGATTGCGGAAACCACTCGTCTCCGTTGTAGTGAATGATGGTTCCCTCCGCACCGACACAAAACATATAGGTTGACGATGCAGCCCACATGCCGTAGATATCCTTTATGGTCGGTGAGGGGCTGTGCCAGGTGACGGTCCGGGCGAAAACAGGCGAAGAAATCAGGAGAAGGACAAAAAGCAGGATGCGTGATACATCTTTACATGCGTTCATTTTGTTGAAACCCTCGCAAGGAAAAAGCTGAATTAATGTTTAATTTTACATGCATATTGTATCAAAGAGTACTGTTTAGCCGAAAGGTGCAGCGGCCTTTGACCTTTCCTTCGCGTCCTTCGTGGTGAATCTCTTTAATCTTTTGTATTTGGTGCGCATAGCGAAATCACACTATCCCTGGCGATCTCAGCGTCTCTGCGGTGAATCATGATCAACTGAAAAATTCATAATTCAACAGTAATACTTACTCCCCGTCTTCACCGTCCCGGAGGGTTTCATTATCGAAACGAAAGGCAATATAGGCGCGGTCGTTTTCGTCGAGGGCGATGCAGCTGTAGGGGCCGGATGACGGCTCGTCGTACGGGATCGTTTTTGTCCACTTAGCGCCGTCATAGGAGGCATATTGTATTCGTTTTTCCGCTGCATTGTAATAGCTGATGTGAGGATTGTCGCTGGAGTCGAGCTTCAAAGAGCAGTAGGAGCCCTCATCGGAAGAGAAGTTATTGAATAGTATCTGCCGGTTTTCTTTTTTATCTTCAGCGACAAACTCAAATTCCCATTTTGCGCCATTCCGGCGTATGTACTTGAGTGCTCCCCTGGTGTTGTCGTAATAGGCGATATGAGGGTTGTCGAAGCTGTCAAGCGCAAGTGATGCATACATGCCCACATCAACCGGAATAATGTGGAAGACAGAGGGTATGAAAAAAGGATCGATGACAGTCGGTGTCGATTGATTTTTATTGATATAACACAGAGTTTTACCGGTCGCATTATAATATACGATGTGGTAATCATCGTTGAAATCAATTGCAATCGAATTGTATGAACCGATATCGAACGGAGAATTTTCAACAATAAAAACGGGTGCCTCCCACGCCTCTCCGTTATGCGCGATGTATTTCAACCTTTTATTGGTCGCATCGTAATAGCTGATGTGCGGGCTGCCGCTGCCGTCGAGGGCGATCGACACCCGCCTACCGACATCGGTCTCATTGTCCCCGTCAAGCGTTTCGATTTGAAAGTCCCACCCTGGTTTGTATTGATAGCTGAGGTATTTCAGGTTGCCGTTGCCTTCGTCATAGTAGGCGATATGCAGTATCGAGTTTACAGTATCCGCTGCAAGTGCGTTATGGCTGCCGACATTCTTCGATGAGTCGGGCGTCCATACCATCGTCACCTCGCCGTTGACCGCTTTTGCGTATTTCAGCTGTTTCGCATCGGCATCATAATAGCTGACGTGTATGATGGTTTCGGATTCCTGTGTTTCGATCTGCATGGAAGGGAAAATGCCGGTGTCTTTGCCGCCGTCAACGGTGAATGCCGTGCCATGGTCAGCATTTACAGCAAACAGCAGGAAAGTAACAGCGAGCAGAAGAACATTTTTTTTCATAACAGTGCTTTTCATCTTAATGTGTAACCTCAAAGCAGGTTAAGATATTTTCCCACGAAGGACACGAAGGTGAAAAAAAGGATTCCCGCCTGCGCGGGAATGAGCTCTCAGTCCATCTTATTTATGCGCTTGTCGGGCGGAATTATGTCTCATTAGTATTATTGCACTTATTCAAAATTAAGCATTAAGCATTCATAATTATTAATAACAGCCTTCTCTTTTTTTGTAAAGCAGTCTAAAATTGGTAATTATCGTATAATAAAAATGTCGGCAGGGTGCGCCGTGCGCACCGAATATATTTCACCACGAAGAGCGCGAAGGTCACGAAGCAGCGGCCTGCGGCCGCTAGTATCGCACCTGAAGGTGCGCCTACAGATTCAGATGGCAAATGCCGGGGAGACCGTGAACATTATATTTTTTCGATCCGGTCTTTGCCGCGCAAGCGTGAAACCATTTTATTGTTATCTTCGTGCTCTTCGTGTCCTTCGTGGTAAAAATTTATTTTTTGCGAGAAATTGATCCCGGCGGTGCCAGGGTTATACGTGAAATGAACATATGTGTACAAGAGATCAGCAAACCTGTCATTGCGAGCAATTGACCCTGGGGCTTCGCATCGAGTTGTTGATGTAATGAACATATGGGTGCAGGTACTATGGCGGGCATCAAAATAGTGCAGCCGGGTAGGAGTGGCCTCTGGCCGCGAAAAAATCGCAGCTGAAGCAGCTCCTACAGGTTCAGATGGCAAATGCCGGGGAGACCGTGAACATTATATTTTTTCGATCCGGTCTTTACCGCGCAAGCGGGAAACCATTTTATTGTTATCTTCGTGATCTTCGTGTCCTTCGTGGTAAAAAGTTATTTTTTGCGAGCGGCCTCTGGCCGCGTAAATAATCGATGAAAAAATATTCAATTCCATTAGTAATTATAACCGTCGTGCTTTTGTCTGGTTACTGGCTGAAATGTCAAACCCATATCAATATCTTTCCTTTTTCGTTCAGCAGTATTTTCCCCTTTTCGTTATTCCAGAAACACCGGGTTATCGTTCCTCAGCATCCGGGAATCGTGCTGCAGGATTCGTTTGACCGCAGGCATCTGTTTGATACCTGGACGGTTCTCTGGATGCGGGAACCGGGGACCGTTAGAAAGATGTATGAACCTGCCGGATACAATGAAACCCGGTGCATCAGGATAGACAGCACAAGTGAAAAAAGCTGGACATGTGCCCATGATGCACTGGTCAAGGTGAAACAGGGTGATGCCTTTACCATGCAGGGTATGGTCATGGTCGAGGGTGACAATGTCAGCGGCGGTATAAGTATTGCGGCTTTTGATAAGGACAGGAAGCCGCTTCACTGGAATTACCGTATCAAAGCTGTCGATACGCCGGGGCAGTGGTTTGCGGTTACCGATGATTTTTCCATAGCCTCGAGAATCAGTTTTATACAATTACGACTCTGCGGAAAAGGGATAGGAGAATTTTTTTTTGATGATGTGGTGCTTGAGAAAAATATTAATATTTGATCAATTTATATTCGCTTGAAATTTTTATCTATGCTTTTTCTATTATATTATGTAGAATTAATATTAATAAAATAATAATATTAATATACTATGTAATATATAATAATTAATTATATGTGGAGAAGGAATGAGCAAAAAAACAAAATATATATATGCCTGTCTCATTGTAATATTTTTTTTACATAAAGGCTTTGCATATGCTTTTTCAAGCGGCAGTGCCGATCTTACGATCGAGAGAACGATACCTGAAGAAGCTGCTCCGGGTGAAACCGTTACGGTTCAGCTGCTTGTCACCATCGATATGTTTTCTTCCGACCCGATCCGGGGATTTTACCTGACCGACTATGTCGGCGTAGGTCTTGCGATAGATAATTCCGCGGTTCTTAAAAACGGTATACCGGTTCCGGACATTCTTCTCGAAACCGGTAGTGCCGGAAGCATTTATCCCGGAGCATTTTCTTATCGCTGTGTATTCGAAACACCGCCGGATTTCAATGAAAACAAGCCGCTTTATGACGATGATCAGATCACGTTGCAGTACGATGTGACCATCCCCGACAATGCTACGGGCGGGACGGTGTATTCCTTTCCCGGCTGCAGCTGGGTCGGACGCCTGCAAAGCGATCCGCCTGAGGATATGTTCGGCTATGAGGATGACAACAGCACAACCATCGTTGTGCTGTATCAGTTTGTGCTGACGACAAGCGCGGCAAACGGCACCGTCATCCGCGATCCCGACAAGGCGGTGTACCTGCAGGGGGAAACCGTGCAGCTTACCGCAGATCCTGATACCGGTTATTCTTTCGACTACTGGGCCGGTGATCCGGCCTGCTCCGGCAACCCCTGCACGATTACCATGGATGCCGACAAAACCGTGACAGCCTACTTTACGGAAAATCAGTATACGCTTACTGTTTCTTCGCCGAACGGTTCGGTTGCCAGAAACCCTGACAAATCGTCCTACTCCTACGGCGAGCAGGTACAGCTTACGGCAAACGCGAACCAGGGGTATTCATTCAGCGAGTGGGGCGGTGATATCGGCGGAACGGACAACCCGAAAACCATAACGATCACCGGCGACACCGCGGTTTCGGCTGTCTTCACTCCGAATCAGTATACCCTGACGATCACCGCTGAAAACGGCTCGGTCACCAAAGACCCCGACCAGGCAACCTATACCACGGGTCAGCAGGTCACGCTGACGGCGCAGCCTGACAGCGGCTACTGGTTCAGCGGCTGGAGCGGCAGCGGCGTCAGCGGTTCTGAGAATCCGAAAACAATAACCATAACCGGCAACATGGCAATTGCCGCTCAGTTCAGCGAGGTGGTGACGCAAAAAGAGATCGAGATACTTATCCGTGATTTTAAAGACGGCGGCGCCGGTGTGACGGAAAACGATGTAAAAGATGCTATACTGCTGTATATGACCGGACCGTGAGAATGCACTGGAGAGTTGTAAAGTAAATTTTGAGTTGATTTCATGATTCACCGCAGAGACGCGGAGTCCGCCAGGGATATTGAGGTTTCTTCCTGCGATTGAAATGACAAAATGATTCTTACCACGAAGGTCACGAAGAAGGAGGAAACAAAGAAAAGGCCGTAAAAGAATTCCGACAAAGGGTACATGTTCCTTCTCTATGTCCTCTGCGGTGAGTCACGTGTAGAGCGCACCGGCTTATTTTCACCTTCGTGCTCTTCGTGTCCTTCGTGGTGAAAAAGTCTTTTTCCAGCGAGCGGCAGCGAGCACGATCAACCACCTCGGTGGGTATAAACATATCGTATAAGGATTATGCGCTATGAAGTTTACCGTTGTTTTAGAAAGAGGAATGGACAACCAGATTGTTGATTATTGTCCGGCTTTAAAGGGCTGTGTATCACAGGGGCCTACTGAGGAAGAAGCTTTAAAAAACATCAAGGAAGCGATAGAGCTTTATATCGAGTCAGAGCCAAAGGATATTCAGCTGCATAATGGTAAGTATAAAATATGTGAGCTGGCTTTATGAGTCCCAAGCACCCCTTGATTTCAGGCCGGAGGCTTGTGAAGTTCTACGATCAGCCAGTTTATCGCAGGGTTTCACAAAAAGGAAGCCATATCAAGCTGAAAAATGATGAGACCGGTAGTATAGCAATTATTCCGGATCATAAGGAACTTGACCGCTGGACCCTGAAAACAATCCTGAGACAGACAGAAATAACAGAAGACGATATTAAAGATTTGATATAGTCATGCTGACTCTTACAGAAATACCGGCTCATCAAAAGTCGACAAAACAAAGGGTGATGGAAGGAAGCGGAAAAAGAACGTTTCAAAGTGTAAAGTTTATCTAAGGTGAACTGAAGTTTAAAATGGCGCTAAGCTGTGCTTTGCTAAGGGGGGTTCCCGCGACAGCGGGAGACCGTGATTTTTCACCTTCGTGCTCTTCGTGTCCTTTGTGGTAAAAAAGTCTTTTTACAGCGAGCGGCAGCGAGCACGATCAACCACCTCGGTGGTCAAAAAATAATAGATAACAGCATGCACCATGAAGATCGCTCAGGGGTAGTGTGCTTTTCCCTATGGTTTCAGAACCATGTATCCACACTGTAGCAGTACTATGAAACAAATTTTTATAGCATACTGCGTCGCTTTACTTTTTCTTGCGCCCGCAACCGGCCATTGCTACAGCTCTCTTCCCTCTGTCTCCGCATTCCGGACACTGCCCGCAACCGCCGGTCCGGGCGAGCCCGTAACCGTTCGATGCAGCATAGTGACCGATGCAGGTCTGACTTCCGGAATCCGGGGTTTCTTTTTCAGCGATCAGATCGATAACCGGCTCAGCAGCTCACTCGAGCTGATAGGGCTGTATATGGATTACGGGGAACCGGTCATTGAGGCGGCGATCGAGCAGGGGGCCGCAAATGAGATATACAGCGGCGCGACACCGTTTAGAATCATATTGGAAACGCCGCCTGATTTTCCTGAAAACAAGATACTCACGTCGGGCAGCGAACTGGTTATTGAATACAGCCTGACTGTTCCATTCGATGCAGCGGCCGGTACGCGTTACACATTTCCCGGGTTCTGCTGGGGCGGGTTCCTGATGGAAACGGAAGAGGCTGTTTTCGGATTTGAAGATTCGCCGTCTGTCGAACTGCAGGTCGAATCAACGGCAACGGTAGGGCAGGGTGGTTCGTATTCGACTATCAGCCAGGGAATAAGCGCGGTTGCACCGGGGGGCACGGTCTACGTCCTTGCCGGCACCTATGACGGGTTCGCTGTTCCGGTAACCAAAACCGGCATCACGGTTCAGGCGGCTCCGGGGGCCGCTCCTGTGATTAACGGGGCACCCGTCGGATCGTATCCCGACAGCGCAGCCGTGCTGATCGAGGCCGACTATGCATCCGTCAGCGGATTGACGATCGGAGCGGTGACTGCGACCTATGGCAGTGCGGTGATGGTTGACAATGCAACCGGCGTTCATCTGAATTTCAATAATATTAATTGCAGCGGCGCTGGTTTTTGTTTGAATAATAGAGGTGGGGCGGTGGTCGATGCGCGCAATAATTACTGGGGCGCTGATAGTGCTGATGACATCGCATCGGTGATTACCGGCACCGCAGATTATGAGCCGTATCTGTCATTTGATTTTTCAGGGTCGGTTGAAACCGCCGGTATCACAGACGACAGTTATTCCGTCGATATTCTGAACAGTATTGATCTGTCGGTCGGCGTTCAGGGAGCGGTCACCATGACATTTGCCGCCTACGGGGCGGCACCCTTTACGGGAAGCGGGTTCGGGCCGGGGTCCTCCTATTTTGACATGTTCGCGTTCGGCACCGATACCACCGAAGCGATTACCATGACGATGTGTGCCGGCGTGGATGCGGGTTCACAGCTGATCTGGCACGACGGATTGCAGTGGATGGGTACCGATCCCCCGGCGGTGTATTCGGGCGGCTGCCTTTCGTTTATACTTGACAGCTCCTCGTCGCCGTCGCTTTCGGATTTAAGCGGTACCGTATTCGGTGTCGGCAGTGTGCCCGCTGCCGACACGACGACCAGCAGTGCCGCAACCACCAGTATTTCAGGGGGAGGCGGTGGTGGTGGCGGAGGAAGCGGGACGGGATCCGTATCGACGACCACCAGTTCGGTTCCGCCTGCACCGCCTCCGGGCACCTCATCGACCACGACGGTTGAACAGGCAACCACGGCTGTTTCAAGCTCGAGCACGACATCCTCGCTGCCGCAGCCGGTTCCGCCGTCGATTCTCACGATCGTTTCTTTGCCGGATACCGTTGCGGCAGTTGGACATAGCTACAACTATCAGATCGAAGCGCAGGGAGGAAAAGGCTACCTGACCTTTTCATTGCAGCAGTGCCCTGCCGGCATGCGAGTCGATTCAAAAGGATTGATAAGCTGGCGGCCGACGGTACTGCAGGCCGGGACCTGTGCGGTGCATATCCTGGTACAGGATTCAGAAGGACAGACGGCCGAACAGCAGTATATGCTCACTGTCAAACCCTTTGATGCCTGCCCTGCAGAGCTGATTATCGATAAACAGCAAGACCTTTCTCTGCTGAGAAGGTTCAGAGATACGCTCCTGCTGCAGAGCAGCAGCGGCAGGGACATGATTGATCTTTATTCTGTGTACCATACTGAGATAAACGCCATACTGCTGCGTAACGCCGAGTTGCGTATCAGCGTGTCCCGTTTATTACAAGAGGTTCTGCCGGAAGTAAAGGAAGCTGTCGAAACGGGGCAGCCGATTCTGCTGTCTCCAAAGCAGTTTACGGCTCTGTCTGGTCTCCTTGAAAATATAAAAACAAAGGCTTCACCTGAATTGGAAGCCGCTGTATCGTCACTACAGAAACAGTTGTCGTCAGGTGCATTGTCGAATTATGTCCAACTACGAACTGCTCAATAAACTGCAGAAGCTGTTTGAAAGCGGCCGGCTGACCCGCAGGGAGTTTTTCAGGTACGCGGGGATTATCAGCGGGACCCTGGCGGCCGGTTCTCTTCTGCCCGGGCGGCGCTCAAAGGTGCTGGCCGACACCAGGCCGCGGGTTGTGTCGGTGCATGATGCAAACGCCACCAACTGGGATTTCTCAACCGGTTATTATTGGGAGCACATAAACCAGGAAGTGGTCAACAGCATGGTCGCCCAGGGCGTCATGACGCTTACCGGTGAATCCACGGTCGGGGATGCATGGAGTGCGCTGATTCCTTATCAATCAGATGAAGCAGTTGCAATAAAAGTTAATTTTAATAACTCATGGAGTTGTACTGATTATGATAATGCTATGGATGCTTACCCTGAAACAGTAAATGCGGTAATAGATGGTCTGACACTTATTGGCGTACCATCTGAAAAGATATGGGTTACAGATCCTTCGAGAATTATACCATATAGATTTATTAATAAAATTAAAGATTCGAGTATCAAATATTTTACATCATTACTAACATGTAATTATGATAAATATTATCTGACAGATTATGTGGATGCCGATTCGTGTGATGCGTCACCAACCACACATCCAGATGATGATGTTGTGAGACCAG
Organism: uncultured Thermodesulfobacteriota bacterium; assembly: GCA_964518865.1. Classification (GTDB taxonomy): domain Bacteria; phylum Desulfobacterota; class WTBG01; order CAIYCZ01; family CAIRTM01; genus JANQGV01. Next base: position 13,576 of record CAZFIB010000098.1, read on the forward strand.
CACAGGTCTTTATTGATGCTGCACACCTCATAAATATTCCTTTATTTAAAGGGCATGGGCATGGTTGGTATAGTCTGGGATTGAAAAATCATTACGGTTCAGTTACATTTAAGAATTATCCCCATGAAGATGACGGTAGTGAGCGCCGGAGATTGCACACATATATCATACCAAATTCAAATCCCGACAAAGAGAAAAGCACGCTGGCCGATATAAGTAATAATCTACATATTCGAGAGAAAACCAGACTGATACTTGGGGATGGTTTATTTGGGCATCCTTTACTATATTCAGCCCAACCTGTTTTATGGTCGATATTTAGTGGCAAAAGTCCGAATATGCTTTTTTTTGGTATTGATCCTATTGCTACTGATTCAGTAATGTATGATTATATAAGTGAGGAGCAGAATTTACGTTATGGATTGTCCGTTGTTCATTCATCATTACACTACGGGAACACTTTGGGATTAGGTGTGCATGATCACTGGCACGATATTAAAACAAAATATTACGATTTGATTGACTATGTCGCGCTAGACGCTGATAACAAAAGAAATTTAGTGGATAAAATTATAAAAAATTATCAAGATGACATAATAGAGCTTGATGATGTATTGCTAGAAATTGAAAAATATATGCAGAGTAGCTGATATTGAAAAGATCATCTGGTTCCTTTGATTTTAAGTACTTTGATTCTTTTGAGCTATTGTCAAATGTTGTGTTTAGGAGCTTAGGCGGCGATCCTTTCAACT
>CAZFIB010000099.1:0-14028 GCA_964518865.1 uncultured Thermodesulfobacteriota bacterium
ACTCCGGTGGCTTGCAAATAGTGCGCCTGTGAAATGAGGCGGTGGATTTTGGTTCCCATCCCCGGTTGACACTGCCTGAACCATCTGATAGCGTATTCAGTCAATGCTTTAGAATGATTTTCCATTTTCTGCAGCCGTCTTTTTTTGTCATGTCGACGAAGGGATACATCTCTTAATGGGCTTGATATTTCCCAGTCGCTGTGCTCCTTCGAAATGGCAGAATGGCGGCAGTAGTGTAAAAGTGCCCTGAGTTCAACTGAAAGAGGCAGATGCTTCATAAAAACAGAACTACAATCAAAGAGCTGCTGAAAGTATCTTCCGCTGAAAAAGAAGTGCTCGTGATGGGCTGGGTGCGCACGCATCGCAGCGGCAAAAAAGTTCACTTTGTGGCCCTCAACGACGGCTCCACAGTCAACCACCTGCAAATCGTTGTCGATGCGTCTCTGTTCGATAAAGACACACTCAACGCAATTTCAACCGGAAGCTGCCTGAGTGTCCGCGGCCGACTCCGGGAATCTCCGGGCACGGGTCAGCAGATCGAGCTGCATGCCGGTGAAATAACCGTATTCGGTACCGCCGATACCCGAACCTATCCCCTGCAGAAGAAAGGCCACTCGCTCGAATTCCTCCGTGAAATCGCGCATCTGCGACCCCGGACAAACACCTTCGGCGCTGTTCTGCGTATTCGGCATGAGCTTGCCTGGGCGGTTCACAGATTTTTCCACGACCGTGATTTTGTCTATCTGCATACTCCGATAATCACCGCCTCCGACTGCGAAGGGGCGGGGGAGATGTTCAGGGTGACAACCCTTGCACCTGTCGACCCGCCGCGCACCGCCGGGGGGCAGACTGATTTTGCACGGGACTTTTTCGGCCGAGAAACGAGCCTGACCGTTTCCGGGCAGCTCGAAGCCGAGCTGGGAGCGCTGGCGCTTTCGAATGTCTATACATTCGGCCCGACCTTCCGTGCGGAAAACTCAAACACCCCGCGACACCTTGCAGAATTCTGGATGATAGAGCCTGAAATGGCGTTTTATGACCTTGAGGACACCATGGACCTTGCTGAAGAATTTCTTGTGTTTCTGATACGGCATGTTCTCGAGCATTGTGCCGATGACCTTGCATTTCTCAAAAAAATGTATGACAGCGGACTCACTGCAACTCTGAATACCATCGCAGAACAATCCTTTCAGCGTTTAAGCTATACGGAAGCCGTCTCCATACTTTCGGCCTCGGGAGCTGATTTTGAATTTCCCGTTAAGTGGGGCTGCGACTTGCAGGCCGAACATGAGCGATATCTTGTTGAAACGCATTTCAACAAGCCGGTTTTTGTAACGGATTTCCCCAAAGAGATTAAAGCCTTCTATATGAAGCTCAATGACGACCATGCAACCGTCCGCGCAATGGACGTGCTGTTTCCGCGTATCGGTGAGATTATCGGCGGTTCGCAGCGCGAAGATTCATACACCACTTTGCTCGCGCGTGTCGGCGAAAGCGGCATTCAGGAACAGGACCTGTGGTGGTACCTTGAAACAAGAAAGTTCGGCTCAGCGCCGCACAGCGGTTTCGGTCTCGGTTTCGAGCGGCTCGTTCAGTTTGCTACCGGCATGAAAAACATCAGGGATGTTATTCCGTTTCCGCGAACCCCGGGAAATGCCGAGTTCTAGAACATGCAACGAAATACCGCAGCCATGTTTTCCGAAAGGTCTCGGAATCATATCTCCTTTGCCGGAGGTCCACGCTCTGTCGTGGCTGTTCGCATGTCGTACTCCCGGCTATGCTGTTCTGTGAATTGCTCTAAACAATCAGCATCGAGACTGCGACGCGGATTTTATCATGTCTCGTGACAGTCAGCAGAACCGGCAGCAACTATGTGCTTCAAAACAGCGTGCAGATGTGGTAATTCTTTACCGGATTTCGGTAAAATACTTCACAGAGGATCCGGGTCAAATACGCTATCTTAGTAAATGCAGTGATGGCTGCATGCGCTCCCCGGACCGGATTTGCCATAATCAGGAGTACCTGCCGGCATAACTGTTAACGGTATCTACGATGTCGCGAAGGGTGTGTAAAGCATGAATCCGACACAGCATACGTACCCCAACACAACCTATAACGGCGGTAAGCTCAGAGAGATCAGGGAAGACAGAAACATCGACCTGGATGAGATATCTCTATCAACCAAAATTCAGAAAATGTATCTGAAGAATATCGAAGAGGAAAATTTCCGTCATCTGCCGCCCCTGGTGTACGTCATAGGCTACATAAAAACCTATTCCACCTTTCTCAATATAGATCCGGACCAGGTCATTAAAGATTTCAAGATCAGATTTGAGGTCTGGCAAGAGGAAAACTGAAGCAGATCACTCGCGCTGCAGGCCGAACATGACGGTACGCACATACTCCTGCTGACGTTCTTCTCCCATAAGCTTTGCCAGCAGGTTGACTGCCGGACCGCCCTGCCCCAGCAGTGTCTCCATGTACCACATTTGTTTTTCCCTGATGCGCAATGCCGTTTCTGCAGGTACCGGCTCTGCACCGGCTGCCATCGCCGCATACGCCTCAAGATATCGGCAATAGGTTTCAAACAGCAGCTCATCTGCCGAGGAGTCCGTGCGGGCGTGAATGCTGAAGTCGGTCAGGATATCGCGGTACCAGTAGTTCACCGGCATTTCAGGAAGCACGGTCCCTTCCGGCTTGATCCGTGAAAATGCCGCATAATGCTTTTTTAAATGATCATCAGGTATGCCGGCCGGGTCGATGACCTCGATGACGAACAGTCTCCTGCGACCCATAAATATGATATCGATCGACATCATCGGCAGGTTGCAGCAGTAGTCGGGTATAAGAAAAAACGTGTGCATTTTCATGAAAAAAGCGATGGTCGAGTCGGATATGACAACCCACCGGAACCGCTCGTTTTTTTTTCCCTCGGAAACGCACCGGAACATGCCGAAGGCCTTCAGGGGGCGAAGGTCCCGGAATTCCGGTTTGATGCTGCAGGATGTGAGCGAAAATTTTTCGGCAAGAAACGACCGTGCATAGTCGGCATAGCGACGATGCGCACGCACATTGCCCGTCCGCATGCAGATAACCCATGCGGCAGCGAGTGCGGTTGCAACCAGTAATGACAATACGATCAGTGTCATGCGCCGCTTACATTTAATTGCAAAATGCTATCGTTCTCGATGCAATGAAACCGTACGACAGCAGGAGCGGGTTGAACCCCTTGCCCTGAAACTGTCCCGGTCTGGCGGCCCAGACCTCAAGAAAATCATCATACGACGACTGCTGCACACCCGTCTTCATCGGATCGTAGTAATAAATTTTTTTCAGTCGATCGTCGAAGCCTGATACCGTCACCCAGTGAGTGGCAGGAGCTTTTATTTTATGGCCGGCGACATTGACCCGCAGAGATTTTCCCGGGAGCATTACAAGCGCTGCAACCGGCTTTTTCTGCCGCAGCAGGTTCTTGATAACATTCATGTCAACCCCCGTCAGCCACCAGCTGTCCGGATGAAACGACCGCAAAATACTCTGAAGACCGGGAGGCAGCGTGTAGGGACCCTGGTTGGAATCAAACTGCAGCGTTGTGATCTTGCGCTGCAGTTTGAGCTTCTCATAGGAGGCATCGTAGTTGTTGTACTTGAGAATCCGCGTTGCCGTGTGCAGTCCGCAGCTCCAGCCGTCGTGCTGCTTCGAGACAAAGGGAAGCGTAAGGCGGACAGAGGCTTTTCCGGTATCGATACCTTTGCCGGAGGACAGGTCCTGCATCAGCTGATTCCGTTTGCCGGCATCAGCACCGGCAGAACCGATCAGGTTCTGTAATGCTTTCACCACGTCTTCGGCAAGCGCCGCGGGCCTTTCTTTGCCCCCGGCAGCCCGGCTCTCCTGCATGCGCTTCAGCAGGGGGCGCTCCTTGGCATTCTGAGACATGGCTGATGATCCCGGCAGCAGCAGACCTGCGGCGGCCATAAGGGCCAGTAATGCGGTAGCCTTCTTCATAATCCTCCTCCCCGTTTTGCTCTGGTTGATGAAACTGACAGACAAAAGCCGGCTAAGCAGAAAATGTCAAATACGCTTACGCGCATCGTTCACAACATCGAAATAATGCCGATCATCGAGGCCAAGCCGCCGGAGGGTTCGATCAAACGGGATGCCGTTTCGGTCATACCCCTTTTCCTCGTACACGACATCCGTGAGCTTCTCATATTCGGCACGACGGAAATCCTGCAGCAGTGCAAGAAGCTCTTCATCGCTTTTGCCATCAGGCGCATGCCCGGCCGCCTCCTGCAGGCAGGTTGCATAATAGTCTTTTCGTGATCGAAATTCATCCGGAAAAACGGGCGCCATTGCACGAAGAGGGATTGCGTCATGATCCCGCGTGCCGAATCCCTGACGCAGGTTGAAAAGCTTGTGCAGCAGGTAGCAGCGCTCCGACTCCTCCAGAAGGTCGTCCAGCGTCTTTGCCGTGCCGAGCGTTGCATTCACCAGCTCCAGATAATACTCGATTGTCGGCAGGTTGCGGGCGGGGTGCGGCGTTTTTTTCGCATCAGGGTGACGCACATCGATCCAGGGCAGCTTGCACAGCCCGACCATGTTGAACCATGTCCTGATAAGCGGAAACCACAAAAGCGCTACAGCTTTCTTTTTGAACGTCGGAAGCTCGTTGTTCAGCTGGTCGATTGCGATAAGCCAGGCCTCGTCATGCTGGGGCCCTTTCAGGGCAAAACCGTAGCCGCCCTGCTGTGCAAGTGACTCTTTTGTTATATACATCGAAAACTCCAGGCCCTTCGACTCCATGGCAAAAAGGCACAGCTCGTTATGGATATCGCTGCGTGAGCGCCCGTTGCGCGAGGCGGCCCGGTCCGCAATCCAGCCCTTCATCGCCCGCACACCGCGACCCGCTGCGTGCGCAAAGCTGCACTGTCCCTGAGCCATGCGGTGCAGCAGCTCAAGTATATTCTGCGGACTGTTCCACGCAAGATCGAGACCGTTTGTATCGTCCCGCGTCAGCAGTCCCCGCTCGAAGGCTTCGATAAGAAATGCCATGGTTACGCCTGTGCTGATTGTATCAAGTCCGTACTCATCACAGTACCAGGCATACTCCAGAATCGTGTGGACATCAAAAATGCCCAGGTTGGTAACGGCTGCAGCGGTCTCGTATTCCGGGCCGTCGACCGCGACGGTTCTTCCTGCAAACGGACCGGTCTGGAGCGTATGCTCCTCGCATCCTTTGGTACAGGCAAGCGTGCATCCGGCATAGCAGCCGTCAGGATGCTTTTGCTCGAAAACATCGCGCTCGAAAACGTCGCCGGAAACATGCTTATGATAATCGTGCATGCCGAATTTGAAATTATTTATCGGCAGAAGGTGGTGAGCGTTCATCATGTCGATCAGGCACGTGGTTCCCTGGGTCCCGAGGCTCATCGCCCTGGGGTCGACTTCCCTGATAACCTTGCGCAATTTGCGGCCCGCTTCCATCAGCCGCTTTCGATCCGCCGGCCGGTTCGCATTGCCCCTGGGCTCATCGCAGGTAACCGTGATGCCCCACAGACCTTTTGCGCGCATCACCGTGCCCGTTCCTCCCCGGCCGGCCTGTTTCGCTCGGCACCGGCCGCGGCGCACATCATAGTATACACTGTTGATACAACCCAGATGCGTATTGAGAGCGCCGGTGCCGGCACATATAAATGAAACGTTTTCAAGCCGGCCGGAGCCGTTCCAGCTTTTAACGAGATGGTCGGCATCGAGCAGCGTACCGTCGCATTCAGGAGCATCGACAATCTCGATACAGCACCGGTTGCCGTCAATTCTCACAAGAAGGTCCGATTCCGACCTGCCGGTAACGGCAATCGCATCAAAACCGGCAAGCTTGACAAGAGGGAAAAAATGGCCCCCGACATTGGAGTCACAGAACGTCTGCGTCAGAGGCGAAACAGTACCGACAATGAACTTGCCGGTACCGGCAAACGCTGTTTCTCCGCAGAAAGGGCCGCCGGCAAATGCAAGCACATTTTCAGGGCTGTCGTAGCGTGTTGCGGGCCCGGTACCGTCATACACCAGCTTCAGGCAATACCCGCGACCGCCGATAAACTTGTCACGCATTTCATCCTGAATATTTCTCACTTCGATCTGCTTTGTGCTGAGATCAACAAAAATCATCCTGTTCGTATAGCCGTTTTTCAAAGCACTCCTGGTATAGCGGTTTGATGCGTATGTCATGTGCCCTCTCCGTTTAAGTACCGGCAAACCGTTTTTTCCGGTTAAGCAAAAAAATGGAAGTTTTTTAAGTTAGTTACTATATAATATTTATAGTTGTGTGTCAATTAAAATCAAAGCACTACATATTGGGGTATATGGGGCAAAACTTTAAAAAATCGATGTTTTTTTGATAAAAAAGACTTATTTGCGTAGCGTTTCGTTCCGATTATTAGTATAGAAACTGTTTATATGATTGGAATTTTACTTTCCGGAGAATGCCATGAAAACAAGTTTCACAATACTGCTCCTCTCAGAACATAGTGGGAAAAAGTTCTCCACCCGCCTCAGCCATACCGCACTCAGGATCATTACGGGATGTGCTTTGTTTGTGGTATGCGCTTGTCTGATCAGTACGTCGGGATATCTCTATATGTGCAATAAAAACCGCCTGCACACTAACGCTGTCGTGTCTTTGACGCACAACGTTGAACAGCTGCGTGCCGAAACTCGTGAAACCAGCCGCTACAGAGCATGGGCTGAAGATATTATTTTCAAGCGGGTGAATCACTATGCTGTCAGCGGCAAAGGAGCAAGCTCGATCAACGAAAACACCCTTGACGGTGAAATAGCCGCTCTGGACAAAGAAATTGAAAGTCTCGTCGGCATTGAAGATTTCACCATTTCGCGGATCAACCTGACGCTTGACTTTGACTGTTCCTTTAAACTCTGCAACACCTCCGGTCGCGGCATGCCCCAGTCCGGCTATCTGTTCGTCATAGCCAGCAACCGGGAAACAATTCCACCCGCATATCAGGCCTGGCCGGAAACTGTGCTTAACGGCAGCGCTCCCCGCGACCATACGACCGGTTCGACATACAGCATTCGCTATATGAAAAAGGTCAATGCCCGCATACGCCAGCCGGATATCGGGCCGAAATACAACCGGGTCGATGTTGTCGCTTATTCCGAGGACGGAACACAGGTGATGCAGAAGGGATTTTATATCGAACGGATGCTGCAGGAAAGCCCGTATGAATAGTACGGGAGTCTGAAATATACGTGCCGCCGTTTACGTTCAGTTCCCATCGTACTTACAGCATAAATAAACTATCCCGCAGCACGCTACGGGGGTATCTGTAGAGGTCGCCCCGGCCTTCGGCCTCGCGATGACATGCCCGTCTGTCATTGCGAGGAGCGCCAGCGACGCGGCAATCTCATCTTTTTGATACATGTATATTTTCGCTATCGAAGCAGGCTTCGGCGAATGTACCCAAAATAGAATTCACATAACCTTCCCTACCCTCTCAGGCACATTCACGATGCCTGGCAGACTCACACCTGATTCCCAGATGATTTTCGATGGTCGACCGCAGCATCTTCAACGAAAACGGCTTGTCAAGAACAGGACAGCGTATCTGCTTGAAAAAATCCGCATATCTGCCGTCCAGCCCGCTGCCGGTCGCAAAAATGATTCTGTTCAGCATCCGCGGGTCATGCTGCTCGACAAGATAATAGAACTCCTTACCGTTAATAACCGGCATATCGAGATCGGAAATGATTACATCGTATCGCGTACCCTGAACCATTTCAAAAGCGATCTGCCCGTTCGGTGCCTCATGAGCATCGAATCCGATATCTTTTAAAAATACGGACAGCAGTGACCTAAGGCAGTTGTTATCGTCTATCACCAGTGCTTTCATGACAACAGCCTCCTTTCTATAGTGTTCACTGTTGTAACATGCAAATAACATACCACCGTCATGTACCCCCAACTGCTCGTATTAGCTTCAAATTTTATACTATTAGAGGGTTTCGTATCTGTTTCGTGGTGTCATCATTTTGTCACAAAGTCTTTCAGGCGCACCACAGACAAAAGCCGACAGGTGAACGGGCACTGTCGGCTTTTATGGGTGCAATAACGGGCAGGCTCGCATGCCGCGTTATGCTACCCGGCAGCAACGGGACGGCCGGTTCGAAAGGCCGTACCCTTCATGGTTGCAATTGGTGTTTTCCCCGCTGAACCTTCGGTATAGACATGAAACAGATAGCTGCCGACCCGTTTCGTCACTGAAAGGGTATGGCCGTGGACATGCAGAACCTGGCCGGGATCGGGGCTGTTGTGATAGGTGATGGTGCAGTCGAGGGCAACGGATATATTGTCGGCATTGTTGGCGAGTACGGAAAACGCTGCATCGGCAAGGCCGTAGATGACACCGCCGTGCGGGCGATCGTAGAGATTGAGTGAATCGACCGACAGGGGCATGTGCATCTTTATTTCTTCAGCGGTCAGACTGTCGAGAACAATTCCCTGTGAACGTGCAAACGAGTCGTTTGAAAACTTTTCAGAAACGATTTTCAGCGGATCGTCCATAATATCGTCTCATCATTCAACAGTTACGGTAATTGCAAGTATATGGCTACCGGATACACATGTCAATGCAATTGGAGGGACCCGCTCCGTGGCGTCCGTCTTTTCTGTTCGGACTGCTTTCGAGATATCACTACAATCCTGTGGCTTCATAAAAACAATGACAACGACCCGACGAAGTCGGGACATTGTTCACCCTGCGTGCAGATTTTGCGGAACGGTGATTGACTGACAAACCGGTGAAGGGGTATAATACCTACCGAATTGATGCTGTAAAAAGTATCCGGAAACAGCATTCTCAACGAAAGGTCACGGCATGGACAAAGCACTGCTCAAAAAAATAACGGAAGCATTCGGTACAAAGCCCCTGTCCGGTTCAGCTGCAACCTATGCAAAAGTACTGCTTCATCCCGACAACTCCATTGCCGTTTATTATGTCAATGCCGACAGCATTTCGCATGAGCTGAAAAAACGCGGATACGCGTGGAATCCGCAGCTGCATGTGTGGGAAAAGCGTGTCTCGTCAATCGAACATGCGCGCCGGGAAACAGACGGCTATCCGGCGACTGCCGCAGCTCTTTCACAGATACATTAGGACGTGGTCGAGCTGCAGCCTCTACATACTGTGCAAAGCATTCACCTGTTGCGATCGACGGCGTAGTGAGCTATACATGCAGGTGTCCTTCGAATCACCAAACAGTTGCAAAAGGAAGAAAAATGCAGCCTCTGAAAATCCTGGTTATCGATGATGATGTGGATATGCGCGAATATGCCGAGGTTCTGCTCAAGCGGGCGCATCACGAAATCGTCTCGTTTTCCTCCGGTGACGAGGCGGTTGACTACATCGACAACAACGAATTCGACGTTGCGCTTACCGATCTCATGATGCCGGGCAGCAACGACGGACTTGCCGTACTGAAAAAAGTCAAGGAAAAAGACAGCACCCTGGCCGTTGTCATCATGTCGGCATATGCGTCGATCGATTCGGCAATTGAAGCCATGCGTGCGGGGGCGGATGACTATCTGTGCAAGCCGTTCAACAACGATGAGTTGCTGCTGCGGCTTGAAAAAATCGGCCGGGAAAAAGAGCAGCGAGAGCTGCTCAACGGTACGGAGGCAAACAAAGCGCGGGCCATGCACGATTTGCAAATGATGGTTGCGCAGATCCAATACAAGTTCAGCCGTGTTGAACAGATTCTCTCCAACAAAAATGTGGATGTCGAAAAGCGGGTTGCGAAAGCCCTGAACATACTGTCGTCCTAAAAATCCTTGAACTCATCGTCATCAAGAGGAATCACGTCCTTGGGAGAAGAGCCGCTTTCAGCGGCAGTGCTCCGATATTTGCCCGAAGCTTCCGCCGCCTTGGGCCGCGGAAGGCTCTTCTGATCTTCCCTGCTCTCCGGGGGGTGCTCCGCCTGCTCGGGTACAGCAGTCTGCTGACCGGCCGTACCTCTGACAAGTTTTTCAAGCCCGCCGACAAAGCTGCGCATCTGAGTGGCAAGCGCGTTCATCTGCTGAGAAGCGGCCGAAGACTCCTCCGCGTTGGCGGAGTTTTTCTGCACGACCTTGTCCATTTCATTGACGGCCCGGTTGATCTGCTCGATACCCTGGGCCTGCTCACGCGAGGAGGCCGAAATCTCGCTGACGAGTTCGGCACCTTTCTGTACGCTTGTCGAAACCTCCACAAACGCCTCATTGGTTTTGCTAACCAGATCCGTACCGCCCTTGACTTTTTCGAGCGTTTCCTGGATGAGCTGGGCGGTGCTGCGCGCCGCATCCGCCGAGCGCATGGCGAGATTTCTGACTTCATCAGCCACTACAGCGAAGCCTCTGCCCTGCTCTCCGGCGCGGGCGGCCTCGACAGCGGCGTTCAGAGCCAGAAGATTGGTCTGGAAAGCGATTTCATCGATCGTCTTGATGATTTTCGAGGTCTCTTCGCTTGCGGCTGATATTTGCTCCATGGACGATGTCAGCTCGGACATGGAATCGTTGGCTTTCGTGACGACCTGACTGGCCTCCTTCATAAGAGCATCGGCCTGCGTCGCATTGTCGGCATTATTGCGCGTCATAGACGCCATTTCTTCCAGCGACGAAGATGTTTCTTCGATGGAGGCCGCCTGCTGCGAAGAGCCGGACGCAAGGTCCTGACTGGCAACATTGATGTGGCGGGCGCCGTCGGACAGCTGTTCCGCACAGCCGGTGAGACCGGTAACGACATTTTTGACTGGCTTTATGATGATGTTTGCAACAAAGAAACCTATAGCGATTCCAAGGCCGATAGCGATGATGCCGATAATGAGTATAATGCGTTCGGTGCCGGCCGACTGTTTCGCTATTTCGGTTCGAGCGGCATCCATTTCATTCCATCCTGAAATGCGCACGTCGTCGGCAAGGCGTACGATGCGGGGAGCAAGCGGCAGAAGCTCATTGTTGATATCCTTCTTCATTGCGGTGCTGACGGCTGCAAGTCCCAGGAATGCATCAAGATAATCTTCAATATCGTATTTCAGTTTCTCCAGATCGCCGAACCCGGAGAGACTTTTAACGGCCTGACCGAGTTTGTTTTCGACCCGCTGTGCATGCGTGCCGTCATAATCGAGGAGAAACCGGCTTGCATCGGTCCGCGCGGAAAGAAACAGTTTCAATGCGTTCGAGCATGCCGAAACCTTGTCGCCGGCGCGGGGCTCATCGGCTTCTTTTGCAAGGTTTTCCGCAAGTTCGGCAGCTTTGATGTCTCCTCCGGCAACCTGCTGAAGCAGTATCTGCTTCTCTTCGAGAACGGTATCGGTTTTTTCGAGCTGTGTACGCACGACGTCATACAATGACTGTTCGAGATTGTCTCCTTCGGCGATAAGGCTTTGTTTGTTGTCGTCACGGGCTTTGATGCGCGTAACGGTGGTGTTGAAAGCAGAGATGTATTTTTGCGTATTGTTTTCGATTTCATCCAGGTTTTTCTTCCGCTGCGGATCCCTGATTTGTTTTTTCGCCTTGTCAAGCAGCTCGTTGACCTTCCCGATGAGTGTTTCCGCGGACTCGCGGTCGGCTTCTTTGTTAAGATAGATGTACTTCTCGATACTCGTGCGCATCTCAAGGATTGTATTTTCGATGTTTCCGGCGGCTTTCACCTCGTTCCCCACCTGGCGGGTGAGATACTCGATACGGTTGTTCATCGATACGAACTGCATAATCGAAAATATGCCAACGGCGATGATAAGAAGCGTGATTACCAGATAGCCGGCGAGTATTTTATATCTTAGACTCATGGTAAGCATAATGTAACCTTTCTGAGAATATCAATGCATCGATACCATGGCAGTCGGTTTTTCAATCACAAATTCGTTAGTCACCAACTCTTACGTTCGGGGTATCCTCTCATTTTCTTTAGATGAAATTGATGCGCTTTTTCATGAAACAGTATTCCCCGGCTTTTATTTATGCCAGTGAAGCCAGCCGGGGAATAGTAACGTAAATAAGAAAATATTTTTCTAAAAACGGGCATCGAGCAACAGATACGTGTTTTTGATTTTCTGTCGAACATGTTTCGGTCCGGACATACCCATTTTATAACGATCCCGTACAAATGTATGGCCGAATCGAGCAGTCAAATACCGGTTGATGGGCTGAATATAGTAGAAGTCCCATGCATAGCCGCGTGTGGCCAGCTTGTTAAGAGGATCCTCACTTGCACTCGTGTTTGAAAGCCAGTATTTCGATCCGCGGTTATATTCGATCCCGAATTTCGGGCGGTTCAGAGACGGTACGGGTATTGTATATCTCAACCCTACATGAAAAGCACGCGCACTTTTTTCCGAATAATTATCTCTATTGTTGAACGTTATGTTGACGGGAACGGGACCAAATCTGTATTTTACCGGTCCTCCGTCGGCATCAAGATCAAAATATGAAAAACCCGCAAACCAGTCGAAGCCAGTTCCCAAGAAATTTTTGGCTTCTGCAAATACCGTGAGGTACCACATACTCCCCTGTGAGTCGGGCAGATCGACCGGGTTGAGACCTTGACCGGTCAAATCCATGCTGGGAAGGTCGGGAACCGCAATAAAATTAAGAATGAAGAGAATATCCTTAAAATAAGAACCGGGAAGCATCGTTTCAAACTGGCTTATGTAAATATTTGACTCTTCGAGATCCAGTTCAGTTGTCCTGTAGGGATAGATATCATTATCATCGTTTTGGCGAAGATAGATGAAACGAAAGGCTGATTTTTTCAAGCCGGTCAGCTTATCCAGCATAATAGACAATCCGAGTCCGTCCCCTTCGATGTCGTATGAAAGCGAAGGGAATGTGGCTTTACGGGGAGTATCCTCCCGCAAATCCGTGGGTAAACCATCGGCCATGGGCAGTCTTCCGAAAGACAGTGCCATCGGGAGCTTTTCATGAAGCGAGAAAAAATAATCGATATAGGCACGCTCAACGTTCAGATCGTTATCGGTACGCATCCGCGATGCCTTGTAATCGAGCGGAGCGGCAAAATCGACATCCATCCAGTTTTTATACATGGTCAGCCGACCGTGGAACTGCAAATTTTTGCTGATCTCAGCCTTGAGGTTGAGGCGGAATCGGTTGCTCATCAAGGCATGCACTTCTTCTTCGTGCCCTTCTCGATAGGATCGTCCCCTTACCGGCACCCGTTCCTTGAAGTCAAACCAGTCAGCCCGTGTGCGCAGTTCAGCGCCTATCTGAATTTTATCGAGAAGCGTTCGTTTCTCTATCATCGGCAGCAATTCTGAAATTTCCTCAACATCCTCCTTCAGAGTATTGATGTCCGTCGTATCGACAGGAGACTGACGGTTTCTCAGTGTGTTGATTTCTTCGCGAAGCTGTTGGTTTTCTTCGCTCAGCTTGTCGACTTTTCCGTTTACGCGTTTCAATTCGTTCAACATTTTCATGAATTCCTGTCGACTGACGGCGTTTGTATCCGCAGCGAATACAGCTGAACCCATAAGGTGCAAAAAGAAAAGACATCCAAAAATCGTTTGTGTGAATTTCATGAATCGGTTCTCCATCCTATGGTTTATCTTAATCCTACAGCTTCAGGCTGGTCCGAGTCGGCGGCATGCTCGACCAGATATTTTTTTATCGCAAATAGTTCGTCGGAACTGAAGTCAGCGCTGATATCTTTTTTGCGCGCATGTTTGTCCCGTTCAAAAAAGCGTTCCCACTGAAGGGAAGCATATTTGGTAGGAGCAAACGATGCCGCTTCTCCACCGGATTTATGACATTTTCCGCATTTTTGTTGAAACAATACCTTGCCGTCGGATGCGAAGGCCGATGATACGATCATGCAGAAAAATCCCCAGACAAAAAGCGCACCCAAAATACCCTTTCCCTTCATAACGATATTCCTTTCCTTTATTCGGATCGCCGGTACTTGTTATTTAATATAATTAGTGTCTGAACGGAAACCCGGATTTTTGTGCTGCCGGAGGCCCGATTCT